>JAFSGP010000025.1 GCA_017440755.1 Clostridia bacterium | reverse complement strand
GCAGTACCCCAGGAGTAGGGGATATCGTTGTCACGGCGATAGACGTTAGCACGGGGGTTGTCCCAGGAACGGAACACAGCCTCGACAGCGCCCATCAGCTGCTCCTTGGGATCGGAGGGGAAATCGGCACCGATCTTATTCTTGTACTCAGCCTTGAACTGGTTAGCCAGCTCCTTCAGGTCCTCAGCAGACAGCTCGACGTCCTGCTTAACACCCTTCTTCTCCTTCATCTGGTCGATGAGCTCCTCGAAGTACTTCTTACCGACTTCCATAACGACGTCGGAGTACATCTGGATGAAACGGCGATAGCAGTCGTAAGCCCAACGAGCATTGCCGGACTTGGCAGCCATAACCTCAACCACTTCCTCGTTCAGACCCAGGTTCAGGATGGTATCCATCATACCGGGCATGGAAGCACGGGCACCGGAACGGACGGACACCAGCAGGGGGTTCTCCTTGTCACCGAACTTCTTGCCGGTGATACCCTCCATCTTGTCGATGTACTCCATAATCTGTGCCTGGATATCGTCATTGATCTTGCGGCCGTCCTCATAATACTGAGTGCAGGCCTCGGTGGTGACGGTGAAACCCTGGGGAACAGGCAGACCAATCTTGGTCATCTCAGCCAGGTTCGCGCCCTTACCACCCAGCAGCTCACGCATGGAAGCGTCGCCTTCGCTGAACAGGTAGACAAACTTGTGACTCATACTCTTTACCTCCAACATTTTACTTCGAATTTTCTCTGTGAGGGGGAGTGGCTTGTCCCTGCCGCACCAAAACCCACAGAGCCACTGCATATTATAACAGATATAAAGCGGTTTGGCTACTGTTTTTTTAAAAAAAGTCATAAATCTAAACTTTTCACGGAAATCCATGGGCGTTTCAGACGGTTTTCGTTCATTTTTGCCTATGGAGATGCCGATTTTGTCTTTTTTGTCATAAAAAAAGCCGCAAAATTCTCTTGCGGTTGGTAAACAGATTTGGTATACTGTGAGGAGAATAGAGAAATTCACAGCCGGACACCGCGTGATGTCCGGCGGTTTGTCGTTGCATTTTTAGGAGGAAATACGATGATTTTTCAGAAAAAGAAAAGCAACATAGACTGGCTGGTGGTAGGGCTGGGTAACCCCGGCATGGCCTATGAGGGCACCCGCCACAACGCCGGCTGTACCGCTCTGGCGGAGCTGGCATCGGTTGCGGGAGTCAAGCTGGATAAAAAGCAGTTTAAGGCGCTGACCGCCACCGCCACGGTGGAGGGGAAAAAGGTGCTGTTTTTGTACCCGCAGACCTTTATGAACAACTCCGGCGAGGCGGTACAGGCGGCGATGGCGTTTTACAAGCTCACCCCCGCCCAATTGCTGGTGCTGTCCGATGATATCGCCCTTGACGTGGGCGGCGTGCGGGTGCGCAAGAAGGGCTCTGACGGCGGGCAGAAGGGTCTGCGCAGCATCATTGCCCACATCGGCACCGACGAATTTCCCCGCATTCGCATCGGGGTGGGCAAAAAGCCCCACCCCGCCTACGATTTGGCAGATTGGGTGCTGTCCAAGTATAAAAAAGAGGAGCTGCCGCTGATGCAGGAGGCCTTTGAAAAGGCGGCGGCTGCGGCGCGGCTGGTGATTGCCGACAACATTGACGAGGCAATGAACAAGTATTCCCATTAAGTTTCCGCTTTTTACAGCCTCCCTCTGATGAGGGAGGTGGCACGGCATAGCCGTGACGGAGGGAGAGAAAAGACGGTACAGATTGGTACTTGAGGGAGATTCTATGAGCATTTGGGAAAAAGGGTTAACGGCGCTGCCGGCTTTCGGCAGCCTGTGTGAAGATATTACCGCTCGCCGCACGCCTGTGCAGCTGGTGGGGCTTGCCCATATCCACAAGGCGGTGTTTACCGCCGCGGTGCTGAAACGCACCAAAAAGCGGGGCGTTATGCTGGTAGGGGACGAGGCGGAGTCTGCCCGTATGGCGGAGGACCTGCGTGCCTTGGGTCTGCGGGTGCTGACCCTGCCCGCACGGGAGTTGTCCCTGCGGCAGACCGAGTCCGCCTCCCGCGAATATGAGCAGATGCGACTGGGCACCTTGGCGGCGATGACCGAGGGCGCTTACGACTGCGTGGTGGCCTGCGTGGACGCGGCGGTGCAGTATACCATTCCCCCCGACACCCTGCTGGAGCGGACGCTGGAGCTGGTAGCCGGTGCTCCGTTGCCGGTGGAGGACCTGTCTGCGGCATTGACTGCTGCGGGCTACGAGCGTTGTGCCCAGATCGAGGGCCCCGGTCAGTACGCGGTGCGAGGCGGTATCGTGGATATTTACCCCGCCGCCTGCCCCCAGCCCGTGCGGCTGGAATTGTGGGGGGATACGGTAGATACCTTGGGGTATTTTGACCTGCTGACCCAGCGGCGCACCGAGTCGCTGGAGGCGGTAGCCATTCCGCCGGCGGCGGAAATTATGTACGACAACCCCTTATCGCTGGCGGCGGATATCGAACGGCTTGCCGCCGCCCAAAGAGGGAAAAATGCGGACGTAGTAAAGAAAAATCTGCAAGCCGACGTGGACCGTCTGCGGGGCGGTGCGTACCCCGGCTCGGTGGATAAGTACCTACCGCTGATTTATCCCGAAAAGGCGAATTTGTTTACCTATATGCGGCAGGATTTGTTGTTTTTATCCGAGCCGAATCGGGTAAAGGAACGGATGCGCACCTACCTCTGGCAGCTGGAGCAGGACGAAACCACACTGCTGGAGGAGGGGCTGCTTTGCCGCGGGCTAATGGAATATGCCCCGACTTGGGAACAGGTGCTGCTGTGGTTGCAGCGAGCGCCTACGGTGCTGCTGGACGCCTTCTCCCGCGGCGGCATCTCGCTGGAGCTGCAGAGAATGTATACGATAGAGGCACGCCAGCTGCCCATATGGTCGGGACGGGTGGAGCTGTTGGCGGAGGACCTGCGAGACCTGCTGGACCGCCGTATGGCCTGCGTGGTGCTGGCGGGCAGCGAGGAGAAGGCGGCGCAAACCTTGGCGGAGGACCTGCACAAGGCGGGACTGCCCGCCCTCTATGCCAAGAACCCCGAAAGCCCCATTAAGGGGCAGGTGCTGGTTACCGCGGGCGGTCTGTCGGCGGGTATGGAGTTTCCCACGGCAGGTCTGGCGGTGCTCACCCACGGACGGGCGGTGAAGCCCGCCCGCCGTCGCGCCAAAAATAAGAGTAAAGGCTTAGACCTTCACAGTCTTTCTGAGCTGCAAATTGGGGATTACGTGGTGCATACCGCCCACGGCATCGGTGTGTACCAAGGGGTACACCAGATGAACGTGCAGGGCGTGGTTAAGGACTATATCAAACTGGAATATGCCAAGGGGGATACCCTGTATGTCCCCGTGACCCAGCTGGATTTGGTATCCAAGTACATCGGCAACAAAGAGGACGCCGCCGTCAAGCTTCACCGTCTGGGCGGACAGGAGTGGCAGAAGGCCAAGACCCGCGTGCGTTCGGCGGTGAAGGATATCGCCAAGCAGCTGGTTGTGCTGTACGGGAAACGCATGGCGTCTCCCGGGTTTGCCTTTGGTCCCGACGAGGAGTGGCAGTACGATTTCGAGCGGCATTTCGAGTATCAGGAGACGGAGGACCAGCTGCGCTGTATCGATGAAATAAAGAGTGATATGGAGCGCCCCGTTCCCATGGACCGCCTTTTGTGCGGTGACGTGGGCTTCGGCAAGACGGAGGTGGCGCTGCGTGCCGCCTTCAAGTGCGTCAGCCAGTCTAAGCAGTGCGCCCTGTTGGTGCCTACCACCATTCTGGCTTTTCAGCACTACAACACGCTGCTCAAGCGGTTTGAGGGCTTCCCCGTCAAGATTGAGATGCTGTCCCGTTTCCGCACCGCCAAACAGCAGGCGGACATCGTCCGTCGGGTGAAAAACGGTGAGATTGACATTGTGGTGGGCACCCACCGTCTGTTGTCGCAGGACGTGTCCTTCCGCGATTTGGGGCTGTTCATCGTGGACGAGGAGCAGCGGTTCGGTGTGGCACAGAAGGAGCGCATCAAGGAGATGACCCCCAACGTGGACGTGCTGACCCTGTCTGCCACACCCATACCCCGCACCCTCAATATGGCGATGAGCGGCATACGGGATATGTCGGTCATTGAGGAGGCGCCGCAGGACCGCCGTCCGGTGCAGACCTACGTGCTGGAGCACGATAACGGGGTGATAGCCGACGCTATCCGACGGGAATTGCGACGGGACGGACAGGTGTATTATCTCCACAACCGCGTGGATAACATTGAACTGGTGGCGGCGGCCATTCACAGCCGCGTACCGGAGGCGCGTATCACCGTGGCCCACGGCAAGATGGGGGAGGAAGAGCTGTCGGAGATCTGGCGGCAGGTGCTGGAGCACGAGGTGGATATTCTGGTGTGCACCACCATCATCGAAACGGGTGTGGACATCCCCAAC
Source organism: Clostridia bacterium (assembly GCA_017440755.1). Lineage (GTDB taxonomy): Bacteria > Bacillota > Clostridia > Oscillospirales > Acutalibacteraceae > UBA5905. The sequence continues at coordinate 26,909 of JAFSGP010000025.1, read as the reverse complement.
GTGAACACCCTCATCATCGAAAACGCGGACCGCTACGGTCTGTCTCAGTTGCACCAGCTCCGCGGTCGTGTGGGGCGTTCTTCCCGCCGCGCTTATGCCTATCTGACCTTTACTCGCGGTAAGGAGCTGTCGGACGTTGCTACCAAGCGGCTGGAAACCATGCGAGACTTTACCGAGTTCGGCGCGGGCTTTAAGATTGCCATGCGGGATATGGAGATTCGCGGCGCGGGCAACCTGCTGGGCGCCCAGCAGCACGGACATATGGAGGCTGTGGGCTACGATATGTACCTCAAGCTGCTGGCGGACGCGGTCAGCGAGGAGAAGGGCGAGCCCGCCGCCGTAGCAGTGGAGTGTCTGGTGGACCTGCCTATTTCGGCGCACATTCCCGACAGCTATATCAGCGACAATGCCCAGCGTCTGGAAATCTACCGCCGCATTGCGGACATTCGCACGGTGGAGGATTCCATGGACGTGTTTGACGAGCTTATCGACCGCTTTGGCGAACCGCCCACGGCGGTACAGGGGCTGGTGGACGTGGCGCTGCTGCGTAATATGGCGGCGGCGCTGGGTATCCGCGAGATAAAACAGCAGGAGCAGGCGCTGCTGCTGTATCCCGAGAAACTGGATATGGCGCTTGGCGGTCGCCTCAGCGCCGCCCTCAAGGGCAGGGTGATGATTTCCGCCGGCGGAAAGCCCTATTATGCGGTGAAAATCGACCGTACAGGCGGCAAGAATGGGCTGGACACCCTGCGGGAAGCGATGGAGGCGGCACAGCCGTTGGAGGAGGAACAAAATGGAAAGTAAAATTTATGTATTTGATATGGACGATACCCTGGTGGACTCCCATCTGCGGTATACCGAGGGGATTTTGCAGGTGCTGGACGAGGAGGGCATCTCTTACGATGCGGATACGCTTATTCCTATTCTCAATCCTTTGGGCTTTCCTAAGTCGGCGGCATATTACAGCCGTTTAGGGGTGCCCGGTACACCCAAGGAGATTGTGGAGCGCATGCTGGACACCATGCAACGGCTGTACGAAACCCGTGTGCCGCTGTTCGACGGGGTGTTACCCTATCTGGAAAAGCGGAAGGCGGAGGGGGCGCGGCTGTTTTTGCTCACGGCCACCCCGCATCGGGTCAGCGATGCCTGTCTGCGGGCAAACGGCATTTTTGATTTCTTTGAACAGGTGTGGTGCACCGAGGATTTCGGGTACACAAAAGGCGACACGGCGTTATTTCTTAAAATGGCGGAAGCCATTGGCTGTGAGCCGAAGGACGTTTTGTATTTTGACGACGGTGTCACCGCCATTCGGACGGCGCGGGGAGCGGGTATGCGCACCTGCGGTGTGCTGACCCCCTTGGCGGTGGAGAGCGAGGGACTGACCGAGGCGGCGGACACCTGCATCGTCAGCTTTAAGGAGTTACTGTAATGGCAAAAGAACAAAAAACCAACGCCATGCGGATTCTGGACCGCAATAAAATATCTTACACGGTCAACCTGTACGATTGTCCGGAGTTTATCGATGCGGTGACGGTGGCGGATCAGCTGGGACAGCCCTATGAAAGCTCTTTCAAAACCTTGGTGGCGGTGGGCAAAAGCGGCGGGCATTTTGTGTTTGTCATTCCCATTGCCGCGGAGCTGGATTTAAAGGCGGCGGCACGGTCGGTGGGAGAGAAAGCGGTGGAGCTGATCCACGTGAAGGATATTACCCCGCTGACAGGCTACGTACGGGGCGGCTGTACTCCCATCGGAATGAAAAAAGCCTTTCCCACCGTGTTTCACAGCACCTTGACCGACTACGACACGGTCATACTCAGCGGCGGACGCATCGGAGCACAGATTTTGCTGGCGCCTGCGGACCTATTGCGGGTCACGGGCGGCAAAACGGCGGATATCATCCAGGAGTAAAGCGGATCGGCTTTACACAAGAACGGCAGAGGAAACTTTGCCGTTTTTTGCTAAAATTTCCCCATTTTCTGCAACCTTTTGACCTGTTTTACGGCTAATAGGGTGAGAGGGCTCACTCACAAAGGAGGGAAGCGAATGGACGACCAAAAAATTATCGCCCTGTATTGGCAACGGGACGAAGGGGCGATACACGCCACCGAGGAGCGGTACGGTGACCTGCTGTTTTCGGTGGCGCGACGGATTCTCACCGACCCGCAGGACAGCGAGGAGGCGGTGAACGATACCTATCTCAAAGCATGGAATGCCATGCCGCCCAACCGCCCTGCGGCGCTTTCTGCCTTTTTGTGTCGCATTACCCGTGACCTGTCGGTGGACCGCTATCGCTGTCGGGCGGCGAAAAAACGGCTGGCTTCCCAGTATACTCTTTCTCTGGAGGAGCTGGCGGAGTGCGTCTCCGACCGCGAAACCCCCGAGCAGGCGGCTGACCTTGCCCAGCTGGCGGCGTGCATCAGCGCGTTTCTGCGCACCCGCCCCGCTACGGAGCGACAGGCGTTTGTGTCCCGTTATTTCTTTGCCGACTCCTTGGGGGAGATTGCCGCACGGCAGGATTCGACTCTGTCGCAGGTGAAGAGCATGCTGCATCGCACGCGGCAGAGCTTGCGTGATTATTTGCAGAAGGAGGGCTTTGACGTATGAAGAAAGAACAATTGAGTGATGCCATTGGAAATTTAGATGAGGCTATTTTGCAGGAGACCTTGACGGCACGAGCCGTGCCGCGCCGCCGCCATTGGCGGAGCTGGGTGGCGGTAGCCGCTTGCCTGTGTGTGCTGGTGGGCTGTTTGTTGACTCTGCCGCTGTGGCAGGAAGAAGGATATGGGGTTTCTGCCCCGACGGCGAACAGCACCACGGCGACCACAACCACCACCGCAACCACCTCCCCCAACAGCGGTACGCCGCTAAAGGACGTAGACATCTTAGGACTTGCCAAGTATCCCACTATGGCGCAACGCCCGACCGGTGAGGAGTTTTATGCGGGGGAGGCTCATGATACTTGGCGTAAGGAGCTTGCGGACCGCCGCCAAGACGCCGAGGCGCACGCTGACGGAATGACCGCCTTCTACACCAAGACGATGCAGACCTTCCTCAGTGGCAAGGCGGGAGAAAATCGAGTGTATTCTCCTCTCAATCTATACTTTGCTCTGAGTATGTTAGCGGAGACCGCCGAGGGGAACAGCCGCACGCAAATTCTGAATCTGCTGGGTGTGTCCGACCTGATTGCACTACGGCAGAAAAATCACGCCCTTTGGAATGGGGTGTACATGAACGACGGGGCGGTCACCTGTCGCTTCGCCAATTCCCTGTGGCTGGCAGAGGGGGAGCGGTGGCAGTACGACACCGCCTCTGCCCAAAATTTGGCGTACAACTACTACGCTTCCGTCTACAAAGGGGTTATGGGTAGCGAAAGCTACGACCGTGCGCTGCGTGGCTGGCTTAACGACCAGACCGACGGTCTGCTGCAGGAGCAATCTGAGGGACTGCGGTTTGACCCCGATACGGCGATGGCGCTGGCAAGCGCCGTTTGCTTCCGCGCTAAGTGGACCGAGTGGTTTGACGCAGAGAAAACCACGGTAGGCACCTTCCATGCGGCGACGGGCGACGTTCCCTGCAAGATGATGAACCGAAATCCTTGCGGTTTTGCCTACTTTGGGGATGATTTTACCGCGGTGCGACTGGATTTGGATGACGGGGCTTACGGAATGACCTTTTTCCTTCCGGATACGGGGGTATCCGCGGAGCAGCTGGCGGGAGACCCGCAGATGATGGAGGTGTTGTGTAACGCCGACCGCAGTGCTATCGGCAAATACGTTCAAATTGATATGCGTATCCCTAAGTTTGACGTCAGTTCCGACGTGGATTTGGCGGAGGGACTGCGGGAGTTGGGTGTTACCGACGTGTTTCATGCCGAGGAGGCGGATTTTGGCGGTATTCTCACGGCGGACAACGAGCCGGTTTATCTCAATCAGGTGAACCACGCTGCTCGTGTTGCTATTGACGAGGAAGGGGTCACTGCGGCAGCGTACACGGTGATGATGCTGTGCGGCACCGGCGCGCCGATGGAAAAACTGGATTTCACATTGGACCGCCCCTTTATGTTTGCGGTGACGGGACCTGCCGATACGATTCTGTTCAGCGGCATTGTGGAAAATCCTCAATAAATTCCCAAAACCCGACGGTTGAAAAACCGTCGGGTTTGTGTTATGATGAAAAAGTAGCCTCCCTCCTTCAGGGGAGGTGGCACGGCGCAAGCCGTGACGGAGGGAGTAAACGGGAGGTGACGGTATGCCGAAAAAAGCCTTAATAGCCATGAGTGGCGGTGTGGACAGCTCCGCGGCGGCGGTGTGTATGCTGCAGGCGGGATACGCCTGCACGGGTGTGACGATGCAGCTGCACGACGGTGCCGAGGGGGACGCCGAGGACGCCCGCCGCGTGGCGGAGCAGCTGGGGTTTCCCTTTGCGGTGCTGGAGGAAAAAACGGCGTTTTCGCAGCACGTCATTGCCCCCTTTATCGCCGCCTACGAGCGCGGCTATACTCCCAACCCCTGTATTGAATGCAACCGCCATATGAAGTTTGGCAGACTGCACCGTTATGCGGCTCAGCAGGGGTGTGACATGGTGGTCACGGGGCACTATGCCCGCGTGGAATATGACCAAGCCACCGCCCGTTGGCGGCTCAAAAAGGCCAAGAATCGCGCTAAGGACCAGACCTATTTTCTGTATTTTTTGACGCAGAAGCAGCTGGCGCATACCGCTTTCCCTTTAGGGGAATATGAGGATAAAGAGGCGGTGCGCCGTCTGGCGGCGGACTACGGCTTCGGCAACGCCCGCAAGCGGGATAGTCAGGATATCTGCTTCGTCCCTGACGGTAAATATGCGGCGTTTATCCGCCGCCACACAGGGCGGGAGTACCCCGTAGGGGATTTCGTCGATGCCGACGGTCGCGTGCTGGGACAGCACATGGGGATTATCGGCTACACCGTCGGTCAGCGCCGTGGGTTGGGACTTTCCTTGCCCGCACCGCTGTACGTCCGCCGTAAGAATATGGCGGATAATACGGTGTTGCTCACCCCCGAGAGTGAGCTATATACCACCCGTCTGGTGGCGGAGGATTTCAACTGGGTCAGCGGGGATATCCCCACCGCCTCGGTGGCAGTGAATGCCAAGACCCGATACTCCGCCAAGGAGACCCCTGCCACCGCCACGGTTTTGCCCGACGGACGGGTGGAGGTGGTGTTTGCCGCCCCACAGCGGGCTGTGACCGAGGGACAGGCGGTGGTGCTGTACCACGATGACGAGGTAGTGGGCGGCGGCACCATCTGTGAGACGTAAAAAAGACACGACCCGTGGGTCGTGTCTTTTTTTGCTATACTTTTGTAAATCGCTTCCATAGCGGGGCGGCGACCAAGCAAAAGAGCACCGCCATCGCCAGCATAAGGATCCACGCCCAGGTCAGCACGGACCAGCCGAACCGTTCTGCCAGCAGTCCGTATAGGGTGTTGGCGACGGCACCGCTCAGACACAGAACAGCGTTGAGGATGCCGGCTACCGTGCCCGCCTTGCCGTAGTCGGCATAGGCTGAGGGAAGCTCCACGTCAACGAATCTGGAGCCGGCGTTGGTGAAGGTGGTAACCACCGCCAACAGCACGACTATGACGATAAGACTGATTCGCCCGATGCCGACCAGAGGCAGGGTGAACAGCAACGCAGGAGCGAACAACAGGGCGAGAGCTACTGCCATATTTTTGCACCGTTTGGGGTATAGCGCCGCCAAAATGAATATGGCGGACAGGTTGACCAGCAGCAGGATGCTGCTGAGCATGCTGGCAAAACCGGTGGATACCTCGTAGGTTTCCACCAGAATGGTGGGAAGCCACTGTTTAAATCCGGTTTCCAACCAACTGCGCAGGATGGCGGGGATCAGCAGCAGGAAAAAGCCGCTGGACAGCAACAGTTTCATCGTGGATGGGGCGGGCTTTTCCGTGTTGGTGACAGCCGTTACAGGTGTCGGCGGTGCCACCGGATGCCGCCGTATGATGCGGGAGGTGAACAGGAAAAAGCCCGTGGTAGCCACAATGACGGCTACCGACAGCCAAAACAGCCCCTGCCAGGAGGTGAGCGGCAGCAGCACCGAGGCGGCGACATAGCTGAGCATCGTGCCCACGCTCAGCCCGAAGGGGACCAGCAGACGGGCACGGACCTGGTCTTTCAGGGGAATATAGCCTACCATAATTTTGATGATAGACGGCCAGCTGCCGAACAGGGAAAGACCGCTTATACTCCACGCTACCATCATCACGGTAAAATTGGCGTCCGACAGCGCCATAAGTAAATTACCCACTCCACATCCCGTAAGACCGATAAGCAGGGCGGTGAAGGGAGAGGTGTGATCCACTATCCAACCGCCGAAAAATTGGGACACTCCGTAGAACAGGCTGAATGCCGAGGTGATGAGTCCAGCGGTGGATTTAGGGAATATGCCCTGCCGTATGATCTCCGCCATAGCAGAGGAGTAGGTGTTTCGCGTCATACAGATGGCGGTGTACACGATCAGGCAGAGCCAAAAAGCAAGCTGACCGCTCTTTTGCTTTGTCATCATACCAGTTCCTCCACAAAGAAGTAGGTGTAGCCGTTTTCCTGCAGGATTTTGGCGGCACCTAACACCTTGTTGGCATAGTCGGGCTGATAGGCGTAGTAATCGGGGTAGAAATACTGCTCATGTATGGCGTAGCCAACGTATTCGTAGTCCTGCAGAGGACGGTAGCACGCTTCCAGTTCCTCCTCCTTGATCAGGTTGAGGCAAGGTCCCGTTGCACCAAACTGCTTAAAATACAGCCCGGTCTCTTTGTCAAAATACACCTTGCAGGTGGTGTTTTCCAACGGTTCGGGGCTTTCAATGTGGTTGTAACCGCAGAGGGAGGCGGTGATTGCGGCGTCGCGGGTTTTGCGGGTGAACAGCGCGGTCTCCGGTTTGCGGTTTTGCAATAGGCGGGCGGCGTGACCGTAGGGCAGGGAGGCAGGGTCCCCGTTATAGTCGACTCGGGGACCGGTGGACACCGACAGCAGCTTGATGCCGCCGTCGTGCAGCGCCTGACACGCCTGCTTGCTGATGGGCAGCCAGTGGGGTATGACCGCACGGGCAAAGCTTTTCTCGCCGGCAAAGCGGAATATTTCCCGCTTGATATCCTCCAGATCTGCTTTTACATCGGCGTAGTTGGCGTTGATATAGGGATAGTCGGGGAATTCCTGCTTAGCGTGGAAGCCAAACTTCAGCCAGTCGGCGGCGGCTGTAAACTCCGCTTTGTAGGCATCGGTCATATCCGCCAATGAAAATTCGTCACTACCATAGAAGAAGTCGGTGCGATAGAATACGTTGAGCTGGACCTTCATTCCGTAGCGGTCGTGCCCTTCCCTGAGCAGTTTCATAAAAGGGTTGTCAAACAGAGAGGCGGGGCGCTGACGGGTCAGATCACGGAACACCCAGATCACGTCGTCAATGAAAAAATACGTCCTCTTTTGCATAGAGGGTCACTCCTTTCCTTTGGTCTCAGCATAAACGAGGGAGGAGGGAATGTCTATAGAAAATCCAAAGAAAATATGGACAAAACAACGATTACATGATATACTGCTTTTGTGATGAGAGGAGGGGTGATATGTCTTATGGATTGTTGACCTTTTCGCAGCTGCCTACGGTGGGCTTTGCCCACCATTTCTATACGGAGGAGTATAAACAGCGGAATGAAACGCCGAACAGCAGCTTAGAGATCGCCTATGTAAAGGAAGGAGCCTTTACAGCTGAGATCGGCAGCAAAAGCTATGCGGTACAGCCGGGCAGCGTGCTGGTTTTGGTGCGCACACGCCCTTTTCGCCTGTATGCGGCGGCGGGGACGCCCCAGTCCCACTGCAGCGTGCAGCTGGTATTCGATTTCCACTGCGACTTTGTGGATAATTCTACGGATGTGCCGACGGACTTTTCGGGGCTTGTTTTGCCGCTGATCCTGCCGCCGGGAGCGGAGGCAGAGCAGATCAAAAAGGAGCTGTTCGCCATCGTGGCGGAGGTGAGTGCCCGACGGGAGGCGCCGCCTCTGTCCGCCTCGGTGGCGGGGCTGTCGGTGCTGATGCAGATTGATCGGCTGTTCCGCCGTGGACGGGAGCATGGCGGCTCTCTGCTGGAATATAAGGTGAAGCGGTATGTCGCCGAGCACATCCATCGGGAGATCACCCTGCAGGAGCTTGGGGATGCACTTGGCAGGACTCCCAACCACCTGAACAGCGTGTTCCGTGCCGCTACGGGGCTCAGCATCCGCCGCTATATAAACGGGGAGCGGGTGCGGCTGATCGGGGAACTGATGACGATGAAGGGACTGCCCTTCAAGACGGCCTGCGAGAGCGTGGCCATTGACGATGTGTCCTACGGATACCGCTTATTTAAGAAATATACGGGGGTAACCGTCCGCGCCTATCTGGAAGGAGAAGAAAAACGATGATCTATACCGTGACCTGTAATCCCGCATTGGATTGCACCGTAACGTTGGAACGGCTGGTGGCGGGGGAGATGAACCGCACCACGGCGAACGTTCTTACCCCCAGCGGAAAAGGGGTGAACGTGTCCCGTATGCTTGCTGCACTGGGGCAGGAGAACGTGGCTCTCGGCTTTGCGGCGGGAGAAACGGGAAATTTGCTGAAAAAGATGCTGACCGACCGCGGTGTGCGAACGGATTTCGTGGGGTTGGCGGCAGGCGCGACTCGCATTAACGTGAAGCTGTACGCCGACACCGAAACCGAGCTGAATGCCCCCGGTGCGGCGGTGGACGAGGCGGCGCTGACGGCGCTGCTGGATAAGCTGACCACCCTCGACAGTGGGGACGTGCTGTGCGTGTGCGGCAGCTTGGCGCCGCAGATGCCGTCCGACACCTATGCCCGTTTGCTGACCGCGGTGGCGGGAAAAGGGGTATATACGGTGCTGGATACGGCGGGGCAACCGCTGTTGGCGGCATTGTCGGCTCATCCGTGGCTGATAAAGCCCAACCGACAGGAGATGAGCGACCTGTTGGGGGAGGATATCCGCACGGTAGAGCAGGCGGCAGAGGCTGCCGCCAAGCTACAGGCGAAAGGGGCTCGCAACGTGCTGGTGAGCCTCGGCGGCGAGGGTGCCCTCCTGTGCACCGAGGAGGGGCGGCGGTACCACCTGCCCGCCCCCGACGGAACGGTGCGGGGCACCGTCGGTGCAGGGGACAGCGCGGTAGCGGGCTTCGTCACAGGCTGGCTGACCTACGGCGCGCTGACGGAGGCCTTGCGGCTGGGGGTCGCCTGCGGCAGCGCCACCGCCTTTGCAGGCGAGCTGGCAAGCGGTGAGCAGATTCGTGCGGTGCTGGAGCGAGTAGCTGTGCCTACAGAGATGTAAAAAAGAAGGTGCCGTGTGGCACCTTCTTTTTTGATCAGTATTTCTTTCGCACTATCAGATAGGACATCCAGTACAGTACGATGAGCAGACACACACTGCCGCTGGCGGCAAACATCAGCTTCTCCTCGTTCAGCAGTTTGAACACGATGCTGCCTGCGGCGGCGATGAGCAGGAACAGATAGCCAGCCCAAGACCAGGCTTTCATTCCCAGAAAGCGGTTGCGTTCATCGCTCCGCTCGGTGTCTACTGCCTCCTGATAGGTGGCGTTGTTTTTGTAACGGAACTGTTGGATCAGTCGCAAAACTCCGACGGCCAGCAAACCGCCGCCCATACCGCTCCAATAATCGTCGATTTTGCCGAGATGGCCGAGGATAATCAATACTAGCCCCAGCACAATCTCTATAACGCTTGCAATCATACGCTTGTTGTTCATACCGATTCCTCCTCGTCAAATAAAAATACTTCTTCAATGGTCATTCCGAAACAGCGGGCTACTTTGTAAGCCAACAGGATAGAGGGATTATACCGTCCGTTTTCTAAAGAGCTGATGGTTTGGCGGGATACCCCTAGAGTTTTTGCCAGCTCTTCCTGCCGTATGCCTTTCGCTTTTCGGATTTCTTCTATGCGATTTTTCATGTGATCCTCCTTGTAAAGCTTGCTTTACGTAATGAGTGTATCATACTGCGCTGAAAATGTCAAGTGTGTTTTACATTCTCAACATAAAAAGTACCCGCAGGCGCAATAGCCTGCGGGTGAAAGGGTTATTCCACAATCGTTTTGACCCAGCCGCCCTGTTTCACCAGATAGCCGCCGATGAAGCATTTGATGAAGTTGATACCTTGTACGGCGGCGTACACCCACAGCACGGGGAGGGCGGTATACCGTACCAGAAGGAAGGCGACAGGCACGCAGATGCCCCACATAAAGCCGCTGTCAAACACAAAGGTGATGAACGCCTTGCCGCCGGAGCGGATGGTGAAATAGGTGGCGTGGGCAAAAGCCTCTACAGGCATTGCCGCGGCACATACCAGCATCAGCTCGGTGGCGATGTGACGAATGTTGTCGGTGGTGTTGTACAGCTGCGGGATGAAGCCCGCGCACACCGCGTAGGCGGCCCCCACCACCAGCCCCACGATGACTGAGAAAACGATAAGCTTGCGGGCGGTGTCTTTGGCACCCTCGGTGTCGCCGGCGCCCAGCTGCTGTCCCACCATAATGCCCACCACCACGCCGATGGCCATAAAGGCGACGGAAAACACGTTGAAGAAGGTCTGGCAGATGTTGTTGGCGGCCACCACCGCCTGCCCCCGCAGGGAATACTGCTGGCTGAGGGTGGCCATACCCATACTCCACAGGGTTTCGTTGAGCATCAGCGGCAGTCCCTTGAGGGTAATTTGCCCAATAAGGCGGCGGGGGATATACAGGCTGCGATAGAGGTCAGCGGCAAAGCCGTTCTTTTCCCGATGGGTGTGAGTCCATATCGCTACGATCGCCAGCTCCACAAAACGGGAGGTGACGGTGGCGATGGCGGCGCCCACCACGCCCAACCGCGGTGCGCCGAGGTAACCGAATATCAGCACGGCATTGAGTGCCAGATTCACCAGCACTGCCACCACGCCCGCCACCATGGGCGGCGAGGTCTGCCCCGTCTCTCGCAGGGTGCTGGCATAGCACTGGGCAATGGTATAGGGGATAAGCCCGATAAGCATAATGGTCAGATATTGCTTGGCAAAGCCCAGCGAGGCAGCGGCATCCGCCGCACTGCCTTCGCCCTGTAGATATAGCCCGATGAGCGGCTCGCCCCACAGCAGGAACACGCCGATGCACACCGCTGCCAACAGGGAGCAGGACAACAGCTTAAATCGCAGGGTGTAGGTGAGTCCCTTTTGGTCGCCGTTACCCGCAAACTGGGCACCGAAAATGCCCGCGCCCGACACCGCACCGAAGATGCACAGGTTAAACACAAAGATGAGCTGGTTGGCGATGGTGACACCCGTCATTTCCAAGGTGCCGGTTCGCCCCACCATCACGTTGTCCAGCATATTGACAAAATTGGTGATGCCGTTCTGGATCATCACGGGGAGGGCAAGCGCCATCACCCGTTTGTAGAACGCACGGTTACCGATTAGATTCCGTAGCATAGGGGGAATACTCCTTTATTTCAGTAGTTCGATGGTATGGTAGCACATTTGCGGGAAAATAGCAACAGAAATATGCGGGAGTAGGCTTTTGTGACTTTTTTCTCCGTTTTTATTGCAGGAAAGGCAAAAAACCTTGACGATTTTGGCGAGCAAACTTATTATGTGACTATAAGGCTTTATAGTACGCTTTGAAGGAGACAGGACAATATGAAGAAAATTTGCGCTTTGTTTTTGGCTGTTTGCCTTTTGACGGGTATCACCGCCTGCGGAGGACAACCGGCGGAGGGCAGCCTTTCGGGACCGCCTGTGGCTGACGAGGGGGGCTCTTCTGCTTTTGCAGATGGCGAAGCGGGGACCACCCTATTGACGGAATTCTCCCCCACCCTCGATACCACAGACGGGGAGGGGACGTCCGAGACCGATACCGATACAACAGAATCGGCGGAGAACAGCATGGCCGCTGTGAGCACCACCACAGCCGCTATAGATGTGGCTACGTCGACCCGTGTTACGAAAGCCTCGTCGCAAGGGCGGGGAAGCACGACAGCGAAAGCCGATGCCACCACAGGAAAAGCTGATACCACCACCCGTTCTGTGCAGAAAGGGTCTGCTCAGGAATCTACCCGGAGTACGACTGAAACCACCACCAAGGATAAATGGTGGCAAACCATGACGCGACGCACGACTGCTACGGAATCTCGCCTGCCTACCGCACCGACACGGACGACATCCGGCAGCTCGGCTTCAAGCAGCGTGACCGCAACACCGACGAGTACGGCGGTACCGAAGGACGTGACGGATTTGATTGATTTTATCGTAGATGTTCCTGCCGACCGTGATCCGATCGTGTTGCAGCTGACCGATCCGCAGATTGCGAACGGAGCGAACGTCACCGGCGGTGGCGAGGGGAGCGCGCAGGATTGGTGGAGAACCTATGACGCCGAAACGCTGTGCTATCCTTATATTCGTGAAACCATCGAGCAGACCAATCCCGATTTGATTCTCGTCACCGGTGATATGATTTACGGCGAGTTTGATCACGACGGCTCTACGCTACAGGATTTTATCCGTTTTATGGACAGCTTTAAGATTCCGTGGGCGCCTGTGTTCGGTAACCACGATAATGCGGGACGTCAGACGGTGGATGCCCAGTGCGCGATGCTGGAGGCAGGGGAATACTGCTTGTTTGAGCAGCGCACTTTGACGGGCAACGGCAACTATACCGTAGGTCTCCGTCAGGACGGCAAGCTGCAGCGGGTGTTCTTTATGATGGATTCCAACGGTTGCGGCGGACGCATCAGCGGTACGGGCAATAGCCATACAGTCAATACCACCGGCTTCGGTCAGGATCAGGTGGATTGGTTCACCGAGACGGCGCAGAGCATCACCGCTTTGTCTCCGAGCACCAAGTTTACCTTTGCGTTCCATATTCAGCTGGCGGCTTTTGCCGATGCTTTTGCCAAGTACGGCTTTGACAACGCAACCACCAAGACGAATCCCATCAACATTGATTCGCGCCCCGATAAGGCGGCAGGAGATTTTGGCTATTTGGGACGGGATTTGAAATCCTCTTGGGATGAGGACCGCACAGTGTACAACCGCATCAAGTCGTTGGGTGCCGATTCCATTTTGGTGGGACACGAGCATTGTAACAGCGCCAGTGTGGTGTACGACGGTATCCGTTTCCAATACGGGCAGAAGTGCAGTACCTACGACCGTGCCAACTACGTTGTTAATGGTGCGGTTATGGCGAAAGATAACAATTTCACCAACGATATTCCCATTCTCGGCGGTACGGTGTTGCCGCTGTCCGCCGCCGACGGTGCCATTAAGGAGCCTTACATCTACTATTGCGAGAACGCAGGCGGCAACATCGATTGGAGCAAAATGTAATAACAAGTGAAAACAGCCCCTGTCGACCAAGTCGACAGGGGCTGTTTGTGCGCTTTTACTCTTTTTCTTTCAGCTGGGCAATTACCATACGGGCGCATTTGTACACGTCGCCGCCGCCCATGGTCAGCACCAGGTCGCCGGGCTGTACCCGTGCCGCTACATAGTCGGCGATTTCGGGGAAGGTGGCGAGGTACGTGCCGTTTGCCATTTTGGCGGTCATCTGCTCCGAGTGGACCCCCCACTCGTTGACCTCACGGGAGCCCATAATGTCGCTGACAATAGCGTGGTCAGCGGCGGACAGGGCTTCGGCGAATTCGTCCAGATGGCGGGCGGTGCGGGAGAAGGTGAAGGGCTGGAAGATCGCCCACACCTGCCGATGCTCCAGCTTGCCTGCCGCCTCTAAGGTGGCGGCAATCTCGGTGGGGTGATGGGCGTAGTCGTCCGCCACCGTCACATCGGCATAAGTGCCGAGGAACTCGAAACGCCGTCCCGCCCCGTGGAATGCCTTGATGCCGTCGGCAATTTGGACGGGGGTTATACCGCACAGGGTGGCGGCCGCCGCCACCGACAGGGAGTTGAGCACGTTGTGGGCACCGGGGACGCCCAGCTCGATCTCACACAGGTATTCACCCTTGTGATACAGGTCGTACTGTCCGTAGGAGCCGCGCACCGTGCGGATATTCTTCGCCTGCCAGTCACAGTTGTCGGCGGTGCCGAAGCTAATCTTTTTCTCCGCAGGGACGTCCGCCACCGCCGCCACGGTGTTTTCGTCGTCGGCATTGTAGATGACCGCGCGGGTGGTACGGGCGGCGAACTTGGCGAAGGAGCGGATAACCCCGTCGAGGTCGCCGAAATAGTCCAGATGGTCCGCGTCCACGTTGAGAATGACACTGACGGCAGGGGTCATCTCTAAGTAATGGTCTTTAAATTCGCAGGCCTCGCACACCATGGTATCGTTGGTGCCTGCGTGGCCGTTGGCATTGATGGCGGGCAGACGGCCGCCAATGAAGATGCTGGGGTCGGTGCCGGCCTCCAGCAGCACCTGACTGAGCATGGAGGAGGTGGTGGTTTTGCCGTGGGTGCCCGCCACGGCAATGGTATTATCAAACTGACGGGAGATCCACCCCAGAAGAATGGCGCGCTCCAGCATGGGAATCCCCTGTGCCTGCGCCGCCATAAGCTCGGGATTGTCCGCGGGAATGGCGGCGGTATATACAATAAGGTCGGCACCGGTGATGTTCTCGGCGGCGTGCCCCATCGCTACGGGGATACCCAGACCGCGAATGCGGACAAGGTTATCCGACTCGTTGTTGTCCGAGCCGGACAGGACGTACCCCTTGGCGTGGAGAATCTCCGCCAGCGGGCTCATACCCGAGCCGCCGATGCCGATAAAATGAATACGTTTTATGTTTTCAAGCAGGTTGGCTGTGTTCATACCATCGTGTTCCTTTCCGGATGTGGTAGTTTTATTATATGGCTTTTCTTTCCAAAAATAAAGCCTTTTCTGCGATCTATGGAAAAAATTCCATTTTTTCGCGTATCTGCCCGCCGTCGCCCATATATATGAAAGGAAACTGAGGGGAGGATGAACGATATGAAGAAACGATGGATAGCCCTTGTATGTGTGTTCTGTTTGCTGTTTTCCACGGCGGTTGCCGCAGACGGCATGGTGCTGTACGATGAGGACGGCGGAGAGCCATTGACGGAGCTTTTGGCGGAGGACGAGGCGGTGTGGGCGGCGGGTACGGTGCCTGCGGACACCTCTGCCCTGCAGGTGCATGCCAAAGGCGCGGTGCTGATGGACCAAGGCAGCGGTCAGGTGCTGTTTGAACAGAACAGCCATGCCCGCGTGCCGATTGCCTCGGTGACCAAGGTGATGACCCTCTTGTTGGTGATGGAGGAGCTGGACGGGGGACGGCTTAAATGGGAGGATACGGTGACCTGTTCTCCCACCGCCGCCTCCATGGGCGGCTCGCAAATCTGGTTGGAGCCGGGGGAGATTATGACGGTGGAGGAGCTGGTCAAGGCCGCCGCGGTGGTATCTGCCAACGATGCCTGTGCCGCCTTAGGGGAGCATATCAGCGGCACCATAGAGGCGTTTGTGGCGCGCATGAATGCACGCGCGGCCGAATTGGGAATGCAGGACACTCTGTTTAAGGATTGCAGCGGGCTGGACGACAGCGGCTATTCCTGCGCCTACGACGTGGCGGTGATGTCGCGGGAGCTGATGAAGCATACCGCCATACAGAAATTCACCACCATCTGGATGGATTCCTTGCGGGGCGGCGCCTCCCAGCTGGTGAACACCAACAAGCTGGTGCGCCACTACAAAGGCGCTACGGGGCTGAAAACAGGCACAACCGCCGCCGCGGGGCATTGCTTGTCCGCCACCGCCCGGCGGGACGGCACCGCTTTTGTGGCGGTGGTGTTGGGTTGTGACACCACCGACCATCGGTGGAGCGGCGCCAGAGCCCTGCTGGATTACGGCTTTGCCAATTTCACCGCCTATACGCCTGCCGCCGAGAGTCTGTCGCTTTCTCCCGTGAAGGTGTTGGGCGGCCAGCTCACCGAGGTGATGCCCGCGGCGGAGACACCTGTTCCGTTATTGCTCAAAAAAGGCACGGAAACACAGGTGGAAGCCCGTGTAGAGCTGGCGGCGGACGTGGAGGCGCCCGTGGTAAAAGGGCAGGTGCTCGGCAGATGGAAGGTGATGCTGGGGGAGGAAATGCTGGCGGAATATCCCCTGCGTGCGGTCTGCGAAGTGCCCGAAACCACCCTACCGTGGGCCTATCGCCTCCTTATCGACGCTTTGCTCAAATAATTTGTACAAAAAAACATAAAAATTGCAAAATAGCGGTTGCAAAATTGGAAAAAATAGTGTAAAATAAACACAACATACTTGACGGATACTTGCAACATTCCTTACTTGCCACCGCATCACCTTTCGCCGATAATAGATAGTGAGAAAGGGTTCGGCACTTGGGAACAGGTGCAGTCGTTAGAAAGGATGAATGGATATGGCAGTTCGGTTGGAAACAAAGTACGCACAGGGCTTTTTCGCAGATGGTGAGATAGAGGCGCTGCAGCCCCAGGTCAATATGGCACACGAGATGCTGCACGGCGGCACCGGTTTGGGGAGCGATTTCCTCGGCTGGGTGGACCTCCCCGTCAACTATGACAAGGAGGAGTTTGCCCGCATTCAGGCGGCCGCCGCCCGCATCAAAGAGGATACCGACGTGTTTATCGTCATCGGCATCGGCGGCTCCTATCTGGGCGCCCGTGCCGCCATTGAATTTCTCAAGTCCAATAATTATAACGTTAAGAAAAAGGATACCCCCGACATCTATTTCGCGGGCAACAGCATTTCCGGCACCCAGCTGTCCGAATTGCTGGAGATTTGCGAGGGTCGTCGGGTATCCATCAACGTGATATCCAAATCCGGCACCACCACCGAGCCGGCGATTGCCTTCCGTGTGTTCCGCGAGCTGCTGGAGCAGACCTATGGGCACGAGGAGGCGGTGCGCCGCATCTACGTCACCACCGACAAGGCAAAGGGCACCCTCAAGGGACTGTCCGACCGCGAGGGCTACGAGACCTTCGTGGTGCCGGATGACGTAGGCGGTCGTTTCTCGGTGCTGACGGCGGTGGGCTTGCTGCCTATCGCTGTGGCGGGTTGCGATATTGCGGCGCTGATGCAGGGCGCCGCCGCCGCACGGGCGGATTTTGCCGACCCCGATTTGGCGAACAACGACTGCTACCGCTATGCCGCCGCCCGTACGGCGCTTCACCGCCGCGGTCGCATGGTGGAGCTGATGGTCAGCTATGAGCCCCAGTTCGCCATGATGAACGAGTGGTGGAAGCAGCTGTTCGGCGAGAGCGAGGGCAAGGACGGTAAGGGATTGTTCCCTGCGTCGGTGATTTTCTCCACCGACCTGCACTCTCTGGGTCAGTTCATTCAGGACGGATCCAATATCCTGTTTGAGACGGTGGTTAAGCTGGGGGCCCCCCAGCGCGACCTGCTGATTAAAGAGGACGCGGAGAACGTGGACGGACTCAACTTCTTGGCAGGCAAGCCCCTGTCCTTTGTGAATGAGAAGGCCTATGAGGGCACCATTCTGGCTCATACCGACGGCGATACCCCTAATCTGGTGGTGGACGTCCCCGCGATGAACGAGCACGAGCTTGGCTACCTCATCTACTTCTTCGAAAAGGCTTGTGCCATCTCCGGTTACATTCTGGGTGTTAACCCCTTCAACCAGCCGGGTGTGGAGAGCTACAAGAAGAATATGTTCGCCCTGCTGGGTAAGCCCGGCTACGAGGCGGCTCGCGCGGAGCTGGAAGCTCGTTTGGGCAAGTGATTTCGGTAAGTGAAAATGGGAGTTCCCGTCGGCAGACGGTTTCCAAATATACAACTTTTAGGAGGACAAGATTATGATCACTTTAATTCTCGGTAAAAAAGGCTCCGGCAAGACCAAAAAATTGATGGCTATGTGTAACGCCGCCGTTGAGCAGTCTAAGGGGAATGTGGTCTTTATAGAAAAAGATAACAACCTGACCTACGATATCAGCCACAAGGCGCGTCTGGTGGCTGCTGAGGACTATGCCATCAAGGGCTTTGACGCTCTGTACGGCTACATCGCCGGCATGTGCGCGGGCAACTACGATATCACCGATATCTTTGTGGATTCCGTGCTGAAGATTGGCGGCGACGATCTGGAGGCACTGGCGGCTTTCGTTGAGAAGCTGGCGAAGCTGGAGACCCGTATCGTGATGTCCGTATCCGCCGCTAAGGAGGATATCCCCGCTCGCGTTGCGAATCTGGCGGAGGAAATCTGATTTACGGTATAGATGCCGAGGCAGATGACACAATACAGTTAAAGCGGGACGGCGGGGGAGCACTCCCTCGCCGTTCTTTGCCAAAATGCAAGGTAAGGTGAAAGACAATGGCTATTTGGTATGAGGGCAACCGCAACACCGATGCGAATCGCCGCGAGCAGGACGGCATCACCTATTACGTCCGCGGTGTGCGGGAGGTTGGCGGTGTCCGCTACGAGCGATATGGGGTGAAGACTCATTTTGTCCAGCGTGGCGAGGATTACGTCGAGATTTTACGGCAGTACGTGCTGCCGTTGTATCAGGCGGGGGACGTGGTGACGCTGGGAGAAAAGGTAATCTCCATGTGTCAGGATAATACCGTGGAGAAAAAGGACGTAAAGCTGAGTTTTTGGGCGAAATTTTTGTCCCGCTTTGCCACCAGCAACCACAACGGCATCGGTATGAATGAGCCCTATAAGCTACAGCTGGCTATCAATATGAAGGGCCTGCCCCGTGTGCTGTGGGGCTGCGTCTGCGGCGTCATCGGTAAGATTATCGGCAAGCGCGGTCTGTTCTACAAGGTGGTGGGACAGGACGTGGCTGGCATTGACGGATTCTATGACCATTCCGCCTTTGATACCTACCATACGCTGGCGGTGCTTAACCCCAAGGAGCCGGACAAGGTCTGCGCCACGATTTACGAGCAGCTGGGTATCTCCTGCATGCTGGTGGACGCCAACGATATCTCGGTGGAGGTGCTGGCGAAATCCCCCGATTTGGCGGCGGCGGACGATGAGGAGCTGGCGGAGCGGATTCGGGACAACCCTGCGGGACAGGACGATGAGTTGACGCCCTTTATCATCATTCGCGACATTGGTGACAACGAGGCCGAACCCTTTGTGCCGCTGGTGGCGGTGGAGGGTCCTACCGACTGATTTTCTCTGTTTTTCTCTTTGTTTGCGGAAAAATGGCGAGAATTTCAAATTGTCTATTGACAAATCACCCCGTTCCCTATATAATATCATGCGTGACGATTGAGGTGAACTATGCTTATACAGTGCAGACCCCTGTTTATGGGTGAGGCGGACAGCCTCTCTATCGACACAGAGTTGGATTTTTCCCAGGTGGAGTTTCAGGGCGCACACCCCTTTGTGAAGCCGATACACGTTGTCGGCGGCATCAAGGTGCGTGCGGGTGTGGTACAGCTGTCGGCGCGGGCGGTGTTCGACTTTGACGGACAGTGCGACCGTTGCCTCGCTCCCTACACACGGTCCTACGACGTCCCTGTGGAGCATACTCTGGTCACCACTCTCGAGAACGAGGAGAATGACGACTATATCCTGCTGGAGCAGTACTGCCTGAACCTGTTTGACACGGTGCAGACGGATATCCTGCTGGAGTTGCCGTACAAGACCCTCTGTCGGGAGGACTGTCGGGGCTTATGCACCCTGTGCGGCAAAAACCTCAATGAAGGCTTGTGCGGTTGTAACCACAAGTCGGTCGACCCCCGTCTCGCTGTTTTGAGACAACTATTGGATTAAAAACCTTTCATCAATGCAAGGAGGTGCTGACAATGGCGGTACCCAAGAGAAAAAGTTCCAAGGCTCGGCGTGACAAGCGTCGTAATAATGTCTGGAAGCTGGATGCTCCGGCTCTGACCAAATGCCCCCAGTGCGGCGAGTACAAGCGTGCTCATCGTCTGTGCGGTAACTGCGGTTATTACCACGGCAGACAGATCGTCCAGGTGGGCGAATAATCTGTCGCCGCTGTGCGGAACTTGAAAGTAGAGGAGGAGCAATCTTCCTCTATTTTTATTTATCAGGCAAAGGAGGGGAGTCTGTGGCGGTAGAAATTACGGCGGTACAAGAGGGCAGTCCGGCCCACCGCGCCCGTATTGGGGCGGGGGATACCCTGCTCACCATCAACAAGCGGGAGATCGGGGACGTGCTGGATTATCGGTTTTATATCCCCGACAGCCGCCTGCGACTCACCCTGCTGACGGCGAAGGGGCGGCGCCGCACCGTGCGGCTGAAAAAGCAGCCCTACGAGGAGCTGGGGCTGGAGTTTGCCACCTATCTGATGGACAAGCAGCGCTCCTGCCGCAATAACTGCATGTTTTGCTTCATCGACCAGCTCCCCGACGGTATGCGGGAGAGCCTGTATTTTAAGGACGATGACGACCGCCTGTCCTTCCTCTTCGGCAACTATATTACCCTGACCAACCTGACCGAGCGGGAGGTGGAGCGCATCATCGAGATGCACATCAGTCCCGTGAATATTTCGGTGCACACCACCAATCCCGAATTGCGGTGTCAGATGATGAACAACCGCTTTGCGGGACAGTGTCTGGACTATCTGCAGCGGTTCGCGGAGGCCGGCTTGGCGCTTAACTGCCAGTTGGTGCTGGTACCCGGTTATAACGACGGGGAGGAGTTGGCCCGCTCCATTCGCGACTTGGCGGCGCTGACTCCTGCGGTTCGCAGCGTGGCGGCGGTGCCTGTGGGGCTCACCAAACACCGCGAGGGGCTGACCCCCTTGCGCCTGTTTACCAAAGAGGAGGCGCGGCAGGTTATCCACCAGCTCACCGCCGCAGGTGACGAGATGCTGTCTCAGTGCGGCAGCCGTGTGTTCTACCCCTCGGACGAGTGGTATATCCGCGCCGAGCTGCCTATCCCCGAGGGGGATTTCTATGAGGACTACCCCCAGCTGGAGAACGGCGTGGGTATGATAGCCTTGCAACGGGAGCAGTTCCGCGAGCAGTTGGCGGCGTGGGAAACGGCACCTGTCACCACCCGCGCGGTGGTGGCTACGGGTATGGCGGCCGCTCCCTTTCTGCAAGCGTTGGTGGAGGAGGCGAAGGTCCACTTCCCGACCTTGTCTGCACAGGTGGTGCCGATACGCAACGACTTCTTTGGCGAAACCATCACCGTGTCGGGTCTGATTACCGGCAAGGATTTGATAGCGCAGTTAAAAGAGGTGGCTATGGACCGCCTTTTGTTGCCCGCGAATATGCTGCGGCAGGAGGGCGACTGCTTCCTGGACGACGTGACGGTGGAGCAGGTAGAAGAGGCACTGGGTGTGCCGATACAATTTGTTAATGAGACCGACGGAGCCGCCTTATTGGAGGCTTTGTTTATGAAAGGAGAGGACAGCGATGGCTAAACCGGTAGTAGCGGTGGTAGGACGCCCCAACGTGGGCAAATCCACCTTGTTTAATAAGCTCATCGGACAGCGCCTGTCCATCGTAGAGGATACTCCGGGCGTCACCCGTGACCGCATTTTTGCGGAGTGCGAGTGGAGCGGGCGTACCTTTATGCTGGCGGATACCGGCGGTATCGAGCCCAAGACGGACGATATTATTCTGGCGCAAATGCGTACGCAGGCACAGCTGGCGATAGACCAGGCGGATGTGATTGTGCTGGTCACCGACCTGCGGGCGGGTGTCACCGCCAACGACCAGTCGGTGGCGACCATGCTGCAGAAGTCCGGCAAGCCCGTGGTGCTGTGCGTCAACAAGTGCGACACCCCCGGCGACCTGCCGGCGGAGTTCTACGAGTTCTATAATTTGGGGCTGGGTGACCCGATAGCGGTGTCCTCGGTTCACGGTATGGGCACCGGCGACCTGCTGGACGCGGTGTGCGAGCACCTGCCTGAGCCGAACGAGGAAGAAGAGGAGCGAGATACCATCAAGGTGGCGGTTATCGGTCGCCCCAATGCGGGTAAATCCTCGCTTATCAACTGCGTAGCAGGGGAGGAGCGGAGCATCGTTTCCTCCATTGCGGGTACCACCCGCGACGCCATTGATACCCACATCAGCAACCAATACGGCGATTTTATATTCATCGACACCGCGGGCTTGCGCCGCAAGAGCAGGGTGGACGATGCCATTGAAAAATACAGCATTCTCCGTGCCCAGATGGCGGTGGAGCGAGCCGACGTGTGCGTCATTATGATTGACGGCGTGGAGGGCTTCACCGAACAGGACAGCAAGGTGGCAGGCATTGCCCACGAGAAGGGTAAGGCCTGCATCATCGCCGTCAACAAGTGGGACGCGGTGGAAAAGGACGATAAAACCATGGACAAGATGCGCAAGGAGCTGATGGACGATTTCTCCTTTATGCCTTACGCGCCCTTCCTGTTCATTTCCGCAAAGACGGGACAGCGGGTGGAGCGGCTGTTCGAGCTGATTAAATTCGTCAGCGAACAGAATTCTATGCGCATCAAGACCGGTATGCTCAACGACGTGCTGGCACAGGCTACCGCCCGCGTACAGCCCCCTACGGACAAGGGTAAGCGCCTGCGCATTTACTATATGACCCAGGCGTCTACCAATCCGCCCACCTTCGTGTTCTTCGTCAATCGGGCGGAGCTGTTCCATTTTTCCTATCAGCGGTATCTGGAGAACCAGCTGCGGGATACCTTCGGCTTGGAAGGAACGCCGGTGCGTTTCATTATCCGCGAAAAGGGTGACCGCACCACACAATAACAGGCTACCCTGACCGTAAGGAGATAAGGAGTGAAGGAAATGGGTGCTTTCTTGGCGAATAGTTGGCTGGCATTGTTGCTGGCGGTGCTTGGCGGGTATCTGCTGGGCAGTGTGAACTGGGCGATTATCGTCACCCGCTTTTTCTCCCGCAAGGATATTCGGGAGGAGGGCGGCGGCAATGCCGGCGCCACCAACGTGCTGCGTGCCCACGGCAAGCTGCCGGCGGCGCTGACGGCGATTGGTGACGTGGTCAAGAGCGTGCTGGCCGCTCTGCTTGGCGGTTGGTTGCTGACCCATATTCATATGGCGCAGCCCGCCTGGGAGCCGTCTTTGTGGCTCATCGGCGGCTATTTTGGCGGCTTTGCGGGTATTATCGGTCACGTGTTGCCTCTATTTTACGGTTTCCGCGGCGGAAAAGGAGTTCTCACCACCTTGGGTATGTTTTTGGTGCTGGACGCCCGCGTGGCGCTGACCTGTCTCGGCATTTTCATTGTGATTGTGGCGATCAGCCGTATGGTGTCCCTCGGTTCGGTGCTGGCCATCGGCTGTGGTGCGCCGCTTTTGGTGCTGACCGGCTTTGTATTTGACCATCTCCCGTGGCAGCAGGTGGTGTTTACCGTCGTTTTTGCCGCGTTGGTGGAGCTGGTCATTGTGGTGAAGCACAAGGAAAACATCAAGCGTATTGCCGCAGGAACCGAACGGAAACTGGGGCAAAAAAGCTGAGGAGATTACACTATGGAGCAAGTAAAACGCGTTGCCACCGTTAACGACCTGTCGGGATTCGGGCGGTGCTCCCTGACGGTAGCGCTGCCGGTGCTGGGAGCCATGGGCTTTCAGCCCTGTCCTGTGCCCACGGCGGTGCTGTCCGCCCATACGGGGTACGCCAACCCTGTAGTGCGGGATTTTACGGGGGATATGGCGGCCTATTTGGACCACTGGCGAACGCTGGAGCTGGATTTTGCCGGTGTGTATACCGGCTTCTTGGGGAATGAGCGGCAGGCGGATATTTTGCTACCCTTCCTGAAGGAGGTAAAGGCGCAGGGCGGCTTGTGTTTGGTGGACCCGGCGATGGGGGACCACGGACGACTGTACGATACCTGTAAGGGTATGGTGGAGCCGATGAAGCGTCTGGTGGGGCAGGCTACCGTTGCCACCCCTAATCTGACCGAGCTTTGCTTGCTGACGGGGTATCATTACGGACTGGTGAAGAAGGACGGACCTCCCCGTTACCGCCGCTCTATCGAAATTATGGCGCGACAGCTGCTTGGGAGCGGCTGTGAGTCGGTGGTGGTTACCGGCATTGACCAAGGCGCCAACGGACAGGTGGAAAATTGCGTGATCACCGACAAAGAACAGCCTGCCGTTTGGGTGGGCAGCCCTCGTGTGGAACGGAATTTTGCGGGCACCGGGGATGTGTTCGCTTCGGTGCTGTGCGGATACCTGTTAAGGGGAGAACCTTTGCAGGTGGCCGTGGAGCATACGGCGGCGTTTGTGTGGGAAGCTACCGCTCATACGGCACGGTTGGACGCCCCCGAACAGGACGGCATCGCTTTTGAGCCATATTTACACATATTGTGTAATTAATGAAGGAGTGTTTTGTATGAAAAAGAATTTGGTACTGACCGGTCTGCTGGCAGCAATGGTATTTTTGACAACGGCGTATATCTTACATATTCCGATTGTGGGCGGCGGCTATATCCATCTGGGAGACACGATGGTGTATCTGGCTGCGGCGTTGTTGCCTACTCCGTATGCTATGGCAGCTGCCGCCATCGGCGGCGGCTTGGCGGATGTCCTCACCGGTGCGGCTGTTTGGGCGCCTGCTACGATCATCATTAAGGCTGTAATGGTTATCCCCTTTACAGCGAAGAAGGAGAAGCTTTTGTGCCTGTGCAACGGTGTGGCGCCCCTTTTTGCGGGTATCTTCGGCGTTGCGGGTTACTTTGCGGCGGAGATTGCTATCGTGATGCTGTCCGGTGGCGTGTGGCAGTCTGCCTTTGGCGGTGCAGTTGCGGCGATTCCTTTCAACTGTGTGCAGGAGCTGGTGGGCGGCGCTGCTTTTGTGGCTTTGGCGGCGGCGATGGATCGCCTGCGTGTCAAGCAGCGCTTACAGCGAATCGGATGAGAATAAAAAACCGTAAGGAAAAGCAAAAAAACCACTTGACAACGGCGGATTTTATGGTAGAATGTTATGCGTGACTGTTGCAGTCCGCATATGGGCCTTTAACTCAGTTGGTTAGAGTAGCCGGCTCATAACCGGTCAGTCCCGGGTTCGAGTCCCTGAAGGCCCACCAGTGTATCTCGGGTCACTGACCTGTTTCACATAGCGGTCGTCTTGCGACACCGCCTATATATAGGGGTATAGCTCAGTTGGTAGAGCAGCGGTCTCCAAAACCGCGTGCCGAGGGTTCAAGTCCTTCTGCCCCTGCCAAATTAGGGAGTGGTCCTCTTGGACCACTCCCTAATTTAGTACGGTCGGTGCTTTGAGGTCTTTGTTCCGCCGTATTTTTGCTCTGCAAAAATACAAGATTTTCATCCGAACATCAAACCTCAAACCTTTTACAAGTTCCTTTCGGTGAAAATCGGGGTTCAAAATCCCGCCGCCCGCATCAACAAAGGGCTACAAAAAAGATATAGCCACAGAAAAACTCTGATTTTATCAGGGTTTTTTCTGTTTTTATAGGCAAATTTTTAGGTAACGGTTTGAACGTACAAAAAAGATTTTTATCTCGGACAGGACTTGAACTCTCACAGAAAGAAGAAAACTGTGCGTGTGTAAATTGTTTTTTTATAAGAATTGAAGGAAAACAGATAGTGTGGTATAATAAAAACGAGGTGAGAAAGAATGCATATTATCTACATAGAGTTTGGAACCTCGAAATCTACCCAATATAAAAAAGTTTGTAATTTAGCAAAACAACTGCCCAATTATACTTGTCGTAACGGAATAACACAATGCTTTATTGATAACATAATAGATTATGTTCGTGTTCAAGATGTTGCATTATCGTTGATTGATAAAATCTGCAAATGGAAGAACGCAAATATTTTTCTTTATGGACAACCATATAAGTCGGCGATTGACTATTACGAATTTTTCGAAAAAGTAAAAAGAGATGCTGGAAAGTATAGACCTCTTATTCGAACCAATAACGAAAGAGATGTATCTTTAGGCGCAATTACCTACGAAGATTTACCGTTACCAATTGTATATTATCCTGAGCATTACGGTGCTTTCTTTGGTTTCTCTCAAGATGTGGGTGAGAAAATTTTCTTCTGCGAATGTCAGCGTCAGGCTATTGAGAATTATATAAAATTAAGGAAAAGACAACCACTTGATAATTATATAGGCTCAAAAGCCTACCCTTTAGGAACTGATTATTTTCCGAAGACAGTTGCTGAAATCTCAATAGAGCATACAGAATCTCCGTTAGAGCCGTTTGGGTTTAAAGAAAACCTATGCTTCCGTTGTAATAAAAAGATTCCTTCAATGAAATATTGTCACCCAATGTATGGCGGTGTCTTTAAACAGAGATTTGGATGGTATATTAAACAAGAGGAATTCAGGTTAGGCATTGATCCTTACCAAATTCGAGAATTGAATATTTTACCGGAAGAGTGTACGCCGGCGTTTTACGATTACGTACAAAGGTTGGCACATCTTATGAACAACAATGTTGGAACCGAAGGTGAGCTCTATAAACTGCAACGCGAATTTCAAAATGCAATTGAGAATTTAGTGCGAGAACAAATGGGTTATCATAAAATTGGAGATGCATGGGTAAGTGAAACAATGTTATATCATATCGTAGAAGAAATCTACCCAGACACAGAAATAATCCGCCATCATCGCCCAAATTGGTTAGAGGGCTTGGAATTAGATATTTATATTCCAAGTAAAAAACTTGCTTTTGAGTATCAAGGATTACAACATTTTCAAGCAGTTGAGCATTGGGGCGGAAAAGCAAAACTGGAAATACAAAAAGAGCATGATAGTAGAAAAAAGAGAATTTGTGAAGAAGAAGGCATACATCTTATTTGTATAAACTACGACGAAGAATTAACTAATGATTACATAAGGAAAAGAATTACACTTGAAGGAGTTGATTAACATGAGAAATTTTAATGAGTGGTTATATAACCCCAATTATATTAACCCACAAGCATATCACGATCAGCAGATCCGCATTACGCAAGAATATGAACG
>JAFSGP010000019.1 GCA_017440755.1 Clostridia bacterium | reverse complement strand
CACGTACCAGGTGTACTTCAGCCCGTCGCCGCTGGCCTTCACCGTCACCTTGGCGGTGGCGCCTTTCTTGGCATAGGCGGTTGCGGGCTGGGTGGTGATGGACACCGCCTCACGCAGCACCACCGTGCTGCTCTGCACCGTCTTGCCGTACGTATCCTTCACCACGCAGTAGAGGCTGCGGTTCTTGGTGGTGGAGCTCATCTTCACCGAATAGGAGGACGCGGTGATGGAGGACTTGGTGTACTTGGAGGCACCTGCATTCTTCACATACCAGGTGTAGCTGAGCCCGTCGCCGCTGGCCTTCACCGTCACCTTGGCGGTGGCGCCTTTCTTGGCATAGGCGGTTGCGGGCTGGGTGGTGATAGACACCGCCTCACGCAGCACCACCGTGCTGCTCTGCACCGTCTTGCCGTATTTATCCGTCACCACGCAGTAGAGGCTGCGGTTCTTGGTGGTGGAGCTCATCTTGACCGAATAGGTGGACGAGGTGATGGAGGACTTGCTGTACTTGGAAGCACCCGCATTCTTTACGTACCAAGTGTACTTCAGCCCATCGCCGCTCGCCTGTACCGTTGCCTTGGCGGTGGCGCCCATTTTGGTATAGGTGGTCTTCGGCTGAGAAGTAATGGTCGCCTTGTTAGCGGCGGCAGGCGCTTTCAGGATATATATACCCTCGAAACTGTCTGCTCCCTCATCATACCTCTCCTGCACATCTGTTGTTGCCTGCTCCACCGCTACGTTATCGCTGAGCAACCAACTGATATCAAAGCCATTTTTTGCAGTGATTTGCAAAGCTGCTGCATACGTCTTTTGCGCAGAAAACACACCGGTAGCCTCTTTCACATCACCGGGTTTCAAAGCGTTAAGATCTCCGCTGATTTCGAGGAATCCCACGACCTTCACGTTTACACCGGCATCGCTCACCGCCGTGACGCCGTCCACGCTTGCTCCCTCGGTATAGCCCACCAGACGAATATGTACCTCTTCTATCGGCTGAGGCGGCTGAACATTGGGGTCGTCCTCAATGACATAAACAGGAGAATAGACCCACGCCATAGAATATGTGGGGTACACGAACGGCGCTTCCACCGTCCACGCTTCACCGTTTACAGTCAGTGTGAAGGGAGTGCCGAGTTCGTGAGTTGTAGCCGCATCGTGATCTATACGCACTTGAGTGGAAACGCGCCACTCGCCCGGGGTAAACCGCCCTTCCATTTGGTTCTTCCAGTTGCCGTTTACCTTCTTTTCCCAACGGAGATTAGCGACGTTGGCGTTGAGGTAAGCAGGAGAACCCTCTATGATTGTAAACTGCGGGATCCGCCTTCTACCGTACAGGGTAGGAATGGTATCTATATCCTCCGAGGAAGCAACCATGGCGGTCACCTGCTGTCGGTCAGAGGCGAGTTTCCACTGCGCAGTAAGGGTGATTGCCTCTGTCATAGGATAATTTTCGCCGGGCCACCAGTCTTCACCGTTGATTTTCCAAGATTTAAACACCTTGCCAGAAGGCGGTGTGAAAGCGCATTCAGGAATAACGCAAACACCGCCAACGCCTTCTAACGCATGCATCGTTCCACTGCCGCCGTTAGCCACAAAAGTAACGGTATAGCCCTCCATAACGGGAAAATTATACTCCACTGAAATGTAGTTGGCGTTACCGTACTGAATATATCCCGTTTGATTGTTAATGAGAATCTGCGGCTGGGGATTAGTAGCAAATACAACGCTATTGTCCGCCCGCAGCAATCCCAAACGAACGGTATATGCCTTGCCCACTTCGTATGTATCGGTAGGCAGCATCGGCGTACCGTCGCAGAACCAGACAACACCATTCTCCTGGCACTCGCCATACATGTCATCCTCTACATCTGACACAATACCGGTCGTATGGATGCTGCATTCGTAGCGGGGGGTCTTTCCCACCACAGGCTCTACCACGTAAACGATTGCCCGATCGATCACAGTAGCGGCAGGCGTTCCCCAAGTGATAATGAACTCGTTACTGGTAGCTACCGCATCGTTGCCGATATACGCCACAATGCGAAAACGGTAGTTTTCTGCTACATTATTGGTAAAATCATAATCACCTTCGCCGCTTTCCGGCTCATTAATACAATCCCACTGATCCCAAATCGCACCGTCCCAATATTCAATATTAAAATACTGGGGAATAAAGTTAGTTCGCCAATTGGCATTGTGGGAATCTCCCACACCCACGGCAGCCCCCGTAGGTTGTGTTATAAAGCGATAGTCCTCTGCCTCGGGAGCAGCAGCAGGATTGCGGAATTTATACAAAATAACGACCTTGTTATCTATCACATTCACGCGATCCAGATAGCTCAACTGCGTGCCGTCAATATATACGGTCATATCATCGGCAAAGCGGGACAGATCGTCACCGTTGTACTGCGCAGAAGCAACTACGATCTCCACCTGATAGGGGACTCCGGTCTCAAAGCTGCCGTTAACAGCGCCTCCCTCAATATCGGTCCAAGCAACACTCTCCACCACATAATAAGCCGGATAAGCGGATGTAATTTGCGTATCGGGCGTTTTTCCGCCCTGCGGTTCCTCCAGATCATAGAGCATTACGCTGGAAACCGCCGTCTGCTCACAGACAAAGGTGTAACACACCTGATAGGATGCTGTACTGCAATTGTCGATATGGAGCGTGGCCGCTTGCCCGTTGATGGTCACCGCAGCATAATTGCCGTTATTATGCTCGAATAAAAAAGAATACCCACCTTCCGTCACAAGATCAATCATTACCGTATACGTATGTCCGGGACGGAACTTTTCGGCATCGGACATAACGGAACCGGTGAAAGCATCACCGTCGCGAAGCCAAACAATACCGCCAATCTTCCAGTTTCCGTAATTGGTACCGGCCAACGTATAGCCGTCACCTACCACATTGGCCGTGTAAGACGGCGACTCACCTACAACGGGCTCCACAACATCCGAAACGGCAATATTTCGGATCACGGTAGCGCCGAAAACTGTTACAGCGGGTATCATCCCCAACAGCAACATCACAGACGACAGGATAGCAAGCACTTTCTTCATACGAGTTCCTCCTTTTCTGTACGGGTGGATTTCTAATCTGCTATCCTTATTATAGTGTACCCTTGGTACGGATGTCATCACCCCGCAGGGGTGAAAATGGGGTGAACGGGGGTGGAGGCGGGGTGAAATTAAAGAAGCCTGTGGCTCTCGCCACAGGCTTTTTGCTCCATTATACCAATTCGTACAGTTCCTCACGGCTGGTCACGCCCAGCTTGCGGTACAGGCTGCGGGTATAGGTCTTCACCGTGTTTTCGGACAGATTCATCTGCTCCGCAATGTCCCGCCGCTTTTGATTCTTGAGGATAGCGGTCAATATCTCCCGCTCACGGGGATGCAGGGTTACCCCCTCCGGCAGACGCTGAATCAGCGCCTCCGTCCTGTCCCGCTCCACCAGAGCGGAAACGTGGACGTAATCCTGCATCATCCAGTACAGACCCAGCAGCACCACCTCGCTAAACAGGTAGGACACCGACAAAAACTCAAAGTCCCATTGAATAAACTTCTCCACCAGCCAGAAGGTGATGTTGCCCAAAACGATGCCGATCATCAGCACCGCGTGCTTGTGGGACGTCACCTTGCCCCCACGCACCGACCACAGCACCGTAATAATCATCGTCAGGAAATACCCCACCAGATACAGCGCATAGACGTTGTGCAGGGGTCCGTACACCTTATCTAACCCCTCCGTCACCGTATAGGTGGTAGCTGCATAGTCGTAGTACCAGGGGCTACACACCACAGCGAACATCACCAGTGCCAGACCGGTAAGCGCCAGCATCAGCCACCGTGGACGGGCAAAGCCGCATAGGCGGTGAATGACCATAAACATACATAAAGAGAGAAACACCGACCCGAAGTACGACACCCCGTTTGCGAACAGGGCGAACTCCTTCGTCTGCGCCAAGGAGAGCAGGAAATAGCCTAAATTCACCACCGGTACGCAGCAGAACAGAAACAGCAGCCACGGGTCCTTGTTGCGTACCAGAACACCGTAGCCCACCAGCAACAGCACCGCCAACCCGGTCAATATACCGTACACCACAGACACGGCTCTCTCCCCCTCTCTCAATTTTCAGCTTAATAACTCGCCGATTTATTTCATCATACCACACACGACCCGATAAATCAAGCCCGTTCCTCGCTCAAAAGCAGCGCCCCGCCTTGTGGCACAAGGCGGGGCGTAGTTTATTCGGCACATTCCAACAGTACGGCGTGGCAAATACCGGGGATACTTTCCCCCTGCTGGGAGGAGGTGGGGGACATTAAGGCACCGGTAGGCGCAAACAACACCCGCCGCAGCTCCCCCCGCTCCATGGCGGGCAGGATATGGCAGCAAAGCACCGCCGCCGAACAGCCGCAGCCGGAGCCGCCTGCGTGCACGTCCTGCGATGCACGGTCGAACAGTAGCAGCCCGCAATCGGTGTAATTCTCTCCCAAGGTGTACCCTTTCTTGGCAATCAACTCCCGACACAGGCGGCTGCCCACCAGCCCCAAATCCCCGGTGGCGATGAGGTCGTAGTCCTTCGGGCGCGTGGCGGTATCCTCGAAGAAGCGGGACAGGGTATCCGCCGCCGCCGGCGCCATAGCGGCGCCCATGTTGTTGGCATCGGTAACCCCCAAATCCTGCACACGACCGACGCAAACCGCCGTCACCCGTACCCCTTTGCCGCCATGCCCTACCACCACCGCACCGGAAGCGGTAGCGGTCCACTGGCTGGTAGGGGTTCGCTGGCCGCCATATTCTAAGGGATAGCGGAACTGCCGCTCGGCGGTGCAGAAATGGGAGGAGGTCACCGCCCCGCACAGGTCGGCGGCGCCGCTGTCCACAAACAGCGCCGCCATCGCCATGGTCTGCCCCATCGTGGAGCAGGCACCGAACTGCCCCAACAGCGGAATTCCCATCTCCCGCAGGCCAAAGGTGGACGCGGTGTTCTGGTTGAGCAAGTCCCCTGCGAACAGCACCTGCACCTGACTTACGGAAAGCCCCGTTTTATTCATTGCCGCGGTCAGTGCCTCCCGCTGCAGAGCGCTCTCCGCCTTTTCCCAGGTATCCTCTCCCAAATGGGTATCCTCAAAAATGCGGTCGAACTGCTTTCCGAGAGGTCCCTCTCCCTCCTTTTTGCCACCCACGGCGGCATAGCCCAGTATGGTGGGGGAACTCGACAAGGTAATGGTGTACTGTCCGCATCTCTCCGGCATAGAAAACCCTCCCGTTTATCGTACTTTCTTCCATAAAGTACCCAAAACAGGAGGGTTTATGCGTAAGTCGTCGGCGCTTTCGACGGCTTTCCATGTTTATTATCCTTTTTCAAAGCCCACCAGCAGACCGCCCTGCTCGGCATAAAAACTGCACAACCCGCGGGCGGGGTATATCTCCACGTCCAGCTGTCCGTAGCGGGCAATCAGCATACTGCGCAGCAGCCGTGCCGCCGCCTCATTGCCGCAATGGCTAATGCGTACACGACCGCTGCTGTAGCCCAGCGCTTGCATATTGTCCGCAATAGTTTGCAACGCTTTTTCTCTGCCGCGGCACTTGTTCAGCAATTCCAACGTACCCACGTTGCTTGCCTTGCCTACCGCACGGATACCAAGTAGTCCCGCCGCCTTAGCCACCAGCGGACTGACCCGCCCGTTATTCGCCAGATTCTTCATGCTTTCCAGCACAAACAGCAACGCCGTTTTCTTCGCATAAGCGGTCAGGGTTTCGCACACCGCGTCATACTCCATGCCACTGCGTATACACGCCTGCGCCTTTTCCAGCAATAGCCGCAGTTCGGGTCCCGCCGACAGGGAATCCAGCACAAACACCCGTCGTTCCGGATTCTGTTCCTCGTAGTCCTGTTTGGCAATGCAGGCGGCATTGTAGCTGCCGGACAGGTTGCTGGTGATGGTGACGCAAATCACCCGCTCCGCCTCCCCAAATGCGGTCAGCCAGTCCCCCACACCGGGACAGGCGGTAGAGGATTTGCCCTTATACGCGCTCAGTTCCTGTGCCATTGCCGCCACGTCCAAAGTGGCATCGTCCACGTACTCCTTATTGTCGGTGAGAATTTTCAGCGAGGCACAGGCAAAATCAACCCCCTCTAAAGACAAGGTGTCCGCCGAGGAATCTGCCACCAGCTTTATGCTTTGCATTAACATAGTTTTCTCCTTTGCTTTGGGTTTCATTTCCTCTCCAGTATACCATTTGTCGTTGTAAAAAACACGCTACTCCTGTCGATGGGTATTCTCGCACAAAAAAGGGTATGGTAGAGATGAAAAAAGCCCACTCTACCGAGAGGAGAGTGGGCTTTCACGCCGTTGTTTATTTACTTTCCCGACCGAGCAGTGCCAGTTCGTGGCGAATTCCCTCCTCCACGGAGGTGAAGTCCGCAGCGGTCAGACCGGTAGCCCGCAAGACCTTGGTGGGGTCGATGTCCCGATTGTAGCGACGGTCGCAGTGCCACGCCCAGTTGAGCCATTTTTCCGTCTGCAGCTCAGGACAGAAGTCCAGATACTCCTCCTCGCTGCACCAACGCACCCGCAAACCGACGATCTTGCGATACAGCTCTGCCACCTCACCCCAGGTCAGTCCGTGCCCCGAATAGATGGAATAGGTCTCCCCGATGGCGGCAGGATTAAACAGCAGGTGGGCAATCAGCTTGCCGGAGTTCCCCGCCCAATCCAAACCGGCAGTAAAGTCCTTAACTAAGGTGGGCAATAACAGCTCCTCCCCATTTTTGGCGGCCTCCAGCACACGGGTACCGGAGTACATCAGCAGGTCAAAACGCCGCTGTGAGAAGGAGATCACCGGACGGACGATGGTCCAGGGCTCGCCGCTATGCTTCTGCCGCAGATAGTCCTCACACCGTGCCTTGGGGAAGGCGTACAACTCCGTATCGCGAATCTCTCGGTCGGTGATCACGTCAAACAGACGCGGCGCCTCCTCGGTAATGGGGTGTTGCTCGTTGGCATACACCCGATAGGAGGAGAGGAAGATCAGATGGTCGGTGTTTTGGATCAGCAGCGGATGAATCTGCTCGTATTCCTCAGCGTGCTGGTAGTGAACGAAATTGACAATGCCGTCGTAGCGGTTTTTGGCAAACAAATCCCGCAGAAACGCCTCCGTCGCCCAGCTCTGATGAAACCGCAGGCGCGGATGATCCGATTGCTTTTCCTCCGGGCAAACGATCTCCACACTCGCCCCCAGGCGCAGCAGTTCCTCCGCCACGTAGGTGCCCAGCGTGCCGCCTCCGGCGATCAGCAAAACCTTTTTATCGGTAAACATATCCATTCCTCCTTTGCAAGTTACTGTTATTGTAGCACGCAGGAAGCAAAGGAAAAAGACACTATCCTATATATGTCGCATACTATTCTATCAATTTGAGAAGAAATTAAAGAAGATTAACGCATTATTCTGTATATTGGGCGGGGTGGCTGCGGAACCAGGAATCTGAACTTGCAACGGCGTTGCCGTTGCCGAAGGTGCTCCCCTACGCTGTTTTTATTTCTGCTCCTATGGGCACCCATACTTAAAAAGTAGGGGCGGGCGATCTCGACCGCCCGCACTGCGGAACTAGGAATCTGAACCTTGGTTTTGCGCCCTCACTGTACAATCTCCAACCTTTTACTGCGCAAAACCTAAAAAAAGGCTTCGCCTTTTAGAGGTTCTGATTCCACTCGTCTCTGCAAAAATAAAGAAACAGGACACCCACAAGGGTGTCCTGTTTCTTTATGGCTGCGGAACTAGGAATCGAACCTAGACAAAGAGATTCAGAGACTCTCGTGCTACCTTTACACAATTCCGCAATGTCGGTCGCCCCTATTGGGGCTGCGAACAGGAATTATTATACCCCATTTTTTTCGTTTGTCAAGGGATTTTCGCAAAGTTTTGCTCTTTTTGAGCAAAATATTTGCAAAATCATAACCACCAGTAAACTGGTGGTTTGAGTAGCCCCTAGAAGGGGCAATTACAGGCTTAGCCCCTGGAAGGGGCACAGAAGTTTGGCACCGCATTACCATTTCAGGCAGCCGCTCACGTGCGGCTGTCTTTTTTTG
>JAFSGP010000024.1 GCA_017440755.1 Clostridia bacterium | reverse complement strand
GGTCCATATACTCCTTCATGCTGATTTGATCACTCGAGTAATCTTCTTCCAGCTGATTTCGTATATACTCTTCAATGACTTTCTTGTTCTTGCCAACCGTATCTACGTAATA
The DNA here is from genome assembly GCA_017440755.1 of Clostridia bacterium. Classification (GTDB taxonomy): domain Bacteria; phylum Bacillota; class Clostridia; order Oscillospirales; family Acutalibacteraceae; genus UBA5905. Next base: position 59,107 of record JAFSGP010000024.1, on the reverse strand, counting down.
TCCTCGACACCAAAAATGCCTGCTCCCATGTATCACGGAGGTTTTTCTTTTGCTAAAGCTTTTATCTTCCCCCAGTAGAACTGGGGGTTTATTCCCACGCCTTAAGGCGCCAAAAAAATCTCGGCAACCGAAACGGTTGCCGAGATTTTTTGTTACTCTTTTTTTGTTTGCGCGGTACGAATCAAGGCGGAAACGGCAGAACACATAGACAGGCTCTCGTTGATGATACCGCCGATGGAAATAGTCAGAATATTGTACACCAGCATCAGCGGGGAGGAACACAAAATGATCTTCCGCACCAGCTGCGGGTTGGTACAAGACAGGGACAGGGTGTTAATCACCATGCCTACTATCATAAACAGAGAAATCCAGCCCTCCCGATAGCCGGAGACGGCTCCGCACACCGCCATCAGCGCGGCGAAGAGAATGACCCAGCCCACGCCGGAGAAAATCTTTTTCTCCCGATGGTAGAAAATGATGTTTCGCACCACTGCCACGCCGTTGACCACCGCACCGGTATAGGCACCGAGCAGTACGTAGTGCACCACAAAGGTGGAGGCGCAGATAATCTGCATCACCATCATCTTCTTGTGGCTGTTCATCTGCCAGGTGAGGATAGAAAACACCATCGCCAGAATACCGAACATCTGGCCGATTATTTCTTGCATAGGATTATTGCCTCCTCAAAGCAACAAGGCTCAGCGAATGCAGCCCTTCTTCAGCAGGATATTGCCGTAGGGAGCCATCTCGCCGGTGGCGATAACGGCATATGCCTTCTCCGCACGGGCGTAGTAGTTGAAGCGCTCAATGTGCTCAATGTGCGCGTCGGGCTCATGCTTTTTCAGCACCTCAGCGTACTCCTCCCAGATAGCGGGGGGCTGGTCGTTACCGGTGGTCTCCATCAGCACGAAATTCTGGCTGTCGTACTGGTCCAGCGGGAACACGGACAGCACCGCGTCCAGCATAGCCACACAACCGACAGCGTCAGCACGCACCAGATTACGAGCCAGACGGGCAGCGGGGAAACCGCCGTCAGCGATGATAATCTCATCGCCGTGACCCATTTCGGACAGAATCTTCAGCAATTCAGGGGACAGCAAGGGGTTGATACCTTTTAACATAGGGAACATCCTTTCTTATGTGAATTTTTCGGATACGAATTAAGCCATTCTCCTAGGTTAGAAAAATGTCATTTGCCGCAACGGCTTGCAGTTTTTGCGGACCGCTAATCTCTACAGCCGTTGCCCGAGAATGGCTAACGCCATTCTCCCAAGTTACAGCCGATACATCCGCCAAATGACATTAGAAAAACGTCATTTGACTAGTTTCGGGCAGACCGTCCACCACGCCTAAGTCGTGGAGGGACTGCATCACTGCCTTAGTGATACCGGTGCGGTTCTGGAGGTCGTCGCAGGAAATATAGGGGTCGCTGGGGTCCGCCGCCTCCTGCATACTCTTCGCCGCCGCCTCGCCCAAACCGGCGATGGCATTGAAGGGCAGGCGAATCTTGCCGTCCTCCATAATATACTTGTACCAGTGGGACTTATACAAGTCCACAGGCAGGAACTCCACACCGCGGAGCATCGCCTCATATACCACGTGGAGCAATTCGGCGGTGTCCTGCTCCTTTTGGCTGGCTTCCTTTCCCCTCTCGCGAATGTCGTCAATAACCTCTTTCACCCGCTGGATACCTGCCTGCACCGTCGCCGCGTCAAAGTCACCGCCGCGACCGGTCAGGAAGGCGGCATAGTACTCCGCGGGGTAGTGTACCTTAAACCACGCTACGCGCAGCGCCGCAATAACGTAGGCGGCGGCGTGGGCCTTGGGGAACATGTATTTGATTTTCATACAGGAATCGATGTACCACTCGGGGACGTCGTGTTCCCGCATCGCCGCCAAATGCTCTTCGGTCAGCAGCTTGGTCGCCTTGCCCTTACGCACAATTTCCATAATCTTGAACGCCATCTTAGGCGGCAAGCCCTTGTGCATCAGGTACACCATAATGTTGTCACGGGTACCGATAACCGTCTCAATAGTACAAGTGCCCGCCTTGATAAGGTCTTGGGCATTGCCCAGCCACACGTCGGTACCGTGGGACAGACCGGAAATCTGCATCAAGTCCGCAAAGGTCTTAGGCTTACAATCCAGCAGCATCTGACGGGTAAAGCCGGTACCCATTTCGGGAATGGATAACGTACCCGTTTCGCAGCCCAGCTGCTCCACCGTCAGTCCCAACGCCTCCGGCGAGGTAAATAAGCTATACACCGCAGGGTCGGACATATCCACGTCCTTAATGGAGATGCCGGTATATTCTTCCAGATACTTGCAAATGGTAGGAATTACGTGACCCAGATTATCCAGCTTCAGAATAGTATCGTGAATGGAGTGGAAATCAAAGTGGGTGGTAATAATGCCCGATTCTGCCTTTTCCGCAGGATGCTGGACGGGACAGAAGTCCTCTATCTCGTAATCGTTGGGCACGACAACCATACCGCCGGGGTGCTGACCCGTAGTACGCTTGACACCGGTACAACCAATAGCCAATCGGTCGGTTTCGGCGGCGCTGAGCACCATATCCCGCTCCTCGGCATACTTTTTCACGTAACCAAAGGCGGTTTTATCCGCAATCGTACCGATAGTACCGGCCTTAAACACGTGGTCCAGACCGAACAGGGTCTCGGTATAGCGGTGAGCGCGGTTCTGATACTCACTGGCGAAGTTTAAGTCGATATCGGGGGATTTATCGCCGTCGAAACCAAGGAAGGTTTCAAAGGGAATCTCGTGTCCGTCACGACCCAGAGGTTGTCCGCAATGCGGGCAGTTTTTCGGCGGCAGGTCAAAGCCGGACCCCACCTCGCCCTTGGTAAAGAACTCAGAATGCTTGCATTCCGGATTGCGGCAGATGTAGTGCGGTGCCAAGGGGTTCACCTCGGAGATGCCCGCCATATGCGCCACAAAGGAGGAACCAACCGAACCTCGGGAACCCACCAGATAGCCGTTGTCCACCGAGTTCTTCACCAGCTTCTGGGCAATCATATACAGCACCGCGAAGCCGTGCTTGATAATGGAGGTAAGTTCCTTTTCCAAACGTGCCGCCACCAGTTCGGGAACGGGCTCGCCGTATACCTCGCGGGCACGGTCCCAGCACAGCCGCTGCAGCTCCTCGTCGGAGCCGTCAATATGGGGCGGGAAGGTGCCGAACGGTATGGGACGAATCTCCTCCACCCAGTCGGCTATCGTATTCGGGTTGGTGATAACCACCTCCCGCGCCTTTTCAGCGCCGAGATAGGTGAATTCCGCCAGCATCTCGTCGGTGGTACGCAGATAGAGCGGTGCCTGCTGGTCCGCATCGTCAAAGCCGCTGCCCGCCATCAAAATACGGCGGTACACCTCGTCCTCAGGGTCCATAAAGTGCACGTCGCAGGTGGCGCAAACGGGTTTGCCCAGTTTTTCGCCCAGACGGACAATGGTCTTATTGTGGTTAATCAGCTCCTGCTCGCTCTTGCACACAGGGGGATTGATGGTACCCCCCTTGCCCTTGCTGGGGCGCAGCATAAAGGCGTTGTTGCCAAGGGGCTGAATCTCCAGAAAATCGTAGAAGGAGGCGATATCGCACAGCTCCCCCCAAGGCTTGTCCTCCAAGATGGCCTGATACAGCTCGCCCGCCTCGCAGGCGCTGCCCACCAAAAGACCCTCCCGATGCTCCATCAGCTTAGAACGGGTAATGCGGGGCTTCTTGAAATAGCATTCCAAATTGGAGTAGGAAACCAGCTTGTACAGGTTCTTCAGACCCACCAGATTGCGGGCAATGAGTATCAGGTGATGATACTTTGCCTTTTTGGGGTCCACCCCCGTCACCTTGGTGTTTACCTGCTGCAGAGACCGGATATCCTGCTGCTGCATATCCTTAAGTACGTGGGTGAAAATCCCTGCCAACACCGCCGCATCGTCGCAGGCGCGGTGGTGGTTAAAGGGCGGCAGCTTCAGATATTCCGCTACGGTGTCCAGCTTGTAGTTTTTCAGCCCCTGATAGAGAGAACGGCACAACGGCACGGTATCTACACCTGTAAAGGGGTACGCCTTGCCGCATCGGTTTGCCGCCGCACGGATAAATCCGGTGTCAAAGGGGGCGTTATGCGCCACCAACACGGTGCAATCCCCACAGAATCGATAGAACGCATCTAACGCCGTGCTTTCATCGGGGGCGTCCGCCACCATAGCATCGGTGATACCCGTCAGTTCCGTAATCTTAGCCGGAATCGGCATACCGGGGTTGACAAAGGTGTTAAAGCTGTCCTGTACCTCACCGCCCACCATACGCACCGCACCGATTTCGGTAATGCGTTCGGTTTTGCTGCTAAGACCCGTAGTTTCAATATCAAAGACAATGTACTCACCATTAATGGGGGCGTCACTCTCCCCCACCACCGCGGGCACCATATCGTTGACGTAATAGGCCTCCATGCCATAGAGGATTTTAATGGGCTTGCCCGCCTTCTTTAAGTCGGCGGCGGTGTTCATTACGTCAGGATAGGCCTGCACCACACCGTGGTCGGTGATAGCAATCGCCTTATGCCCCCAAGAGGCGGCGCGTTTAACCAAATCCTTTGCCTCCGATACACCGTCCATGGAGGACATTTTTGTATGCAGATGCAATTCTACCCGCTTCTCCTCCGCTAAATCCTGCCGATGATAGCGGGACACAATAGAAATGGAACGGGGGCGGAGCAGGTTGCCCTTGGCGAATTCGTCATAGTCATACCGACCGCTGACCACCAGATTGTCACCCTTTTTCAGACCCTCAATGGCGGCGATTTTATCGCCGTCCCGCTGCTTATCCAGCCACAGGCTGAGAATCACCGAACCGCTCAGGTCGGTGATGGAAACAGACACACGCAGCTTGGTGCCGTCTCGATTCTCACGGGAATCAATGCGGAACACCTCGCCCCACACCGTCACCATAGAGCCGTCCGCCTCCAGCCCCTTAATGGGGGTGGGACGCTCCTTAATCGGTGCGCCCAAAACAGGCTGTGCGGTTTCCAGATACACCGGCAGACCGTCGGCAGGCGGGCGGGTAGGGTCAGCAGGCTTGCCCGGCTTAGCCGGTTCGCCATCGGCCGCAGGCATTGGCTGTGCCGCCGCTGCGGCGGCGCGGGCTGCCGCCTGCTCTTTGGCGCGGGCGGCGGCCTCCGCCTCCGCCTGAGCCATCATCTGCTCATAACGCTCGTCTATGCGAGGCGCTTCTTCCCCCTCCAGACGCACCGTCACACGGCGACCGTACTGGCTATATACCAGCGTCGCCAACTGCTTTTCCACACCCGTGGTGCGGAGAATATTGACGCCGCCATGGGTAAAGGCAATACGCAGCGTATCCCCCTCCAGAGCAAAGACCGCGTCGGAGAAAGCGCCGTTCACCGCCACGTTCAATCGTTTCAGGTGCTCCACCAGCTGAGGGAACGCCTTATCCCTCAGCGAATCGGCAGGATAACGAGGCTGAATTTGCACGTGGCTCAGCCCCAACGCCTGCGCCAACAGCCGCTCTCCCTCGAAAAGCTGTGCCGCCTCTACGGTTTCCGCAAAGGAAACCGACACAGTCAACCGCCGCTGCGGGTGATTGATATCCATATTCTCAATTATGCCGTCCCGCAGCTCCTGCAAGCCTTCCGACGGCAGATACGGGCCGAATAAAAGCCCCAATGACCGCTGTTCCATAGTAAAAGTCCTTATGTACTGCGGCTTACAGCCGCTCAATTTCCTTCATTAATTCTTCCACAGCCACCGCTTCGTCCACGGTGCGCAGCACCTCGCCCTTGCGGAACAGCGCCACCTTGCCCTTACCGCCCGCCAGACCGATGTCCGCCTCCCGCGCTTCACCGGGGCCATTGACAATGCACCCCATCACCGCTACGGAAATAGGCTTATTCACCGTCTGTAAACGGCGCTCCACCTCGGCGGCAATACCGATAAGGTCAATAGCCGTCCGTCCGCAGGTGGGACAGGATACCAAGCGAGGGCGGTCGTTACGCAGCCCTGCCGCCGCCAACAGGTCGATGCCTGCGGCAATCTCCCGCTCCGGGTCGGCGGTAAGAGAGACACGAATGGTGTCGCCGATACCATGGGTCAGCAAGGAGCCGATGCCCACCGCCGATTTGAGCAGCCCCATCCGCTCGGTGCCTGCCTCCGTCACCCCCAGATGCAGGGGGTAATCGCAAGACTCCGCGGTTAATTCGTAGGCGCGAATCATGGTGGGGACGTCCGAGGATTTTATCGACAACACGATATCGTCAAAATCAAATTTTTCCAGCAACGAGGCATGATACAGCGCACTGTCCCGCATCGCCTCCGGAGTGGGGTGTCCGTATTTTGCCAATATCTCCTTTTCCAGCGAGCCGGAGTTGACACCGATACGAATGGGCAAGCCTCGACGGCGACACTCCTGTGCCACCGCCTTGACGTGGTTCTCATCGCCGATGTTACCGGGATTGATGCGAATCTTATCCACGCCCGCTGCCGCCGATTCCAGCGCCAGTCGGTAGTCGAAATGAATATCCGCCACCACGGGTATAGTCAGCGCCTCTTTGAGCGCCGCCACCAGCGCCACTGCCTCCCTATCCGGCACCGCGGTGCGGATAATCTGACAGCCGCAGTCCTGCAGGCGCTTTGCCTGCGCCACGCTACCGGCAATGTCGTGGGCGGGTACGTTCAGCATAGACTGCACGGAAACCGGGCTGTTGCCGCCAATCGGTACCTGCCCTACCATAACCTGTTTGCATTTCCGTCGTTCCATGCTCCGCACTCCTTATACAAAAAACTTCGTAATATCGCTATAGGTCACAATCAGCATTAACAGCAACAGTAGCACAATGCCTGCAAAGTGTACCAGTCCCTCCCACTTGGCGGGGACGGGCTTGCGGGTAATCCCCTCCCACAGGAGGAACACCAGCCGACCGCCGTCCAGCGCAGGCAGCGGCAACAGGTTAAACACACCTAAGTTGACGGTAATCATCACCATGAGCATCACCAAATTCTGCCACGCGGCGATGCGGTCAGTCTGTGTGACGGTATCCCCCACCGCGTCGGCGATGATATCCACCGTACCCACAGGACCCGACAGGTCGTTAAGCCCGTAATCTCCCTGCACCATATCCACCAGCGAGCGCCACACCACCGTGGCAATGGACACCTCCTGCTTAGCGGACTGGGTGATGGTATTGAGAAAGGTTCGCTCCACACCCAGCAGAGTAAAATCGTACTTGAGATAGCGGGCACCGCTCTCCTCGTCGGTCACCTGCTCAAACGCCACCTTGGGCAGAGTGAATCGCTCGCCGTTTCGACGCACCACCATATCCAGCACGCCGTCTGCGTCATTTTGCATCTCCAGCGTCAGGTCGGTGGTCATAAAAATGCGCCGTCCGTTGACCTCTAAAATGGTATCGCCAGCCCGCAGACCCGACTGATAGGCGGGCGTGGTCTCCTCCAAGGCAAACAAGGTGGTCGTGGGAAACAATACCGTTTCCTTGTTGTCGTAGGGCTTCTGCAAGCAACCGTTGTACACCAGTAGCAACACAAAACCCAACAATAGATTCATCGTAGCGCCCGCCAACACAATGAGCAGGCGCCGCCAGACAGGTTTATGGGCAAAAGAACAGGCGTCGTCCGCCTCCACCTCGCGGTCAGCGTTGCCGCCCATAGCGGACGGGGTGGGCGCGCCGTCGTCCTCCCCCTCCATGGCGCAAAAGCCACCGACGGGAAGGGCACGAATGGAATATTCCGTCTCCCCTTTGCCCCATTTGAGCAGGCGGGGACCCATGCCGATAGCGAACTCGTTGACACGGACACCCATCAGCTTCGCCACGATAAAGTGGCCAAACTCATGCACCAAAATCAGCAGGTCCAGCACCAGTAAGGCGGATAAAATTTTAAGAATGGTAGACAGGATAGCGATAAGTCAACCCTCATTTCAACGCATTGATAGCGGCGCGGGTCTGCTGACGAACCATCTCGTCTGCCGCAAACACCTCTTCCACCGCCGTGGGAACGGGCAAGGTCTGTTCCAGTGCCTGTGCTGCCAAGCGGGTAATGTCCGTAAATCCGATTTCTCCCGCAATAAAGGCGCCCACAGCCACCTCGTTTGCGGCATTCAGGGCGGCGGGATACAACCCGCCCAGCGTCAGCGCGCGCCGCGCCAGATTCATCGCAGGGAAGGTGTCGTCGTCGGGAGCGTAGAAGGTGAGATTCTTCCAATCCTCCAGGCGCAGCTGCTTGGCGGGACAGGGTAAGCGGTTGGGATAGGTCAGCGCATACTGAATGGGCACACGCATATCGGGGGTACCCAACTGTGCCAGCACCGCATTGTCATCATATTCCACAAGTGAGTGGATAATGCTCTCCCGATGTACCACGATATCAATCTTTTCGGGGGGCATAGCGAACAGCCAGCTCGCCTCAATCAGCTCCAACCCCTTATTCATCATCGTGGCGGAGTCCACCGTAATTTTCGGTCCCATGCTCCAGTTTGGGTGATTAAGGGCGTCCGCCAAAGTAACCTGCTCCAGCTGGTCCTTGGTCTTGCCGAAGAAGGGGCCGCCGGAGGCGGTGAGAATCAGCCGCTGAATCCCGCGGTTAGCCGGCATTCCCTGTAAGCACTGGAAAATAGCGCTGTGCTCGCTGTCCACGGGGAGCAGCTTAACCCCCGCCTGCGCCACCGCATCCATCACGAATGCGCCGCCCGCAACCAAGGTCTCTTTGTTCGCCAGCGCCACGTCCTTTCCGGCGGCAACCGCCGCCAGCGTGGGACGCAAGCCTACCATACCCACCACGGAGTTGAGCACCATATCCGCCTGCGGCAATGCCGCCAGCTCGCACAAGCCCTCCATACCGCTGAGCACCCGCACCGACAGGTCCGCCACCCGCAGACGTAGGTCGGCGGCGGCGGCTTCGTCATACACCGCCGCCACACTGGGCACAAACTGCCGTATCTGCTGCTCCAGCAGGGTCACGTTCCGTGCCGCCGCCAGACCGACTACCCGATAGCCTGCCTGCAGCGCCACCTCCAGCGCCTGCGTACCGATAGAGCCGGTGGAGCCTAATATCACCAAGTTTTTGGTTTCGTTCATAGTTTATTCTCCTCAACCAAACAGCCATAAGGCTATGTAGGTCAGCGGGGCGATAAACACCACGCTGTCAAAGCGGTCCATCACGCCACCGTGACCCGGCATCAGGTTGCCGTAGTCCTTAATGCCGCAACGACGCTTGATAATCGAGGCGAGCAGGTCGCCCACCACCGACAAGGGGGCCAGCACCGCCGCCATCACGGCGAATAGGACAATGTCAATGCGGAAAGACGAAATGGGGTTGCGGAGTGCGTTGCAGATGACGCCGTACAGAGCCGTCGAGGCAACAGAAATCACCCAACCACCGAAAAAGCCCTCCCAAGTCTTTTTGGGGCTGATGACAGGCGCCATCTTGTGCTTGCCGAAGAACACACCGGTAAAGTAAGCGCCGGTGTCACTCATCCAGGCAATGACCAGCGGCAACAACACGTATTCCACACCGAAAATCGGAGAATCCCACAATGCCGCCAGCGCTGTAAAGCCTACGGTGGCGTACAGCGTCAGACCGAAGCCTTTCCAGACAAAAGATTTGCGGAAAACAACAAACAAAAGAAGGGTAAAAAGAGTGTAAGCAAGCGGTAAAAGCAGCGGTAACGCTTTAATAACACTCAGCAACACTGCAAGCGGTGGGTTTAACATATAATTATGATTTGCTAACTCCACCGCACGGTTTCCTGCCCATACCTCCAGCGCCGCAAACGCCATACTGCCCCACAGGAGCAGCTTGCTCTTTACAATACCCGTGTTGTGCAGCAGCTCATACACGGCCACAGCCGCTGCCGCTGCCAACACCAAAGTCAGTACCCATGTCCAGGGGCAGAGCAGCACCGCAAACAGTACTACTGTACCCACCAGACCGGATATAATGCGAGTTTTCATTATCCTTCTCCTTACACAGAGGAAATATTACAGTAAAGCTACACCGCTTTACACGCCGCCGAAGCGGCGATCACGCCGCCCAAACTCCAAAAAGGCACGCTCTAAGTCCTTTTCGGAGAAATCGGGCCACAGAATGTCGTCCATAAACACATATTCCGCATAGGCAGACTGCCAAATGAGGAAATTGGACAGGCGGTACTCCCCGCTGGGACGCAAAATGAGGTCCACAGGCGGCTGCCCCTCGGTGAAGAGGGCGTCCTCTACCGCCTGCTCGTCGATGCTGTCGGGGACTATCTCCCCTGCCGCCGCTTTTTCCGCCAAACGGCGAGCAGCGTAGGCAATCTCCTGCCGACCGCCGTAGTTAATGGCGATATTGAGGGTCATTCCCGTCTTGTGGGCGGTGGTCTGTTCCGCCTCTGCCATCAGCTCCTGTATATCCTGTGACAGTGGCGTGCGGTCACCGATAAAGCGGGTGCGGATATTCTCCTGCTGAAAGTCTGCCAGCGACTCCTTGAGATACTGACGCAGCAGGTTCATAATGGCGTCCACCTCGTCCTGCGGGCGGCGCCAATTTTCCGTAGAAAAAGCGTACACCGTCAGGTAGGAAACCCCGCACTTCTCGCAGTATTTGGTAATCTTACGAAACACCTGTGCGCCTGTCACGTGACCCGCCTGCCGAGGCAGTCCCCGCTTCTTGGCCCAGCGTCCGTTGCCGTCCATAATGATGCCCAGATGCACCGGTACCTTACGGTACTCAGCAACCTCGGTCTTTTTCTTCTTAAAAAGCACAGGAATGCCTCCTCGCCTGTAAATAGCAGGAAAAGTCTCCGCCGCAAGCGGCGAAGACTGTCGTTCCCTTTAGATTTCCATGATTTCCTTCTGCTTGGATTCTGCCATCTTATCCGCCTCTTTGGTGAAGCGATCGGTAAGATCCTGCATCTTCTTCTCGGCGTTCTTCAGGTCGTCCTCAGTAATCTCGGACTTCTTCTTCATATCCTTCAGCTTATCCATCGCATCGCGGCGAATGGAACGGACCGCCACCTTGCACTCCTCTGCCATCTTGCCGATATCCTTGGTCAGGTCACGGCGGCGCTCCTCGGTCATGGGCGGGAAAATCAGCCGCAGACCGTTGCCGTCGTTCTGGGGATTAATGCCGATATCCGAGGTGAGAATCGCTTTTTCAATCAGACCCAGCGTGCTCTTATCCCACGGGGTGATGAGCAAGCAACGGGGCTCGGGAACGGAAACCGCCGCCACCTGATTAATGGGAGTGGGGCTGCCGTAGTAGTCAACGCTCAGACGGTCCAGCACCGCCGGATTGGCACGACCGGCACGGATAGCGGCAAACTCCTGAGACAGGTTATTGAGGCTCTTGTTCATTTTGGTTTCCGCAGTTGCAAAAATTTCGTTCATAGAGCAAATCCTCCTCTTAATTAATCAACAACGGTGCCGATGGTCTCGCCGCGAATGGCGCGCACAATATTCTCGGGGTCCTCCAGATTAAAGACCAGCAGAGAAATGTTGTTGTCACGACACAAGGTCGCCGCGGTGGAATCCATCACCTGCAGCTGCTTTGTCAGCACGTCGGTGTAGGTCAGGTGGTCATACTTCTTGGCATCGGGATTCTTGTGGGGGTCACTATCGTAGATGCCGTCCACCATGCTCGCCTTAAAGATAACGTCCGCCTCAATCTCCGCCGCACGCAGCGCCGCCGCCGTATCGGTGGAGAAGAAAGGATTACCGGTACCGCAGCCGAAGATGACGATGCGGCCCTTTTCTAGATGGCGCACCGCACGGTTGCGGATATAAGGCTCGGCAATCTCATTCATCGCGATAGCGGTCTGCACGCGCACCTCACAGCCCAGCTGCTCCAGCGCGTCCGCCAGACCCAGGGCATTGATGGTGGTGGCCAGCATACCCATATGGTCCGCACGGGTGCGGTCCATCTTACCGCTGGAGCGACCGCGCCAGAAGTTGCCGCCGCCGACCACGATGGCAATCTCGGTGCCGAGAGCCGCCGCCTCTTTCACATATTTACAAATGTGTAAAACAGTATCAAAATCCAAACCGCTGTGAGCGGCACCTGCCATAGCTTCGCCGCTGAGTTTGAGTAAAACGCGTTTGTACTTGGGTTGCATACTTGTCGCATCCTTTCTTTTGTCGGCGCACCGACACATCATCCTCTATATTATACTGGAAAAGCGCGGCTATGTAAAGATATAACCGCATAATTTTTGTAAAATTTCCGTGTATAAAAAACAACGGTGTGACCAAAGGTCACACCGTTGTTGATAAGGCTATAATTACTTCACCATGGAAGCGACTTCGCTGGCGAAATCGTCCTCACGCTTCTGAATGCCCTCGCCCTTCTCATAGCGAACGAAGGAAGCCAGAGTCATAGCGCCGCCGGCGATCTTCGCCTGCTGCTCGACATACTGAGCCACATTGATGTTGCCATCCTTAACGAAGGCCTGATTCACCAAGCAGATCTCCTCGAAGTACTTTCTCATCTTACCGATGATCATCTTCTCCAGAACCGCCTCGGGCTTGCTGGCATTCTTAGGATCGTTCTTGATCAGAGCCAGCTGAACTTCCTTCTCGTGAGCCACCACGTCGGCGGGCACGGAAGCCTCGTCCAGATAAGCCGCGTTCAGAGCAGCGATCTGCATCGCCACGTCCTTACCGCACTCGATCAGAGCATCGCTGCCGGAAGCAGCGGCGTCAGCCTCGAACTTAACCAGAACACCGATACGACCGCCACCGTGGACGTAAGCCACGCAGTCGCCCTCGTAACGGACAAAGCGGCGCACAGACAGGTTCTCACCGATAACCATAACCTTGTCACGCAGAATGTCAGCCATGGTCTGACCGTTTACGGTAGCAGCCATCAGGGCCTCTACGTCAGCGGGGTTCTGGTCGATGATGACCTGAGCAACCTCTTTCACAAACTCAACAAACTTGTCGCTCTTAGCGGCAAAGTCGGTCTCGGAGTTAACCTCGACCACCACGCCGACCTTCTTATCGTAGTCGACGGTAGCATAAGCCATACCCTCAGCAGCCACGCGGGTCGCCTTCTTGGCCTGCTTAGCCAGACCCTTTTCGCGCAGATAGTCCAGCGCCTTGTCCATATCGCCGTCAGACTCCTGCAGAGCCTTCTTACAATCCATCATGCCGACGCCGGTCTTCTCACGCAGCGCCATAACGTCTTTACTAGTGAAAGCCATAGTTATTTCCTCCTATTAACTTAATATCCGAGAAAATTATTCGGCAGCCTCGACAGCCTCGGCAGCCTCGGCAGCCTCAGCCTCGGGAGCAGACTGCTCGCCCTGACGGCCCTCGATGATAGCATCGGCCATGCAGCCGGCAATCAGCTTGACAGCGCGGATAGCGTCGTCGTTGCCGGGGATAACGTAGTCCACGTCATCGGGATCGCAGTTGGTGTCAACGATAGCCACAACAGGGATACCCAACTTCTTGGCCTCGGCAACAGCAATCTTCTCCTTGCGGGGATCAACGATAAACAGAGCGCCGGGCAGAGCCTTCATCTCTTTGATACCGCCCAGGAACTTCTCCAGCTTCTCAATCTCGTGGTTGAGCTTAACAACCTCTTTCTTGGGGAGCAGGTCGAAGGTACCGTCAGCCTCCATCGCCTTGAGCTGATTCAGACGGGCGATACGGCCGCGAATGGTGCGGAAGTTGGTGAGCATACCACCCAGCCAACGAGCGTTCACAAAGTGAGCGCCGGCGCGGACAGCCTCCTCACGAATGGAATCCTGCGCCTGCTTCTTGGTGCCGACGAACAGGACCTCCTTGCCCTCAGCGGACAGCTCACGAACGAACATGTAAGCCTCTTCCAGCTTGCGGACGGTCTTCTGCAGGTCAATGATATAAATACCATTGCGCTCGGTGAAGATGTAGGGAGCCATCTTGGGGTTCCAGCGGCGGGTCTGGTGACCGAAATGGACACCGGCTTCCAGCAGCTGCTTCATGGAAATAACGGACATACTGAATTCCTCCTTGGTTTTTCCTCCACGGGCACAGACAGCCACCGTCCGGTACATCCGGATGCGGCACCGACCGCCTATGTTTAGACCCCGTGTGCGTTATGCCGGAGTATTATACCACAGCTATTTGTGAAATGCAAGTCTTTTTTATAAGAAATTGTAAATTTTTTAACGAAATAAGCCACCTAATATTTGGGGACCCTTTCGGCAGGGACGGCACTTGTCAGGAGGACAGGTGAAATTCACCAAAATCGTCTCCTCCCCCACCACTTCAATGTCCTTCCAGTGGATAACGATATCCGGTTCTCTGCCCAGCGCGCCGAACAGGCGGTTGCGCCCGCAGATGACGATGGATACGATTTGTGCGGTACAGGTGTCCACCTCTACGTCGTCTACGTATCCCAAGCGGGTGCCATCACAAATGTTGATGACTTCTTTCTCGTGCATGTCCGTAATGCGTGCAATCATAATAAACGCCCCTTTCCCTGCAGTATATGAGAAAAGGGACGTGGATAGTACACAAGTCCTTATAAGGATAGTTTCATCAACCAATCACAAAAAACGGGATAGCCAAATGGCCGTCCCGTTTTATAGTAATTATTTCTCAAAGATTCTTGAGTTCTTTATAAGTCATAACGTTTAAGCAAGTTTCATCAAAGTTGTTAGCACAACGGAAAACCCCATCGTCAAGCCCAATGATTTCATTAGGCTTACCCTTTATGACAAAGAGGGTGACACAGTTTTTATCCTCAACAAACTTGTAGACAGTATCCTTTGTACCAACCATTTTCCCGCCCCAGTTAAGTCTGGGGGCTTGTTGCCACACGACATGCCCATCCTTGCAGTGGATGAAAGAGTGATCATTAGCGAATTTGTTTGCCAATACAATTTTGTACTCTTTACCCTCAAAGATAAGGCTGTAAACCTTTACAAATTCTGTTTGTTCTATCAGCCGCTTTGATGTTTTGTATTGCTCGAACAATTTCATAATATCACACTCCTTTGGGATATTATAGCATACACGCATTAACTAAGTCAACAAATTATCAAGCAAAACGTAGTTGACGGACTCTGAAACCCGATTTCGGGTGAAATTAGTTTCTGTCTCTGTTTTGGGACCGACACTCTAAATGGAACCGGTCTAAAAGCCCAAATCTTTTTTGCTTTTCCCTTGTTTTTCCAAATAAATATCTTTCCAACGTTTTGTATGCAGCATTACGTTTTTCTTGTTCATTCTTATCATTATATCGTTCTCGCACAGCTTCTTCCTTTGACTGCAACAAGGAATTCATTTCTTCTGTAGCCTTTTTAATATCAGTTATCCCTTCACTCCAAAGAGTTTCATTAGATGCACCCATAAAACGAACTCCATCACAAAGTGCATCTCGAAATTCTACAAAAGGTTGTGTTTGACTGGAATATAATTCATGCAATTCCTTTGCCGACCGCATAACACAATCATTATAGCCGTTAAAGTCAAGCATCTTATAAGATATCTGCACATACGAATAATAAAAATCTAGTATTTCTCTTATTTCTTTTAGACCAGATACGGAATCTACAAATCCACAATGCTGATATGGGTAGTACGTGATTCTCTCTTCAAACATAACCAAGTATTTATAGTATGTAAGTATACAGTCGTATTTCACATTATGATAACCAATTGCAAATTGAAGTAACGCAATCAGCGATCCAGTAAAAATACAAATTGAAACATTGTTTAATACTGCATACGTAACGTTTTCCCTATACACTATCTGCAAACAAGAAAAAACAATTGATATTATCAAAAAAGCGATTGATATTCCTATCATCCAATTTCGCATATGTCTGTGGTATCGCATTCTCGAATCACCTCTTTTTATTAATTTTACCACATCAACATTAAATGTGCAACCTCGTTTTATGTCCGCAAACGGACAATGATGTTGACCTACGGTCAAATGATATTTGCAACTGCGTCGCAAAACGATGTTGTGTCCTTACGGACACAAACACAAAAAGAAAGACACGATGAAAATCGTGTCTTTCTTTTTGGAGCTGGTTGACGGACTCGAACCCCCGACCTGCTGATTACAAATCAGCTGCTCTACCAACTGAGCTAAACCAGCGAATATAGTAGATACAAAACGCGCAAATACGATTGCTTTCGCCCAGAGGCGAAATGCGGTTTGTCTAAAACCGCAAAATCGTATTTGACCGACTTCGCCGCCAGGCGAACGTCGACTAAATCAGCGAATATAGTGAACAGGGTGAATTATACCAATTTCTTTCCCTTTTGTCAAGAGAGAATCCAAAGAACCTGTCCACCTTCTTTGGCATACACTGGGCTGTAAGGAGGTGAGAGTAATATGGCATGTTTTAGCTGCAACGGCAGAGCGGATTGCGTGGGTATCGGCGTGGTTGCCAGCGTTATCATCGGTGTTATCGCCGCCCTGCTGCGTATCACGGCGGTTATCACGGTGACCCCTGCCTTTCTGTGGGTGGTGTTCGGCATCGCCGTAGGGTATCTGGCGGTCCTGCTGGCTGCCGCCGTCCTGCGTCGCCCCACGGGGCAAAACTGCTCTGCGCGGCTGGCACTATCCGCGCTGTTGGCCGGTATTCTGGGCACCGTCTTGCTGTCCGTCGTACTGCTGGCAATTTCCTTCGTCGCCACCAGTATCCTCGGTGCCATTTTGGTGGGACTTCTGCTGCTGTTCTTCTCGCTCATCATCACAGCAACCGCCTGTCTGGTCAAGCACACGGTAAACGACTAAAAAAGGGGAGCGCCAAACGGCACTCCCCTACATATATTCGGCTTAAAGCCAGCCACGGCGGCGGAAAAAGCGGTCCAGACCGCCGATGAGGGCGGCATTGTCCAGCGTATCCGCCAGACCCGACACCCCCACAAAGCCAAACAGCGTACCGTCCTGCAGACGCAGCGGAAAACCGCCGCCACAGTTCGCATAATCGTCCTTGACCGCGTAGGCGGGCAACCGTTCCTCTATGCCCTGTCCCTTTACCGCCAGCTCCGCCGCCACCAACATGGTGCTTTTCTCAAACAGGCAGGCGGTATTGCGCTTGCGTCCCAGCCACATTTCGTGGAGGGTTCCCGTGGTACCGGAATAGTGACGGAACACCATCACGTTGCCCATGTAAATCTCCACCGCCAAGGGACCGTCATATTCCTTGCAGGACTCCACCAAATCGCAGCCCAGCTCCCACACGTCGGCGCGGGTAAAGGCGGGAAAACGATAGATTTCGTCTTCTTTCACGTACTTCGCGTAGTTTTCCTTCAGCATCTCAATTCGTTCCATCTCTATCCCTCACATTGCTATTCTCTGCCACTATCATAACACACATTTATAAATCCTGTCAATTTCACTAATTTTAATCGGCTGATTTTGTAAGAAAATCACCTATATATAGCATTGACCTTTTTCTTTAAGCATTGTAAAATTAAGATGAGGACAAAAACACTACTAAGGAGGACTTTCCCATGAGTAAAAAAGTTCGTTGGGGCGTCATTGGTGCCGGCGGCATCGCGGAGCGCCGTACCATTCCCGGCATGCTGCTGTGCGATAACGCGGAGCTGGTCGCCGTGATGGAGATCAACGAGGAGCTGGCTGAGAAATGCCGTGCGAAATGGAACTGCGCCAAGGCCTACACCAACGAGGCCGACCTGTTGGCGGACCCCAATATCGATGCGGTGTACATCGCCTCCCCCGTGGTGCACCATGCCCGTCAGGCCATGGCTGCCGCCGACGCGGGCAAGCATATACTGATTGAGAAGCCTCTGGCTATCACCGCCGAAGAAGGGCAGAAAGTGGTAGACTACTGCGCTGCAAAGGGCGTGAAGATGGCCGCCGGTCTGATGATGCGCTACGGCGCCTATGTACAGGCTATGAAGCAGGCTGTCGCCGAGGGTAAGATCGGCAAGCCCGTGTCCGCCTATTCCCAGTTCACCTGCTGGTATCCGGATATGCCCGGCAACTGGCGCCAGAATAAGAAGGACGGCGGTGGCGGTTGCTTGATGGATATGGGCGTGCACTGCATTGACCTGCTGCAGTATATTATGGGTAGCGAGGTTAAGGAGGTTGCCGCGTTCCACGACACCCAGACCTTTAAGTATGAGGTAGAGGATTCCTCCACCGTGATGCTGCGCTTGGAGAACGGCTGTCAGTGCGTGGTGCAGACCAACTTCAACATTCCCGACGAGGCCGCCAAGTGGCGCGTGGAGCTGTTCGGTGATCAGGGTCGTCTGTTGGGCGATAACGTCATCGGTCAGATCGACGGCGGTGAGCTGGACGCTATGTTCTTAGGTGAGCAGGGCGGCTACAACGCTCAGCAAGACACAAACGTAGCTACCGGTTCCGCTATCGAGGTGGAGTTTGGCAACATGTACACCCGCGAGGTGGCGTCCTTCTCCGATTCCATTCTCAACGGCACTCCCGTGGAGGTGCCCGCCCAGCAGGCTGTACAGGTACAGCGTGTGATGGAGGCCGCCTACCGCTCCGCCGAAAACGGCACGGTAGAGAAGCTGTAAGATACGCACAAACTCCCGCAGGAGCAAGGCTCCTGCGGGAGTTTTTCTTTACAGTATAATTAGTTCCTTCGGGCTGGCGGTGAGGTTGATGCTCCCCGTCTCGGTGACGTACACCATATCCTCAATGCGGACGCCGAATTGATTCTCCAGATAAATACCCGGCTCCACCGTCATCACCGTGCCTGCTTTCAGCACCGTCTCACAGCGAGGACTGAATGCGGGGCTCTCGTGGCACTCAATGCCGATGCTGTGCCCCAGTCCGTGACCGAAGCAGCCCTCGTAGCCTGCAGCATAGATGATATCCCGCGCCACCTTATCCACGTCACGGCAGATAACGCCCGCCTTGACCGCCTTTTCCGCCTCCAGCTGGGCACGCAGGACGGTATCGTACACACGGCGCTGCTCTTCGGACACCTCCCCCACCGCCACGGTGCGGGTCATATCCGAGCGGTAGCCCTGCCACACGGCACCGAAGTCCATGGTGACGAAATCGCCGCGCTCCACCGCCTTTTCGGTGGGGACACCGTGCGGGAGAGAGGAATTCTTGCCCGACACCACGATGAAGTCGAAGGACACGCCCTCCGCCCCCAAGCGGCGCATATAAAACTCCATATCCAGCATAATATCCCGCTCAGAGCGCCCCTCTTTAATGTGGTTGAGGATATAGGTGAAGGTCTCGTCGGTCATCTTCTGCGCGTGGCGCATAAAGGAAAGTTCCTGCTCCGTCTTTTGCTCCCGCAGAGCGGCGGTCAGGGCGTCAAAACGGCTGTCACGGGACACCTCTACCCCCTCCAGCGCCACACCCAGCGCCGCAAAACGGCTAACCGAGGTGCTCTCGGTCTCCACGTACAGGGTTTTCACCCCGTGGGTGCGGCACAAGTCCAGCACCTCGCTGTCGGGACGCTGGCTCAGCCGCACCTCGCAGGAGGTAACAGTAGCTTTCGCTTTTTCGCAATAGCGGAAGTCGATGAGAAACACCGCTTTATCCTTGGTGATCAAGACCGTGCCCGCCGAAGAGGCAAAACCGGTGAAATAGAAGCGGTTGGTGTCGCTGGTTACCAAAAACGCCTCGTTTTGTGCCAAGGACGCTTGGATTTTTTCAATTCGTTCTTTTATCATTGCCATTCTCCTTTACAGACGGCTGAGCGCGTCACACAGGAAGGTATATACCCGCCCCACGGAGGGGATATGCAGTCGCTCCCGATGGGTGTGGATATCCTGCATATTGGGACCCATCGACACCGCATCCAGACCACTCAGCTTCTCGCAGAACAGACCGCACTCTAAGCCCGCGTGCACCGCTACCACCTGCACCGGCTTATCGCTGTGCTGTACCCAAGTATCCACCAGCACCTGCCGCAAAGCGGAGTTGGGGTCAAACGCCCAACCGGGATAGTGGGCACCCGCCGCATAATCCGCACCAAACTGAGCGGCGAACGTTTCCAGACGGGCGAGCAGCGCCATCTTTTCGCTCTCCACGCTGCTGCGCACCGAGATATGGGCGTACACCCCCTCCGCGGTGGTGGACAGCACGCCTAAGTTGAGAGAGGTTTCCACCAGCCCCGCCATATCCTTGCTCATCGCCATCACACCGTTGGGAACAGTGGACAGAAACGCTGTGACACGGTTGGTTGTAGCGGCAGTCATACGGCGATCCGCCTGCTGTGCAGGCGTCACCGTAAAGCGCAGGTTGGGATCGCCCTCGGTGCGGTGCGCCGCCGCAAAAGCGGTTGCCGCCGCAGATATATCTGTGTCACAGGCGACGACACAATTCGCCTCTGAGGGGATAACGTTGCCCTTGCAACCGCCATCGATACGCACAATGTGCGCCTGCGGCAGAGTAGCCAGGAACTGTCCCAGCACGATGGAGGCATTGGTGCGCCCTTGGTGGATTTCCACACCGGAGTGACCGCCCTGCAAGCCGTCTACGGCGATGGCGTAACAGGGTAAGGCGTTCTCTTCATATTCGGTAGGCAGGGTAATGTCCACACGGGCGCCACCCGCACAGCCGGCGGTAAACACGCCCTCCTCACCGGTGTCCAGATTAATGAGGCGGCGACCGCTCAGCAAAGAGCCGTCCAGCCCCTCAGCACCGTACATACCCGTTTCCTCGTCCACCGTCAGCAACACCTCCAACGGCGGGTGCGCCAGCGTGGTATCCTCCAGCACCGCCAACGCAATCGCTACACCGATGCCGTCGTCCGCACCCAAGGTGGTGCCGCGAGCGAAGATCCACTCCCCGTCGATAGCCAAATCCAGACCGTCTTTGGTAAAGTCGATGGGACAGTCCTCCGCTTTTTCGCACACCATATCCAGGTGCGCCTGCAGAATGACGGGCGGGTGGGTTTCGTAGCCAACCGAAGCAGGCTTTTTGATGATGACACTGCCGAGAGAATCCCGATGGCACCACAAACCGCGCTCCTTGGCGAACGCCTCGCACCAGGCGCTGACGCCTGCCGTATTGCCCGACCCGTGAGGAATGCCGCACAGGGTCTCAAAATGGGTAAACACCCGCACGGGTGATAAATGCTGTAACTTACTCATATCTCTGCCTCCGTGTATATTATCTGGATAAGTATAGCACACGGGGCAGAAAATTTCAATGGGGAGGATTGGAAAAGGAGAGAAAAGAGGATCGAACTCTCAGACCTTTGCACCTTCGGTGCCTATATTCCCTATTGGGAATAGGTAAGTTCGTTCGCCGACCCTCTTCCCCACAGCATAAAATAAGGGATACACCGTAAAAGCGGTGTATCCCTTATTTGGTGGAGACGAAGAGGATCTGAACTCCGAAGTACGGCTTCGCCGTCCTTCCTGTTATTTGCCTATGGCAAATAAGGAGACTTCTCCCAGCCTCAGTCCCCCCGCAAAGAAAAACAGCCACACCGCAAATGCGGTGTGGCTGTTTTTGGTGGAGACGAAGAGGATCGAACTCTCGACCTTACGGATGCGAACCGTACGCTCTCCCAGCTGAGCTACGCCCCCAAACAGTCCCGATGCGGCGTCACCGCATCGGGAACAGGACATAGTTTACCCTATTTCGATGTGTTTGTCAAGTGGTAAATGCCATTTTATCACAAATTTTCCGCGCACAACTCGCCTGTCAGCGGAACCGACGTAAGCGAAATCAAAGCAGCTCCCACCGCTTCCGCCTGTTGCCGTACGTGCGTTACCAGCACCACGGGACG
Organism: Clostridia bacterium; assembly: GCA_017440755.1. GTDB lineage: Bacteria > Bacillota > Clostridia > Oscillospirales > Acutalibacteraceae > UBA5905. The sequence goes on along the minus strand of JAFSGP010000024.1, from coordinate 37,395 downwards.
GGTGGCGGCATATTCTGCCACCAACGGTATCGCCTCACGCCAAGTAGTTTCATCTAAACCATTGAACGGCTCGTCCAGCAAAAGCACCTCGCTGTCCGCCGCCAAAGCCCGCGCCAGCGCCACTCGACGCTGCTGTCCGCCGCTGAGGGCAGTGGGCAACGCCTGTTGCTCCTCGGCGGTAAGACCAAGGACAGTCAGCAAACGTGATGCCGTTTCCTCTTTTGCACCGAGCAAAGTCACGTTCTCCAACGCCGTCAACCACGGGAGCAAACGGTCCTCCTGAAACACCACCGCCGCCTTGCGGTCGGCGGGGAATATCCTCCCCTGCTTCGGTTTTTCCAAACCCGCCAGCAGGCGCAAGAGGGTGGTTTTTCCGCAGCCAGACGGCCCCCACAGACAGACAACGCCCGCCTGCGGCAACTGCCAACTCAGGTCGCGACACACCGCAGTCTCTCCATAGGCAAAGGAAACGTGTTCCATACGCAAGCTCATTCCCTCACCTCCTGCTTCTTTCGTCCGAACAGACGCAGCAGCAGCCGTTCCAACAACACACTGAGCAGCACGACCACTACCGTCCACGCAATAACCTCGGCGGTTTCCAGATACGCCTTTGCGGCGTACATGTTCTGCCCGATGGACCAGTCAGGCTGGCAAATAACCTCAGCGGCAATGCCCGACTTCCACGCGAAGCCGAACCCCGCAGTCAGCGCCGCCTCCAGATAGGGGCGCACCGACGGAAACCGCACGTATCGCATGGTGCGGCGGCGACCCAGTCGAAATACCGACGCCATCTCCAAGAGCTTCGGGTCGGTGTTGAGAATACCTTGTCGCACGTTACTCCACACCAAAGGTACCACCATCAAAAAGGCGATAAAAGCAGGTAGTATCCCCACCTGAATCCACACGTATGCCATAATGATAAAGGAGGCAACCGGTGCCGCCTGTATGACGTGCAAAACGGGAGATAGCAGCGCGTGTACCGTGCGAAAACGGGTGGTCAGCATCGCCAGCAGGATACCCGCCACCACCGCGGCGGCAAAGCCGCCCAAAACGCGGAGCAAGGATAACCCTACGGACACCCAAAACGCCGTTGTGCCCATCAGCCGCCACAGGGTTTGTGCCACTAAAATGGGGGTAGGCAGCAGCAGCTCCTGTCCCACCCACAGGCTACACAGCAGCCACAGGCAGAGCCAAAATGCCGCTACTCCAATCCCCACTACGGGGCGGCGAAGCTTAGCCCTCATAGTAGAATTCGTCCGCCGGCAGCTGACCGCCGATTGCGTCAGGGTTGTAGGTGTGCAATACGGTCAGATAAGCACTCAATTTGGTCTTCATCTCGTTTCCGTCCACATAGGTCAGAGCGCTGTTGGGAAGAGCCATTTTGGCAATCGGTGCTTTGGGAATGATTTTGAAACGCTCGCACAGATTCGCCGCCATATCCACATCGCTTTGCAACGCGGTGATGGAGGCCTTATACTCCTCCAGGAACTTTTTCACCGCCTCGGGGTGCTCCTGCACGAAAGCGGAGCGAGCCACCACGCAGCCCATCATCAGCGCGCTGCCGTCCTTCGCGACCTTATCCCATTCATCGGTCATGTTCAGCGCGCGACGTACACCCTTATTCTGCATCAGGCAGGCGGTTGCCTTCGGTTCGGGAACCATAGCCACCTTAGCAGTACCGTTGGCCACCAGCGTAGCCAGCGTGTCGTTATCCGGCACAAACTTGATGGTTACGTCCTTCTCAGGGTCGATGCCGTTCTTCTCCAGCACGTATTTCAGAACATACTCGGGGTTGGCGCCCTGACCGGAGGTATAAACAGTCTTACCTTTCAGGTCCTGTACAGATTTTACCGTCTCGCCATTCTCCAAAATATGCAGCACACCCAGCGTGTTTACGGCCAAAACCTGCACTTTGCCGCCGCTCTTTTTATACAAAGTAGATGCCAGATTGGTGGGGACCGCCACGATATCCGCAGAATTCGAAGAAATAGCCGCCACTGCCTGCTGGGGGTCGTTCACCACGTTGAAAACGTAGTTGTTCGCCGCCGCGCCTTCCTGCTGCTTTCTCATCAAATCCACCAAACCAACACCGGTAGGACCCGCAATTGCGGTAATCCGTACGTCAACCGCCTCATACGGAGCGGGAGCGGAGCTCTCCTCCGCAGGCTGCTGTGCACAGCCGGCAAACAGCGCCATGGTCAGCAATACCGCCAACACCAAAGATACAAACTTTTTCATAACTTACTCCTCCTGTTTTAATACAACGATTTGTTTACCGCACCGCCGAATATAGCCGGCGGCCACCAGAGAATCCAAACTGCGATACAGGCTGGAACGTCCCATATTCAGGCATTCCGCCAGCCCCGTCATACCATCGGGCAAAGACACCACGCCATCCCGATTGCGGTGCGCCAGCAGATACCGCCACAGCTTGCCGTCCGTTTGTCCCGCGGTAAGGGTGGACAAGCGACGGTTGAGAAAACGAATGCGGTCGGACAGAAAACGTACGTAATTCTCCCCCACCCGTGGCACGGCAGACATCCATGCAGATACCGTCTCCTGCGGGATAAACACCACGCGGCAGGCGCTTTCCGCTACCACTGAGGACGGATAAGGCTCGTCTGAGCCATACAGCGCCGCAGCACCGAACACATCGCCTGCAAACAGGTCCTTCATCACCACGCGACCATGGTAAACCCGCAGAGAGCCCTCCAGCACCATTGCCAAGGCACGACGCACCAAAGAGGCGTCATACACCGTTTCCCCTTTTTGATAGCTGTGCTCTTCGCATGCAGCCAAGGAAAGGCACCGGTCTATCTCCGACTCCGTCAGGCCACAGAAAAGGAACAAGGCACGTATATCCAATCGCACTCACCTCCTATTTGTCCCATATGGGACACTCCTCAGGCATATTATACCACACGCGGCAGAAAAATCAAGTGTTTTTTTGCAAGTTTGTTAATTTTTTATCGAGCATATGTTGAGCACATGGTTGTGGAGCTTTGGTATGAGGGTTTGCAAGAAAACCACCCTTTTTCTCCCTTGCTATGGAAACAAAAAACACCCGACAGACGGTGTCTGTCGGGTGTCATTTTTTGTATGAAAGGAATTACTCCTCGTCGTCGGCCTCGTCGTCCTCGTCGAAATCAAACTCCAGATGCTCGCCGCAAGCGGGGCACTCTACGCCGCCGTCCAGCAGGGTATCCTCGTCAACCTCGAAGTCCTCGCCACAGGCGGGGCAGGTCACGTCGTAGTACTCCTCGTCGCCACAGTCGCAGCAATCGCAGCAGTCCTCGTCCTCGTCCCACTCCTCGTAGAAATCCTCTTCCAGAGCGTTGAGGTCCTCGTCCACGGCGTCCACCTGCTCGGTAAGCTCGGCAACGTAATCCTCTACGTCGGCCAGGTCGTTGGACAGGTCGTCCAAAATGTCCGCGATGAGCGCGAACAACTTGCCGTTGTCGGTGGTCTCGTCAATCTTCATGCCTTCCATAAGGCCCTTCATATAGGCCACTTTCTCGGTGGTAGTCATAGCAAAAACCTCCTTAATATAGATACGTGTAATTAGGCGCGGTCCATATACTCGCCGGTGCGGGTATCCACACGGATAACCTCACCCTCGTCGATGAACAGGGGCACACGCACCTCTGCGCCGGTCTCCAGAGTGGCGGGCTTGGTGGTGTTGGTAGCGGTGTTACCCTTGAAGCCGGGGTCGGTCTGGGTAACGGTCAGCTCTACGAAGTTGGGGGGCTCTACGCCGAATACCTTGCCCTTGTAGGACATAATGCGGCAGATCATATTCTCCTTGACAAACTTGAAGTTGTCGGGCAGATCGCTGCCGTTGATGGGCATCAGCTCGTAGCTCTCGGGATCCATAAAGTAGTACAGATCGCCGTCGCTGTAAGAATATTCCATCTCCTTACGCTCGATGTAAGCGGTGGGGAACTTGGCGGTGGGGTTGTAGCTCTTTTCAACCACAGCACCGGTGATTACGTTCTTGGTCTTGGTGCGCACAAAGGCAGCGCCCTTACCGGGTTTCACATGCTGAAACTCAACTACCTGTAAGACGTTGCCGTCCTCTTCAAACGTTACGCCGTTACGAAAATCGCCTGCAGATACCATAACTAAATTCCTCCATTTTTAGACTACACCCTATTGTACCCTATTCTCGCGAATATTTCAAGCACTATTTTGCATTTTTACCAAAAAAGGTAAAATTTATTGCTTGGCCGATATATACAATCGTTGCATTTCCGCCGCATCCGCCGTTTGGGTGCCCGCGGACTCGCAAATAACCGTGGGGGTCAATCCGCGCTCCGCCAACAGGGTCATCAGCGGCGCGGGGTCGGGACCGTACAGCGTATCCGCGAAGGTGAGATGCCGCTTCTCGCCGCCGCCCGTATACTCGATTTTCGAAAAATGAATGTGGAAGGAACCCATTCTCTCCTCCCCCAATCGCTGACCGATGGTATCCACCACCGCTGCAAACGCTTCGCGGCTGTTGGTCTCGCCGCCGGTGCGGCTGTTGAGATGTCCGAAATCCACACAAGGCAAAAAACGCTCCTCCGCCTCGCAGAAGGTGAGCACCTCCTCTAAGGTACCCAACTGGTTAATCTTGCCCATCACCTCGGGGCAGATATGCACGTGGGAGAGCCCCTCCCCGTCCAGCACCCACTGGGCCTTCAGCAGAGTTTCGGTGGCAAGGGCGGTAGCCTCCCCTCGGCTGCGTCCGCCCAGACCGCCGGGGTGCACCACAATGCGGTCGCCCCCCAATAGGGACACCGCCCGCGCACTGTCCAGAATATAGCGGATACTGTTTTCCCGCTTTTCCTCCTCCGCCGAGGCGAGAGAAATGAAATAGGGCGCATGCAAGGACACAGTGATGCCGCTTTCCTTAGCCGCCGCCCGAATCGCGGCGGCGGAATCGGCGGACAGGCGCACACCGCGCCCACACTGATATTCATAGGCAGTCAGCCCCTGCTGTGCCAACCAAGGAAAAATCTGCACCGTGGATTTATAACCCGCGGCATGGAACGCCTCGCAGTTGCCCGCAGGACCGAATAAAGCCTCAGCCACCATAATCCGCCTCCTTCTTTTTCCGCTGACGGCGGGTATTGAGCAGCACCCGCTCGATTTTTCGTTTGAACACGATAAATTTCTGCTCCACCTCCGGCTGGATAGGCTCCAGCAGAATGCAGGGCATCTCGGACAAATTGGCGCCCAAAATATCGGTAAAAATCTGGTCCCCTATCGCCACGCAAGCGGAAGAAGGTATTCCCAGCTGCTCCGCCGCCGCCAAAAAGCCGGTAGCCAGCGGCTTGTGCGCCAGCGCGTGAAAGGGCAGCCCGATTTTCTCCGCAAAAGGAGCGACCCGCACCGCCTTATTGTTGGACACGATAATCATTGAGAACCCTGCGGTTTTCATCGTCTCCAGCCAAGCCTTGACCTCCTCGGTCAGGTCGGGCGCATCGTGGGTGGTGAGGGTGTTATCCACGTCCAGCAGAATCCCCTGCGCCCCCAAAGCGCGCAAGTCCTCCACCGTCACGTCGGTAATGCGACGGCGGTACAAGGTAGGATACAACAAAGCCATACTAAACCTCCAAAACAAAAAGCGGACAGTGACCTGCCCGCTTTTTCTACGCTTATTTGAATTTTCTCTTGCGCGCAGCTTCCGACTTCTTCTTACGCTTTACGGAAGGTTTCTCGTAGTGCTCTCTCTTACGCACCTCGGCCAAAGTACCGGCGCGAGCGCAGGACTTCTTCCAGCGACGCAGAGCGCTATCCAGAGACTCATTCTCTTTTACTCGAACTTCTGACATACTCTTATTTCCCTCCCTCCGCCATATGGCAGGGGTAATATTGCAACAATGCCAAATCATTATAGCCTAAAAACACAAATCAGTCAAGACCAAAATGCGTTTTTTCTAAAATATTTTCGCATTACTGCGGTTTAACCACCAAATTCACCAATTTTCCGGGGACGTACAGCTCTTTCATTATCTGCATACCCTCCAGCATCGGCGCCACACGCTCGTCGGCTTTGGCGGCTGCCAGCGCCTCTTCCGCGGTAATATCCGCCGCTACGCTGATGCGGTTACGAATCTTGCCGTTCACCTGCAGGGCGATTTCCACGGTGTGCTCCACACAGGCCGCCTCGTCATAGGTAGGCCATGCCTCATAGGCGATGGTATCGCTGTGACCCAGCAGCTGCCAGAGTTCCTCACCCACGTGAGGCGTGATGCAGGAAATCATCTTGATAAAGCCCTCAGCATAGGCACGAGGACAGGTACCAGCCTTATAAACCTCGTTGACAAATACCATCATCTGGGCAATCGCGGTGTTGAAGCCCAGCACCTCAAAGTCGTTCGTCACCTTTTTGACGGTCTGGTGATAAATTTTGGTCAGCGTGCCGTCGTCGGTCTCCACAATGTTAGCGGGCTCGGAGAAGAAATTCCACACACGGTTGATAAACTTACGTGCGCCTGCCACCGCGGCGGTGGACCAAGGCTTAGAAACCTCCAGCGGACCCATAAACATCTCGTACAGACGCAGGGTGTCCGCGCCGTAATCCCGCACGATATCACTGGGGTTCACCACAAACTCGGGGAACCGCTTACCCATCTTGATGCCGTTCTCACCCAGAATCATACCCTGATGCACCAGTTTCTTAAAGGGCTCCTTTACGGGAGACAGACCGCTGTCATACAGGAAGCGGTTCCAGATACGGGCATACATCAGGTGACCCACCGCGTGCTCGGGACCGCCCACGTACAGGTCAACGGGCATCCAGTGCTTCAGCAGCTCGGGGTCACAGAAGGTGTCGTTGTTGCGGGGGTCGATATACCGCATATAGTACCAAGAAGAACCCGCAGAACCCGGCATCGTGGAGGTCTCACGCAGACCCTTGAGGCCGTCCTTGTCGTAGTGCTTCCATTCCTCCGCATTCTCCAGCGGCGCCTGACCGCCACGGCCCTTATAGTCCTCCAACACAGGCAGGACCAAAGGCAGCTCCTCGTCGGGCAGGAACACGGTCTCGCCGTCCTCGGTATACACGCAAGGAACCGGCTCGCCCCAATACCGCTGACGGGCAAAAATCCACTCGCGGAAGTGATAATTGTTTTTGCGGCGGGCAACCCCCTGCTGCTCCAGCTTGCAGGTGATAGCCTCTTTCGCCTCCTCCACCGTCAGACCGGTGAATTCCTCGGAATTGATCAGCTTGCAGCCCTTACCCAGATAATCCTGTTTCTCAAAGGCGCACTCGGACACGTCGCGTCCCTCGATGACCTGAATCATCGGAATGTTATGGGCAATAGCATACTCAAAATCGCGCTGGTCATGGCTGGGAACCGCCATAACCGCGCCGGTGCCGTAGTTCGCCAGCACAAAGTCGCCGATAAACACGGGCACTTCCTTACCGTTGACGGGGTTGATGGCGTATACGCCCTTGAGAGGGCAACCGGACTTACCCTTGTTAAGGTCGGTGCGGTCCATATCCGACTTTTTCACCGTTTCGTCTATGTACGCCTGCACCTCGTCCCGATTTTCTACGCGGTCCAGGAGACTTGCCGTAATCTTGCCGTCCGGTGCCAGCACCATAAAGGTGATGCCGTAGATGGTTTCGATACAGGTGGTGTAGATAGAGAATTCGCCGCCGCCCACCAGTTTGAAATCTACCTCAACACCGGTGGATTTACCAATCCAGTTGCGCTGAATCTCCTTGGTGGATTCGGGCCAGTCGATTTCCTCCAAGCCCTCCAGCAGCTTCTCGGCGAAGGCGGGCTGGTCGATAACCCACTGCATCATATTCTTCTTCACCACAGGATAGCCGCCGCGCTCGGATTTGCCGTCGATGACCTCATCGTTGGACAGAACCGTGCCCAGCTCCTCACACCAGTTAACGGGCATCTCGATGCGCTTGGCATAGCCCGCCTCCCACAGCTTCTTAAAAATCCACTGGGTCCACTTGTAAAACTCAGGGTCGGAGGTAGCGGTCATCTTGGACCAGTCGTAGTCGAAACCCAGCTCCTTCAGCTGTTTGGAGAAGGTCTTGATGTTCTCCTCGGTAAAGCCGTTGGGGTGGTTACCGGTGGAAACCGCATACTGCTCCGCGGGCAGACCAAAAGAATCGTAGCCCATGGGGTGCAGGACGTTAAAGCCCTGCATACGCTTCATACGGGACATAATATCCGTGGCCGTATAGCCCTCGGGGTGACCTGCGTGCAGACCCACACCGGAGGGATACGGGAACATATCCAAAACGTAATACTTGGGCTTGGAGAAATCCCACACGTCGGTGTGGAACGTCTGATTATCTTCCCAATATTTTTGCCATTTCGATTCGATTTCTGCCGGATTGTACTGTATCATACTCTATTCTCCTCACCGTTGTTTTCCTGTATCAAATATGCCTCAATATCCACAGCCGGAGCATCTGCCCATAGCCGCTCTAAATCGTAAAACTGCCGCACCTCGCGGCGGAACAGGTGAATCATCAAATCGCCGTAGTCCAAGGTGATCCAGTCACCCGTCTGGTACCCCTCGGTACGCAGGGGGTGATACCCCTCCTTCGCCAGCGCCTCCTCTACGTAGTCGCACAGGCTGCGCACCTGGTTGGCGCTGCCGCCGCTGGCGAGCAAAAACCAATCCGCAATGGAGGTAACCGCCGCCACGTCCAGCAGCTTGATATCCGTTGCCTTATGGCTGTCGAGGGACACCACGGCGGTCTGCCATATTGCCTTCGCCATAGTTAGTCCTCCTTATCCCCGTCCGCAATCGCCGCGATGCTGTCCAGTACCACGGTGTTCGCCCCGTGGGCGGCGGCGCTCTGTGTCAAGGTAGGAGCGGTAACCTCTACCGTCAGCTGGTAAGGGTTCATTTGCTCGCCAAGTAATTGTGCCGCCGCAGCCGTATCTACCGAATAATAAGTGGCGGTTCCGTCCTTGGCGGTGGTGCCGGGCAGAGTGCTGAAGGTAATCTTGTCCAAAGAAATGCCGCTCAGCTTCTGCGCAAACTTAGCAATGGCGGCAGATAGCTTAAGGTCGTTGGCAGCACCCTCGGAAATATTCAGCAGACGTGCCTTACCGAAAGAGGTGGTGTTGAACCGCAGCGGATTCTCCCCCAGCATCAGCTTGCCGAACACGCCTTTTGTTGCGCCCGTGGTCTTATCAACGCTGTAAAGCTCGTCTGCTTCACAGGTGGAAATCCCCTGTAAAATAGCGGCAAAAAGCTGTCGCTGCCGCGCCATACGGGTGTTCACGTCGCTGTCAGGCGTGCCCGCATAATCGTCGGTGATGGCATAATCCACCGCCGCGTCACCGGGCAAGAGCTGCACACCACTCTCGTAGTTGACGTCCGCCAGCATCATGCCCTCGTTAAGCTTTACGTTCACACCGCCCAACAGGTCAATCATCTGCGCCAGTCCCGCTCGAGGAATCACCAAAAAGTTGTCAATAGGCAAACCGTATTGGTCATTAAACACACGAATCAGGTCGCCATAGGCAGAGCCGGTGCGCTGCTCGGTAGCAGAACCGCAGGTTTTATGGGTTCCCTCGGCGATGTCCTTCTCCTCCAGCCGAATGCGGCAGGTGGAACAGAAGGTCTCCGGCTGAGGCTTGCCCCATACGTCGCCAATAGCCGACACCGCAAAGCCCGTATCCTTTCCGATATAGGTAGCCACAGGCACCTGCAAAACGCCGGCAGACTTATTCTTCCAGTCGCAGCACAGCACCGCCACCATATCCAGACGATCGGTGGCCTTCTCCCCCGTCACAGCCAGTGCATAATAGCTCACCTTGCCGTTGACGGAATCGGGGGTGACGGTATACTCCACCATCTCGCGGGCGGAAAGAGCGGGGCCCTTCTCCTCGCGAAACAGCGTCAGGCAAGCGGTGACCACCAAAGCAATCACCACCACCGTCACGACAAGCCCCACCCAAGGGAAAGGCTTTTTCTTCTTCATAGGTTTGGTAGTAGTGTTGGCTACACCGGCCAGACTAACCTGCTTCTGTCCTCTTTTATTGTTCATTCGTTTGCCCTCCGTTCTGTTCAGACAATACGATGTCGTTGTAGGCAGCCAACGTATTGGGGTGAATCGGTCTGCCCTGCTCCAACAAATCACGAATGGTATAATCAATGCCGTATTGTATCGCGCTGTCCAATGCCTCGTCCGCCAGACAGCGAATCACGTCAACGTCCTCGTAGTCCCGATCTGCCGACGTGAAATCCGCCACAAACAGCACCTTTTCCAACAAGCTCATTCCGGCACGTCCGGTCGTGTGGTAACGCACCGCCTGCAGAATATCCTCATCGGTCACGCCCAGTATATGGCGGAGAAACACCGCGCCGGAACGGGCGTGCCACAAGGTTTTGCTCTGCTGCTCCACCTCGTCCAACAGTATACCAAAGTCGGATAGAATTTGCAACTGGGTTTTTGGGGCGGTATCCTTCATAATATCGTGCAGAAGACCTGCCGTGTACGCCTTTTGCGGGTCGGCGCCGTAGCGCTCCGCCAAACGGCGCGCCTCCTCGGCAACGCACAGTGAGTGGTGATAACGGTAGTCTCCCAGCCGCGCACGGATAATTTGGGTAAACTGCTGGTCCTTAGTGCGGGTATCCATCGCCCCGTCCTCCCGATATAAGCCGTGGAGCTCGATATACTGCGCCACCGCCGCGGGCACCAGACCGTCAAGGGGCTCGCCCGCCGTCACGCGGCGGCGAATTTCTGTGGAAGAAATCGGCTGTACGGGCTGTGGGTCCACGTAGCACCGTATGCCGTCGGCGGTGAGTGCCTCCGCATACGCCAACAATTGCGCCGTATCCGTCCCCTCGCGAGGTATGGTGCACAGCACCGCCAGACGGGCAATATCCTCAAAGCGGTACCACGTGCGCAGGGTACAGAACATATCCGCCCCCGTGAACAGATACCACTCCGTGTCGGGATAGCGGCGGTGCAGCTCCTCCAGTGTCTCCACCGTAAAGCTGGCGCCCTCGCGGGTCAACTCCATATCGGACACCGTGAGGCCGTCGCACTCCCCCACCGCCAGACGACACATAGCCAGACGATGAGAGGCCGCTGCCATGCGCTCCCGTATCTTGTGAGGGGGCACGCAGGTCGGCATCAGCAAAACGCCGTCCAGCTCCAGCCGCTGCATAAACCGCTGTGCCATCGCTAAATGGCCGCTGTGTATGGGGTCAAAAGACCCACCGAATAAGCCCATTTTCTTCATCGGCTGCCCCCCTCCTTTTGTGCAAAATTTCTTAGTGTTTACTTGGGTAAACGAATCTGGGAATCCTTCTCCCGCTGGCGGAACAGCACGAAGGTGCGTCCCACCACCTGTACCACCTGCGCTCCTACCGCCGCAGCAATCTCCTCAGCGATTTCGCGGGCGGTGGCCGGTGCCGTCTCCAGCACCTTGCCCTTAATCAGCTCGCGGGCGGTGAGGGCATCGTCCGCCTGCTTTATCATCGCATCGGAAATACCGCCCTTCCCCGCGTGGAGAATGGGGTCCATGGAATTGCATAAGCTGCGCAGATACGCGCGTTGTTTACTGGTCATTATTCCTACCTCATTTATTCTTAGCTAAATAGGTTTCCAAGTCTTTTGCAAATACCGTCAGCGCCTTGCCGCGGTGGCTGACCGCGTCCTTCTCGGCGGGAGACATCTCTGCCGAGGTGCGGTCCCCCACCACAAAAATGGGGTCGTAGCCAAAGCCGTTCTCCCCTGCGGGAGCGTAGCCTATCTCCCCCTCAAAGGCGCCCTCGGCGCGCAGCACATCTCCGTTAGGGAACACGCAACACACCGCGGAAATGAACCGCGCCTGTCGTTGCCCCGCCGGAACGTCCTTCATCTCCTGCAAAAGTAACACGTTGCGGTCGTCGTCGGTAGCCTCTTCCCCGCCGTAACGGGCGGAGTATACACCGGGGCGACCGTCCAGAGCGTCTACCACCAAGCCGGAATCGTCGGCAATGGCGGGCAAGCCCGTAAACTCACAGGCGGACGCCGCCTTGAGATAGGCGTTCTCCGCAAAGGTGGTGCCTGTTTCCTCCACCTCGGGCAATTCCAGCCCCAAATCGCGGTCAGTGACCGCACGAATGCCCAAGGGCTTTAAAATCCGCTCCAGCTCAATGAGCTTATGGGCATTATGGGTGGCAATCACGAATTGCATACTTATTCCTCCTCGTCAAACAAGCCGGCGGCAAACTGGGTGGGGTCAAAGGGCTGTAAATCGTCAATGCCCTCACCCACACCGACAAACTTGACGGGGACCTGTAAATCCTCGCGAATCGCCAGCACCACACCGCCGCGGGCGGTGCCGTCCAGCTTGGTAAGCACAATGCCGGTGATGCCGGCGGCAGATTTAAACTCTCGCGCCTGATTCACCGCATTCTGCCCCGTGGTGGCGTCCACCACCAACAGGATTTCCTTATCCGCGTCGGGTAATTCGCGGTCAATGACACGCCCGATTTTGGCCAACTCTTCCATCAGGTGCTTTTTGTTATGCAAGCGACCTGCGGTATCGCAAATTACCACGTCCGCGCCACGGGCCTTCGCCGCCGACAGGGTGTCGAACACCACCGCCGCGGGGTCGGCACCCTGGGCATGCTTAACGATGTCCACACCCGCGCGGTCCGCCCAGATTTCCAACTGCTCAATGGCGGCGGCACGGAAGGTATCCGCCGCGCCCAAAATCACCTTTTTGCCTTGGGCCTTCAGGTTGGCCGCCATCTTACCGATGGTGGTGGTCTTGCCCACCCCGTTGACACCGATAACCAGTATCACCGAGGGCTTGGTGGTGAGATTCAGCTCCTGACCGCCCTCCAGCAGCTCGGCGACGATGCCGCGCAGCAGACTGCGGATATCCGCAGGGTCGGTGACATTATTGGCCTTTACCTCCTCGCGAAGCCGCTGGCAGATGTGAGCCGCCGTGTTAGCACCCACGTCCCCCATCACCAAAATCTCTTCCAGCTCCTCAAACAGGTCTTCGTCAATACGGGAAAACCCGTGCAACACGGAGGACACGGAGTTCATCAGAGAGTCTCTGGTCTTTTTCAGTCCTTGGCTGATTTTACCGAATATACCCACAATGTTGCCTCCTTATTTCTTCGCTTTGGATTCGAATTTAAGCCCCAGCTTCTGCTCTACCTCGCTGGCGCGCAGCTCCAGCAGCTTGGAAACGCCACGTTCCTGCATGGTAACACCGTACAGGGTATCCGCCTCCTCCATCGTACCACGACGGTGGGTGATGGCGATAAACTGGGTACGCTGGCACATACGGCGCAGGTAGGCGGCATAGCGGTCCACGTTCACGTCGTCCAGAGCCGCCTCCACCTCGTCCAGCATACAGAACGGGGACGGGGTGACCTTCAGAATTGCGAACAACAGGGCGGTCGCCGCCAGCGCCTTTTCGCCACCGGACAGGGACTCCAGGTTGAGAATCACCTTTCCGGGGGGCTGAATGAACATATCGATGCCGGAGCCCAGAATATCCTCGGGGTCGGACAGGCGCAACTCGCCCTTACCGCCGCCGAACAGCTCCGCAAACACGATGCCGTACTGCTGATTAATCTGATTGAAGCGGTCGATGAACACTTCTTTCATCTGTGCCATCAATTCGTTAATCTGCCGCAGCAGCTCCTCTTTGGTGGTTTCCACGTCGGCAATCTGCACCTTCAGGAACTGGTAGCGCTCGTTGACTTCCTTAAACTCCTCGATGGCTGCCACATTCACGTGACCCAAACCGCGAATCTTATTCTTCAGCTCGGTGACGCGACGGTTGGCGGCGGCGGGGTCCTCGATAGGCTTGGCGACCGCCTCCGCCTCCATACGGGTCAGCTCGTACTCCTCATACAGGCGGCGGGACAGGTCGTCCACCTCTCGCTTGATAGAGGCGGTCTTTTCCTCCAGTCGGGCAACCTCCTGACCCATTCGCTCACGCTCGTCGGATTTCTCGCGGGACTGCAGACGCAGCCGGGTCTGGCGGGCCTCGCCCTCGGCGCGCTGCGCCACCAGACGGGCAATCTCCTCAGAGGAGGCCGCCGCCTGCTGCCGCAGACCGTCCGCCTGCTGCTGCTGGGCGACGATGCGCTCCTCGGTAGCGACGTTTGCCTGTTCAAACTGGGCAATCTGCTGCCGCAGCAGCTCCTTATGTCCCACCGAATCCTGCTGTCTGGCACGCAGCTCCGCAATGGCGGTCTGCAAGCCTTCGATTTCCTTCTCGTAGCCGATGGCGGCCAGCTTCTGCTCCGCGATGCGGGCAGACAGCTGCTCCCGCTGTTCGGTGAGCTGCTGACGACCACCCGTAAGAGTGTTCAGCTCATTTTCCAGCTCTTTCTGCTGTGCCGTAAGTTTATCTGCCTCAGCACGAGCCTCGTCCATCGCCTTCTGACAGGCGGCGGCGCGCTCGTTGAGGGTGGTAATCTCCGCGGCGGCCTCTTCAGCGGCCTGGCGATTGGTGTCAGACTGCTCCTGCAGACGGCGCACCTCGCCCTCCAAGCGAATCTTATCCTCCTGTGCGGTGGTCAATTCGCCGCGGGCACCGGTCATTTCCGCCTCTACTGCCGCCACGTCCTGCTGCAGCTGGCGATACTGCTCGCGGGCCGTCTCCAGCTTCTTCATCTTCTCCACCGCATCGGCGCGCAGGCGGTCAATCTCGGTGCGACGAGACAATAGACCCGCTCCCTTGACAGAGGAACCACCCGTCAGGGAACCGCCCGCGTTGATAACCTGCCCGTCCAGCGTAACGATGCGGAATTTATATCCGTGGCGGCGCGCCATGGATACGGCATAGTCCATATCCTCCGCCACCACGGTGCGACCCAGCAGGTACTTGGCGATACTGTCGTACTCCTTGTCATAGGTGACCAAATCGCTGGCAAGACCCACAAAGCCCGGGTCGTCCTCGGGAATATCCGTCAGCACGTTACCCTTTACGGAAGTGAGCGGCAGGAAGGTGGCACGACCGCCCTTGGTTTCGTTCAGGAAGCGGATACCCTGCTTGGCGTCCTCCTCCTTGCGGCACACCAGATTCTGCGCCGCGTTGCCCAGCGCCGTCTCGATAGCCAGCGCACAGGAAGCGTCCGCCTGTATCAGACGGGAAACAGGACCGAGAATGCCCTGCAAAGCCCCTCGTTCCGCCTGCTTGATGACGGCACGGACGCTGTGCTGGAATCCCTCCAGATTCCGCTCCATCTCCTCCAGCATGCGCACACGCTGCTGCTTATCCTCCACCTCGAGCGTCTGCTTATCCAGCGCCTCTTTCGCCGCGGTGAGCTTCTCAGAACGGTTGCGGAAACGGAACTCGTAGCCCGACAGACTGTTCTGCAGGCTCTCCACCCGCTCCTCACAGGCTTTCAGTCCCTCTTTGCTCTCTTTGAGCTCGGCGGCAGCCGCCTCCACCATCTGGGTGCGCAGAGTCGCGCCCGCGGTGAGCTGGGACAGCCGTATGGTAATCTCTCGCAGGGAGGATTCGTTGGTCACGTCGGTAACCCGCACCTCAGACAGCTGCAGAGCCACCTGGGCGGCGGCGGCGGACATCTCCTCAATGCGGTCGGAGGTTTCGTCGCTGCTGCGCGCCAGCTGCTCCATCTCCTCGGTGAGCTGTAAACGCGCCTGCTCCGCCTCGGCTATCGCCTGCTTGCGGGACTCAATTTCCTCCTCGCGGTGGGTGATTTCCTCGTCGATATGGGCATCGCCCTCGTCCGATGCCGCAATCTCCCCTTGGATACGCTCAATATTCTCGTTGTTGTGGAAAATATCGTTGCGCAAAACTGCCACCTGGCTGTCGCAGGCAGCCGCCTGCTCCTCCAGAGCGGCAGCGGCGCGACGAATCTCGTCCATCTGCACTTCCAGCAGCTGAGCGGCGGCAGCAATGCGCTCCACCTCTTCGCTGAATGCGTCCATCGAGCTGCCCGCCGCATCGTACTGCACGCGAGCATTCTCCAATTTAGCGTCCAAATCCCGCAGAACACCGCGGGAGTTGTTCATCGTGCGCAGCCACAGACCGATTTCCAGCTCTTTCTTCTCGCCGGCATATTCCAGATACTTCTTCGCCTTAGCGGCCTGCTGCTCCAGAGGACCTACGCGGTCCTCCAGCTCCTGCAGAATGTCGTGGAGGCGGTCCAGATTGTCCTGCGTCTTGCGTAAGCTGTTCTCCGCCTTGTCCTTCTTATAGCGATATTTGGCGATACCCGCCGCCTCGTCCAGAATCTCACGGCGATTCTGTGAGCGGGAGGTAACAATTTCGTCAATACGGCCCTGTCCAATGATGGAATAGCCGTCACGACCCAAGCCTGTATTCATGAACAGCATACGGATATCTTCCAAACGGACGGTGGCGCCGTTGAGCTGATATTCGCTGCCGCCGGAGCGGTAGCACCGACGGGTTACCCGCACCTCGTCTGCGTCCATCTCCAGCATACGGGTGGTGTTATCCACCACCAGAGACACCTCGGCGTAGCCCATCGGGCGGCGCTGAGCGGTGCCGTTAAAGATAACGTCCTCCATCTTGGAGCCACGCAGACTCTTGCTGGACTGCTCGCCCAGCACCCAACGCACCGCGTCGCTGATATTGGATTTACCGCTGCCGTTAGGACCCACAACGGCGGTCATACCTTCACTGAAGTGGAGAACGGTTTTATCGGGAAAGGATTTAAATCCGTGTAATTCCAATGATTTAAGTAGCAAGGTTTCATTTCCTCCTTTTCGGGAAATTTAAGCGGTACGATTAATTGTACCCCATTAATTTGAGCGCCTCACGGGCCGCCTGTTGTTCGGATTCCTTCTTGCTGCGTCCCCGACCGGTGCCGATTACGTTAGAGTTGAGATGCACCTCGGAAATAAAGGTCTTGCAATGGTCGGGACCGGACTCGCCTGACAGGACATACTCCAACCGCTCGCCGGGATTCTGTTGGACGATCTCCTGTAAGGCGGTCTTGTAATCCTTGAAATGACGGCGGCGCTGTGCTTCCGCCTCAGGAATGATAAACCGCAACACAAATTTTTCGGCAGGTTCCATGCCGCCGTCTAAATAGATAGCCGCCAGCACCGCCTCGTACATATCCGCCAGAATAGAGGGACGGGTAGCGCCGCCGCTCTGTCGCTCGCCGCGACCCAGACGCATATGGTCCCCGATGCCGAGGGTCTTGGAATAGGCGCACAACGCCTGTTCGCACACCACCGCGGCGCGCAGCTTGGTCAGCTCCCCCTCGGGGCCGCGGTCGTTAGTATAGAGATGGCGGGCGGTGATAAAGCCAAGCAGGGAATCCCCCAGAAACTCCAGCCGCTCGTAACACTCCTGCCCCAAACGTCCCTCGTTGGTGAAAGAGGAGTGGGTCAGCGCCTTTTCCAGCAGGCGAACGTCTTTAAATGTGTAGCCGATGCTCTCCATCAGCTGAGAAAGCTCCTTTGCCATTAGCCTGTCCCTTCCCTTTCGTTGAGTTCATCTTCGATGAAGGCTACCACGTCCTCCACCGTATCAAACCCGTCCAGCGTGGCATCGTCGATGACCACGCCGTACAGCTCCTCCAGTGTCATTGCCATGTCCTCCCGCTCGTGGGGCGCAATATTCAGGTCGTCCAGTGTGGCCGCCATCTCCACGTCCTCCGGCTCACAACCATACTTGCGGCAGAACAGGGTGGTCAGCACGTCCAGCACCCTCATTCTTCCGTCTCCTCTGTCGCGTTTTTGCCCAGCGTGGCTTCAATCTCCTCCACCACACCGCAGGCGGCAAACTCCGCCGCCACGCGAATGGCACTGGCGAAGCCCTTCGCCTTGGAGTTACCGTGGGCTTTCACCACAGGCTTGGTCACGCCCAGCAGCACCGCGCCGCCATACTCGGAGGTGGACAGCTTCTTTTTCAGCCCCCGCAGACCGGGCAGCACCAGCATAGCGCCGATTTTGGTCAGCAGGGTGCTCTTAAACGCCGCCTTGAGGTTTTTCATCAGCATATCGATGGTACCCTCCATCGTCTTGAGCAGCACGTTGCCTACGAAGCCGTCGGCAACCACCACGTCCGCCACACCGGCGGGCACGTCGCGTGCCTCGATGTTGCCGATGAAGTTAAGACCGCTCTCCTTGAGCAGCGGGAAGGTCTCCTGCTGCAATTCGCCGCCCTTGGTGTCCTCGGTACCCACGTTCAGCAAACCCACACGGGCACCGCCCTGACGGGGGAACATCTTGGACATATAAATGCTGCCCATATGAGCAAACTGCAGCAGCATCTTGGGGCGGCAATCCGCATTGGCGCCGCAGTCGATGAGCATAAAGGGGTCCTTATCGGAGGGCATAATAGGCGCCAGCGCGGGACGGGAAATCCCCTTAATGCGCTTGACAATAAAGGTGGCACCCATCAGCAAAGCGCCCGTGGAGCCGGCGCTGACCACAGCGTCGCCCTTGCCCTCGGTCAGCAGACGCAGAGCCACCGCCATGGAGCACTCCTTATGGGCACGCATAATGCTCTTGGGGTGGTCCTCCATGGAAATAACGTCGGTGGTGTGGTAAATCTCCATCTTATCCAAGGAGATATTATGCTCCGCCGCCAAAGAGCGAAGGATATCCTCCTGCCCCACCAGCAGAATCTCATGACCGTAGGCGGCTACCGCCTCCGCCGCACCTTTCAGTATTTCCAAAGGCGCGTTATCGCCGCCGAACGCATCTACAATAATTTTCATATCAGATATCCTCTCTTTCCGTCAGGTCGGGCAGAGTTTCCTCCATAGTCGCGGTCACCCGCGCCAGACTGTCCAAGGCACGCTGTGCCAGAGCTGCGTACCGTTGCTTCTTATCTCGAATGGGCACGTCCAAGGACGGCAGAATACCAAAGTTAGCGCCCATGGGCTGGTAGTGAGCATTTTCATCGCACACGTGACCTGCCAAGGCACCCAACATGGTGTCGCGGGGCAAAATCAGCGGCTGCTGCCCACGTACCTGCCGCACCGCATTGAGTCCTGCCAGTAAGCCGGAGGCGGCGGATTCCATATACCCTTCTACGCCGGTCATCTGTCCGGCAAACAGCAGGTCGGGACGGCTCTTCAGCCGAAAAGCCCCGTCCAGCAGGGTCGGTGCGTTGAGAAATGTGTTGCGATGCATCACGCCGTACCGCATAAACTCCGCGTTTTTCAGCGCAGGAATCATTCCGAATACCCGTTTTTGCTCGCCAAATTTCAGGTTGGTCTGGAAACCCACCAGATTATACAGCGTGCCCGCAGCATTCTCCGCCCGCAGCTGCACTACCGCCCAGGGACGGTGCCCTGTATGGGGGTCCCGCAGTCCCACAGGCTTCATAGGACCGAAACGAATGGCATCGCCGCCCCGTGCCGCCAGCACCTCGATAGGCATGCAGCCCTCGTATACCGTCAGCCCCTCGGCACGGTCAAACGCGTGTAAAGGCGCGGTTTCAGCGGTAATGAGCGCCTCGCGGAAGGTTTCGTACTCCTCTTTGTTTAAAGGGCAATTGATATAGTCTCCCTCCCCGCTCTCCTCGCGGTCATAGCGGGAGGCGCGAAAGGCGCTGGTCATATCTACACTTTCAGCGGTGACGATAGGCGCCGCCGCGTCATAGAAACTCAGACCGCCGCCGCACAAGGCAGCAATAGCGTCCGCCAGAGGCTGTGAGGTAAGAGGTCCCGTGGCAATCACCACCACTCCCTCAGCAGGAATGTCGGTGACCTCCCCCTGTTTTACTGTAATAAGGGGGTGGGAACGAATCTTTTCCGTAATGGTAGCGGAAAACACGTCCCTGTCCACCGCCAGCGCGCCGCCCGCAGGCACGGAGCACGCCAACGCCACCGGCACGCACAGGCTACCCAGCCGCCGCATCTCCTCTTTCAGCAGACCGGCGGCACTTTCCAGCCGTCTGGCTTTCAGGGAATTGGAGCAGACCAACTCGGCAAAACCCACGCTACGGTGGGCCGGCGTAAACTTTTCCGGCTTCATTTCCCACAGGATAACGGGTTCCCCCTGCTGTGCTGCCGCCCAAGCGGCCTCACAGCCGGCTAAGCCCGCGCCGATTACCGTGATTGCCAAGTGTATCCCTCCATTATTATCATTTTATCGAATTATTTCTCTTTCTCGTAGCCGCAGTTGGGAGTCAGGCACTCCAGACCCGCGTTTCTGCCCTTCTTGCGGAACAGGGTGTGTCCGCACTGCGGGCACAGCTCCTTGGTCGGCTCGTTCCAGGTGGCAAAATCGCACTTAGGATAGTTGCCGCAGCCAAAGAACTTGCGACCGCCCTTGGACTTCTTCGCCACGATGCTGCCGCCGCACTTGGGGCACTGCCCCACCGCCAGCTCGACGATGCGGCGGGTATTCTTACAGTCGGGGTAGCCGGGGCAGGCCAAGAACTTGCCGTAGCGACCGGATTTGACCACCATACGGCGTCCGCACAGCTCGCACACCTCGTCGCTCTCCACCTCGGGAACCTTGACCTTGTCCAGATTCTCCTCCGCCCGTTTGAGCGACTTGGCGAAGCCCTCGTAGAAGCTGTCCAGTATCTTCAGCCAGTTCGTCTTGCCGTGCTCCACACCGTCCAGCTGTTTTTCCATGTGGGCGGTGAAATCCTGGTCCACGATTTCGGGGAACTGCTCCTTCATCAGCTGGGTGATAACCTCGCCCAGCGTGGTGGGTTTAATGGATTTGCCGTCCCGCTCCACGTATTCGCGCCCCAGAATGGTGCTCACGGTAGGCGCGTAGGTGGAGGGACGACCGATGCCGTTCTCCTCCATCGCCTTGATGAGGGTGGCTTCGGTGTAGCGTGCGGGCGGCTGGGTAAAGTGCTGATTGCCCGCCAAATCGCGGCAGAACAGAGTGTCGCCCTGCTTGATGACAGGCAGAGGCTTGTTCTCGTCGTCCTTTTCGTCCTTGCCCTCCACGTAGAGAGCGGTATGGCCGTCAAACTCCACAGTATAACCCGATGCCTTAAACAGATACTCGCCTGCAGTGATGTCCACCTGACAGGTTTTCTGCACCTGATCCGCCATCAGGCTCGCCATAAACCGCTCCCAAATCAGCTTATACAACCGATACTGGTCGGAGGTGAGGGAATCCTTTACCTCAGCGGGGGTCAACGAGGGAATGGCGGGGCGAATCGCCTCGTGGGCGTCCTGGGCATTGCCCTTTGCCTTGTAAACGCGGGCTTTGGCAGGCAGATAGTCCTTGCCGTAGGTGGAGCGGATATACTCGTTACCCGCCTGACGTGCCTCGTCAGAAATGCGCAGAGAGTCGGTACGCATATAGGTAATCAAACCGGTAGCGCCAATCCCCGCAATCTCCACACCTTCGTACAGCTCCTGCGCCGCCTTCATGGTGCGGCGGGAGGAGAAGTTCAGCTTACGGTTCGCCTCCTGCTGCATGGTGGAGGTGGTAAAGGGCGGCGCCGGCGCCACACGGCGCGTGCCGGTCTTCACGCTCTCTGCCACGTAGGTGGCATTCTCCAGCTGCTGTAAAATGGCATCCGCCTGTTCCTTATTGGCGATTTTCATCTTGCCTTCGGCCGTGCCGTAGAATTTAGCCGGGAAGGTACGGCCTTTCTCCGTAACCGAAAGCACCGCGTCCAGCGTCCAATATTCCTCGCTGACAAAGGCGCGAATCTCCTCTTCTCGATCCACCACCAGACTGACGGTGGCAGACTGTACACGACCGGCAGAAAGCCCCTTGCGCACCTTTTTCCACAGGAAAGGACTCAGCTTATAGCCCACAATGCGGTCCAAAATACGGCGCGCCTGCTGGGCATTAATGAGGTTCATATCCAGGGTGCGGGGATGCTCCATGCCTGCAATAACGCTGGATTTGGTCACCTCGTTAAAGGTAATGCGGTTGGCCGTGTCCAACGGCAGACCCAACGTCAGCGCCAGATGCCAAGCAATCGCTTCGCCTTCGCGGTCCGGGTCGGTGGCGAGATACACTTCGCTGCTGTTTGCCGCCGCCTCTTTGAGCTGGCGAATCAGCGCGGTCTTGCCGGGAATATCCACGTACCGCGGGCGGAATCCGTGCTCCACGTCTACGCCCAACAGGGTTTTGGGCAGGTCACGGATATGACCCATCGAGGCGACCACCTCGTAGTCACCGCCCAAGTATTTTTTGACTGTCTTTGCCTTTGCAGGTGACTCCATAATCACCAGTTTCGCCATAATCAGTCATCCTTTCTATGTAAAAAGTCGTTATTTACTGTTTTTTATACTGCTGTCCGGCGGAATTCTCCGCGCAGCCCAGCATCTCCAGCTCCGTCAGAGCCGCTAACAGGTTAGGAATCGGTAAATCCACCTCACCTGCCAGCTCATCCACCGGACGAGGAGTATCGGTTAGTGCCGCAAACACCCGTTTTGCCGCTTCGCTCGCCGTATCGGGAATTATCGCAGACGGTGCAGGCGCAGAGGGCTGCACAGGCGGTACGGATACCGTTTTCTTATCCCGTCGGGGTTTTGCTGCCTTTTCGGCACGCGGTGTCACGTGCTCCAACTTCTTCTGGGTTTCCTCCGCCGCCTCCAAATCCAGCATACCGGGGAACAGCGGCGCATATTCGCGCAAAATATCGGTGGCTCGCATCACCAACGTAGCGCCACGCTGTATCTCCCGATGGGCGCCGTCGTAAAGGTGTCCCGTGAGAGAACCGGGCATAGCAAACACGTCTCTCCCCTGCTCCCGCGCCAAACGGGCGGAAATCAGAGCGCCGCTGCGGGTGGGCGTTTCGCCTAAGCAGACGCCCTGAGCAAGTCCCGCCAACAGGCGGTTGCGGATATGAAAATCGCAGCGATAGGGTTCACCGACGGCGTATTCGCTGAGCAGCAGACCGCCCTCCGCAAGAGTACGCTTGCGCAGAGCGTCGTTTTCTTTCGGATAGTTGACGTCCAGCGGACAGGCCATCACCATAATGGTGCGTCCCTGCCCGTCCAAAGCGCCTGTGTGAGCGGCGGCATCGATGCCTTTCGCTCCGCCGCTGACCACCACCATGCCGCCTGCCGCCAAGCCTGCGGACAGGCTGTACGCCTCCCGCATACCCGCCGCGGAAGCCGAGCGGGTACCCACCACCGCCACAGCGGGGATACTGTCCAGATTCGGCATACTGCCGCAACAGTATAAGGCGGCAGGACAGCCCGTCGATTGGCGCAGGGACAACGGATACAGCGCATCTTCGGGTGTCAGCACCCAGCCGCCCTGCTCCAATGTGCGATCCAGAATGCGGCGGGCGGTATCCAAGGATTTATCCGCCAGCCGCTTTACGTACTTATCGGAGATGCCGCCGTCCCGCAGGGCAGTCTTATCCGCCCGATACAACGCCTCTGCGTGTCCAAAGCGGTCCAGCAGCTCTCCCATAATCGTACAGCCGAGAGGCAGCGCCTGTTGCAGCCATATCCAGTATAGACGGCTATCCATATACGCATACCTCCCTCTTGTGGTTTATTTTCGTTTCATCTCCCACAGGACGATGCCGGCGGCCATGGACGCATTCAGCGACTCCGCCCGTCCCTCCATGGGAATGGTGACACGGTGGGCGCAAGCCGCCACCGTAGCGGGGCGCAGACCGTTGCCTTCGTTGCCGATGAGGGCAATGCTGCCCGCCCCCATGGAAACCGCGGTCAACGAGGTAGCATCTCCGTCCACAACGCAGGCAAAGGCGGTCATACCCTGCTGCTGCAGAGAGGCCACCGTCTGTGTCATATCACCGGCGCGAAACAGGGGCAGACGAAACACACCGCCCATACTGCTTCGCAGCACCTTAGGGTTATGGACATCACAGCACCCATCGGACAACAGCAAGCCGGAAAGCCCCAACGCCTCCGCCGTACGAATGACGGTTCCCAGGTTTCCGGGGTCTTGTATATCCTCCAAGGCACCATATTGACCCATTATATCTATTGTATCCAAGTTTTTCCAGATGTCAAGGGATTTTGCAATACAAAATACCCCCTGCGGGTTGGTGGTATCCCCCATGTGGCGAGCCAGGTCCGATGTAATCTCCACCGCCTGTTCCGCCACCGCAATCAGAGGCTCTACCACCGCACCGTAGGTATCCTGTGCAGCGGCGGTATACAGCACCGCCCGTATGGCAATACCCGAAGCCAAAGCGTCCCCGCACAGCCGCGCGCCCTCTATGGCAAAACAGCCGCTCTCGCGGCGCTTTCGGGCGTCCGAACACAGGCTGCGGTACTCCTTGACCCACTGATTATCCTTACTGGTTACGGGCATAATATTGCCCTCCTATCCCCAAAAAATCGCAAAAGAAAAAGCAAAATTGCACCCGTCGAAGAATCGACGGGCGCAATTTCATCTTTTTATTTCAGGGCAGCCTTAGCCTTCTCGGTGAGAGCGGTGAAAGCAGCCGCATCGGAAACCGCCAGCTCAGCGAGCATCTTGCGGTTCAGAGTGACGCCGGCCTTCTTCAGACCGTTCATCAGGGTGGAATAGTTCATACCGTTCAGCTTAGCAGCCGCGTTGATACGAGCGATCCACAGACGGCGGAAGTCACGCTTACGCTGACGACGGCCGATGTAAGCATACTGACCGGATTTCATAACCGCTTCTTTCGCGGTCTTGAACAGCTTGGACTTGGCACCGAAGTAGCCCTTTGCCAGCTTTAATACTTTCTTTCTTCTTTTGCGCGTCATCAGAGCGCCTTTAATACGAGCCATAGTTCTTTACCTCCGTATCTTGTTGGTTGATTACTTGTAGGGGATCAGGCGCTTAATGGTCGCCAGATTCGTCTTGTCAGCCGTGGTGGTCTGACGCAGATTTCTCTTACGCTTGGCAGACTTCTTGTTCAGGATGTGAGACTTGTAAGCGTGGGCACGGATCGCTTTACCGGTCTTGCTCAGCTTATAGCGCTTTTTCGCACCGCTGTGCGTTTTAATCTTAGGCATGTTTTTGTCCTCCTTAGTCGGTATTGTGTAAACAGGGAACCCCTGTACGCAACGAAATAATGTGTGGGCGGCTTACTTGTTCGGCTTGGGAGCCAAGAACATCAGCATGTGACGACCTTCCAGTTTGGCGGGCTTTTCGATGACCGCCACCTCTTCGCAGGCCTCGGCAAACCGCTTCATCGAGTCCAGGCCCATCTCGGGATGGCCCATCTCACGGCCGCGAAAACGGATGCTCACCTTCACCTTGTCCCCGCTCTGCAGGAACTTGGTGGCGCGGTTGACCAGCGTGTTGAAATCACCGATATCGGTATTCAAACCCAGGCGCACCTCTTTGATGTCCACTACGTGCTGATTCTTACGGGCTTCTTTCTCCTTTTTCGCCTGCTCGAAGCGGTACTTGCCGTAATCCATAATGCGGCATACCGGCGGAACGGCGGTGGGAGCAATCTTCACCAGGTCCAGACCTGCCTCGTCGGCGAGGTTCTGTGCCTCGCGGGCGGACATAACGCCCAGCTGGGCACCGTCGGCACCGATGATGCGAAGCTCGTTGTCGCGGATCTGCTCATTGATCTGCATCTCTTTTTTGGCTATGGGAAACACCTCCAATAACAAAGAAAGCGGACAGCCAAGCTGCCCGCACAAACAAACCACCCCACCGCAAAACGGTAGGAGAATCCGTCAATATCAACCTTTCGGAACGGTATCCTGAGGTGAGAGCGGGCGCGCTCTGCTTCATTCGTCTCGGCTATTATAACAGTATGGGCACCCGTTGTCAAGAGTTTTTTTCGCTTTTGTCGGAGAAAAATACCAACGTGACCAAATACAGGCTGACAATCAGCAGGGTCCCGTTGCCCCAACCCCGCAAAAACAAGAGGCAGCTGCCCGCCGCCAGCGGAAGCAACACCAGTGCCGAGGTCAGTCGCAACAGAGGGACCGCCACTCGCTCACACCCCAACAGGCACAGCCCGCATCGCAGCATTTCTCCCCCGTCCAGCGCCGCCGCCGGCAACAGATTAAATATCGCCAGCGTAAGGTGCACCGCTGCCGCTGTGCTGCGACCGCACCACATAAGAAAAGCGGCGGACACCAGATTCACCAATGGTCCCGCCGCGGAAATCAGCAAATTTTGTCGATACCCGGGCAGGCGCTCTCCCAGTCGTATCCGCATACCAAAGGCCCCCAAGGTGCACGCGCGAGGCGGGTATCCTAACCAAAGCATCGCCGCCAAATGCCCACCCTCGTGCACCACCGACGCCAACACGCAGGATACCACCGGTCCCTCGGGACGGCTGAGCAGCAGCACCGTCAGCAAGGCGGGAAACAGCAGGCTCAATCGACACCGCACCGCCCCCACGCGCCATTCAAGCATAACGACCCAGCGGCACGGTGCCCGCAGGGTTATACACCGTTCCGTCCGCACTGATTTGTACGTGGACGTGATTGCCGGTGGAACGCCCCGTAGACCCTACCAGCGCCACCGTTTCTCCCGCCCGTACCACCGCCCCCGCAGCGGCTGTTACGCTGTCGCAGTGGGCATACATAACCTCCAGCCCGTCACCGTGGCTCAAGCAAACGTACCGTCCCAGACTTTCGCTCTCTCCCACAGCCTTGATACGACCGTCATACATTGCGGCAATGGGGGTTCCCTGCGGGGCGGCAATATCCACCCCGCGATGAAACCCTTCCCCCCCGTTGATGGGGTCGGTGCGGTAGCCGTATGCCGAGGATACCCGCCCCGTCGGCACAGGCGGTGCGGCGAGGCGGTTGACCCGCAGCCCCACCGCCGATGTTCCCGCCGGCGGCAGCCGTCCCGCCGAGCTCACGTCCTCTGCGGGCAGGTCGGAGGAATCGCTCTCCCATTCCGCAGGGTCTCCGTCCCACAGGATAGCTAAGGTCCCCAACAGGTCGTTGCTCATCAAGCGGCTTTGAAACGCCTGCCGCAGCTGTTCATACGGGGCGCCGCCCACCAACCGCAGCATAAGTGCCAGCAAAAGCAGAATGCCGCAGGCGATGCTTTGCACCGCCACCACCGACAACGGACCATGCTCTTTCTTCTTCTCCTCTTTCGGAGGGACAGGCGACGGACGCACCCCGCTCCACTCCCCCGACGAGGGCATTTGCTGTATAACCATACTCTCTCCTTACACGATGATGCAAATAAGCCCGTTACACCCCTCATTGATAATGCGTTCCACGGTTTCTTTCAGCTTCTGGCGGGCGTCCTCCGGCATATGTACCAGCTTGCTGTGCAAGCCTTCGTTGACCAGACCGTACAGAGACGTACCGAAAATATTGGAATCCCAAATCTTCTGGGGGTCCTCCTCAAACTGCCCCAGCAGATAATTCACCAAATCCTCACTCTGCCGCTCAGAGCCAACGATGGGGCTTACCTCCGTCTGAATCTCCGCCTTCATGATGTGGAAGGAAGGCGCCGCCGCCCGCAGGCGCACACCGTACCGCCCACTCTGGCGGATAATTTCCGGCTCATCTAACCACATTTCTTCCATTTCGGGCATCACGATACCGTAGCCCGTCGCCTCCGCCTGCTCCAAAGCGCCGCGAATCTTCTCATACCGCTTGCACTTGGCCGCCATATCCAGCATGCAGGCCATCAGGGCGCCTTCGTCCCCGATATCCAACCCCGTAGCCTCCCCCAGCACCTGATAGAACAGCTCCGGCTGTACCGCCACCGTGACGGTGACAACCCCCTGCCCCAAATCGATTTCTTCCACCGAGGCACCGTCTACGTAGGGACAGGGACGCAGCCCCTCCGCCAACGCGGACACCTGACTGACGCGCTCCACCCCTACCGCTGCTTTTTTCACTGCCTCCATCACCGTGCAACGCACCGGGTGGTCCTTACGCAACCGCAGCAGCCAGCGGGGCAGCACCAACCCCACCTGTCGCACGGGGAACTGGGATAACAGCGCCGCCAGAATTTCCTTGATTTCCGCCTCGGTCATGGTCTGGCAGTTGACGGGAACCACCGGCACACCATATTCCTGTGCCAACTCCCGTGCCAGCTGACAGGTAGCGGGCGCGTGGGGGTCCACTGCATTGAGCAGCACCGTAAAAGGCTTGCGAATCGCTCGCAACTCCTCCACCACGCGCCGCTCCGCCTCTGCGTACTCCTCGCGGGGAATATCGGTAACCGAGCCGTCGGTGGTCACCACCAGACCTACCGTAGAGTGGTCGGTGATGACACGACGGGTTCCCTCCTCCGCCGCCATATTAAAAGGAATCTCTTCCTCATACCACGGTGTTTTTACCATACGGGGCTGTTCTTCCTCGATGTACCCCAAAGCGGAGGGTACGATATACCCCACGCAGTCGATAAGCCGCACCCGCATATTGGATACCCCGTCCAAGGTCACCTGTGCCGCCTTTTCGGGGATAAATTTTGGCTCGGTGGTCATAATGGTGCGTCCTGCCGCCGACTGGGGCAACTCGTCATTCGCCCGCTCCCGCCGATGGGGGTCAGTCATATTGGGAATGACCAAGGTATCCATAAACCGCTTGATAAAGGTGGATTTTCCCGTGCGAACCGGTCCCACGATGCCCAGATAGATGTCGCCGCCGGTGCGGGCTGCCATATCTTTGTATAAGCTGCCGGTAGTTTCCATATTCGTTCCTCCGCTCGTATTTCGTTTGTACAGTTGTATGTGGCGGCGGCAGGCTTTATGACAACCCCGTATGAAATTGCGCATACCGCCGCCTCGCCAGACATACATATCAAAGGAAACCGATACAAGGAGGGAATTCCATGGAGGAAACCAATCGCGCCCGTGCGGTAGCGGAGGAAATCGACCGCTATCGACAGGAGATGCTAACCCTTTACCGTCAGCAGGCCGCGGTCGCAGCGACAGACAGCCCACCCGCACCCACACCGCCCGCGGCAGTACCTACGGTGGAGACACCCGCGCCAACCGCCGCAGAACAGCCGCAAGAGACCACTCCGCCGCCGATTGCGGAAAGTCCCTTCGTTGGCTATGTAAGGGTATACGCCTTTACAGCCGACGGCGCGGAGCCTCTGGCAAACGCCAGAGTATCCATAACCCGCACGGAAGAAGACGAACAGGTGCTGTATGCCAATACCGCCACAGATGCCGATGGCTTTACGCCGGTGGTCCCGCTCCCCACCGTCGATCCGGCGCGGAGCCTGCGCCCCGGTGACGAGCCAACCTTTATCCCCTATGATATTCGCGTTACGGCGGAGGGGTTCCGCCCCGTTCTGCACAACCGTATTCCCATATACGGTAACAATTACGTTACGTTGCCCGCGGCATTGGTTCCGCTGTTGCCGGGTGGCGGCAACAATACGACCCAACAGTTTGAATCGGGCGGACCTGCCGATTTGTAAGGAGGAATTGTATGACAGGAGAACCTTTTATTCCCCGTACCATCACGGTGCATCTGGGCGCACCGTCACAGGCGGCGGAGAACGTGTACGTCAGCTTTCCCGACTACATCAAAAACGTTGCTTCCAGCGAGATATATCCCACCTGGCCGGAGGCCGCTCTACGAGCGAATATATACGCCCAAATCTCCTATGCTCTCAACCGTTACTATACCGAGTGGTACCGTAGCCAAGGATACGACTTTGACATCACCAACTCCACCCGTTTCGACCAATCCTACGTACCCGGGCGGGAAATCTACGACAACATCAGCGCCATCGTAGACGATATATTCAACTCCTACGTGGTGCGTCAGGGTAGCATAGAGCCCTATTTCACCCAATACTGCAACGGGACCACCACCACCTGCGACGGTCTGTCCCAGTGGGGTACGGTGCCGCTGGCGGAGGAGGGGCTGGGACCTTACGAAATCCTCACCCGTTTCTATGGGGAGGACATCGACATCGTTATGGACGCCCCCGTACGCAACGGGCAGCCGTCCTATCCCGGGGTGCCGCTTCGGTTGGGCGATGCAGGCAACGACGTGCAGGAAAAGCAAATCCAGCTCAACCGCATTTCGGTCAACTATCCCGGCATACCCAAGATAACCCCCACCGACGGTGTGTTTGGCGTCAGCACAGAGGAGGCGGTACGCGCTTTTCAGCGTATTTTCGGCTTAACCGTAGACGGGGTCATCGGCAACGCTACCTGGTACCGCCTTTCCTACCTGTTTAACGCCGTCAAGCGGCTCAGCGAGCTGGACTCCGAGGGCATCTCCATTAATGAACTGCCCCAACAATTCGAGCGGCTGCTTTCCCTCGGTGACAGTGGCGACGACGTGCGGGTGATACAGTATTATCTGGACGTAATCGGCGCCTTCTACGACACCGTACCGCGGGTCGCCATCACGGGGGAATTCGACGAACAGACCGCCGCCGCCGTGCGGGATTATCAGCAGGCATTTGGGCTGACGGTAGACGGGGTGGTAGGACGCCTCACTTGGCAGTCCATTCAAGAGGTTTACGAAAGCATTTTGTCCACCTCTCAGCTGATTGACGGCGGAGTCACCTTATTCCCCGGTCGCGTGCTGCAGGTAGGATTCGAGGGAGAGGACGTTGCCATTGCTCAGGAGTATCTGGCGTATCTCTCCTCCGTTTATCCCGAAATCCCGCCCGTCACCCCCGACGGTGTGTTCGGTCCCCAGACCGATGCAGCGGTGCGAGCCTTTCAGCAGCTGTTTGGGTTAGCAGAAACCGGCAATATCGGTGTTATCACGTGGAACACCTTAGCGTCGGTGTATTCCAATGTCCGTTTCGGCAACACTCAACAGGAAGGACAGTATCCTGGGCAGGATCTGGCAGAGGAGGGAACCCCATGACAAGCAACGATATCACGGTAGACCGCGCCTATTACGTCCGACAGCTCCAAACGTATCTGCGTGCCGTACAGCGGGACCGCACCGGTAGCAGTCTGGTGCCGGTTGACGGCATTTTCGGCAGTCGTACCGCCGCCGCATTGCGGGAATTTCAGCAGGAAGAGGGGCTACCTGTGACAGGGGTGGCAGACCGCACCACCTGGGACGCGCTGTACCGCGCGTATCTTGAGGTGCTGACGAAGAATGCCTCTCCCACCCCTATTCAGGGGTATCAGAATCCCACCGTTGCGCTGGCGGTGGGTGACCAAGGGGACGGAGTGGCCTTTCTGCAGATTATGCTGCGGCGGCTGGCGACCCGCTATCCTGCCTTACCTGCGGAAAGTGTGATTTCGGGGGTATACTCTCCCGCCACCGCCCGTGCGGTGTCAGCTCTGCAGACCCTATCGGGGTTGCCGCCCACAGGCCAGGTGGACAAAGCCACATGGAACGAAATCACTGCTCTGTACAACACGGCATAACAGGAGGCAAACGGATGAATAAAAAGGTTTTCGTTAAAAACACCGCGATTATGACGGGGTGCTCCCTGCTGCTACGGTCGCTGGGCATCGTTTTTCGCATATTTATCTCCAACCGCGTCGGCGCCGAGGGTATGGGGCTCTACCAGCTGGTCTTTTCCGTGTACGTGCTCGGTACCACCTTCGCCACCAGCGGTTTGCACACCGCCGTGACTCGTCTGGCGGCAGAAAAGCTCGCCTACGGCGACTATGGAGCGGTGCGTCGCCTGTTGCGGGTCGCCACCTTATGCTGTCTGTTGGTGGGTGGTATTTCCGCACTGCTACTGTACGGCGGCGCGCCGCTCATCGGCAACTGGGTGGGCGATGCCCGTACGATTCCCGCCATCGCTGTCAGCGGTGTGGCGCTCCCCTTTATCGGTGTATCGGGGACGTTGAAGGGCTATTTCACCGCACGGCGGCGCGCCTGGCCGCCCTGCCTGTCCCAGATTGCGGAACAGATCGTCCGCATCGGCGGCATTCTATTGATGCTGCACACGCTATGGGACGGGTCGCTGACACAGGCCTGTCTTATCATCATCGTGGGGGACGCTCTCTCCGAAACCGTAGCGTGCCTGTTATTGGTGATAGCCTATCGACAGGACAGTCGCCAACTGAAACCAACCGTTTCACCACGTGCAGACCGCCAGGGTCTGCTCCGTCCGCTGTTGCATATCGCCGTTCCCATCACCGCAGGGCGCTATCTTTCCACCGCCCTGCGCACGGTGGAGAGCCTGCTGGTTCCGGCACGTCTAACGTTGTTCACTCTGTCAAATGCCTTGGCACTACAGCAGTTTGGCGCTGTAAAGGGTATGGCCTTGCCACTCATTTTCTTCCCTTCTGCTCTGCTGATGACCGTATCGGGTCTGCTGATACCCGAGCTGTCCGATGCCCATGCATTAGGCATGCAAAAACAGGTCACCCGTCTGGTGGAACGCGCCCTGCATATCACCCTACTTGGGGCGGTAGCAATTGGCGGATTGTTCACCGCATTGGGACGAGAATGGGGAGTACTGCTGTACAACGACCCGCTGGTGGGACTGCTGCTGTGCATATTGGGACCGCTCACCCCCGTTATGTATCTGGACAGCGTGGTAACCGGTATGCTCAAGGGCTTAGGCGAACAAGTGCACTCCCTGTGGTACAGCGTGGCGGACTCTGTTGTGCGTATTGTTCTTATCTGGTTTCTGCTCCCCCGCTACGGGTTGACGGGGTTTCTGTTCGTGATGCTGGTGAGCAATTTCCTCACCTGTCTGTTGGGTACCCACCGTCTGCTCTTTGTCAGTCACACCCGTTTTCATTGGTGGAAATGGGTGCTCGGCCCCTGCATCAGCGCCGCGGCAGCCATAGCCGTCTGTCGCTTTTGCGCCGTCTTATCCATGGGAGAATGGCCAAAAGCCATTCTTACCGCCCTTACGCTTCTGTTCCTGTACGTTGTTTTCCTGTTCCCGTTGCGTTGCGTGAAATGGGCCGATTTCATACCGCTCCGCACAAAAAAACAAGCACCGCAATAGCGGTGCTTGTTTTTTCTTTATCCGTATTAGTCCTCGTCGGGGCGATCCCAATTATGCCAGACGTCCTGCACGTCGTCGTTATCCTCCAGCATATCCAGCAGCTTTTCCATATTCTTCTGTCCGTCGGGGTCGTCGATGGTGGACAGCACGTCCGGCACCATCTGCAACTCGGCAGTGACGAAGGTGTAGCCCTTCGCCTCCAGGTCGTCACGCACAGCGGAGAAATCCTCCGGCTCGGTGGTGATATCGAAGATGTCCTCGTCGGCGGCAAAGTCAGACGCGCCTGCCTCCAGGGCATCCTCCATCACCTTATCCTCGTCCAGGTCCTCCGCCTCAATGATCAGCTTACCCTTCTGGTTGAACATAAAGGCAACACAGCCGGTCTGACCCATGTTGCCGCCGCACTTATCAAAGTAGTGGCGCAGGTCCGCGGCGGTGCGGTTGCGGTTGTCGGTCAAGGTCTCCACAATGACGGCGATGCCGCAGGGGCCGTAGCCCTCGTAGCGAAGCGCTTCGTAGTTGTCGGCACTACCCTCGCCCGCCGCCTTCTTAATGATTCGCTCGATGTTATCGTTGGGCACGTTGTTCGCCTTCGCCTTGGCAATAGCGTCCTTCAGCTTGGAGTTGGATGCCGGGTCAGCGCTGCCGCCCTCTTTCACCGCCACCGAAATCTCACGACCCATTTTGGTGAAAATTTTCGCCTTTTGACCGTCGGTCTTTTCTTTCTTACGCTTGATGTTGTTCCATTTGGAATGTCCGGACATCGAAAAATCGCCTCTCTTACAAAATTATCTTACATAGTATAACACACTGTCCCCTATTTTGCAACAGGAATTATTCTGCGGCGGACAGTTCCGCAAAAAATGCCTCAATCTCTTTGGCGGTAGCCTGTACCCGCCCCTGTATCTGCCGGGGGCTACCGCCGCCGCGTCCGTTCAGGGCGGCATTCAGCCGCTTGCCGAAGGCAGGTAAATCCGCCTTACCGCCCACCACGTACTGATAGGCGCCGTCCTCACCGGAAAAGGCAGCGCAGATGCCGCCGCACCGCTCGGACAGCCTATTGACAATGCGGCGCAGGGTCTCCGCGTCCCAGTCTGCGCCCAATAAATACACCGGACGGTCGGTAGGCTCCACAGCCGCCGCCTGCAGGTCGGCTATGCGGCGATGACTCTCTTTGAGCGCCAGCCGCAAGCTATCCCGCTCCGCCACCAGACGGGCAAAAGCAGGGGTAAAGTCAACCTGCTTTACAGACATAGCTGCCGCTGCCGCGGCGGTCTGGGTGTAACGCAGCCGATAATCCACCAGCGCCGCTGCCCCGCACAGCAAGTGTATCCGCACACCGCCCTTGTAGCGGAGAAAATCCAGCAATTTAATGACCCCTATCTCCCCCGTGCGCGCCACGTGAGGCGCACAGCAGGCGCAGCAGTCAACCCCGTCGATGGTGACCAGCCGCACAGGGCCGGTCAGTTCTTTTTCCTTTTTACTGCGGTAGGTAATCTGCGCCAGCTGCGCGGGGTCAGGGATAGCGGCGGTCACCGCCACGTTGGCGTGGACGATGGCATTTGCCTCCTCCTCAAGAGCGTCCAGCTGTTCGCGAGTCAGTTCTCCGCTCAAATCCAAGGTCACGTCCTCGCTCCCCAAGTGGAAGCCCACGTTCTCATAGCCATAGTGGCGGTGCGCCAGCCCACAGATGATGTGTTCGGCGGTGTGGTGCTGCATGCGGGAAAACCGCACCGTCCAGTCTAATGCACCCTGCACACTCTCCTCTGTCACCAGCGGCTTATCGGTATAATGCCATATCTCCCCGTCCACAATCTGCACGTCAAGAACAGCGGCATCTCCCAACCGCCCGGTATCCGCCGCCTGTCCGCCCCCTTCGGGGAAGAAGGCGGTGCGGTCCAGCCGCACCATATAGCCGCCGTCCATGGGGCGGCATTCCTCTACAACCGCCGCGAAGGAGCGGCAGTAGCTGTCTAATTCATAGAGCTTTTCGGTCATAATCCCTACCTCACACAAAAAATGCCATAATGCCCACTATCACAGCAATCACGCCGCCGATGCGACAGGAAAGCAGATAAGCGGCAGACGGCTCCCCCTCGGAGGAGGATTTCCAACTCTCAGAGAACTGATATATCGCGTCCGGCATAAGCACGCAAAAACCGCCGAAAATAATCAGCACCAATCCCAGAAAGAACATAGAATCAACTCCTATATAACGAAAAAAGATATGCTATCGGTATGATAGCATATCTTTTCTCGTTTTGCAACTCGTCAAATCCCCTCTTTGTGCTTTTCGTCATTGAAAAGGCATATGCAGGGATAGGTTAGCGTCCCCACCTCGTCCGACAGATAGACAACGGTAATAGAGGTGTGCTCCGGGCGAAACGCCCCGCAAAAATGGGGGAACGGAATGTTGACCATATGCGAGAGTGCCGCAGAGGAAGACCCGGCGTGGCTGAACATCGCCACCGTCTTGTTGGTATTCTCCCCCACTACACGATAATAGTCGCCTTCCCGACGGTAGCCCAGTTGTAAGAGCCACTCGTCAACCCCCTCTGCCACCTGTGCGACCCGCTCCACCACCTTGCTGTTATTGTAGGGATAGTGGTTCTGCCAATCCGCCATAAACAGGCTCTTCCCCTCAGAAACCAGCAGGTCCGCCTGCCGCCAGGGTTCGCCGCCCGCCGGGAGCGGCTCTCCGTCAAGGGACTCCCAGGAAATCTCGCGGATAAACTCACACGGAAGGATATCAACACCCAGCTTATCCGCCGTATACTGCGCCGTTTGCTGCGCGCGGCACAGCGTAGAGGCATACACGCTTTCTATCCCATAGTGCATCAGTCGCTCGGCAGCAGCAGCCGCTTGTTTGTGTCCCCGCGGGGTCAGCTCACCGGTTCTGCTGTCCGGCTCTCCGTGGCGAACAAAACAGATTTTCATCATTAACCACCTCTTTGCACGTACTATATCACAGCAAAAGTGAAAAAGCAAGAGACTGTTTCGGAAAAACAGTCTCTTGCTCGTCAAATGGTTTCCACCTTAATGAGATTCGTGTTGCCGGATTTGCCGTTGGGCTTGCCGCCGGTGATGACGATGTGGTCACCGCTATGGAGAGTCAGCACCTGCTTCGCCAGATTCTTGGCGGTGTAGAACAGCACGTCCACCGAGTCGTACTCGTCGCACAGCACCGGTGTCACACCCCAAGACATAGCTAATTTACGCCATGTCCGACGGTCGGTGGTCAGCCCCAGAATATCCACGGGACCGCGGAAACGGGACACCATACGGGCGGTGATACCCGACAGGGAGCACACCGCAATCGCCTTGGCGCCGATATCAATCGCCATGCCGCAGGTGGCGTGGGAGATGGCATCCAGCGTGTTCTGAATATGGAAGTCGGTGTTGTGATAGATTTGGTTATAATCAATGCCCGCCTCCGCCTGCTCGGCAATGCGGGACATGGTCTGCACCACCAAAACGGGATATTTACCCGCAGCCGTCTCGCCGGACAGCATAATGGCGCTGGTACCGTCATACACCGCATTCGCCACGTCGGAAATCTCTGCTCGCGTGGGGCGAGGGTTGTGTATCATCGACTCCAGCATCTCGGTGGCGGTAATCACCCGTTTGCCCAACAAACGGCACTCGGTGATGAGATCCTTTTGGATACCGGGCAGCTCCTCAAAAGGAATCTCCACGCCCATATCGCCGCGACCGATCATAATGCCGGAGCATTCCTCGCAGATTTCGTCGATATTGTCCACACCGGAGCGGTTCTCAATCTTCGCAATGAGTTCAATATCCCCTGCACCAAGCTCTTTCAAATACGCCTTTACGTCCAGCAGGTCCTGCTTGCAGGAAACAAAGGAACAGGCGATAAAGTCCACGCCGTTTTTCACGCCGAAAGCGATATCCTGCTTGTCCTGCTCGCTGAGATAAATCTGTTTGAGCACCTTGTTGGGGAAGCTCATGCTTTTGCGGTCGGACAGCTCACCGCCCGCCAGCACGCGGCAGATTACGTCCTCCGCCGTAGTGGAAAGAACCTCCAAAATAAGCAATCCGTTATTTAGCAGCACACGGTCGCCCTCAAACAGGTCCTTCGGCATTCCCTTGTAGGTTACCGACACACAGCTATTATCCCCCATCACCTCACGGGTCGTCAGGGTAAAGGTCTGCCCCTCCTCAAGCATCACCTTGCCCTCAGCAAAGGTCTTGATGCGATATTCGGGGCCCTTGGTATCCAGCATGATGGCTATGGGCATATCCAAACGGTCACGCACCTTGTTGATAAGGTCGATTTTCCGTTGATGCTGCTCGTGAGTGCCGTGGGAAAAATTCAGTCTCGCCACGTTCATGCCCGCCAGACACATCTGCTCTAAAACGCTTTCCTCCTCACAGGCCGGACCGATGGTGCATATAATTTTTGTTTTCCGCATAATTAAAACCCCTTTTGCAATGTCGAAATGCGGCAACTTCCTTTATATCAGTATACCCGACTACGGAATATAATGCAAGAATTAAAGAAAAAGAAGGCAAAAAAATAAAAACCAAGACAAAATCGGTTGGTTTTCTCCAAAAATCATAACCACCAGTAAACTGGTGGTTTGAGTAGCCCCTAGAAGGGGCAATTACAGGCTTAGCCCCTGGAAGGGGCACAGAAGTTTGGCACCGCATTACCATTTCAGGCAGCCGCTCACGTGCGGCTGTCTTTTTTT
>JAFSGP010000023.1 GCA_017440755.1 Clostridia bacterium | reverse complement strand
GACAGGCTTGGTATATCATCAGCACGATAGGGCTGTATATCATCATACTAAGTGTGTATTTCTGTCGGCTTGATGATATACAAAACTAAAGTTTTGATGATATGCAATTCCTGCGGAATTGATGATATACAACGGCAAGCCATATTTCATTATCCCTTGCGCTACTCTCGTTTCTATGCTATACTGCTTTCAAAAGGGGGAGATGGCGATGAAAACACCGTATATTGCAGGGGATTGGCAGATTTTGTTCCGTCCCGAGGAAAACGGCAATTACGTGAACGACCATACCATAGTGAAAGGCTCCGACGGAGCGTGGCATTTATACGGCATTACCGGCTTCGGCGGCGGCTCCTACACCGAGCGATATTTTGTCCACGCCAAGGGGGACAGCCTGCTTGCTCCTATGCAGGAGGAGGGGCGCTCCATCGACCGCGGCACGCTGGCCTGGGCGCCCTGCGTCATTGGGGAGGGGGAGAACTACTATATGTTCTACGGTCCGTCTCCCACCCAGTTGGCGGTGTCCTTTGATATGTACGAGTGGTTCGGCTATCCTGTCCGTCTGGAGGGGGAGCCGCTGATGGCGGCGCATCGGGACCACTTCGTGCTGAAGGTGGGGGAGGCGGACTATTTGATGTACGTGGTGGGCGTTCATAAGCGGCGGGGAGCGGTGTCCCTATTCCGCTCTGCTGACCTGCTCCATTGGAATTTTGCGGGCTTTGCTCTCACCTCGGGGGAACAGGCACCGCTTCGTCCCGGCTGGGGCGCGATGGAATCCCCCTACGTGGTGAAGCGGGACGGAATCTATTATCTGTTCATCACCTACACCGACTGCGAGGCGGAGAATTACAACAACACCTTGGTGTTCGCCTCGGAGGACCCCACCTCCTTCGGCGAGTATAACGGGGACGGCGCAGGGGCAAAGCCCATTGCTCACCTGTATGCCCACGCACCGGAGATACTGTCGGTGGACGGGCAGGATTATATCACCACCTGTGGCTGGAACGACTTCCCCAACCCTAACCCCGGTTGCGTGTCCATCGCCCCGCTGAACTGGAAATAAGCAAAACGGTCTGCTGTGTGACAGCAGACCGTTTTTCATGCTCCCAACAGCTTCGCTACCCCGTTTATCAGCAGACAAAGTGCCATTCCCACCACGGTGGGCAGAGCCGCCGCCAGCAGGGTCCACCGTCGGCTGCCCGTTTCCTTGTATACGGTGAGCAGGGTGGTGGAACAAGGCCAATGGAACAGAGAAAACACCATCGTGCACAAGGCGGTGACCCAGGTCCAGCCGTTGGCGAGCAGTAGGGCGTGGATTTGCGCCGTGCCGCCCACGTCGGGCAGCACACCGCCCGCCATATAAATCATCAGGACGAGGGGCAGCACGATTTCGTTGGCAGGGAAGCCAAGAATAAAAGCCAGCAGAATAGCCCCGTCCAGCCCCAGTAAGGCGGCAAAGGGGTCGAGGAAGGCCGCGATATGGGTGAGCAGGCAGGTGCCGCCTACGGTGACGTTTGCCAACAGCCAGATGCACAGCCCCGCGGGTGCAGCCACCGCCGCCGCTCGGCCCAGCACAAACAGGGTGCGGTCAAACACCGAGCGAACAATCACCCGTCCCACCTGAGGCGGACGGTAGGGGGGCAACTCCAGCGTGAAGGCGGAGGGCTGCCCACGCAGCGCGGTGACAGCCAACAGCCGTGTAACCCCAAAGGTGACGATGATACCCAATAGAATGAGCAGCGTCAGCAACAGGGCGGCGGTGAGTGAGGAAAGAAATCCGCCCACCGTTCCTGCCAAAAGCAGGGTGATTAGGGTGATGAGGGTGGGAAACCGCCCGTTGCAGGGCACGAAGCTGTTGGTGAGCACCGCCAACAGCCGCTCCCGTGGGGAGTCGATGATGCGGCAGCCCACCACGCCTGCCGCGTTGCAGCCGAATCCCATACACATGGTGAGAGCTTGCTTGCCGCAGGCGCGACACCGCTGAAAGGGACGGTCCAGATTGTAGGCGATGCGGGGCAGATACCCCACGTCCTCTAACAGGGTGAACAAGGGGAAGAAAATAGCCATGGGCGGCAACATCACTGATACCACCCACGCTAACACCCGATAGGCGCCGTGTACCACCCCATCGGTGAGCCAGATGGGCGCGCGCAGGCGGTGAAACAGTACCGCCAGTTGGTCTTCTATCCAAAACAGCCCTGTCGCCAGCCAGTCGGAGGGGATGTTGGCGCCCTCGATGGTAATCCAAAGCACCACCGCCAACAACAGCACCATCAGCGGATACCCCCACCGCCGTCCTGTTACGATGCGGTCGATTTTGCGGTCTGCGGCGTGGGGTTCCTTTCTTTGCCGCACCACCCCCTTGCACAGGCGGTGGGCGGTGGCGGTTACCGCGGTGGCGAGGGTGTCTTGCAGGTCGGCGGGCGGAAAGCCTTGCTCGGTCAGCCATGCCTGCTGTTCGGTGACAATTGCGGTGGGTGGTGAAATCCCCGCCCGCTCCCGCGCCAATGAGGCAAGGAGGGAGGAGTTCCCCTCCAGTAGCCGCAGGCTCAGCCAGCGGCTGTCAGGCTGTCCGCCGTATGTTTGTTGCACGTAGGGCTGCAGGCGCGCCACCGCCGTTTCCACAGGGGTGGGATAGGTGACGGGTACACCGCGCGGTTGCGGTGTGGACACCACCTCGTCCAAGGTATCCAGTAGGGCAGTCAAAGTACGCTTTTCGCGGGCGACGGTGGCCACCACGGGGACGCCCAGCCGTTTTTGCAGCAGGTCTATGTCGGGGGGGATGCCCTTTCTCTCGGCTTCGTCCATCAGATTAACGCATACCAGGGTAGGAATGCCTGTTTCCATGGTTTGCAGTACCAGATTGAGATTGCGTTCGGGGCAGGTGGCATCGCACACCACCACCGCCGCATCGGCGCCGCCGAAGCAGAGGAAATCCCGGGCAACCACCTCCTCCGCGGAGTGGGCGAGCAGGGAATAGGTACCGGGGAGGTCCACCAGCCGATAGGTGTTGTGGCGGCTGTGGCATATCCCCTGGGCGTTGGTAACGGTTTTGCCCGGCCAGTTGCCGGTGTGCTGATGCAGTCCCGTGAGGGCATTGAATAGGGTGGATTTGCCCACGTTGGGGTTGCCCGCCAGTGCAATAAGCCGCTCTCCTGCCTGCCGCCATATGCCTGTGCCGCTGTCGGCGGCATGGGTGCCCACCGAATGGTTAGTCAGCCCCATAGCCGCCACGCTCCTCGACAGAGATCTCCACACAGGCGGCATCGGTGCGGCGTATGGCTATCACCGCGCCGCACACCTCATAGGCGGCGGGGTCGCCGCCGGGGCTGCGCCCCACGCAGGTCACGAGCGCGCCCGGCACCAGTCCAATATCCATCAGCCGCCGCCGTAGCGTGGGGTGGTGCAGGGCGACCACCCGCGCTTGCTCCCCTGTCGGCAGGTCGCACAGGGGCATTGTCCTATCCATAGGCGGTCAACTCCTTTCTATGATTAGGGTATGCACAGAAAGGGAGCGGGGTGACAGGAAAAGTGAGGAGTGAGGAATTAGGAGTGAGGAGTGTAGTGGCGATTCACGAATCGCGCGCAGGGTGAACGCAGTTTGCCCCTACGATGCGCATTCGTGAGGGCGACCCATTCCGAATACATACCAACAAAACCAAACGGGGTTGCCACAGATTGCGGCAACCCCGTCATTTTATGTTCTATTCGCTTTGTGCGGTCGTGTTCCTTACACCGCGCCCTGGGCCATCATGGCGTCGGCAACCTTCTCGAAGCCGGCGATGTTGGCGCCTGCCACCAGATCGCCCTCCATGCCGTACTTCTTGGCGGCATTGAAGGAGTTCCAGTAGATGTTGTACATAATCTGCTTGAGCTTCGCGTCTACCTCTTCGGCGGTCCAGTTGTACCGCATAGAGTTCTGGCTCATCTCCAGACCGGAGACCGACACACCGCCGGCGTTGACCGCCTTGGAGGGAGCCACGATGACGCCGTTCTTCTTCAGATATGCCATTGCCTCGTTGGTGGTGGGCATATTGGAAACCTCGACATAGTACTTGACGCCGTTGGCGACGATCTGCTCCGCCTCTGCCATACCCACCTCGTTCTGGGTGGCGCAGGGCATAATGATGTCCGCCTTGGTGCCCCAGGGCTTCTGCCCCGCGAAGTAGGGGACACCGAACTTGTCGGCGTAGTCCTTCACCTTATCGTGACCGGAGGCACGCATCTCCAGCATGAAATTGATCTTCTCCTCGGTGCAGACGCCGTCCTCGTCGTAGACGTAGCCGTCGGGACCGGAGATGGTGACCACCTTACCGCCCAGCTCGGTGACCTTCTTGACGGTACCCCAAGCCACGTTGCCGAAGCCGGAGACGGCGAAGGTCTTGCCCTTGATGGTGTCGCCGAAGGACTTGAGCATCTCGTCGGTGTAGTATACCGCGCCGAAGCCGGTGGCCTCGGGACGAATGAGGG
>JAFSGP010000022.1 GCA_017440755.1 Clostridia bacterium | reverse complement strand
GAGCTCCACCACCAAGAACCGCAGCCTCTACTGCGTGGTGACGGATAAATACGGCAAGACGGTGCAGAGCAGCACGGTGGTGCTGCGTGAGGCGGTGTCCATCACCACCCAGCCCAAGACGGTAACGGTGAAGAAAGGCGCCACCGCCAAGGTGACGGTAAAGGCCAGCGGCGACGGGCTGAAGTACACCTGGTACGTGAAGAATGCAGGTGCCTCCAAGTACACCAAGTCCTCTATCACCGCGTCCTCCTATTCGGTTAAAATGAG
Source organism: Clostridia bacterium (assembly GCA_017440755.1). Classification (GTDB taxonomy): domain Bacteria; phylum Bacillota; class Clostridia; order Oscillospirales; family Acutalibacteraceae; genus UBA5905. Next base: position 26,346 of record JAFSGP010000022.1, on the reverse strand, counting down.
CTCCACCACCAAGAACCGCAGCGTTTACTGCGTGGTGACGGATAAATACGGCAAGACGGTGCAGAGCAGCACGGTGGTGCTGCGTGAGGCGGTGTCTATCACCACCCAGCCTAAGACGGTAACGGTGAAGAAAGGCACCACCGCCAAGGTGACGGTAAAGGCCAGCGGCGACGGGCTGAAGTACACCTGGTACGTGAAGAATGCAGGTGCCTCCAAGTACACCAAGTCCTCCATCACCGCTTCGACCTACTCCGTCAAGATGACTAGTAAAATCAACGGACGCTATCTGTATTGCGTGGTGACCGACAAGTACGGCAACACCGTCAAAACCACCACGGTCTGTATGAAGATGAAGTAAATTCCCTACCGAAAGCCGCCCCTGTCGCACAGGGGCGGCTTTCTTGCGGAATCGAAAAGTTTCTGTTGCATCTTTTGGTAAAATGCGGTACAATATAGTACTGTGTACGGCGGCGTACAGCCGCCACTTCTTTTCTGGAGGAATTGCTTTGGGTATCAACGAAACCAAAAATGAGATTTTACGGCGACGCACCTTCGCCATTATCTCCCACCCTGACGCGGGTAAGACCACCCTGACCGAGAAGCTGCTGCTATACGGCGGAGCCATTCAGGAAGCCGGTATGGTCAAGGGCAAGAAAAACAACCGCCACGCGGTGTCCGACTGGATGGAGATTGAAAAGCAGCGTGGTATTTCGGTTACCTCCTCGGTGATGCAATTTAATTATAAGGACTACTGCATCAACATTCTGGATACCCCCGGTCACCAGGATTTCTCGGAGGATACCTACCGCACGCTGATGGCGGCGGACTCGGCGGTGATGGTCATTGACGCCTCCAAGGGTGTGGAAAAGCAGACCATCAAGCTGTTTAAAGTCTGCTTGCTACGGAATATTCCCATATTCACCTTCATCAACAAAATGGACCGAGAGGCGCGCAACCCCTTCGACCTGATGGAGGAGATTGAGACGGTGCTGGGTATCCGCACCTACCCGATGAACTGGCCCATCGGCTCCGGCAAGGAATTTAAGGGCGTATACGATCGGGAAAACAGCCGGATTTTGGCTTTTACCGCCAACGACGAGAACGCCAACGCCCAGCACGAGGTAGCGGCCACCGCCGTGGACCTGCAGGACGATAGCCTGAAGGATGTGGTGGGTCCCTATCTGTACGAGACCTTGTGTGACGACGTGGAGCTGCTGGACGGTGCGGGCTATGAGTTCGATATGAACGAGGTACGCGGCGGTCGGCTGACCCCCGTGTTCTTCGGTTCGGCGCTGACCAACTTCGGTGTAGAGCCTTTCCTCGCCGCCTTCCTCAATATGACCACCTCGCCGCTGCCCCGTCGGGCGGAGGAGGGGGAGATTGACCCCTTTGGGGAGAATTTCTCCGCCTTTGTGTTCAAGATTCAGGCGAATATGAACAAGGCGCATCGTGACCGTGTGGCGTTTATGCGTATCTGCTCGGGTAAGTTCGAGAAGGGTATGGAAGTCTACCACGTGCAGGGAGAAAAGAAGATGCGGCTGAGTCAGCCGCAGCAGTTAATGGCGGAATCCCGCGAAATCGTGGACGAAGCCTATGCAGGGGATATCATCGGCGTGTTCGACCCCGGTGTGTTCTCCATCGGCGATACCATCTGTTCGGGTAACGATAAGTTCCGTTTTGAGGGTATCCCCACCTTTGCGCCGGAGCATTTCGCGTTGGTATCTCAGATAGATACGATGAAGCGCAAGCAGTTCGTCAAGGGCATCACCCAGATTGCCCAGGAGGGCGCTATCCAGATTTTCCAGGAGCTGGGCGGCGGTATGGAAGAGGTTATCGTCGGCGTGGTGGGTGTGCTGCAGTTTGAGGTGCTTACCTATCGGCTGAAGAACGAGTATAACGTGGATATCCGTATGCAGAACCTACCCTATCAGTACATTCGCTGGATTGAGAACGAGGATATCAATGTAAAGGCGCTTAACTTAACATCGGATACCCGCCGCATTCAGGACCTGAAAGAGCGGAAGCTTCTGCTGTTTACCAACAGCTGGAACATCACCTGGGCTACTGACCATAACGAGGAACTAATTCTTTCGGAATTCGGTAAAAACGAGGCGTAAAACACAAAAGGACCACCGCCTAAGCGGTGGTCCTTTTTTATTTCCGTGACAGGACAAATGCTGTCTGCGTATGCTGTCATTGGGGTGTCAGCGCGGCGAAATCGTAGGCACCCTGCGAATGGAACAGGATAAACTGCTCACACCCGCCTGCGGTGCAACCGTCAATTTCCTGCTGAATCTGTGCGGCGGCATATCCCTCCGCCTGCAGCAGGGGCAGAATGACGGGGCGCTGTTCCTCCGCCATCACCTTGGTGCGAAGCACCACCTGCGCTACCAATGCCTGTACGGTCTGCTGCAGGTCATCGGGGCTGTTGGGGATTACCGTATCGCCGATGGTGATGCTCTCGGGGAGAGCGGCCGGGAAAATGGCTGGGGATACCATCGTAGGCGCGAAGGTTACGGGGTTGCCGCCATAGGGGAGCGTATCGCTTCCCAAAGCGCTCTGTAAGGTGCAACCCAGCAACACGGGGCAGTCTTCCAATGCGGATTTCATCTTATCCACAAACAGAGTGAGCACCTTATCCTTGGTCAGGTTGGTGTTGGAGGAGTTGCCAAAGTCTGCTCGGCCTGTATAGGTGGGGAACTGTACACCGTCCAGCAGAATGGCGGCGGCTCCCATCTCCTTGAGCTCCTGCGCCAGGCCGATGAGGTAGCTGCGTGCCTCGTCGGCATAGGGGTTGAGCCATGCCCGACCGCCGTTGTTGGGGTCGCCGTCGTACCAGGTCCAGCCGGGATTCTCCGCCAGACCGATGCGGGCAGAGGCCAACGCTTTTGCCCCCAGATTGTCCCGAAATGCGTACAGGCGGGGAACCGGTTGCAGACCTGCATCTGCCATGAGAGCGAAAACCTGAGCCAGCTCTTCGGCGGTGAAGGCATCGGCAGAAAAGCTGTTTACCAACTGTGCGGGTTGGGAAGAAAAGCGGTAGTGGAGCTGTCCCCCTTCGTCCTTGAGGTCGAACACCACAGCGGTAAAGCCTGCCTTAGCCGCCTCTTTCAGCGTGTTAGGCAGGGTGTCGCTGTTCCGCAGGGCGGACAGGGGCAGGTAGAAGCCCCGAAGCGGCGCGTCCTGCGGAGGGGTGTCGGCAGGGCGGTCGGCGGGCGGTTGCGTGGGCTGTGTGGCGACGGGGTCGTCGGTGGACGGTGTGGTGCTTTCGTCGGAGGGGAGGGTGGATTCCGCCGCAGGCGGTGCCGATTGCAGTTTATCCATCATTCCCGCGCCGAAAAAGCCCAGCGCCACCACCGCCACGCACACCACGGTCCACACCATGGCACGCAGCACAGGGTGTTTGCGTCGAAACACCTTTTGGTTGCGGTGTAATTTCATACCCATAAAGAGCCTCCTGTTGTCAGATGAGAGAGAAGTCCGAGGAGAAACCCATCAGCGCCAAGCCCAACAGCCCCAGATACAGTAGGGTGGAGGGCATGCCGCGGAAGGCCTCCGGCATATCCGGGTTATCCATTCGCTCGATGCCCTCTGCGGTAAGCCAGGTCAGTAGGGCAAAACCTAAGCAAGAGCCAATGGCCAGGCCGATATTGCCGCCCAGATTGGAGGAGAATTGCAGGTTGCAAACCAGGGCAATGCCGGTTACCAAATTGTTGAAGGCCGCCATAGGCAGCAAGCGGCTGACGCGATGATAGAATGTGGGCGTCCACTTTTTAAGCACCAGATTCACCAGTGTGTACAGCACCACCGTAATGGCGATGAGCACCAGCGGGCGCCAGTAGTTCTCTACGTTTGTACCAAAATAGCGGTCAATGGGATAGGCAATCAGTACCGTGGACACGGTGAAAAAGGCCAGTATCCCGCTGAATAGCCAAATATTCTTCGGCTTACGTACCAGATGCAGGGCCACCGAAGAACCGAAGCCGGTGGTCAGCACCACGTTTTGCAGCAGGGCAACGGTGACGAAGAAGGAAAGCAGGTCGGATAACTCCTCGCCAATGGCGCGCAGAACGTCGTTCATTCCTCATCCGCCTCCTTTCGGTGGAAATAGGCGGATACCCGCTGGCGGCACCACTGGAGCAGCGCCGACATAAATCCCAGCAGCACAAAGGCGGTAAAGGGAATGGTAGCCTCCGATAGGGTAAGGGGGAGCTGCACGGGGATATCCCACAGGGTGTTGCTGATTGCCATCTCGCGAATAGCGGAAATCAGGCAGATAACCATGCCGAAGCCCAGCGTGCTGCCCAAGGCATCTACCACGGTGGCGAGGGGGTTGACCCAAGTGGATAGTCCCACACTGCGGGTGTACAGCATATTCACCGCCATCAGCGGGATAAACAGGTACAGACGCGCGTACAACTCGGGGGAGATGTAGGTGCCCAGCACGTAGCCGGTCGCCCCCAGCAGGACGGCGGCCAGCAGCACGTAGATAGCGGGGCGCAGCCATTTAGCCAAATAGTTGCCTACCAGGGCAATAAAAAAGCTTAGGGGAACCAACACGATAGCGGTGCAGACGGTAAGGGTCACGCCGTTTTTCAGCGTGGTGCCCGCGGCGATAATGGGGCACAGCCCCAGCGCCTGAATCAGCACGATATTATTGGTTACCGCGTTTTCCACAAACAGGTGGGCTGCCTGCCAAAAATGGCGGCGGAGGTTTTTGTTATCAGCCATTGACGCCACCTCCCGTCACGCGATGCACCAGCTTTTTGAGGCGGCGCAAGCCGTGCCAGCTCCAACGGTCGATGATGGGGGACACGGCATTCATAATCAGAATCGCAAAGCAGCTGCTGGCCTCCACCCGTCCGATGCGTTGCAGCAGCATCACCAGTATAGCGGTAAAAAAGCCGTAGAACAACCGCCCCAACCAGAAACGGGGGGTGGTAACGGGGTCGTTCAGCAGGAAAACGCCGCTGAACAGCACGTAGCCGGCGCAAACCTGCGCCACGGTGCCATATATGCGCCCCATACCCGACAGGGGGAACAGCCAAGCGATAGCCACGCAGGTGACAAAATAGGGAATAACCGTCCACGGAGAGGCGGTGCGGCGCACCATCATATAGGTGACAAAGGCTACCAGAATCAGCGGGGCGGTGGCACCGATGGGACCGGCGAAGTCACCCAAAAGCAACTGGGTGCGGGACAGAGCGGGAGCAGCGCCGGCCTGCAGATGGGCAGCAATAGATTGCTCCACAATGATACTGTCCGCAGGAAGCGTCATCTCCAAGGGGAGGGTTGTGACGCTGGAAATGGCGGGATAAGTAAACATCTGCTGCGGGAAGCAGTAGGTAAGTGCCGCCACACCTACGGCAGCGGGGTTGAACACGTTACGACCGAAGCCGCCAAAGGGGGCCTTCGCCACAAAAATGGCAATAGCGGCGCCAATCATCGGCACCCAATAGTCCACCATGGGGGACATGATCAAACCGATGAGCATGCCTGTTACCGCTGCGCTGCCGTCACCAAGAGCGGCAAGAGAGCGGCGGCGGAGGATACAGCAAATCGCCTCGCAGAGAATGGCGGTGAGCATGGTGAGCAGGACGATAATGAGCGGGCGAAGCCCGTAGTTGATATAGGAGAAAATGCCCAGAGGCACCAGAGCCAGCAGAACGTCCATCATCATATGTCCCGTTTTGGCTTCGGTGCGTATGTGTGGGGCTAAATACTTATTCATTGTCATCCTCCCCCCAGGTCAGATACATGCCTTTGGCTTCGCCGGCCTTAAGCACGTCGGCGGCCACGTCCCGTCCCGCCGGACACACATAGGAGCAGGCGGAACACCCGTCGCAGTCGGCGGGGGACAGATGCTGCAGCCGTTCATAGTGCATATTTTCCAGACGGCGCACAATTTCATAAGGAAGCAGACGGGCGTGGCATACCTCCGCACAGCGACCGCAGCCGATACAGGGCTTGGGGACGCGTATCGGCTGATGCTTCATAGCCAAGACGGTGGTAATGCCCGGCATGAGCGGGGTGTGCAGGTCGGGGCAGGTGGTGCCGGTCATAGCATCTCCCAGCACCAGCCGTACGTCCGTCTCCGCCTGACAGGCGGACAGCACCGCCGACAGGTCGGTGCCGAAGGGCACGCGAATATTGCGGGCGGCAGGTACACCGTCTCCCGCCACCGTCACAATAGCGGAGGTGTGGCAGATGCCCTGCTTGAGAGCACGTCCCAACGCCAAACACGCTTGTACGCCGATGCGGTATACCGTCAGCTTATCGTCCGCAAACTGCGTGACGGGATATTCGTCCTCTACGGTGTATACGTTTTCCCGTCCGATGGCGCGCTTGAGAACGCGGCGGCGATGACGGGGCAACAGGGTGGCAATATGATAGCGGGACATTCCCAGCGCTTTGGCGGCCGCTTGCAGACCAAACAGCACCAGACGGGGCTGTTCCATCAGTACCGCCCACGCCGAGGACCCGTAAATGTCGTTTTCGGTGGCATCTGCAACCAGAATGCAGTCGTTTGCTCGTCCGCTTTGCGGGAGCTTCCACTGCTGCAGCTTTTGCCACAGGGGGGAGCCGTCCAGCTCGTCGTAGACGGCGGCCTCACGGGCAATATTCAGTATACTTTCAGGGGTAAGCTCCTCTTCAGGAACGATGGGGAGCCGCTCTTCCGCTTCGCCGTCAGGCTGAATGTCTGCGCACAGCAGGTCGCCGAACAGGGCATGGTTAATCACCACGGAGCCCTCTAAGGTGCCGCTGATAGGGGAGCGGATCGGCAGGTCTCCCTGACGGCAAAGCTCCTGTCCCGTTGCCAGAGGGGTATCCTCCGCCAAATGGGCGATGGGAGATTCCGCCTGCGCCATAGCTACGGGCAGACGGACTGCACAGGGAGCGGGCATCTCTTCGACACCCCGCATAAGGGTCTTACCTTTCTGGAAGGGCAGTATGACGCCCCGTGGAAACAGTTGCATAGAATCACACCTTTCTGTGTGGTGGGCAAACACAGGTTTGCCAAAAGGTACCTGTTGAAAAATTCACGAGTACCCCTTATGATGAAGAAAACAGTACATACAGAAATGAGGGATAGGGTGAAAATCGAGCCGCTGGAAACCGGCAGCCTGCGTATATGGCTGTCGGAGGAGGAACTGAATAAGTGGGAGCTGGACGGGGAGCAACCGATGCGGCAGCCGGCGGTGCGCCGTTTGCTGCGACAGGTGTTCCGACGGCTGGACCGTCACGCTCCGTCGCGCTTGCTGGCAGAGCTGATTCCCGTGGCGGGCGGCGGCATATTATTGGTGACACCGAACGACCATCCTCGTCCGCAGAATCCGGCGGTGTATCGCATTGCAGATGCGAACGACCTGCTGGATCTGTTTTGGCAATGGAGGCAGGGGGACAGGGATTCGTCTACACCTGCCTGCTGCCTCTACGAGCAGGGGAAGGGGTATGACCTGGCGGTATACCCCGTGGAACCGCTGTCGCCGCGGCAGCAGCGGCTACTGGCGGAATATGGCACGCTATTGGGCTGTGGCGAGGGAGTAGCCGCCCGCTGTGCCGAGTACGGCACGCTGCTGGCGGCAGGGGAGCTGTTTACAGCGCCTGTACCGCCGCCACCAGAGCCTGAGGCTCTGCCGCATTGAAGACGGCACTGCCCATGACGGCGATGGTGGCACCCGCCTCGGCCGTCAGCCGCGCGGTGTCCACGTTGATGCCGCCGTCCACCTGAATATCCACCGCCAGACCGCGGCGGTCAATCTCCTGCCGCAGAGCGGCAATCTTTGGCAACATATCCTCCATAAAGGACTGCCCGCCGAAACCGGGCTCCACCGTCATCACCAGAACCATATCCACCTGCTCCAGATAGGGAAATGCCGCTTCGGCGGGGGTGGCAGGCTTCAGGGTGATGGCGGCTTTTTTACCCAGAGCGCGGATATCCGCCAGCGTTTCGTCGATGGGGTCGTCGCACTCCAGATGGATATTCAGCAGGTCAGCGCCTGCCTTGGCAAAGGCGGGCAGCATACGGCGGGGCTGCTGCATCATCAGGTGCACGTCAAAGAACATATCCGAGTGAGGACGCAGAGAACCGATCACGGCGGGACCGAAGCTGATATTCGGCACAAACACACCGTCCATTACGTCCAGGTGCACCATATCGGCGCCGCTATCCTTCACAAACTGCATTTCCTCCGCCCCGCGGGCGAAATCACAGGTGAGAATGGAGGGGGATACTTTCATCGCTTTTCGGTCCTTTCTTTTCTGGTTTCTACTTATATTTTACTTTATCTCAGGGAAAAGGTCAAGGAGTTCCACTATTTGGCGGATGACGGGGGTATCCGTCTGCCACAGCGTATGAATGAGGTGGTCGGCGGTGTGGCTTTCCACTTTGTGTATGGGGTGCATACCTGCACCCAGAGCGCCTTGTACATCTGCCTGTGGGTTATCCCCCACAAAGGCGCAACATTCCACGGGCACGCCCAGACGGGCGGCGGCGCGGTGGAAAAGGAGAGGGTCGGGCTTGTGCACGCCCTCGTCCTCGCTTACCATCGCCACGTCCATATAGGGGCGCAGTTCCATACTATCCAGCTTGCGATTTTGGGGGTAGGAGAAGCCGTTGGTGATGATACCCAGCCGATATCCCCGCCGCCGCAGTTCCGCCAATGCAGGAATGACGCCCTCATCAAGGGGACAGCCATCACAGAAACCGTCGTAGAATCGCCGCGTGGCGGCAGCGAGGTCGGCATCGCAGCCCCACTCCTCCAGAAAATGCTGTACCAGCATCTCGTAGGTGAAGGCGCTGCCGCTGCTGCACAGATAGTTGTGATAGCGAAAGATTTCCTTCCGTCGGGCAGCTTTTTCCTCTGCCGACAGGGTGGGGAAATAGTAGGCAACCCACTCGTTAACCCCATTAAAGAAGGACGGGCCGCCACGCAGGGTGGAGTCAAAGTCAAAGAGAATAGCACGTATTTCCGTCTGCTCAGGGGGAGTGAATAAGTCTCGCGCCGTGGCGGCGTCCTGCTCCACCTGCTTGTGTAATGCCTCTAAGGAGTCAAACCGCTGTTCCTCTCGCAGGAATACCAGCGGATACACCGCGGGTGTGGTGCCGTACAGGTCCCCGTCGAAGCCCTGTATCCAGGTTTCCGCCAGAGGAGTGTCGCTGCCCACGGTGGGGCGCACACCGATGTTGGTTACCGCCGGCAACACCTGCCCCTCCACCTCCACGCAGGAGGCATACACGCCGTAGCGGGGGCAGGCAAGGTCAGCGGGGATAGTCTGGTTGATGGTAGGCATTCCTAAACGATGCCCCAAATGCTGCCCTTCGGTAACGGGCAGTCGCAGGCAATAAGCGCGGCTCTGCAGGCGGCGGACGGTGTCCATATCCCCCTCAGAGAGAGCCTTACGGACGGCAGAGGAGCAGGCGGTCTGTCCGCTGATTAAGACGGGTTCTACCACCTGTACCGCAATGCCGTATTTTTCACACAGGGCGGTAAGAGCGGCGGCGTCACCGCTACCGTTTTTGCCGAAGCGGTAGTTGTAGCCGCAGGACACCTGCACGGCACCCAGTTGGCGGTGGAGGACTTCCTCCACAAACTGCTCGGGGGTCAGATCCCGCACGGCGGCGAAATCCACCTCCAACAGCTCGTCCACCCCCATGGTGGACAACAGTTCCTGCTGTTGTTCGGCGGTGCACAGCCGCCTCTGTTCTTCTTTTGTGGTGACGGTACCGCTCTGAAAGGTGTAGACCGTGCGGGAAACGCCGTCGGGCATTCCCTTATTAGCCGCCAATATCACGTGGCGATGTCCCGCGTGCAGTCCGTCAAAGATGCCCAGCGCCACACAGCGAGGGTGGGGCTTCAGCTGTGCCGCCTGCGCAGGAAGGGTATACGTTTCCATATAGGACCTCCGATTATAGCAATAAACAATCCATTTTCAGCTCCCCGTCTACGGGGTTGCCCAGTCCGATGCAGACCCCGTCGGGGCTGTACACACGGACAACGCCCTCCACGGGCCGGCGCAGGCGCTCTAAGGCGAGCGCGCCGCCGTTTTGGAAGCGGTGCGCCTGTGGGGCGGTGACAGTAATAGCGGGGTAAGCGGCAAGGGCCTGCTCGGTGGGGAGCAGTTTCTCCGCCAGTTTACCCTGTTCCGCCAACGCCTTGGCCTCGTCGATGGTGATGCAGTCCGCCAGCGTGAAGCCCGCGGCCATGGTCCGCCGCAGGGCGGTCATCACCGCACCGCACCCCAAATTTCGTCCCAAATCGTCGCAGATACTGCGGATATAGGTGCCTTTGGAACAGCTGCAGGCAAGGGAGAGGGTGCCGGCGGCTTCATCGCCGCCCAGCCGCTCTAAGCTGTATATGGTGACGGGACGTGCCTGCCGTTCAATCTCGATGCCCTGCCGTGCCAGCTCGTACAGCCGCACGCCGTCCTTCTTAAGGGCAGAGGTCATGGGTGGCACCTGCAGGATATCCCCGCGAAAGGCAGGGAGCGCCTCGTCAATTTGCCGTGTGGTGGGAGGAAGGGCGCCGGTTTGCTCCACCTTGCCCCAGATATCCAGGGTGTCGCTGACCGCCCCGAATTGCAAGGTTGCCTCGTAAGCTTTGTCGTGCACAGGCAGACGGTCCAGTATTTTGGTGGCGCGCCCTATCAGTAGGGGGAGTACCCCCGTGGCATTGGGGTCTAAGGTGCCGGCGTGCCCCACTTTTTTGACACCCAGCAGGCGGCGCAGAATGGCACAGCAAACAAAGGAGGTCATTCCCTCCGGCTTGTCAATACACAGTATACCGTCCATATTGCCACCCTCCTTAATAAACCACAGTAGCGGACAGGGATATCCCTGTCCGCTTTGGATTAACCGGTTACAATGCGGGGAACAGCCTGCTCCACGGCCTTAAGAACAGCCGCTTTTGCCTCCTCGACAGAGCCGTCGAAGGCGCAGCCGGCGGCACGGTTATGTCCGCCGCCGCCCAACAGGACGCAGATAGCCGACGCATCGGCATGGGTGCCGGTGCGGGCGCTGATTTTATAGCTGCCGTCCGCCTTTTGACGCAGGGTGATACCCACCCATACCCCTTCAATCTGACGGGGAATGGGGGGAAGCCCCTCCATATCGTTCTCTTTGGCGCCGCTGCGCGCCACCATCTCGTTGGAGATGGTCATAACCGCCACCCGACCGTCATGGTAAAACTCCATGCCGTCCAGAGCCAATCGCTCCAGCTCAATACGGGCGCGGGATTTCATATCGAAATTCACCCGATTGATCATCTCATAGGGAATGCCCAGATCCATGCATTCCGCCGCCATGCGGTGCGCCAGTGCATCGGCATTGGAGTACTTAAAGCAGCCGGAGTCGGTGGCGATGCCGGTGTAGATACACTGGGCAATGGCGGGGGTGAGCTCCACCCCCAGCAGCCGTATGATGCGCAGGATAATCATCGCGCAGGCGGCGCAGGAGGCATCGACACAGGATTCCGTGGCATAGCCGGTGTTGGTGCTGTGGTGGTCGATGCACAGGTCCACCCGCTCGCCGTAGGTCGCCTGCATGCCGGGACCCAACAGCTTGGCGTCCGCTACGTCCAGCGCACAGATATAATCCGGCTCAAAGTCCTCCATATCAGCGGTGGCGTCCATATAGTCGTATTTTTCAGGGACAACGTCCTCGCAGGCGACCCGTACGGTTTTGCCGAGGGTCTTCAGCGCCTGATACAGGGCGAAATTGGAGCCCAGCGTATCCCCGTCGGGATACTGGTGCGCCAGCAGCAGAATATTATCCGCTTCCAGCAGGCGCTGCGCCGCTTCCTGTTCACTGATCCATATCGTCATTGGGTTTCTCCTCTTTTCGGATACGGTTGATGACGGCGGCGATTCCAGCACTATATTCGATGGAATCGTCCGCTACAAACCGCAGTTCCGGTGTATAGCGCAGCGACAGGGCGTGTCCCAGCTCGCGGCGCATATAGCCCGCGGCGGATTTGAGCCCCTTAACTGCTTCCTTGGCGGCATCCATGCCGTTCATAGAGCTGATATACACGGTGGCATAGGACAGGTCACGGGACACATCCACCCGCACGATGCTTAGCAGACTGCCGGCAACGCGAGGGTCCTTTACCGTGCGCAGGATAGCGGTGAGTTCCCGCATAATATCCTCACTGGTACGGTCCAGCCGATAATTAGGCATTGATACAACCTCCTTTTTGCTCTGTTGACGAGATCAAACGGCAACGCCGTTTAATCTCGGTATTCCTCGATAATATAGGTCTCGTAGATGTCGCCCTCCTGGATATCGGTGAATTTCTCCAGACCGATACCGCACTCATAGCCCTGAGCGACCTCTTTCTGGTCGTCCTTAAAGCGCTTGAGGGAGATCATCTTATCGTCGCCGATGATGATGCCGTCACGCACGATACGCAGCAGGTCGTTGCGGTACACCTTGCCGTCCAGCACGTAGCAGCCCGCAACCAGACCCACACCGGTGATGCGGTAGACCTGACGCACCTCGGCACGACCGTGCAGGACCTCGCGGGTCTTAGGTGCCAGCATACCCTTCATAGCGGTTTCCACGTCCTCGATAGCATCGTAGATGACGCGGTACATACGCATCTCCACGCCTGCGTTGTCGGCGGCAACCTGGGCCAACGGGTCGGGACGGACGTTAAAGCCGACGATAATCGCGTTGGAGGCGTCCGCCAGCATCACATCGTTTTCGGACACCGCACCCACGGCACCGTGAATAACGCGCACACGAACCTCCTCGTTAGTGAGCTTCTCCAGAGACTGGGTCACCGCCTCCACGGAGCCTTGCACGTCCGCCTTGACGATGATAGCCAGTTCCTTCATCTCGCCCTCGTGGAGCTGGTCGAACAGGTTATCCAGCGTTACCTTCTGGTAGCGGCTAAACATCTCCTCTTTCGCCTCGGTCTTACGCTGCTCTACCAGCTCGCGGGCCAGACGCTCGTCGGTAACGGCATTGAAGATATCGCCGGATACCGGCACCTCGGCCAGACCCATAATCTCTACGGGAACGGAGGGACCTGCCTCCTCCAGCTTGTTGCCGTTTTCGTCGGTCATAGCGCGGACACGACCCACGGACATACCCGCCACCAGCACGTCACCCACACGCAGGGTACCGTTCTGCACCAGCACGGTGGCGATGGGACCGCGGCCCTTGTCCAGACGGGCCTCGATAACCGTACCCTTAGCGGCACGGTCGGGGTTGGCCTTGAGTTCCTTCATCTCCGCCACCAGCAGAACGCTTTCCAGCAGGGTATCCATACCCATACCGGTGTGGGCGGAAACCGGCACGCAGATGGCGTCGCCGCCCCACTCCTCCGGCACGATTTCGTGCTCGGTGAGCTGCTGCATTACGCGGTCGGGGTTGGCGGTGGGCTTATCCATTTTATTGATGGCGACAATGACCGAAACGCCTGCCGCCTTGGCGTGGTTGATGGCCTCGATGGTCTGGGGCATAATGCCGTCGTCGGCGGCAACCACCAGAATGGCAATATCGGTGACCTGCGCACCGCGGGCACGCATAGAGGTGAAAGCGGCGTGACCGGGGGTGTCCAGGAAGGTGATGGACTGACCGTTGACGGTGGTACGGTAAGCACCGATGTGCTGGGTAATACCGCCCGCCTCACCGGTGGTGACGCTGGTCTTACGAATGGCGTCCAGAATGGAGGTCTTACCATGGTCAACGTGACCCATAACCACCACGACAGGGTCGCGGGGCAGCAGGTTGTCGTCGGTATCCTCGCTGTCGTCGATGATACGCTCCTCGATGGTGACCACGACTTCCTTCTCCACCTTGGTGTGGAACTCCTCGGCCACCAGATAGGCGGTATCGAAGTCGATTTCCTCGTTGACGGTAGCCATCACACCCAGCATAAACAGCTTCTTGATAACCTCGGCGGAGGTGGCCTTCAAACGGGCGGCCAGCTCGCCGACGGTGATGGTCTCGCCCACCTGAATGGTGGCCTGCTTCTTCTTGCGCTCCATTTCGATACGCTTCAGACGCTCCTGCTCGGTCTCCTTGCGGCGAGTTTTCTTATATTGCTGTTTGGATTTCTGGTTAATCTTCTGCTTCTTGATGCCGCTGCCGTCACCACGCACGTGGCTGGAGGTCTGGGCCATCACGTCGAACTTCTCATCGTATTTATTGTTGGCAATCTGCTGAGGCTTACGGGTGTCCACCGTGCGGCGCTCCTGCGGCACCTTGGGCTGAGGAGCCGCCTTGGGCTTCTCCGCCTTGGGGGCGGGCTGTGCCGTCTTAGCAGCGGGCTTCTGGGGGGCAGCGGTCTTGGCGGGTGCTTTACTGTCGGCCTTTTCCTCTGCCTTAGGCGCCTCGACCACTTCCTCCGCGGGAGCGGGCTTCGGCTCCTCTTTCTTCTTATCGTTGGCGGTGGCAAAATAGGCGTCCAAATTATCGGTATTATGCTTTTGTGTGAAATACTCAAAGATAATATCCAGCTCGTTCTCCTCCAGCGCAGTGGCGCTCTTTTTGGCGGGCTGAATGTATTTCGCCAGCAGCTCCACAATCACCTTGCTGGTGACGCCAAAGTCTTTGGCTACGTCGCTGACGCGGTATTTAATCATCATAGGGCAACATCCTCCTTTGTATGAGTGCTATGCTTCTGCATAGCGGTGGCGAAACCGAAGTCGTCGGTAGCAACGGCGGCAACGGGCTTTTGCAGTCCCAGAGCGGCGGCGATTTCCTCTTTGGTGCCGTCGGTGGTGACGATGGGACAGTGGGCTTCCTGTCCGGCAAAGCGCAGCTCCTTTTCCGTTTTCGGGGAGCAGTCGGAGGCCAGCAGTACCAGCTGAGCCTTTCCCGCGAGCAGGGCAGCCCGCACAGCGTCAAAGCCTATCAGGATATGTCCGGACCGGCGGGCGATGCCCAGCAGTCCGACCAGCTTGTTATTCACCCTGCATCAACTCCTCTTCCAGCCGTTCGTATATCTCGGCGGGAATGGCGCAGGCGAAGGAGCGTTCCAGGCGCTTTGCCTTTCGGGCGGTGCGCAGGCAGTCGATGTGGCGGCATACGTAGGCCCCTCGTCCTGCTTTGCGACCGGTCAGATCCATGGAGAATTCCCCCTCGGGGCTACGGACCACCCGTACCAGCTCTCCCTTTGGCTTCATTTCACCGCAACCGCTGCACTTACGCAACGGGATCTTACGCTCTTTTGCCATAGCATTCACCTCCGATACATGGCGTTGGGATTAGTTCTCTTCGTCTTCTTCGTCCTCGCCGTAGAATCCGCTTTCAGGACGGATGTCAATTTTCCAGCCGGTGAGCTTCACCGCCAGACGGGCGTTCTGACCCTTGTTACCGATGGCCAGGGAAAGCTGGCTGTCGGGAACGGTGACGCGGCAGGCCTTGGCGCCTTCGGGGTCCATCTCCACCTTCAGCACCTTGGCGGGAGCCAGCGCGGCGCTGATGAAGGCAACGGGGTCCTCGCTGTACTCAACGATGTCGATTTTCTCGCCGCCCAGCTCCTCTACGATGTTAGCCACGCGGATACCGCGCTGACCGATGCAGGCGCCAACAGCGTCCACGTTCTCATCGTGGGAGATAACCGCCATCTTGGTGCGGCTGCCTGCCTCACGGGATACGGCTTTAATCTCTACGGTGCCGTCGAAAATCTCCGGTACCTCATTCTCGAACAGGCGGGTCACCAGACCGGGGTGGGTACGGGATACCAGAGCGCGCAGCCCCTTTTCGGTCTCCTTGATGTCCACCACGTATACCTTGATGCGGTCGCCCTCTTTCAGGTTGTCGCTCTCCATCTGCTCGCTCTTAGGCAGCACGGTCTCGCCCTTGCCCACCTGAATGGTGGCGGCACCGGAGCGGGGGTCGATGCGGACCACCTGCACGGTGACCAGCTCCTGATTGCGGCGCTGGAACTCCAACACCTGCTGGTTCTTCTCCGCCTCGCGGATACCCTGACGGATTACGTGCTTGGCGGACTGGGCGGCGATACGACCGAAGTGCTTGGGGTCCAGCTTAATATTGATGACCTTACCCAATTTCGCACGCTTGTCATACTGCTTGGCCTGGTCCAAGGTCAGCTCCTCGTCGGGGTCCTCCACCTCTTCCACAACCGTCTTGCGCAGGGAAACGGAGAATTCGTGGGTGTCGGGGTCCATGACGACAATGATGTTTTCCTTACCGCCGAAGTCCTTCTTGACCGCCACGATGATGGCCGCCTGAATGCGCTCCAGCAGATATTCAACCTCAATGCCTTTTTCTTTTGCCAGTAATTTGAGAGCTTCGAAAAACTCTACGATGTCCTTGTTTGTCATAGTATTAACCTCCACAGACCGCGATGCGGTCATAATCTGTAAAATAGTTTATTCGTCCGCGTCTTCCCACTCGTCGATGGCGTGGATAGCGGCGACGGATTTCTTATCAAAGGTGACGGTGTTGCCGTCCTCCGTCTCGATGGTGAAGTCGTCCTCCCAGCCTGTGAGCAGACCGGCGATTTCTTTTTGTCCGTTTTCGTCGGGGCGGTACAGCTTGATGGTGACAGGGAAGCCCTCGTAGTAGGCGTAGTGCTCTTGACGGGTCAGCTCGCGGTCAGCACCGGGGGAGGTGACCTCTAAGCAGTAGGACTGCTCGATAGGGTCCGCCTCGTCCAGAACGGGGCTGAGCCGACGGGATACGTCCACGCAGTCGTTGATGGATACGGGGGCATCCTCGCGGTCGATAATCACCCGCAGTATCCAAGTGGCGCCCTCTTTGACAAAACGAATGTCCCACAGCATAAGTCCCAGCTCGGCGGTGATGGGCTCCGCCAGCGGAGCCACGGCGCCGACGATACCGCCGGGGGAGGCATTGCCTTTCGCCATATAAACCCTCCTTACAACGATAAAGGAGCGGGTCGCCCCACTCCTTACCATACTTAATATAGTTACTGTGGTTAGTATACCACAGCCTTCCGCAAAATGCAAGGGTTTTTCCGCATTTTTCAGTAAGAGGGCGGATTTTTGGGAGAAAAAACGGAAAATGGTTGTCTTTTCCCCAAAATTATGCTAAACTGACGATGTTTATCAGAAAGGAGGGGACGGTGTGCGTTCTCCGTACGGTAAGGGGCTGCTTCACGGCGTCCCCATTGCGCTGGGATACCTGTCGGTATCCTTTGGCTTAGGCATTAAGGCGTCCCAGCTCGGTCTACCCGTGTGGGCGGCGGTGCTTACCTCGCTGACCAACCTGACCTCGGCGGGACAGGCGGCGGGGTTGGATATCATCGCCGCCGCCGGTACGCTGGTGGAGATGATACTGACCCAGTTAGTTATCAACCTGCGGTATTCCATGATGGGATTTTCTCTGTCCCAGAAGCTGGACGGCACCTTTACCACCTCCCGACGGCTGCTGGTTTCTTTCGGCATCACCGACGAGGTGTATGCGGTGGCGGTATCCCAGCCGGGTCGGCTGACCGCCTCGTATATGCTGGGGCTTATTTCCCTGCCGGTGGTGGGGTGGACGCTGGGCACCCTGCTGGGCGGGGTGGCGGGACAGCTGTTACCTGCCTCTCTGACGGCGGCGATGGGGCTGGTGCTGTACGGTATGTTCCTCGCCATCATTCTGCCCCCCGCCCGCAAGGAACGGTCGGTGCTGCTGGTGGTGCTGCTTGCCGCCGCTTTCAGTGTGGTGTGTAAGTATCTGCTGCCCTTTATTTCCGGTGGCTTTGCGGTGATTATCAGCGCCCTGCTGGCGGCGGTGATCGGCGCGTGGCTGTTCCCGATAAAAGAGGAGGTGGCGGAATGAACCATTGGACTCTTCTGCTGTACATCGCCGTGATGGCGGTGACCACCTACCTCATTCGTATGATTCCCTTTACCCTGTTCCGCCGGCAGATTCATTCGAACTTCGTACGCAGTCTGCTGTACTACCTGCCTTATGCGGTGCTGTCGGCGATGACCTTCCCGTCCATTTTCTATGCCACCGGTGACCCCATCACCGCCACGGTGGGCACCGTGGTGGCGCTGGTGCTGGCGTACTGCCGCCTGCCGCTCATCGTGGTGGCGCTGGCGGCCGCCGCAGCCGCGTGGATAGCGGGACTGATTGTGTAATGAAAAACACCCGACCAATATCGGTCGGGTGTTTTTGCGTCTATTCACTTCCACAGGCTTTGGTTGGCGGTGGAGACCGCCACGGCGCCGCTTTGCAGAGCGGCGGTGACCTCGTCGGTGGTCTCGATGAGTCCGCCGGCGATGATGGGTACGTCGGTGTTGCTGCAAAAGCGGCGAATCACCTTAGGGATAACCCCCGGCATCACCTCAATGAAACTGGGGTGAACGGTGGGAATCTGAATCGCCTGCGAGTCGATGGAAAACACCCGCTGTACGGCGGGCAGTCCCAACTCCCGTGCGGTACGGATTATACCCGTGCGGGTGCTGATGATGCCGTCCACCCCCAGCCCTGCCAGATAGGTCACACCGGCGGTATCCCGCCCGATGCCCTCCGACATATCCACGTGCACGAACACCTTTTTGCCGACGGCGTGGGCTTCTGCCAGTTGCTTTTCAATGGTGAGAATATTGGAGCACAGCAGAAACAGACAAGCCACACCGCTTTTAAGAGCGGCGGCAAGCTCCTCTTCCGTGCGCACGGCGGCGATGACGCGTTTTTCTCCGAAATCCTTCATATTCACCCTCCCAAGCAGATTCTGCTTTGTTATTTTACATTCTTTGTGGCGATGATGTCAACCCCGGTAGCGGCAACATTTTTCAGCACCACGTCGCCGATGGCGACAGGAGCGTGGGCAACCACGTCCTGCAGCGCCGCCATAGCGGGCATCAGCGCCTCTTTTGGAATGGGCGAGGCGGTCTTAACAGGCAGCATCTCCTCGCTGTCCGCCAGACGGACGGTGGAGGTGAGTGTGCGGGTGGGGGCGGTGCATTCGTCGATAGCGTACTGCTTGCCGCGGGGGCAGGTGTTGCCGCTGACCTCCACCACCGTCTTACCGTCCAGAGTGACGGTCAGCTCGCAGCCCAGAGGGCATACGATGCAGGTGAGATTTTTCGTTTTCATGCTTACACCTCCACGCTGACGGTGATATCCCCGCTGCAGGCGATGAGCTTATCCGCTTTGAGCGTCACCGATTCCATTTCGCCGGGGGCCATCTTTGGCTTTTTCTTTTTGAGCAGTTCCACGTCGCCGCAGGTGACACGGACGGTGGCGGCGGTGCAGGGGGACCCCACACGGAAATACACCGTCACGTCCTTATCCGTGCGGCGAATGGTCTGAGGCACGGTGTACCGCACCGCACCGGCGGCGATAACTCGCCGCGGGCTGTCGCCGGCGGCGCCTGCCAGCACGTAGTCTGCCGCCGCCTTGCCCGCCAGTGCCGCTTCCTCGGATACGTAGTCCACCAAATCGTGGACGTGGAGTACGTTGCCGCAGGCGAAGATGCCTTCGGTGGCGGTCTGGCGACTCTCGTCCACCAGCGCACCGCCCGTGATGGGGTCGAGGGGGATATCCGCCCCTTTGGTTAGCTCGTTTTCGGGAATCAGTCCCACCGACAGCAACAGCGTGTTGCAGGCAAAGTACATCTCGCTGCCCGCCACGGGGCGACGCTGCTCGTCCACCTTAGATACGGTGACTCCCGTCACCCGCTCTTTACCGTGGATTTCCGTAACGGTGTGGCTGAGGTACAGCGGAATATCAAAATCCTTCAGGCACTGCTGAATGTTCCGTTGCAGACCGCCGGAATAGGGCATTACCTCGCAGACAGCCTGTACCTCGGCGCCCTCCAGCGTCATACGCCGCGCCATAATCAGTCCGATATCACCGGAACCTAAAATAACCACCTTGCGACCGGGGAGATAGCCCTTCATATTGACGAATTTCTGCGCCGCACCGGCGGAATATACACCGGCGGGACGGTTGCCGGGAATGTTCAGCGCACCGCGGCTGCGCTCGCGGCAGCCCATAGCCAGCACGATGGCCTTCGCCTGCACCGAGAACACCCCGTCCTCGCTGTTCATGGCGGTGACCACGCGGTCGGGGGTGATGGCGGTGACAATGGTATTGAGCAAATAGGGGATACCCAGTGCCTCTACCTCCGTCTCGTAGCGGGCGGCATATTCGGGGCCCGTCAGCTCCTCGCCGAAGCGGTGCAGTCCGAAGCCGTTGTGAATGCACTGGCGCAGGATACCGCCCAGTGCGTTATCACGCTCGATGATGAGGATATCCTCCAGCCCGTTCTCTCTGGCGGCTACCGCCGCCGCCATACCGGCAGGACCGCCGCCGATAATCACTAAATCTACCTGTTTCATCGGATACCCTCCCTTACTTGGTTTTGTCGGTCAGCAGGTAGGAGCTGCCGCCGCTCTTGGTGACCTGCTGCAGGGGAATCCCCAGCTCCCGTGCCAGAATCTCCGCCACCACGGGTTGGCAGAAGCCACCCTGACACCGTCCCATACCACCGCGGGTACGGCGCTTGATACCGTCGGTGTCGGTGGCGCCGGGGTTGCGGTGAATGGCGGCGACGATTTCCCCCTCGGTAACCTGCTCGCAACGGCAGACAATACGACCATAGCGGCTGTCCTTGCGAATGATTTCGTTCTTTTCCTCATCGGACAGGTGGCGGAAGGCGTCCACCCGTTCGCGGATGGGATTAAAGTCCGTCTTTTTTGTAAGCGCCAGTCCCATCTGCCCCAGCAGTTCTACCGCATATTCCGCAATAGCAGGGGAGGAGGAAAGCCCGGGAGATTCAATGCCCGCCAGATGCAAAAAGTGGGGATTGCTCGGGGAGGGCTCGATGATAAAATCGTAGCGGTCGGGGGTGCTACGCAGACCGCAGAAGGAGGTGATGGCCTTGCCCACCGGCACGCCCTCCACCATACGGTTGGCACCGCCAATGACCTTTTGCAACCCTTCGTAGGTGGTGGCGGTGTCCTCTTTGTTCTCGATATCGGTGGCGGTGGGACCCAGCAGCAGATTGCCGTGGGTGGTGGGGGATACCAGAATGCCCTTGCCCATTTTGGAGGGGGCACCAAACACCGTCTGCTCCACCACACAGCCCGCCTCTTTGTCCAGCAGTATGTACTCGCCCGCGCGAGGGGTAATGCGGAAATAGTCGTCCCTTACCAGACGGGCGATATCGTCGGCGTGTACACCGGCGGCATTCACCACGTAGCGGGTCTCCACCGTGTCCTCGGCGGCATACAGCACGTAGCCGTCGGTGGTTTTTTCGATGCGGTCCACCCCGAATCCGCGGCGCAGCTCGACCCCGTTATCCATGGCATTGCCGATGGCGGCCACCGTCAGGGTGTAGGGGCAGACGATGCCCGCTGAGGGGGCATACAGGGCGGCAATGCCCTTGACCGCAGGCGCCAGTTCGCGAAGCGCCGCCTCGTCCAGCACGGTGATGGCGGGCACGCCGTTTTCTACACCCCGCTGATACAGTTCCCGTACGGCGGCGAGAGACTCCTCGTCCTGCGCCACCACAAGAGAGCCGTTGTTGCGGTAGGGGACCCCCAGCTCGGCGGCAACCGTAGGCATCATCTCACAGCCGCGGACATTCAGCCGTGCTTTGAGGGTGTCGGGCTTGGCATCAAATCCGCCGTGGACGATGCCGCTGTTGGCTTTTGACGCGCCCATGGCCACATCATATTCCTTCTCCAAAATGACGACCGATAGCTGATAGCGGCTCAGCTCACGGGCAAGCATGCCGCCGACGACACCGCCGCCGATAATGGCTACGTCATACATACAAATCCCTCCTAACAGACGCAAAAAAGGCACAGCAAACAAACGCATCAAGCGCCGTGTTTGCTGTGCCTCTCAAAATCTCTGCACATGTGTAACGGTTTGGTACAAGGAAAGTATACCATCCCTGTCGAGAAAAGTCAAGGAAGTGGGAAATTTATTTCAGTAACAACCGAAACACCTGATAGGCGGTGGCGGACAGGTTTTTGTAAGCGTTTTGGGGATTCAGCGCTTCCTCCAGCGTAGTCACTCCCCGTACAACGGGGAAAAACGCATCAATGCCGTGGTCGTTGCACACCTCTGCGTCCTCCGTTACACAGCCGGAGAAGGCCACCACCCGTTTGCCATACTGTTTCGCCAGTTTGGCAACGCCGATGGGGGCTTTCCCCATCACCGTCTGGGAGTCTAGCCGTCCCTCGCCCGTCACCACGATGTCAGCAGTTTTCACGTCTTCTTCCAGCTTGGTTTCCTCCAGCACGATGTCGATGCCGGACTTAAGAACAGCATCGGTGAAGGACAGGAAAGCAAACCCCAAACCTCCTGCCGCACCGGCTCCGGGGTGGTTTTTGTCCGCAGTGGCGGACATGGTCTCGGCGATGGTGGCGTAGTCCGCCAGCCACCCATCCATATCCGCAATCATAGCGGGGGTTGCGCCCTTTTGAGGGCCATACACGGCGCTGCATCCCGTTTCACCGCAGAGGGGGTTGGTGACATCGCAGGCGACATAGAAACGGCACTCCTTCAGCGCAGGCAGCACCTTGTCGGTGCGAATCTCCCGCAGTTCCTGCAAGCCTTTGCCTCCGAGGGGGATTGGTGCGCCCGTCCCGTCCAGAAAAGCATAACCCAGAGCGGTCAGCATACCCGTACCGCCGTCGTTAGTGGCGCTGCCACCGATGCCCACGATAAACCGCCGACAGCCACGGTTGACGGCATCCTTGATCAGCTCGCCCACGCCGTAGGTGGTGGTTTCCAGAGGGTTACGCTCTCCGTCGGGAACAAGGGTGATCCCTGCTGCGGCCGCCATCTCGATAACAGCGGTATTGGTGCTTTTCAGAATGCAGTATTTCGCCGTCACGGGGGTCATCTGCGGTCCGTGAACCGTCAGCTCCTCCATTTCTGCGTCGGCGCTTTCCGCCAGGGCATCCACCGTTCCCTCGCCACCGTCGGCCAGAGGTTTCACCACGATTTCAGCGGTTTCGTCCAGACGGTGCACTGCCTCCTTGACGGCGTTGCCTGCCTGTAGGGAGGATAGGCTCCCTTTGAACGAATCGATTGCAACAATCACTTTCATTGATGTTTCACTCCGTTTTCCTGCGTTTTCTGCGACTATTATACCATAATAGATATGGAATTTGCAAGAGAAATCACATCCTGTCCCACCGTTCGTAGTCATAGTATTTGCGCTCTTCTCTTTCTTCGCAGTAAGGGCGCTCACAGCAGCAGCAGGTTTGCGCATCTTTAAGGGAACTGCATCCTGCCAGGCAGAGCACAGTCAAAGCCACCAGCATCGCAAAAATCCATTTTTTAACCATTTTGGTCACCTCCTGATGGCATTTTAGCTCATTCAGAGTACCATAAAACGGACAATGGCACGGTTTTTGCAAGCGAAAATCCTCTCGTAGGGACAGGCGGGGACGCCTGTCCGCGGGCGATTCGCGGATCGCCCCTGCGAACGGAAAAACCCCTGCCGAATGTTCGGCAGGGGTTGGGGAAATCGGCAGATTTATCCTTTTTCTTCGAGGGCGTGCGCTTTCTTGCTCTTCAAAATGAAGAAGAGGACGGCACCGCCGCAGACAACGAGCAGAATCAAAATGGTAGGAAGAATCCAAATATTGTTGTCGGCAACCGTTATCTCGTTGCTTGCAACGAGAGCGTAGTGAGAAAAATGATCGGTGGAGAAGACAATGGTTTCTCCGTAGGTAGCCGTCACGCTTTCTACGGAGCCGTCTTCGGCGACATACAGCACCTGCCAATTCTTGCTCGCATCAGGGTTGGGGAGACGGATCACCGCCTCGCCGCCGAGTTGATGAATATTCTTACCGTCGGCGGTCAGGGATAGGTTGATAATGAGCGCCGTATCCTTGCCTTTCAAAGTGGCTTGTTGCTTTTCGTTCAGGTCGGAGAGCACAGGGCAGGCGACGCGCAACAAGAATTCGCCGTCGGCCGTGTGACGGATCGATTTCAGAATCGTATTATCCAGCTGAACGGAAATGTTTTCGGCAAAGTTCAGGTTGATGACGTGACCGGCATCCGCCGCTTTCCGCAGGGCATCCGCGTCGATACGGATGGTGTCGGAACTTTTATTAACCGCAAAAGAGAGGGTATTGTCGGTAGTCTTGTCGATGGCAGCTGTCATATCTTTTTCCGAGATATGGTTATCTGCGTCGCCGCCGCTCGGCTTGGTGGTTGCTTTGCTTTCCGTGGTATCGACGGTCGTCGTGTCATTTGTTTGTTCGACAGTGGTTTGGGACGTAGTTGTGGGCTTCGCCGTGGTGCTTTGGGCAGAGGTGGCGGGCTTTGCTGTGGTGGTTGTGACGGAGGTGGCAGGCTTTGCTGTGGTGCTCGGGGCGGAGGCGCCGCCTGCCGCCTCGATCAGGACGGAGCTTTTTCCGCTTATTTGAAGCATCGTGTACGTGTGTCCCGCGTTCAAATCCATCGTGAAAACCGTCTTGCCCGCAATTTCGTAATTGCCGTAGATAGGCTCGTCCTGTTTCGGATCGCCTGCGTAGAGGTAAAACGCTACCGTATCTTGCGGGGTGACCGTGAAGCGATATTTTCCCGTCTTGATGGGGGTAAATTCGGCGCCTGCAATGTTCTGTATGGTCATATTAAAGAGCTTACCCTCAGTTATAACGGGAGTCTTATGCTCGGAGGACAGTTCCATAGAGGCGGTGACGCCACCGACCTTGGCGGTGATGGTTGCCTTACCCTTTTTTAGCACCTTGAGTCGGACGTGCCCCGGATATGACTCGGTAATAGAGAATACGGAGGGATCGCTGACGCCCCATTCCACGCCGTCAACGCCACCGCAGAGAGGATCCGTGATAAGCCCCAGTATGTATCCATCCTGATCAAAGAGGGCAACGTAGATGTTGGCGGATTTTACGGCGCCCACCTTTTCAAAGCGGAATTCGCCCGAAACGGACTCAGCAAAGGAGCCCCACTCCTGTATGGAAAACACATATTCCCGTCCGGCGACGAGATCAAACACCATACACCAAACGTCAGAGGTCTCAAATTCGACACCTATCTCTTCATCGCCCTCACAAACCGTAAAGCGGAATCCGTTTTGTTTCCGTACCATATAGCGACCGGTTTCGGTTGGGGTGAGGTAGTATTTGACGACGCCGTCACGCTTCAGCGTGACGGTTTTTGCGGTTTTTATATCCCACACTTCGTATTCGTTTTTAGGAGCTTCTCCCTGACGGATCCAGACGGTATCCGTTGTTTTATCCCCGTGCATTCTGCCGCTGACGGCAAGGAGATAAACGTTGCCTTTTTCCAGATGGTAAAGCTGTCCCTCCTGCGTATCGGTGTGCCATTCACCCATAGGCTCGGGGTCGTGTCCCGCCTCGTTGACCTTTTGCGGAAGGGGACTAAGCCCGACGATGATATTAGAGGTGTTATGCCCCAAGCAATAGGTGCCGGAGGCGGAGGGCGCAAAGAGGTAAAAGACGCTCTCTTCCGGACCTAAGGAGACGGTCTTTTTTTCGTCGTTTTTGATGTAGGGATAATCGGGCAGCAGAAGCTTATTATCCCATTTGGAAAGTGAAACCTTGCCGGTATATTTGCCGTTGTAGCGGCTGTCGGGACCGCTGTAGAAGAACTGAATGATGTATTCCTTCCCCTTGGTCAGTTGGTAAATGTCGTAGGAGTTCATTTGGTCGTCCATCCAATTTTCGAACTCAAGGTATTCCCCGTCCGCCGTGTTAACATCGTGATCCAGCGGTACATCTCGGGAGTATTTTATCGCATATTCGCCCGTTTCTTTGGGGGTGTAACGGAAAGAGACGCCATTTCCCTCAACGACGGTAATGGTTTTGGTGGTTTCGGAGGAAGACCACGACTGCACATCCTCAGTCGCCATGGCGCGGAAGCTGAATAGGGATATCAGGAGAACAAATAAGGTTGGAAACAGGAAAACTTTGTTTTTCATAATAAACACCACCTTTTCTTCATTATAATGAAAGAATAACGACAAGTCAAGGGAAGGCTTCCACCGCTAAGATTGGTAAAAACTCTATCGTAGGGGCGGCAAACTGCCGCCCGCGGTCGGACGTGGGCATCCGCCCTTGCGAAAAGTCTGCAAAAGCCGAAAATCCTCTCGTAGGGACAGGCCTCCCCGACTGTCCGCGGGCGATTCGCGAATCGCCCCTGCGAACGCGAAATTTGTTTCGTTCTCCTATAATGAAAAAGGCAAAAGAAATCCGCCCGAATTGCTTCGGGCGGATCGTTTGGTTTATAAAGCCAACAATTACTTGTTGTCCTTAATGGCAGCCTGTGAAGCAAGGCAAATATAAGGGGGTTTTGAATGAGGACTGTTGCATCCTCGTTCTCTTTCCTATGTAACGAGGAAATCTCCTCGATTTCCTCTAACTTGATAACGTTCTTCTTTTTCCGTCCCTCTACCGTGT
>JAFSGP010000021.1 GCA_017440755.1 Clostridia bacterium | reverse complement strand
TATGGGTAGGTGAAATATTGCTTCGCAATGTGAAATACGCCTGCGGCGTGTGAAATTTGCCTCGATGGCGAGTGGGTGGATTTAATTTCACTTGATGCGTTAACATCAAATTTCACAATTCACGAAGTGAATTATTTCACCGTGAGCGCAAGCGAACGATTTCACTAAAAGCTAACGATTATGTAAGGCTTCGAATTCATACGCAAAATTGCGAAAAATATCTTTTTCGTAGCCCATAGACAAAATACGGAGTAGGTCTTTTGACCTACTCCGTATTTTCGTTATGTCTACCCGATGATGAATCTCGAAAAGGCGCCAGCCTTTTCTTAGGTTTTGCGCAGTACCCACTTCGACAAGCACTACCCTCGGCGCAAAACCTCCGCCGCACCACCGACGTTACCCCCAACGAATATCGCCGCCGCATCAAGCAGGATACCTTTCGCTGACCCGCGGCAATATGCAAAACCAAAAACGGACCCTGTCACAGGACAGGGTCCGTTTTTCAGTTCGCTTAACGACCGGTGTAGAAATTCTTCAGCGCATTATTGTAGGTGTTGGTCACAGAGGACAGGGCCGAACCCATAGCCTCGGTGCCGTTAGCAATCTTCAGCACATGAGAGTACCAGCCATTGTTGGAATCGGTACGGATATTGGGGGTGGTGTAGCCGCCCATCCAGCCGAAGGTATATTCGTTCTTGCCGTTCACAAACAGCTTGTGCAGACGAGCAACGGTCTTACGGGAATTCTGACCCGTGGCAGCATTCAGCCACTTGTCAATGTGGTTCTGCAGATACTTCTCGGTGGGGTCGCCGGCGGTGGGGCTGTTGAAGGAGTAGAAGGCGTCCATAACCGTCAGCACCTCGTTGGCCGCGGACACACCGAAGGGAATGGAGTAGCCGCCAATCTGGGAGGCATACACCGAGGCGGTGTACTCGTCGCTCTCCTTCCACTTGGGCAGCATCAGAATGCCGTAGTTATCCTTCACGTCCTGGGTGGTCTGACCACCCTGCATCAGACCCCACTCCAGATGGGTCACCAGACCCACGTTGAAGGGAGCCAGCCCCGCAAAGAAGCTGTAGGTCTTATTCTGGAACACCGAGGTGGTGGTCACGGCGGCAGGAACCTTAATAACGTCGTCGGCGGTCCACTCGCGGTACTTGGTCAGTGCCTCCTGTGCCTTCACGTCGTTGCCGTTAAAGTAGGGGGTCACGCCGTCGTTGACAATCCAGTCGGTACCGTTGGTGTACAGCAGCGCATGGTACAGGTTCAGGTCGAAATCGTAGTATGCCGCCATATTGTCGGGGGTGTTCTGGGAGAACTTCTTGCAGATTTCCGCAAACTTATCCCAGGTCCACTTGCCGTTCTCCTGCAGGGCAAACAGGTCCTCGGTGATGCCGTACTGACGCAGCAGCTTGGGATTATAGTACATCACGTAGGAGGAGGTAGCATAGTTCGCCTCAATGGCGCTCAGGTCGGTCAGCGCGTAGTAGGCGCCGTTCATCTTAAACAGGTTAATGGACTTGCTCCAGGGATTTTCCTTACGCTCGAAGTCGATAGTCTTCCAGCGGGACAGGTCCTGCAGCAGACCCGCATTGTAGTGAGCCATGAACTCGCTGGCGCCACCCTGAATCCACACGTCACACACGGGGTCGCCCGCCAAAACGGACTTGGTAATGGTGTTGTCACCTGCGTTCTCGCTGTTGCGAACGTAGAACTCGATATCGCAATTGTAAGTCTTCTCAATATCCGCCACCAGCGCGTTGCGGCGCTTCACCGACTCGTTGTTGGGGTCGGTAGCCATGTTGGGGGGCATATTGATGCGCACCTTACGGCCCTTCAGGTCGGTCACACGACCGGGGAACCGATTGTCAACCGCCTGGGTGGGGGCGGTCACAGAGGTGTTCGCGGAGGTCTTGGTGGCGCTGCTCACAGAAGACTTAGTGGGCGCCGAGGTCTTGTTGGTACCGGAGGTTTTATTGGTACCGGAAGTCTTGTTGGTGGCAGAAGTCTTGTTCGTGCCGGATGTCTTGTTCGTACCGGAGGTTTTATTGGTACCGGAGGTGGTAGAATTACCCGCCTCGGTGGTGGTATCCTCACCGGTAGCGTCGGTGGTATCCTCGCCGGTGGGGTCACCGGTGGGGTCCGCCGTGGTGTCGTCGGTGGGGTCCACATTCTCCGTAGTGTTATCGGCGGTAGGCTCGGTGGATACCGTGCTGTTCTCGCCGCCTACGGGGTCGCTTTCCGCCGGCTGCGTATTGCAGCCGGCAGCCAGCATCATAACCATACAGCAAACCAACAGAAGTGCGCTTGCTTTTCTTAACCATTTCATGATTTAGCACCTGCTTTCTTTCTTAGTATACATACCGCGGCCAGCGACAGGGCAGCCACAGCCAGTACTATGTAGATGACAGAGGGTTCGCCCGTCTGGGGAGAAGAACCCTCGGGAGCGGCGGGCTCATCGGGAGCGGCGGGCTCATCGGGAGCGGCGGGCTCATCGGGAGTCGTCGGCTCGTCAGGGGTGGTAGGCTCATTGGGAACGGTAGGCTCGTCAGGGGTAACAGGCTCGTCGGGAGTGACGGGAGCCTCCGGCACCACACCATAGCCCTCCACGGGGATATCCTCGCCATTCTCAAAAGCGGTCATCAGCTCCCGCAGGAAGGTGATGTACGCCTCGTAGCTCTCCTGCGTCAAAGAGGTATCCATCAGCACCAAACGGGCAGCAGCCACCGCCTCGTCCAGCACCACCTTCCAGTCGCCCTGCGCCATAGAGGCCAGCAGAGTGGCATCGAACAGTGCCTCGTCCAGCTTGGAGCGGTCCTTGGACACCGTAAAGGTGTACTCCGCATACTGCTTGGGGTCGTCCCGCAGCGCACAACGGATAACCACCTCTCCTGCGGAGCCGAAGATAATCTTGGCGCCGTGCTTGTTAATGGTGGCATCGTCGGGGTCGTCCAGAGGCTCGATGGACGCCTTGCCCGCTACCACAGACCAGGTCACCGCAATGTTGGACTCGGTGTGGAAATACAGGTAGGGACGGAAGTAGAAACCGGCGGGGCCGCCCTCAGAGGGAAGACCCTCGTCCTCGTAGCTCATATAGGTGTTCATCTCGGGAATGAAGCCCTCCGGCTTTTCGTCGGCGGGGAACTGCTCCGCCAGCTTGGCGGCCAGTTCGCGGTGCACCTTGTTGCTCTCGGTGTCGGATACGGAATAATAACCCACGTTATCGAAGATAAGGTCGCTACCCTTCCACATCAGCGGGACGTCCTCCCAAGCGCCCCACGCAGGAAGCACCACGCGCAAACTCTTAAGGAAGCCCTTTTCGTACCGATCGTTCATGGTATCGTTGGTGGTATTGTCTGCACGCAGGAAGACGTAACCGTCGAAATTATCGGGAATCTTGGTGCCGCGATACACGGTGCCGTCGGTCCAGACGCACACCACCTCGCCATGCTCCACACCCCAGAAGTGGGCATAATCGCCGGCCCATTCCACGTCACCAAGCTCCTCGGCGCCGGTGGAGGCGCAAATCTGGCGAGAGCCCTCGCCGGCGGGGTTGTTGGTGTTATCCACCTTCAGGCGGAAGAAGAAGCCGGTGGCATTCTTAATCGTAGGTGCAGGCGGCTCGTCCTCCAGCGTGTACATCGCCCAGTCATTGGCGATGACGGAGGTGCTCATCGAGTTCATACCGCTCAGAGCATTCGCCTGGGTCAGCTTAGTTTCGCCGCAATAGTGCAGACCCACCACGTCCTGCTCGGAGGCGGTCTCGTAGGTGTTCACCATCTGGAACTCAAAGGTGCCGTCCGCCTCGGTGCCGCCGCCCATGTTGCCGTTGCCAGGGTCAACGATACCCACGCCGGGACCCTGTACGGTAGGCTCGCCGGTCAAATCCTTGCCGGTCTCGCCCTTGCGAATCGCCTTGATGAAGGCGGCGTATTCCGCGTCGTTATCGGGGTTGATCACCTCGTAGAAGCCGATGTCATCGAAACCCACGATCTTCTCGGGGACCTGCCAGTGACCGGAGCCGCCCTCTGCCGCCCAGCCGGGGGCATACACGACGGAAATGCCGTGCCAGGTGTAGGCAGACACGTTCGCTACGGGAATGAAGATATAGCCATCAAAGTAAGCGGGCATCAGGTTGCCGCTGGCCTCGGTGTTGCGGCTGCCGTCCAGATTATAGTAGCGGATACCGCTGTTGCCGGCGGTCAGGTCATACTCCGTCTTGTTCAGGCCGGAGATGGTGACGTTCTTGATAACCCCGTCACGCTCCTGCTGCTCCGCCGTAGTGGAGCCGGTGGTATTCACCGACAGCACCATCTTTTTGCCCGCCATCTTCTCGGTCAGGTTGTAGCTCATGCGCAGGAACACGCCGGACACGTAGTCGGCGGGTTTCTTGGACAGCACCGCCACCAGACGGTCCGCGCCCCAAGAGCTCGTGAGGTTGGAGAAGAAGGAGTGGTTGCCGTTGAGGGCGACCAGATCCATAGACGGAGCAAAAGTAGAGGGCTTGGTCACCTTGCCGAAGGAGGAGGAACCGTCCATCAGCAACGCACGCTCCGCATTTTCACGGTCCGCCTTGCTTTCGAAGTTCTGAATGATATCGAAGGCACTTTCGGGGATATGGTCGTCTTTCTCCTCCTCGTCACCGCCGCCTTCGCCGCCACCGGCGGAGCCGGTCAGCTCGGTAATGAGGGCGGCATAATCGCTGTTGGCAGCGCCGTCCGCCATGGTGTAGAAGCCAACGTCGTCAAAGCCGACGATCTTGCCGTCCACCTGCCAGTGACCGGAAGCGCCGCTCACCGCCCAGTCGGGGGCGTACACAACAGAGATACCGTCCCATGTATAGGCGGACACGTCCGCCACGGGAATGAAGATGTAGCCGTCAAAGGCGGCAGGCATCAGGTTGGCGCCAGCCTCGGTGTTCACGGTGCCGTCCGCGTTAAAGTAGCGGATACCGCTGTTGCCGTTCGTCAGGTCGTACTGTGCCTTGCCCATACCCGTGATGGGCACGTCCTTCTCCACGCCGTCCTTCTCCTGGTGCTCCGTGGTGGCGGAGCCGGTGGTATTGATGGAGAGGACCAGCTTCTTACCCGCCATCTTGTCGGTCAGGTCATAGCTCATACGCAGCATCACGCCCGTGATACTGCTGTCGGGTGCGCCGTCCAGCGCCGCTACCAGATGGTCCACACCCCAGTTGCCGGTAAGAACGGAGAAGAAGGAGTGGGAGCCATTCAGCGCCGCCGGAGCGGGATTGGGCGCATAGGTGGCGGGGGTGGTCACCGTGCCGAAAGAGGAGGTGCCGCCCAAAATCAGCGCGCGATCGCTGTTGTCGCGGTCCGCCTGGGTCTCGTAGTTCTGAATGATGTTGGTGGCGTATTTCTTTTCGCCGTCGTCTTCGTCGCTTTTTCCACCCACCTCGCTAATGATAGCGGTGTAGTCGCTGTCCGTAGCATCATCCGCCATGGTGTAGAAACCGATGTCGTCAAAGCCCACTACCTTGCCGGGCAGCTGCCAATGACCGGTAGCTCCGCTTACCGCCCAGTTGGGGGCATACACGATAGAGATGCCGTCCCAGGTGTAGGCGGATACGTTGGCTACGGGAATGAAGATATAGCCGTCAAAGGCGGCAGGCATCAGGTTGGCGCTGGCCTCGGTGTTCACGGTGCCGTCTACATTATAGTAGCGGATACCGCTGTTGCCGTTTGTCAGGTCGTACTGTGCCTTGCCCATACCGGTAATCGGCACGTCCTTCTCCACACCGCCCTTCTCCTGGTGCTCCGTGGTGGCAGAGCCGGTGGTGTTGATGGAGAGGATCAGCTTTTTGCCCGCCATCTTCTCGGTCAGGTCGTAGTTCATACGCAGGAACAGACCCGTAATACCGCTATCCGGCGCGCTGCCCAAAGCAGACACCAGATGATCCACACCCCATTTGTCACTGAGCACAGAGAAGAAGGAGTGCTCCCCATTCAGCGCCGCAGGCAGCGGGGAGGGGGCGGAAGTGGCGGAGTTTGTCACCTCGCCAAAGGAAGAAGTGCCGTTCAAAATCAGGGCGCGATCGCTGTTGTCACGGTCCGCCTGGGTCTCGTAATTCTGAATGATGTTGTAGGAATATTTTTTCTCGTCGTTGTCGCCCTCACCGGAGCCACCCTCACCGGAGCCGCCCTCGCCGGAGCCACCCTCACCGGAGCCGCCCTCGCCGGAGCCGCCCTCACCGGAGCCGCCCTCACCGCCGCTACCGGGGTTTTCCAAAGCGTCGATGATAGAACGATAGTTATCGTCCATCTTGGGGCTGCCTGCAGCAAAATAGCCCAAATCGTCGATAACCACCGAGGTGAGCGTGCCGTCGTTGAGGCACCACTTGTTGTTGGCGCCGCCGATTTCCGGCACGTAGGTGGTGACGTAATCGTAGTCGGAGTCAATCCAGTTGATGGTCAAGCCGTCCTTGGTGTAGGAATCCCAGTTGGCCACCTCGATGAAAACGTAGCCGTCAAAGCCCGCAGGAATCGCACGACCGGTGGCTACCAGCGCACCGGCGGTGGAATAGTAGCGGATATTGCTGCTGTTCTTGGTGAGACTGTACTCGTCCAGCAACGCGCCCGCATTACCTACGGTGTTGTGGTCGTTCTTATCCCCGTCCTTCAGGTACTTGGCGGGGTTGGAGCCCGTGGCGGTGTTGCTGCCCGTTGCCACGGTGTTTTTGCCCACGGTGGTGACCGACAGGGCGGTCTTATGTTTGGTATCGGTCTTCATACGGAAGAAAATACCCGACATATCCTGTATGGTGGCGGCGGGCAGGTTCCCATTCATCAGGTGGGTCGCACCCCAACCGAAGCCCTGACTCGCCATACGCAGCGCCAGAGCGGGAGTGCCGTTGACCATATGGTCGCCGTTGTTCACCTGCGCCTCGCTTAGCTGGTAGATGGTGGCCGCGCCGTCGGTAGAGCCGGCGAAGTTGCTCTTGGCCGCGGTCAGCACACCGCGGGACCACATGCTGTTGCGGGTGTAGTTGTCCGCGGTGCTGAAATCCTGAATAACCTGATAGGCAAAGTAGGGGTCGGCCTGCGGATTGGCAATGGCGTTCAGAATCGCCTGATAATCCCCGTCCGCGTCCGCGGTGTCCACGAAATAATAGCCCAAATCGTCGATAACCACCGAGGTCATCGTGCCGTTGACGCACCACTTATTGTTAGCGCCGCCAATCTCGGACACGTGGGTGGTAACGTAATCGTAGTCGGAGTCAATCCAGTTGATGGTCAGACCGTCCTTGGTGTAGGAATCCCAGTTGTCCACCTCAATGAAAATCCAGCCGTCAAAGCCCGCAGGCACCGCACGACCGGTGGCCACCAGCGTGCCGGCGGTGGAGTAATAGCGAATGTTGTCGCTGTTCTTGGTGAGGCTGTACTCGTCCAGCAGCGCGCCTGCGTTACCCACGGTGTTGTGGTCGTTCTTATCCCCGTCCTTCAGGTACTTGGCGGGGTTGGAGCCCGT
Source organism: Clostridia bacterium (assembly GCA_017440755.1). Classification (GTDB taxonomy): domain Bacteria; phylum Bacillota; class Clostridia; order Oscillospirales; family Acutalibacteraceae; genus UBA5905. Next base: position 14,601 of record JAFSGP010000021.1, on the reverse strand, counting down.
GGCAGTGCTGCTGCCCGTTGCCACGGTGTTTTTGCCCACGGTGGTGACCGACAGGGCAGTCTTGTGGGTGGTGTCGGTCTTCATACGGAAGAAGATGCCCGACATGTCCTGTATGGTGGCGGCGGGCAGGTTGCCGTTCACCAGGTGGGACGCACCCCAACCAAAGCCCTGGCTGGTCATACGCATCGCCAGAGCGGCGGTGCCGTTAACCATATTTTCGCCGTTATTCACCTGCGTCTCGCTCATCTGGAAGATGGTCGCCGCGCCGTCCGTGGAGCCCGTAAGGGTACTCTTGGCCGCGGTCAGCACGCCACGGGACCACATGCTGTTACGGGTGTAGCTGGCCGCGGTGCTGAAATCCTGAATGATTTCATAATCATAGGTCTGCTGTGCCGCCGTGAACAGCGGCGCTACGCCGATGCAGGAAAGCAACACAGCGCAGGACAGAATTAATGCTAACCATTTTTTCGTCATAGTAAATTCTCCTTTGCTTTCCTACTTAATTACGGATAGCGGCCTTCACCTCACGGAGCACCTCTAAGTGCTCCGGGCGAATGGTGCCGTAGCGGCTCAGGTCCACATCAAGGGTGAGCACGCCCTGTTTTGCCATAATCTTGCTGATATAGTCGATGGTTTCCTCGGCGGTGTGCATCACACCGGTCTGGTCGCCGTCCAGATAGGCCATGATGTGCCACTGGGTCTGGTAGGTGCCGTCCTTGCTGGTGAGGTACCGTCCGTCGGGCAGGTAGGTGTAGCCGAACTGCTCACCGAAGGAATAGTCCTCATACTGCGTATAGCAAACCGGCTCGGTCCAATGAGCGCCGTTAAAGGACAGCAGCGAGTTGGGATTGCCCGCCTTGGCGGCACGGGCGAACCAGTACAGGTCCTCCTCCGTAAACTTGGTGCCGTCCATACCGTCAAAGAACCAGCCCGCCAGCTTGTCGCCGTAGCGCAGGCTTAACTCCAGAATCATCTTGGACCAGTTCTGCACATAGGTGTCGTTCCACTCGGTGTTGCAGATAGCGTTGGGGAACGACTTGCCACTGAGGGCGGAGAAAGCCAAGTTGCTGCGCCACGGACCGTCGCCGGTAAAGTACAGCATAAAGCGAACGCCGCGCTCCGCCAGCGCATTCATCATATCCAGGGGCAGGTCGCGCTGAGCGCAGGCCTGACCGGGCTTCAGCCCCACCAACCGCTCATAGTGGCGAATGGGGGCGGCGAAGAACTGGTCCTGCTGCTGAATGCACAGAATGACGTAGCCCGCGCCGGTTTCCGCTACCTGATCGGCAAACTTCTCCACGTCCACGCCGTTGACGCACTCGTCCCAGGTGGTTTTCTGTCCGTCGGCAAACCAGTCGTCGGTGCCCTTATTGTGGGTATCCTGACGGATATGTACCATAATACCGTAGCCCGCCTCCACGAACCAGTCGGTGTTCGCCTGCTGGGGCTCGGGGTAGGCGGTCAAATCCAACTCGTCAACCTCGTCGCTGCCCGCGCCGCCCTGGGTGGGCTGGGTATCCGCCGCGGTGGTATCCTTGGCGGTGGTAGGCAGCTTAAGCCCCCCGCCGGTATAGGCGCCCAAGGTGGTGGTCGTCGTCACGGTGGTATCCGCCTCCGTGGTGGTAGTATCCGCCTCGGTGGTGGTATCCGTCACCTCGTCGGTGGCGGTGGTGGTATCCTCGCCTACCGTCGGGTCAATATAGGTCGGGAAGGTGTCCTCCGGGACCCAACCGCTGTCCTCCGTGGTGGGGGTATCCGCCTCGGTGGTGGTATCCTCCGCCTCGGTGGTGGTATCGTCCCCCACGTCCTCGGTGGTGGCGTCGTCTGCCGTGGTGGTGGTTACCGCACTGCTCTCCGGCGGCTCCTTATCCTCCTTGCAGCCCGTCAGCCCCATCAGCAGCAGGGACAAAACAAGCAGCAACAGCAACGCTTTCTTCATCAGTCTCATAAACACACAATCCTTTCCTAAAAAGAATATACTGATTTCTTACAAGTCCTATTGTACGAAATTTTCCATTTGGTGACAATGGAAACTGTTTCCTGTCAAATGAAGGGGCGACGGTCCAGCACCATATGCATGGGGCGGGAGGACCGAACCACACCGGGGAGCGCCAGCTGCAGCTCCGCCAGACAGCAGGTGGTGCCGAACAGCAGGTGCAGGTCGTTAGCGCTGTCGTCGCGCTCCCAGTCCACCTGCTCCAAATAGGCGATATAGCCTTTGGCGAAGTCATACAGCGCCTCTTTCACCTCGTGGAAGCGGTGGGGGGTCTGACGGGAGGCACGGTTGAGGCAGAACGCCCAGTCCATCTCAATGTAGTGGAACTGACGACCGAAGCCGGGGGGCTGCAGTCCGTCGTAATACATATGCAAACAAGAGTCGATAAGCCGTTCGGGGGCAGGCATCGCCTCTCTCGCGTACTCGTAGTTGAATAAATAGTGGAACGCCTCACCGATTTGATAATACAGGGTGTAATCCTCAGCGGCGTCCTTCGACCACAGACCCGTTTCGGGATTGCATTGGTCGTTGAGGAAGGCGAAATAGTCCTGCAGCCACGAATCGGGCACCGAATCGGTAATCGCCAGGGCGGCAAACAGCGCCGCGCCTGCGTGGGATCCCCGCCCATGACGGAGCCAGTCCACCTCCTCCAAAAAGGCGAAAAAGCGGGAAATATCCTCGTACTCCAACATGGCGGTAAGGGGATACAGGGGGCGGGCATCGAACAAATCCAGCGCCGCCACGCAGTGGGCGGTGGTGTGGAAATCGTAGTGGGTCGGCTCTAAGAAAATGCCGGTGGCGGGGTCCTGCTTGCTCTGCAGAGCGGCAACGCAAGCCGCCCGCCCCGCAGGGTCGCGGTGAAAGCGGTTAAGGGAATATAAAATATTCGCCGCATCGGCACAGCCGTAGGCGTTCAGCCCCATCTCGCGGCTCTCCGCCTTGTCCTGCCACAGATAACGGCAGTAGCCGCCGTTTTCCAGCTCGTGGCGGCGCACCACCGCCTCGATGTTGTCCAGGATAGCATCAACGTTAAAGGATTTCATAGAGTTCTCCTTGCCGACTCAGATAAACGGGCGGCGGTCCAGCACCACACGCATGGGGCGGGTGGAATGTATCACACCGGGGAGCGCCAGCTGCAGCTCCGCCAGACAGCAGGTAGCGCCGAACAGCAGGTGCAGGTCGTTGGCAGGGTCGTCACGCTCCCAATCCACCTGCTCCAGAAAAGCGATGAAGCCCTTCGCCAAATCGTACAGCGCCGCCTTCGTATCGTGGAAGCGGTGAGGGGTCTGGCGAGAAGCGCGGTTGAGGCAATAGGTCCAGTCCATCTCGATGAAATGGAACTGGTGACCGAAGCCGGCGGGCAGGTTGCCGTCCCAATACATCGCCAGACAGGAATCAATCAGCTTGTCGGGATAGGGCATCGGCTCGCCCGCGTACAGGTAGTTGAACAAATAATGGAAGGCGTCCCCCATCTGGATACCCACGGGGAAGTCGGGCGCGGGCGGGTCCACCCACATGCCCGTTTCGGGGTCGCAGTTTTTGTTAAACCAATCAAAGTACTGCCGCTCCCACGCCGCGTCCACCGTCTCGGTGATAACCAGCGCTGCGTAGAGACCCGCGCCCGCGTGGGCCATACAACCTCTGTGCAGCCAGTCCGCCTGCTCCATCAGGTCAAAGAACTTGGTGATATCCTTATACTTCGCCATTTCGGTGAGGGGATACAGGGGGCGGGCGTCAAATAATTCCAGCGCCGCCACACAGTGGGCGGTGGTGTGAAAATCGTGGTGGGTGGGCTCCAAAAAATAGCCGGTGACGGGGTCCTGCTTACTCTGCAGGGCGGCAACACAGGCAGCCCGCTTGGCAGGGTCGCGGTGGAACCGATTGAGGGTGTACAGAATGTTGGCGGCGTCGGCGCAGCCATAGGCATTCAGCCCCATTTCGCGGCTCTCCGCCTTATCCTGCCACAGGTAGCGGGCATAGCCGCCGTTTTCCAGCTCGTGGCGGCGCACCACCGCCTCGATATTGTCAAGGATAGCATCAATGTTAATTCTCTCCATTGTTCTCCTCCTTCAGCCAACCGAGCTGACGCAACCAACGAATCATCAGGTGACTCCAAATGCTGTTGTGGGGGTCCTCCAGCCACACGCCCATGCCGTGCTGCCCGTGGGGAAGCACGTGCATCTCAAAGGGGACGCGGTGACGGCGCAGCTCTGCCGCATAGGTAAAGCTGTTGATAACGCTCACGCTGGCGTCCTCGGAGGTGCTGAACAGGAAGGCGGGCGGAGTGGTCTCCACCACGTGGAGAGAGGGGTCCAGCGCCCGTTCCAGCGCCTCGTCCCGTCCGCCCACCAAATTGCGGTAGCTCTCCGCGTGGCACAATTCCTCATTCTCAGGATTGCAGATGACGGGGTAGCAGAGAATCTGCGCGTTAGGCATATAGTCCTCGTTGTCGATTTCGTCCAGCCCCTCCCCCTCTACCGAAGAGGTATAGGTAGACAGCAGCGCCGTCAGGTGACCACCCGCCGAGGAGCCGATGACCGCAATCTTGTTGGGGTCGATGCCGTACTCTGCGGCGTGGGCGCGCACCCATCGCACCGCCCGCCGTGCCTCCAGCAGCTGAGTGGGGAACTTATGCGGAATGGTGTGGTAGTCAATGGAAAAGGTGTGGAACCCCTTGTAGGAGAAATACTCGCCGTAGCCGTAGCCCTCGTGCTGGGACAGACCCCGATAGGCACCGCCGGGAATGGCGATGATAGCGCAATCGGACACCGCCTCGCCGTGGGGCGGATAATAGTAAATGGGGGTACCGCTGTCTCCGACACCGGGGGTGGTCTCCCATAATTTCATCGCTATCTTTGCCATAATCGTTCTCCTTTGCAACGGTCAAGGGGTGGTATCAACGGACAAAAAGGATATAAATATATGTACTATAAGCCACTCTTTTTTCATTGTAAGAATAACACAAAACAATTGATATGTATATCAATTTTATTGCTAAATATATCAGTTTTCTAAACATCCAATTTTGAGGGATACACACCTCTCAAAAAGAGTCCCCCTTCTTCCCATGGTTTGGTTGATTCTTCAACCACCTTTTGGCCAGACGGGGACAAAGCACTTGATTTACCCTCCCCCCTTCAGTGTATAATCACACTATACGATGAAAAAGGACGGTTCTACATAAAAATTATCGACTTACTGAAAGGGCAAGCGCGCGCTCTTTCTTTTGAGGCGTTTCCGCCCAAAACAGATACCGCCTTTGAAAATGTGCGGGCGGCCGCCGAGGAGATCGCACCGCAATTTCAAACCCTTGCTTTCTCGCTCGGTCAATGTAGCTAACACATCCTCCAACATGCCATGCAGCACATTGTTTTCGGCAAGTATATGGACAGGCTCAAAATGTGTTGCTGTCAACTGTTCTAAAAGCGCCTCTCCCGCACCATTTACAGGCTCATCGTATGCCTTTGTGTTCACGCTGAACAAATCCGAAGAAGCGCAAACGCAGCTTACTATTTGTCGTCCGAATTTCGAACGTATTTATTTGGTGACGAATGAAGTTGATGTGGATACCATTCCGAAACAAGCAGATGACATCTACATTCCCAACTTGGCTGACCGGTATGGTTTGGGAAATATGGCAGAAAAACTCTGACCGCCCGGAAAACTTCCCTAAACAAAAGAGCACGGTAACATCCCGTGATGCACCGTACTCCTTATAAGGGCGTTTCATTTGTCAGCGGTCGACTTTGGGGCTTATTTGGGGCTTATTGTGCTGAAAACCACCCGAAGTCACTGCTTTTGATGGTGACTTCGGGTGGTTTCAATTCTTTATTAGCCTTGCCTTCTTTGGTGGCTTCGGAAAGCCCGCTCCTTTAGGCGTTATCTCCGATTTATACCATTTCTTCGGGGTGAAAAATCGCATCAAATTTTTCAGCCGTCAAGAAACCTAATTCCACACAGGCTTCTTTCAGTGAAATGTTATCCTCAAAGGCTTTTTTTGCCGTCTCGGCGGCATTTTCGTAACCGATATACGGATTCAGCGCCGTTACCAGCATTAAGGAGTTGTGCAGATTATGATGCATCTGCTCCCGATTGGCTCGGATTCCCACCGCACAGTTCTTATTGAAGGACGCAATCGCCTCCGCCAGCAGACGGGCGGACTGCAGGAAATTATAGATGCAAACAGGCATAAACACGTTTAATTCAAAATTGCCCTGCGAGGCGGCCATCCCCACCGCCACGTCGTTTCCCATCACCTGAACGGCAACCATCGTCACCGCCTCGCACTGGGTGGGGTTCACCTTGCCCGGCATAATAGAGGAGCCGGGCTCATTCTCGGGAATGAAAATCTCGCCCAAGCCGTTACGGGGACCGGAGGCCAGCCAGCGCACGTCGTTGGCAATCTTCATCATATCGCAGGCCAGCGCCTTCAGTGCACCGTGGGCGAACACCAGCTCGTCCTTAGAGGTCAGGGCGTGGAACTTGTTGGCGGCGGTGACGAAGGGCTTGCCCGTAATGTTGGAAACCTCCGCGGCTACGCCCACGTCAAAGCCCTTGGGCGCGTTCAGACCCGTGCCTACAGCCGTGCCGCCCAGCGCCAAGGCGCGCAACGGGTCGATGGAGCGCCGAATCAGCTCCACGTCCTTTTCCAGATTAGAACGCCACCCGCTGATTTCCTGGGGGAACGTAATGGGCGTAGCGTCCTGCAGATGCGTTCTGCCGCTCTTAACAACGCCCTCGTTCTCCTCCTCCAGCCGCCGGAAGGTAGCAATTAACTCCTCAACAGCAGGAATCAGCTTATCCTCCAAAATCAAAACGGCGGCAATGTGCATCGCCGTGGGGAAGGTGTCGTTAGAGGACTGGCTCATATTGGCGTCGTCGTTGGGGTGCAGTAAGGGCTTGCCCAGAATCTGATTGCCGCGGTTGGCAATCACCTCGTTGGCATTCATATTCGACTGGGTGCCCGAACCGGTCTGCCAAACCACCAAAGGAAAATGGTCGTTGAGCTCACCCGCCATCACCTCGTCGCAGGCGGCCGCTATGGCGGTCAGCTTTTCGGCGGTCAGCTTTTCGGGGCATAGGGTGTGGTTGGTGATGGCCGCCGCCTTTTTCAGCACACCGAAGGCATGAATGATTTCTGCAGGCATGGTTTCGATGCCCACGCCGATTTCAAAATTTTCGTGACTTCTCTGGGTCTGCGCCCCCCACAAACGGTCAGCGGGCACCTTCATATCCCCCATAGAATCGTGTTCGATACGATATTCCACTTCTCTCAACAACCTTCCTTTTATATTACGCGGTTGCGCTTTTTCATGCAACCCCTTTCTCTACAGATTTATAACCTTTTCACGAATTTCGCCGGTGGCAGACCCGCATACCGTTTCATAAACACCGAGAAATAGTTGGGGGACGAAAAATTCATTCGCGCCGCTACCTCCGCAGCAGAAAGCCCCTTTTTCAGCAGATTCAGCGCCTCGTTATACCGCATCTTAGAGTAATATGCCTTTGGGCTGATACCCGCATAGCGGGCAAACAGTACCTTCAGATAACTGATGCTGATATGACAGGTTGCCGCAATCTGCGCCAACGTCAAATTATCGTACAGGCCCTGTTGCATAGCATTTACCGCCCGCCGATATTCCTTCGCCGTCAGCTCGTGTGAATAGTTGGACGCCGGCTTTCCCTTCAGCGCCAAACGGAACAAAAAAGAAGCCAACTCAAAGGCACAGTACCGCTTGGGGTCCTCCCCCGTCTGCCCGTCTACGTACAGGCTGTGCAGCTCCTTAAAGAACGCCTCGTACCGCTCTCTATCCGTATCGGACAGGCAAAATATGCCGTCTTTCAGGCTATCCGGCAGCGCCCCACGCGCGGCAAAGGTGAGCACGTACAGATGAGGCTCGGTGTTGGCGGCGCTGCGAATCTTATGAAACTCCATCGGCGCATGCAGCAACATCTCCCCTGCCCTCAGCTGGTATACCCGCTCGTCCTCCGCGCACTCCACCTCGCCGGACAGTACGTATACAATCTCCCAAAAATCGTGCTGTTCTCCCAAAAACACAAATTCTGCGTCCCAGCGATAATCCAGAACCGTATTGAATGCCAGAATGCTAAAATCATTTTCCACGCGGATAGCATTGCTCAAAATCATAATTTTTGTCCCTTTTTTCGCATTGTTTTGCCGTTTTTGGCTCGTTATAATGAGTTTAGCACACATACCGTCCCAAGTCAACCTTGTTTTTAAAAAGGAGAACCGTCATGAAAGAAAAAATCACTATCGGTTACATCGGTTTGGGCCGCCGTGGCTTTGACGTGCTGCGGGACTGCATCACCGAAATGAAGGACGTGCGCATCAAATACCTGTGTGACCTCCACGAAAACCGTCTCCAAAAAGGGGCTGACCTCTTGGAGCAGAAGGGGCTGCCCGGTGCCACTCTGGCGGTGGATTATCAGGAAATCCTGCGCGACCCCGAGGTGGACGCGGTATACGTGATGACCGACTGGGCAAGCCACGCACCCATCGCAAAGGACGCGATGCGGGCAGGCAAATACACCGCTATGGAAGTGGGCTGCGCTTTGAATTTGCAGGACTGCTGGGACTTGGTGGATATCTATGAGCAAACCGGCACCCCTCTGATGATGCTGGAAAACTGCTGCTACAACCGTCGGGAGATGATGGTGCTCAACATGGTGAAGCAAGGGCTGTTCGGTGAGATTGTACACTGCGATGGCGCCTACTGCCACTATCTGCCGGAAACCGAGCTGTTCGGTTTCTTAGAGGATCCCATTCGCCACTATCGCATCGGTCAGTACCGTACCCGTAACTGCGAGCAGTATCCCACCCACGAGCTGGGCCCCATCGCCAAAGTGCTGGGTATCAACCGTGGCAATCGCATGGTGCGACTCAACTCCATCGCCTCCAAGAGTGCGGGCATTAAAACCTACGTCCACGACCATCTGGCGGACTGGAAGGAGTTTGACACCGACTATGCACAGGGCGATATCATCACCACCGTCATCACCTGCGAAGGCGGCGAGACCATCACCCTGCGACTGGATACCACCCTCCCCCGCGCCTATTACAGCCGCAACTTTACCGTGCGGGGCACCAAGGGTATGTCCAGCGAGGAGCGCCGCGCGGTGTTCCTGGAGGGCATGGAAGAGCCCATCGAAAACAACGAGGAGGAGTTCTTCGCCAAATACGACCACCCTCTGCAGGCAGAATATGTGGCGCTGGGCGAGCGTGGCGGTCACGGCGGTATGGACTGGCTGGTCAACCGTGGCTTCATCGAGAGTGTGAAGAATGGCACCAATACCCCCATTGATGTGTACGACGCCGCCGCCTGGATGAGCATCGCGGTGCTGTCCACTGCTTCTATCGAGCAGAACGGCGCGCCCGTGGAGATCCCCGATTTCACCCGCGGCAAATGGCAAAACCGCGAGCCTGTCACCGAGGGCAAGTATTGCCTTGATAAGGTTTGCGTGGATCATACGGTCAAAATCATGGAGGATTAATCAATGAAAAAAGGTATTAACATCTGGTCCTTTGCTGCAGGTTCCCTGCAAGACACCTTCACGCTTGCCAAAGACGCGGGCTTTGAGGGTGTGGAGGTAGCTCTCAATGCCGAGGGCGAAATCAACCTCGCCTCCACCTCACCGGACAGCACGTATACAATCTCCCAGAAATCGTGCTGCTCCCCTAAGAACACAAATTCTGCGTCCCAGCGATAATCCAGAACCGTATTGAATGCCAGAATGCTAAAATCATTTTCCACTCGGATAGCATTGCTCAAAATCATAATTTTTGTCCCTTTTTTCGCATTGTTTTGCCGTTTTTGGCTTGCTATAATGAGTTTAGCATACATCACTCCGCAAGTCAACCTTGTATTGCGAAAGGAGATTCATTATGAAAAAAAAGATCACTATCGGTTACATCGGCTTGGGGCGTCGTGGTTATGGCGTGCTGAAAGGCTGTATCTCGGAGATGAAGGACGTGCACATCAAGTATCTTTGCGATCTGCACGAAAAGCATCTGCAAAGAGCCGCTGACCTGTTAGCCGAAAAGGGACTCCCCGGTGCTACCCTGTCGGTGGATTATCAGGAAATTCTGCAAGATCCGGAGGTAGACGCCGTATTCATTATGACTGACTGGGCCAGCCACGTGCCTATTGCCAAGGACGCCATGCGAGCAGGTAAATACACTGCTATCGAAGTGGGTTGTGCCTTTGATTTGCAGGAGTGCTGGGATTTAGTGGATATCTATGAGCAAACCGGCACACCCCTGATGATGTTGGAAAACTGTTGCTACGGACGGCGAGAGATGTTAGCACTCAACATGGTAGAGCAAGGATTGTTCGGCGAAATCGTGCACTGCGACGGTGCGTACAGTCACTATCTGCCCGACGTCGAATTGTTCCTTGATTTGGATGATCCCATTCGTCATTACCGCATCGATGAGTATAAAAAGCGTAACTGTGAACAGTACCCCACCCACGAGTTGGGCCCCATTGCCAAAGTGCTGGGCATCAACCGTGGCAACCGTCTGGTGCGACTCAACTCCATCGCTTCCAAGAGCGTAGGATTAAAAGAATATGCCCGTGACCATTTGGCGAATTATCCTGAGTTTAACACGGACTATAATCAAGCAGATATCGTAACCACCGTTATTACCTGCGAAGGTGGCGAAACCATTACTATGAAATTGGACACCACTCTTCCTCGCGCTTATTATAGCCGTAACTTTACCGTGCGTGGCACCAAGGGTATGTCCTGTGAAGAGGGAAAAGTCGTATTCTTGGAAGGTATGACTGAACCGGTGCAAAATAACGAAGAAGAGTTCTTTGCCAAATACGACCATCCTCTCCAGAAAGAGTACGTGGAAATCGGCGAGCGGGGCGGTCACGGCGGTATGGACTGGCTGGTATGCCGCGCCTTCATTGAAAGCGTCAAAAACGGCACCAACACCCCCATCGACGTATACGACACCGTCACTTGGATGAGCATTGCCGTTCTGTCCGAGGCTTCTGTCAAACAAAATGGCGCACCTGTAGAAATCCCCGACTTTACCCGCGGTAAGTGGCAAAACCGCGAGCCTGTCACCGAGGGCAAATATTGTCTGGATAAAGTCTGTATAGACGACACAGCTATCATAACGGATTAAAGGAGGGCGACAACATGAAAAAAGGTATTAATATTTGGTCTTTTCCCGCGGCTTCCTTGCAGGATACCTTTGCGTTAGCAAAGGATGCCGGTTTTGAGGGCGTAGAGGTAGCTCTCAACGCAAGCGGCGAAATCAACCCCACCTCCACCGAAGCAGAGCTGCTGCAGGTCAAACAAATGGCAAAGGACCACGGTCTGGAGCTGTACAGCTTGGTGTGCGGTATGTGTTGGGATAATTTCCTCAGCGACACCAACGAGGCGAACCGCACCAAGGCCATGGACACCGTTAAGAAGCAGCTGGAAACCGCCGCCACACTGGGCTGTGAGTCCATTTTGGTGTTGCCCGGTTGTGTGAATGCAGAGTTTGCCGCTCCCGGCTATATGGCGGATTACGTCACCTGCTACGACACCGCGTTGGAGTCGGTGAACAAGCTCAAGGAGACCGCCGAACAATACAAGGTGGAGATTGCACTGGAAAACGTATGGAACAAGTTCCTTCTCTCCCCTGTGGAAATGCGTGATTTCATCGACAAGGTAAACTCCCCCTACGTGGGCAGTTATCTGGACGTGGGCAATACGCTGGCAAACGGTTATCCCGAGCACTGGATTCGCGCTTTGGGTAATCGCATCAAGAAGGTGCATTTCAAGGATTATCGGGTGGCTGCAGGCGGTCTGCACGGCTTTGTTGACCTGCTGGCAGGCGACGTGAACTACCCCGCGGTGATGGCGGCACTGGCGGATATCGGCTATGACGGCTGGGTATCCGCGGAGATGATTCCCGGATATACCCACTACCCTGATACCCTAATCTACAACACCTCCCGTGCGATGGACCGCATCTTGGGAAGAGAATAAAGGAGGAAAATATATATGTTAAAAATCGGTTTGATCGGCTGCGGCTTTATGGGAGCTATGCACGCCAACTGCTATAAAGTGTTACCGGACGTGGAAATTACCGCAGTAGCGGACATTCGTCGGGAAAAGGCGGAGGAAATCGCCGCCGGCACCAACGCCACCATCTACGGTGACGGTATGGACCTGATCGCACAAGCGGACGTGGATATCATCGACATCTGCCTGCCCACCTTCCTGCATGCGGAATATGCGCTGGCGGCCATGGACAAGGTGAAATATCTCTTTGTGGAAAAGCCGGTGACGCTGACGGTAGCCGAAAGCGAGCAGCTGCTCAAAAAGCAGGCGGAAACCGGCTGCCAAGTGCAGATTGGTCAGGTTATCCGTTTCTGGGACGAATACGTAGCTCTGCGGAACATTCTGGCAGAGGGCAAATACGGCAAGGTGGTCAACGCCAACTTCCGCCGCATCAGCCCCACCCCCGAGTGGGGTTGGCAGGACTGGCTGCGTAACCCCACCCTGTCCGGCGGCGCCGCACAGGACCTGCACATTCACGACGTGGACTACGTTCTGTCCGTGTTCGGTGAGCCCGCCAATCTATATTCGGTAAGAAATACGCTGAGCGAGGAAAAATCCTACGTAAACACCCTGCTCTCCTACGACGACTTTGCCGTATCCGTAGAGGGCACTTGGGGACTGCCTGCTACCCACCCCTTCCAAGCCACCTTCCGCGTGGTATTTGAAAATGCGGTAGTGGAAAACGACGGCGGTAAGTTTATGCTGTACACCGCCGACAGCGCTGAGGAAATCGCCATTGAGAAGAAGGAGCTGGCAACTGCCGCCGCCGGCGGTAACATCTCCGATTTGGGTGGCTATTACAACGAACTGCTGTACTTCACCACCTGTGCGGCAAACGGCAAGCCCGTGGAACAGGCAACCTTGTCCGACGGCGCCGCCTCCCTCAAATTCCTGCTCACGAAAGAGTTAGCCTTTAACGCTTGATTCCTATTCATAAAAAACACCGAAGAGTTTTACTCTTCGGTGTTTTTTCACCCTGAGAGCGCAAGAAAGCCTACTTGTAATCCACAAAAGAGTATGATAAACTAATACCAGTGATTTTACATAAGGAGGAGTTTTTGTGAGCTACACAGAAGCAAAAGCGAAATATGCGGCCATCGGCATTGATACCGATGCGGCTATCGCGAAATTAAAGGCCGTGCCTGTTTCCCTGCACTGCTGGCAGGGTGACGACGTGCGCGGCTTCGACACCGACCCCAACAAGCCGCTCACCGGCGGTATCCAGACCACCGGCAACTACCCCGGTCGCGCCCGCACCCCCGAGGAGCTGATGGCGGATCTGGACGTGGTGATGAAACTGTGCCCCGGTACGAAGAAAATGAATCTTCACGCCAGCTATGCCATCTTTGATGAGGATAACGGTGGTTGGGTGGATCGGGACAAGCTGGAACCCAAACATTTCCAAAAATGGGTGGATTTCTGCAAGGAGCGGGGATTGGGTTGCGACTTCAACCCCACCTTCTTCTCTCACCCCAAGTGCGATCCCCTGACCTTGGCAAGTGCCAACGAGGAGACCCGCCGCTTCTGGATCGACCACGGCAAGGCCTGTATCCGCATCTCTCAGTATCTGGCAGAGGAATTGGGGCAGCCCTGTGTTATGAACATCTGGACGGGTGACGGATTCAAGGATATCCCCGCTGACCGTATGGGTCCTCGCGTTCGCTATAAGGAATCTATTGACGCCATCCTTTCGGAGTCCTTTGACTTTGATTTGGTTAAGCCCTGCGTGGAAAGCAAGGTGTTCGGCATCGGTGTTGAGGCCTACACCGTCGGCAGCGCCGAGTTCGCCCTCAGCTATGCCGCTATGAACAAGGACAAGTGCATTCCCCTGATGGACAACGGCCACTACCATCCCACCGAGGTGGTTTCGGATAAGATTCCCGCGTTGCTGGCTTTCTTCCCTGAAATTGCCTTGCACATCACCCGCCCCATTCGTTGGGACAGCGACCACGTGGTGCTGCTGGATGATGAGACAAAGGAGATTTGCAAGGAAATCGTGCGTTGCGGTGGATTAGACGGCCGCGTTAAGATGGCGCTGGACTATTTCGATGCCTCCATCAACCGCATTTCTGCATGGGTTGTGGGCTTCCGCAATGTGCAGAAGGCACTGCTGATGGCGCTGCTGACGCCGGATATGGCCGCTCTGCAGGACGCTGATAATTGGTCCGAGCTGATGGTGCTGCAGGAGGAGCTGAAGACTATGCCCTTCGGCGAAATTTGGGAGCAGTACTGCCGCGAGTGCGGTGCTCCCGCCGACGGCGAGTGGTTTGCTACCGTTAAGCAGTATGAGGCTGACGTGCTGAGCAATCGAAACTAATGTGAATATACTATAAAGAGAAGCCTGCCGATGCTCGGCAGGCTTCTCTTATATTGGTAAACAAAAACAGGGGGTTGGCTCTCGATGAGAGCCAACCCCCTTTTGGGTTTTGCTATTGTTTCGGCTTACGCCTTAGAGTAGGTGACGTACTCTACGCCGTCCACAGTCTCGGAGCCAACCACCGTGAAGGTGCTGGTGATGT
>JAFSGP010000003.1 GCA_017440755.1 Clostridia bacterium | reverse complement strand
AGGAGTGACAGGACCGGGACGGCCCACGGGGGACTTACCCTCACCACCGCCGTGGGGGTGATCGCAGGGGTTCATGACGGAACCGCGAACGGTGGGACGCCAACCCATGTGACGCTTACGGCCGGCCTTACCAATCTGCACGTTGGCGTGGTCGGTGTTGCCAACCTGACCGATGGTAGCCATGCAGTTCAGGGGCACATAACGCATCTCGCCGGAGGGCAGACGGATCATAGCCAGGTTGTTCTCCTTACCCATCAGCTGGGCCATAACACCGGCGGAACGAGCCAGCTGAGCGCCCTTACCGGGGTACAGCTCCACGTTGTGAATGAAGGTACCGGTGGGGATGTTGCTCAGGGGCAGGGCGTTACCCGCCTTGATGTCGGCGGAAGCGCCGGCAGTCACGGTGTCGCCAACCTTCAGGCCGGCGGGAGCGATGATGTAACGCTTCTCGCCGTCCTCATACTGGACCAGAGCGATGTGAGCGCTACGGTTGGGGTCATACTCGAGGGTCATGATGGTACCGACAACGTCCAGCTTGTTACGCTTGAAGTCGATGATACGGTACTTCTGACGGTTACCACCGCCGCGATGACGGATGGTGATGCGGCCGTAGCTGTTACGACCGGCCTTTTTGTTCTTGGGAGCCAGCAGGCTCTTCTCCGGTGCTACTTTCGACAGCTGGGTATAGTCGATAACGGACATACCGCGGCGGCCGGGAGTAGTCGGCTTATAATTCTTAATAGCCATTCGATTCACTCTCCTATATTCAGGCTGTACGCGAGGCGATGCCTCGGTTTGCCTGGCTTAGCGGAGGCCGAGAGCCTCCATACATTGCCAGCACGAAAAACGGTCTTGTATACTCCTAATTAGAACAGACCGTCAAAGAACTCGATGGTCTTGGAGTCCTCGGTCAGGGTAACCACTGCCTTTTTCCAGTCGGAGGTGTAACCCTCAAAACGACCCATACGGCGCTTCTTACCCTTCATGCTGATGGTGTTCACCTTAGCGACCTTGGTGCCCTCAAAGATCTCTTCGACCGCCTTAGCGATCTCGATCTTGTTAGCAGCGTCGGCCACGCGGAAGGTGTACTTCTTCTCGCTCAGGGCGGCCACGGACTTCTCCGTGATCACGGGAGCCAGGATAATGTCACGAGCGTTCATTAGTTGTACACCTCCTCAATCTGGGCGATGGCATCCTTCACCACGATGAACTTATCGCAGTTCAGAATGTCGTACACGTTCAGAGTGTTGACCAGAGCGGTCTTAACACCGGGGATGTTACGGGCGGACAGAACCACCTTCTCATCCTTCTCGGCCATGACCAGCAGAACCTTGCGATCGGCGCCCAGGGCGGCCAGCATGTTCACGATGGTCTTGGTCTTAATCTCGTCCATGGACAGGCTCTCCAGAACCAGCATCTCGTCCGCCGCCACCTTAGAGGAGAAAGCGGATTTCAGAGCCAGACGGCGCACCTTCTTGGGCAGAGCAAAGCGGTAGCTGCGGGGCTTCGGGCCCAGAGCAATACCGCCGTGGGTCCACTGGGGAGACCGGGTGGAACCCTGACGGGCGTGACCGGTACCCTTCTGGCGCCAAGGCTTCTTGCCGCCGCCGGAGACCTCAGCACGGGTCTTGGTGGACTGGGTGCCCTGACGCTGGTTGGCCAGGAAGTTAATGACGGCGCTGTGCATCACGGCCACGTTGGGCTCGATACCGAAGATGGCATCGGACAGCTCCATGGTGCCGGTCTGCTTGCCGGTCATATCATAAATGGATACGTTAGGCATCTACAATTCCTCCTTCCTTAGGCTTTCTTGACGGTGTCGGAGATCAGCACGATGCCCTTGCGAGCGCCGGGGATGGCGCCCTTGATGGCGATCAGGTTGTTCTCTACGTCGATCTTAACGATTTCCAGGTTCTGCACGGTAACGCGCTCGGCACCCAGATGGCCGGCGCCCTTCATACCCTTGTAAACACGAGAGGGAGAAGAGCAGGCGCCCAGAGAGCCGGCGTGACGGGCGTTGGGACCCGTACCGTGGGACTCCTTCAGGCGGGAGAAGTTCCAGCGCTTGATGGCGCCGGCGTAGCCCTTACCCTTGCTGGTGCCGACCACATCCACGTGATCGCCCACGACAAAGGTGTCAGCCTTCACAACGTCGCCCACGTTCAGCGCATCGCAATCCGCCAAGCGGAACTCGCGCAGCGTGCGCTTGGGAGCCACGTCGGACTTATCGAAGTGACCCTTCATAGGCTTGTTGACCTGGGCGGGGCGGAGATCGCCGAAGCCCAGCTGAACAGCGGCGTAGCCGTCGTTCTCTACAGTTTTCTTCTGAACAACAACGCAGGGACCTGCCTCAACGACAGTCACCGGAACGACGTTGCCCTTTGCGTCGAAGATCTGCGTCATGCCGACCTTCTTGCCAATGATACCTTTCTGCATGTCTATACCTCCTTGGTTATTGGTTGGCGCCACACGTCGTGTGCTCTGCATTCCGGCTTTCCGGGTGACCCGGAGTTCCGAATGCCTGAGCAGCGTGTCTTGCCAACATGACCTCGCGTAAATGGACTCTTACAAACCGCTGATTACAGTTTGATCTCGATGTCCACACCGGCGGGGAGCTCAAGGCCCTGCAGGGCCTCAACGGTCTTGTTGGACGGTCTGAGGATGTCAATCAGACGCTTGTGGGTGCGGGTCTCAAACTGCTCACGGGCATCCTTGTACTTGTGAACAGCGCGCAGGATGGTGACGACCTCTCTCTCGGTGGGGAGCGGTACGGGACCGGAAACGCGAGCACCGGTGCGGTGTGCGGTCTCCACGATCTTGCCGGCGGCCTGATCCACCAACTGATGATCGTAACCCTTGATGCGAATGCGAATTTTCTCTTTGACTGCCACTTTAAAACGCCTCCTTTAAAATTTTGGTTGGCGGGCGACGCATAAACCGTACACAGAGCCGGGTGTTCCGTAACTCTCCATGAAAAAACCGGTGCTTGCCACCTTGGCAAGCTCCGGGGCCGGTGTCAGCGTCCTGGCGCAGTTAGGGCCGACAAAAAGTCGCAAGAATCGGCATTGCCGCCCGTTGGGCAGGCGCACAAAGCCGCCTTGTCAGCCTCTGCACACAGTATTCCTTCGCCCGGTTTGAAATCGGACATACTCCACGGAAAAACCAACTCAGATGAGTTGCAACCTCCCGCTTCATCGCATATCGTGCAGTCTGCAAGCCGCTAAAAAGGCGCAAATTACCCCCTTGTTCACGGCGTGCTCGACTATCATACTATAAAAAACCGCAAATTGCAAGTGTTTTTTCGCATTTTTTTGAAAAAATTTTAAACTTTTTTTGGCACCACAAGATATGGTGTTTTGCCCGATTTTTCGGCACAAAATAAAGGCGGGCGGTTTTACGGCGACAGCCAAAGCGGGACGCCGACAGGAATTTTTACATTCCTCTTGCGTATCCGCGCAGAATGCAATATAATATATAAAGGTATTATAATACATTAGTATTGGCGCGGCGGGAAATCGTGTCCCATGACAGAACGAAAGGAGGGACCGCTATGCTAAATGAATCCATACGCTCGCTCAAGGGCGTGGGCGAAAAACGGGCGGCGCTGTATGAGAAAATGGGCATCGCCACCATAGGCGACCTGCTGGAGCACTATCCCCGCGCCTATGAGGACTGGTCGGCGGCGGTCCCCATCTCAGCGGCACGCCCCGGTGTGCCCTGCTGTATCCGTGGCTGGGTGGTGAACGCCCCCACGGAATATCGGGTGCGTAAGGGTATGACCCTCTACCGCTTCCGCGTCACCGACGGCGAAAGTAGCTTGCAGGTGACCCTGTTCAACAACCGCTTCGCCGCCGCCAAGGTGCGGCGGGATATGGAGATTCTGCTGTACGGCACGGTGGTATTCGACGGGCGGCGGGCGGAGATGACCTCTCCCCTGATTGAACCCGCCTCCACGGGACAGCGCATTCGTCCCATCTATCCCCAGACCGAGGGGCTTACCAGCCGCATGATAGAAACCAACGTGGCACAGGCGCTGGAGCGGATATCCGCTCTGCCGGAGCTGCTCCCCGCCGCCCTGCGGGAGCAATTGGACTTGTGCGACCGCCTCACCGCCGTTCGCAACGTGCACTTCCCCACCTGCAGTGCGGATATCGCCGAGGCGCGGCGGCGGCTGGTGTTTGAGGAATTATTGGTGCTCCAACTGGGGCTGTTGCGACTCAAGCGCCGCAACCGCGCCCAAAGCGGCGCGGTGATTACCGCTGACCACACCGCCACCTACACGGCAGGACTGCCCTTTACCCTGACAGGGGCGCAGAGCCGTGCCATCGCCGCCTGTGTGGCGGACATGCAGGGGAACCGCCCCATGTCCCGCTTGGTACAGGGGGACGTGGGCAGCGGCAAAACAGCGGTGGCGGCGGGTGTCGCCTACACCCTCATCAAGGAGGGGTGGCAGGCGGCGATGATGGCGCCCACCGAAATATTGGCAGAGCAACACGCCGCCACCCTGCAAAAACTGCTCGGTAACGGCGTGCGGGTGGGGCTGCTCACCGGCTCGGTGCCTGCCGCAAGGCGGCGGGAGCTGCAGGCGGACATCGCCGCCGGTAAAATCCACTTTGTGGTGGGAACCCACGCCCTCATCAGCGAGTCGGTGGTCTTTGCCCGTCTGGGGCTGGTCATCACCGACGAGCAGCACCGCTTCGGCGTAGGGCAACGGGCTCGCCTGTCCGCCAAGGGCAACAACCCCCACCTGTTGGTTATGTCCGCCACCCCCATTCCCCGCACGCTGGCGCTGATTCTGTACGGAGATTTGGACGTGTCGGTGCTGGACGAGCTGCCCCCCGGGCGCCAGCCCGTGGAAACCTACGCGGTGGGCAGCGACAAGCGGGAGCGTGCCTACGGCTACGTACGGCGGCATCTGGACGAAGGGCGGCAGGGCTTCATCGTGTGTCCGCTGGTGGAGGAGGGAGAGGAGCCCTCTACTCTGCGCTCCGCCACCGAGGTGTTCCGCGACCTGTCCGCCAACCACTTCAAGGGGTATCGGCTGGGGCTGCTCCACGGCAAGATGAAACCCGCCGAGAAAGAACAGACCATGGCAGCCTTCGCCGCCGGCGAGATACAGCTGTTGGTGTCCACCACTGTTATCGAGGTAGGAGTGGACGTACCCAACGCGGTGATTATGGTGGTGGAGAATGCCGACCGCTTCGGTCTGGCGCAGCTGCACCAGCTCCGTGGGCGGGTAGGACGGGGACGGCACCGCTCCACCTGCATCCTCATCTCGGACAGCCGCGGGGAGGACACCCGCCGCCGTCTGCAGGTGATGTGCGCCACGGGTGACGGTTTCCGCATTGCGGACGAGGACCTGAAACTCCGCGGTCCCGGCGATTTCTTCGGCAATCGCCAGCACGGTCTGCCCCAGCTCAAGGTGGCGGATTTGGCGGAGGATATGGACCTACTGCGCAGTGCACAAGCCGCCGCGAGTGCCATACTCGCCGCCGACAGCGAGCTGGAAGCCCCCGAAAACAAGCCCCTTGCCGCCGCCGTGGAGCGGCTGTTCGCCCGCGTGGGCGAGCAAGGGCTGAATTGAGTGAGGAGTTAGGAGCGAGGAGTTAGGAGTTAGGAGTTAGGAGTGTAGGAGAAGGATAAATCTATTCTCTGTTCTCTATTCTCTTTTCTCTATTCTCTTATTCTCTGCCACCTCTCCCCGAGGAGAGGCAAGAGGGCTTTTCGGGAGGGGCAAGCCCCTCCCCTACAAAAGCAAAAAGCCGTCCGACATCGTCGGACGGCTTTTTGCCTTGGGGTCGCCTCGCAGCAATCGGAGCTATGCTCCGAGCACAATTATAATACAAATGTTTACTAAAATCAATAGTAAATATTTGTGCTGTTGTATACTGGTGTGGGTGATAAAAATGAACTACACAATTCGTATGCGAAACCTGCGGGAAGACCACGATAAAACGCAACAGCAAATCGCCACCGTGCTGGGTACGTCCCAGACGATGTATGCCCGCTACGAGCGTGGCGCCAACGAAATGCCCATTCGCCATCTGCTGACCCTTTGCGATTATTACAAAGTGTCCGCCGATTACCTGCTGGGGCGGTCTGATAAAAAATCATTGTAGGGCGGGCGAACACAGTTCGCCCCTACGATTTACAGCAGGAACGGGACGGGAAACCTGTCCCCTACAAAAGTAAAAAGCCGTCCGACGGGTGTCGGACGGCTTTTCTTCGCTTTTTACTTGTACTTGGCGGCCAGCTCTTTGATGATGGCGCGCATCTCGGCCTCTTTCTTTTCCATATCCGCCACCAACTTAAACTGGGTCAGGCAACGGTCCAGATTGTGCCGCGGGTGATGAATGCGGAAGTACACGTCCCCCTGCAGATAGTCGGTGAGGAACCGCACGCCACACTCCAGCGTCATCAGGCGAGCACCGTCCACCAGACTGTCCAGCTCCGCCTCGGTGAGGAAGGGGGCGGCGGTGGACAGATAGCCTTCCGCGAACACGCGGAACAGGTGAATGTCCATCTCCACCTTGGACAGGTCGGTCTCGTCCTCGGCGGCGGTGGAAGCGCCGAACCGAATGCAGTCGCCGAAGTCAAAGGCCACGGCGCCGGGCATGACGGTATCCAGGTCGATAACGCACTGTCCCTTACCGGTTGCGTCATCGATGAGAATGTTGTTCAGCTTGGTGTCATTGTGGGTCACGCGGCGGGGCAGAGTTCCCGCTTCCATACCGCGCACCAACACGCCCGCGCTCTCCTCGCGAGCCAGCGCAAAAGCAATCTGCTCCTGCACCTCAGCAGCGCGACCCGCCGCGTCCGCCGCAATGGCGGCATGCAACGCATTGTAGCGGGAGGGGGTATGGTGGAAATTAACGATGGTCTCGTGCAGCTTATGGGCGGGATAGTCCGCCAGCTGCTGCTGAAACCGACCGAAGGATACACCGCAGGTGTAGAAATCCTCGTCCTTTTCAATTTTCTGGTAGGCGGTGGCATTTTCAATGAAAATGTAGCTGCGCCAGTAGTCCCCGTCAGGGTCCACGTAATACGCCTTGCCGTCGGCGGCGGGAATGACGGTCATGGTCTCCCGCTCCCCTACGATGCCCCGCAGATAGTCGGTGACGCCCTTGATATTCTCCATCAGACCGTCCACGTCGGGGAACACGTAATTGTTGATTTTCTGCAGAATGTTGCGATACTCGGTGCCGTCCGCCTTGCGATAATAGGCGGCGTAGGTTTCGTTAATGTGACCCTCGCCGTAAGGCTCCGCCCGCAAAAACGTGTCGTTGCCGAACTGCAGGGCTGCGCGCTCGGCGGCTTGTACGTTAGCCATAATAGAACCCTCTCCATCTCCATACATTTCGCGCTCCTGTGTAATCCGCCCCACAGGCGGATATACTATCGGTACGCATTGATTCCATTGTAGCACAGGCAACGAGCGGTTGCAAGGGGCAGGAATGCAACGATTTCTGCTTTTTATGACACATTTTTAACTTTTTATTAAAAATATGCGGAAACACAAAAAAGAATTGCCAAACGGAAAGGCTTGTGCTATAATGACTACGATTATAGGTTGGTATATTTTGCCTTGGGACCGCTATACGCTCCCGTATGGCTTTTGATAGGCGGCCTGCCGCCCACAGAAAGGACGATACTACTATGAATTGTAAAAAATGCGGAAAGCGCCTATCCGGTGAGCCGGACGTTTGCCCCCGCTGCGGTGCCCCGCAAAAGGCGACGGTGAGTCTGGGTGCCATTCAGGCCGCTCACGCAAAAAAGAAAGGAAAAAAGAAGCTGACCAAAAAGCAACTGGCTATTCGCATCGCCATTATTGCCGCCTCGTCGATTGCCGCCGTGGTGCTGGTGGTTTTCTCCATCGCCTGGGGCTTTCTGGAGGGCGCCATTCAACAGGGCAGCGAGCTGAGCGGCGATATCGGCATCAACGAATATCTGCCTACCAACGGGGTGCAGAACATTGCACTGTTCGGTCTGGACACCCGTCAGGATACCGAAGAGGGGCGGTCGGACGCCATCATTATCCTCTCGCTGGATAAGGTGCACAACCAAATCAAGATGACCTCCGTCGCCCGCGACACGCTGGTGCCGGTGGACGGCTATCCCTCCTACGACGGCAAGACCAAAATCACCCATGCCTTCGGTCACGGCGGCGTGCAGCTGGCGGTCAAGACCCTCAACCAGAATTTCGGCATGAACATACAGGATTACGTCTATGTCAACTTCTTCGAATTCTCCGAAATCGTCGATTACATCGGCGGTGTGTATCTGGACGTGGACGCGGACGAGATGCGGGTTATGAACCAGACCTACGTGCCCTACATTCAGGAGTACGGCATCGATTGTCCCCCTGTCACCGAGACGGGCTACCAGCTTCTCAACGGTGGACAAGCCCTCGCCTACTCCCGCAACCGCTACACCGGCAACGACGTGGAACGCGGCAACCGCCAGAAAGAGGTTATCGAGGCCGCCTTTGCGCAGGTCAAGGACCTGTCCCTGACCAAATATCCCGGTCTACTGAGCAAGGTGCTGGGCATTTGCCACACCAACCTGACCAGCAGCGAGATTATGAGCATGGCGTCCTGGGCGGTCACCTCCAGCCCTTCCTTCGCTAACTATTCTCTGCCCAACGAGGATTGCAAGGCGTGGGGCGGCAACGACGGCGGCCACGGCTGGGTGTACATCTACGATTTGGAAAACGCCACGGCTCTGCTGCACAACTTCATCTACGAGCAGGGGATTGACCCTGAGGTGTCCCAGACCACAACCTATGCAGCACCCAAGAGCACAACCACCACGGCGGCTACCACCACAACCACCACAGCGAAAACCCTGCTGACCAAGCCGTCCACCACCACAACCACCACAACGACGACGGCGACTACCACAACCACCACCGCAAAGAAAACCAAGGTGACCACCACAACCACCACAACGACGGCGACCACAACCGAGCCCACGGAGGACTCCACCACCGAGGCGGTGGACGTGACCACGGCGGATACCGAATCGTCCACCTCCACCTCCGAGTCGACGGAAGGCTCCACCGAGAGCACCACCGACTCCACCACGGCGGAGCAAACCTCTGAAAGCCAATCCGAATCCTCTGTCACCGAGGCAGATTCCACCTCCACTCAACCCGACGAACTCGAAAGCGAGCCGTCGACTGAAGAAGAGTAAGAGTCCTGCCCAAGGAAAGGAGTTATCTGATTATGGATACGTTTAAAAAGAAGCCGGTTTACGATTTTTTCAAGCGTCTGTTTGACATTCTTCTGTCCGGTCTTGCGATTCTGGTGCTGTCCCCCATATTTCTGATTCTGTGGCTGTGGGTACGCAGCGACGGCGGTCCCGGTTTCTACACCCAGACCCGCGTCGGGCAGAACGGTAAGCTCTTCCGCATCTACAAGTTCCGCAGCATGTGTGTCAACGCGGATTCCCCCGAAATGCTGGAAAAGCTGCGCCAGTTCAATGAGATGGACGGTCCCGCCTTCAAAATCAAGGAGGACCCCCGCATCACCAAGGTGGGTAAATTTATCCGCCGCACCAGCCTGGACGAGCTGCCCCAGCTGTTTAACATTTTCCTGGGCGATATGTCCATCGTAGGTCCCCGCCCTGCTCTGGAGTGCGAGGTGGCGGAGTATAAGGAGCACCACAAGGTGCGTCTGCTGGTTAAGCAGGGGCTGACCTGCTACTGGCAGTGCAGCGGCCGCAACAACATCAACTTTGAAGAGTGGATGGCGCTGGACGCCAAATATGTCCGCGAGCGCAGCCTGTGGACCGACCTCGTCATCATCTTGAAAACCGTGCCGGCGGTGCTGTCCGGCGACGGTGCCGAATAATTTACCTCTGTCCGTAAAGGAGAACACTATGAAACAGTACGACTATCTCATCGTTGGTGCCGGTTTGTTTGGTGCCGTGTTCGCACGGGAGGCCATGAATCGGGGCAAAACCTGTCTGGTAGTGGATAAGTGCGACCACATCGCCGGTAACATCTACACCAAAGAGGTAGAAGGCATTCAGGTGCACGTGTATGGCGCCCATATTTTCCACACCTCCAATAAGGCGGTGTGGAACTACGTGCAGCAGTATGCCGAGTTTAACCACTACATCAACACCCCCATTGCCAACTACAAGGGCGAGCTGTATAACATGCCCTTTAATATGCATACCTTCTATCAGATGTGGGGGGTCACCACCCCCGAGGCCGCCCGCGCCAAAATCGAGGAGCAGCGCGCCGAAATCACCGGCGAGCCTCAAAATCTGGAGGAGCAGGCCATCTCACTGGTGGGGCGCGACATCTACGAAAAGCTGGTGAAGGGCTACACCGAAAAGCAGTGGGGTCGCTCCTGTACCGAGCTGCCCGCTTTCATCATCAAGCGGCTGCCCGTGCGATACACCTTTGATAACAACTACTTCAACGACCCCTATCAGGGCATTCCCAAAGAGGGCTACACCGCCATGGTGGAGCGACTGCTGGAGGGCGCCGACATCCGCCTGAACACCGACTATCTGGCGAACAAAGAGGAGCTGGACGGCCTGGCGGAGACGGTGCTGTACACCGGCTGCATCGACGAGTATTACGGCTACTGCTACGGCGAATTGGAGTATCGTAGCCTGCGCTTTGAGAGCGAGACGCTGGATATGCCCAACTATCAGGGCGTGGCCGTGGTCAACTATAACGAGCGGGAGGTTCCCTTTACCCGTCTCATCGAGCATAAGCATTTCAACTTCGGTCAGCAGGAGAAAACGGTTGTCACCCGCGAGTATCCCGCCACCTGGGAAAAGGGCATGCGCCCCTATTACCCCGTAAACAACGAGAAAAATCAGGCTTTGTACGACCAATATCGGGCTTTGGCAGAGAAGGAGAACAAGGTTATCTTCGGCGGACGGTTAGGTCACTACAAATACTACGATATGGACAAGGTCGTAGAAGCCGCTCTGTCCCTGTGCGAGGAGGTCCTGTAATATGGATATTAAGGTAATTGTGGCTACCCACAAGGAATATGTGATGCCTGCAGACGAGATGTATCTGCCCCTGCACGTAGGTGCCGAGGGCAAGACCGCCTTCGGCTTCACCGGCGACAATACCGGTGACAACATTTCTACCAAAAATGCCACTTTCTGTGAGCTGACCGGTCTGTACTGGGCGTGGAAAAATCTGGATAACGAGTACATCGGTCTGGCCCACTACCGCCGTCACTTCGGCGGCAGCAAGCAGGGCGACCCCATTCAGCGGGTCCTGTCCCAAAAGCAGGCAGAGGCGCTGATGGAGGGCAAGGACGGCTTGCTCCCCTCCCTGCGCCACTATTACATCGAGACCCTGTATGACCATTATGCCCACACCTGCCACGTGGAGCCGCTGGATATCACCGGCGAAATCATACGGGAGAAATATCCCGCCTACGCCGCCGCCTTTGAAAATCTCAAAAAGCGGCGCAGCGCCCACATGTTCAATATGTTCATTCTGCGGCGGGACCATCTGGACGCCTATTGCACCTGGCTGTTTGACATCCTCTTCGAGCTGGAAAAACGGGTGGATGCCAGCCAGTACGACAGCTTCCATGCCCGTTTCTTCGGACGGGTGAGCGAACTGCTGCTGGATGTGTGGCTGGAGGTCAATCCTCTGGACTGCGCCGCCGCCCCCGTCATCAGCATGGAGCCCGTCAACTGGGTCAAGAAGGGCGGCTCCTTCCTGGTCGCCAAGTTGTTCGGCAAAAAGTACGGCAAGAGCTTTTAACAAAAAACGGTGAAGCCCGCGGGCTTCACCGTTTTTTATTATTTTCCGTCGTAGCTCTCCACCGACTCCACGTCGTAGCCGCTCAGCGCCGCCCGCCCGTTAAGCCCTTTCAGCTCCAGCAGGAACAGCACCTTGACCACCTGACCGCCCAGACGCTCCACCAGCTTGATGCCGGCGCCCATGGTGCCGCCGGTGGCCAGCAGGTCATCTATCATCACCACACGCTGACCGGGCTTGACCGCATCGGTGTGCATCTCGACCGTGGCGGTGCCATATTCCAGCGCGTACTCTTGGGACACCGTCTCCCGAGGCAGCTTGCCCGCCTTGCGCACCAGCGCAAAGGGCTTGCCCAGATTATACGCCAGCGGCATGCCGAAGATAAAGCCACGGCTCTCGGCGCCCACCAGCACGTCAAACTCCACGCCCTCCAGCCGCTTTTGCAGCTCGTCGATGGCGAGGCGCAGACCGTCGGCGTCCTGCAGGACACTGGTCACGTCACGGAACATAATGCCCGGCTCGGGGAAATCCGGAATGGTGTATACGTAGTCTTTTACGCTTTTCATGTTTTTCTCTCCTTTGCGGAATCCTTTATTCCATTGTAGCAAAAATAGGAAAAATGTAAAGCAATAAATAATGAATTTTCCGAAAATAAACAGAAAACAGGATTTTCCATAAATCCCCCTTGACTTTTTCCCTGCAGTTGGATATAATAGGTAGGCAAATTATATAGGATCCATTAGCTCAGTCGGTAGAGCACCTGACTTTTAATCAGGGTGTCCGGGGTTCGAATCCCCGATGGATCACCAAAAAAAGACCTCACCCGTCAGGGTGGGGTCGTTTTTTTGCGTTCGTTGGGGTGAGCAGAAGCTTGGTTGATTTTCTCGGTTTCGGCATTAGCCGAAATGCGGGTTGTCTAAACCCGCAAGAGAAAAGCATAGCACTTGGTGGCACACCAAGTGCAGGGTTCAGAATCCCCTTTTCCCTTTTCTCCCTTACCCTTGTGGTAAGGTCGTTTTTTTGCGTTCGTTGGGGCAAGCAGAAGCTTGGTTGATTTTCTCGGTTTCGGCGACAGCCGAATGTCGGGAATCCCCAATCTATTGCGGGAGGGGCAAGCCCCTCCCCTACGATATAATTTGTAGCAGGTGCTGCCCGTAAATACGGGACGGGAAACCTGTCCCTACAACAAATTTTCTAATGGGTGCCCATATCCCCCGGTCAAAACCTTCGGTTTTGCCGGCCACCTTTAGGCAAGGGGCCCTTTTTACAGACCCAGCCCCTGCAAACCACAAAAAAAGGAACAGGCTCTCGCCTGTTCCTTTTTCATTACAAATCCAACTTCAAATCGTTTTCCTTAATCCAGCCGACCTTGCGGAGGATTTCGCAGAACACCCAGCTGAGAATGGCGGGCAGCACAAAGCAAATCAGCACCAGCCCAATCCAGTCCATAGGGGTAATGGCGGCTTTCGTGCCGGCGGCCATGTCGTTGACCCAGCCGGTGTACACGCCAATCTGTCCCACAAAGCCACAGGTTCCCATACCCGAGGACACCGCTGCGCCGTTCATCTGCAGCCTAAACACACAGGTGGCAAGAGGGCCCGTAATCAGGGACGCCACCGTGGGAGGAATCCAGATGCGGGGATTCTTGACGCTGTTGGGCATCTGCAGCATGGAGGTGCCCACGCCCTGTGCCACCAGACCGCCCCATTTATTCTCCTTAAAGCTCATAACGGCAAAGCCCACCATCTGGGCACAGCAGCCCGCCACCGCGGCACCGCCCGCCAGACCGGTCAGACCCAGCGCCGCACAAATCGCCGCCGAGGAGATGGGCAGGGTCAGCGCAATGCCGATGATAGCGGACACCAGCATACCCATAAAGAAGGGCTGCAGGTCGGTGGCCCACATAATGGCGGTACCCACCGCACTGGCCGCCGCACCGATGGGGGCGGCAATGAGAGAGGCGAGTCCGATACCCACCAGATTGGTGACGATGGGGGTAACCAGAATGTCAATCTTGGTCTCCTTGGACACCAGCTTGCCGCACTCGGCGGCGATGACCGCCACCACGTACACGGCGAGAGGTCCGCCGGCGCCACCCAGAGCGTTGGCGGCGAAGCCCACGGGAATCAGCGAAAACAGCACCAGAGGCGGACACTTCAGCGCAAAGCCGATAGCCACCGCAATGCCGGGTCCCACCATAGCGGAGATGAGCCCGCCGATGGTGTAGGTGACCGCACCCTCGCCCTTGCCAAGGGTCACCAGCACCTCATTGAGAAAACCGATGCCGAACTGCTGCCCAATGGTGTTGAGAATGGTGCCCACCAGCAGGGTGCAGAACAGACCCTGCGCCATCGCGCCCAGAGCATCAATGCCGTACCGCTTCATCGAAAAGATGATGTCCTTCCGCTGTAAAAAGCTTTTAACTTTTCCCATAGTTGTCGCTTCCTTTGCCATTTTTTCTTATTTTAGCACACCTTTTTTGCCGGAACAACCGCTAAACTGCCGAAATTTTCCGCTGTAAAGCGCAAAAATATAGAAAATTTGCAATTTTTGCCTGCTTATTGATAGCATTGTCCGTTTTATGGGACCGTTCGTGGGGTATACTGGGTACAGAAAGAGAAAACACCGACAACACATCAAAGGAGGGTTCCCTATGAAATTTGCCGCTATCAGCAACTGTGAGAAAGTGTGGGAGGTCATCTTCGCCAGCGCCTGTCTGGAGGGTGCCGAGCGGGAGGAGGCGCTCCGCCGCCTGCAGGTGGAGGCAGAGCCTGTCTGCGAGTAAACGGGCTGTATAATCATATACGTTTTATACAAATCGTATGCATCGTGCTTTTGCGGGTTGTACAGACTTTCTTGCCTCCCTCATCGAGGGAGCCTTATCGGAACGGATAAATCCGTTCCCTACGAATGTTTCCCGTGGGAGGGCATCAAAGCATTGTGCCATTGCGGGAGAATAGAGCGAAGCGACATTCTCGTGGGGGTGGCAACGAGTTCTACGAAAGCACCAACCAAATGCCACCCCAGCCTCCTCTACAGCATCTATCATCTTTATTTTCCCCAACGTTTGATTTCTTCTTATCCCTTTTTCCTTTCTTTATGTATGAGTAAAGCCGCCTCGGTATGAGGCGGCTTTACTCAATTTCGTCCCATTTATCCTGCCACAGACCGTGCTGTTCCAGCACCGCCCGCATATCCGACGGAATCGGGCACTTGAGGGACACCCGCTCCCCCGTGACGGGGTGGGTAAAGGCGGTGCGCCCGCAATGCAACCCGTGGCGGGGCATCACCGTTTCGTCTGTACCGTACATCGTGTCCCCCGCCAGGGGATACCCCAGCCAGGACATATGCACCCGTATCTGGTGGGTGCGCCCCGTTTCAATCACCACGCGGGCAAAGGTAATCTCTCCGTCCGTCGCCAGCGCCTGCCAGCGGGTAAGGCTGTCCTTGCCGCCCTCCCCCACCTCGCGGGTGATGCAGCAGCCCTCCTTCACCCGTATGGGTTGGTCGATGACCCCTTCGCCGTGAAGCTCCCCCAACAAAATGGCAAAATACACCTTCTCCGGCTTCTGCGCCATGGCAAAGGCGAGGTGAGAGCTCTTAGTTGCCAGCAGCAGACCGCTGGTGTTGCGGTCCAGACGATTGACGGGGCGAAAGGACAGGGGCGTACCCTTTCGCTCGAAATACCCCACCACCCCGTTGGCGAGGGTGGGCTCCGGCTTGCCCGCCGAGGGGTGCACCGCCAAATAGGGGGGCTTGTCCACCACCAGCAGATAGTCGTCCTCATACACCACCGACAGGGGCATATCCGCCCCCTCGATGCGCACCGCGTCCTCCGGCATACGAATCCGAATCTCCTGCCCCGCCCGAATGCGGTCGATGGAGCGCAGCGGCTGTCCGTCGGCGGTCATGCCGCCCTCCACCCGCTTAAGCTTCACCACCATGCGATAGGAAAGCCCGCACTCCCGCCGCAGAAAGCTCTGCAGCATCTCGCCGTCGTATGGCGGCGGCACGGTATATACAAACTCGCTCATTGTTCCCTCGCTTTTTGACTATGCAGACGGCGGCGAATCAGCACCGCGTAAATCACCGTCTGTGCCGCCGCGTTCAAGCCCCAAGAAATGGGGTAGGAAATAAACAGCGCCGTCGGCGTGCCGCCAATATAGGGGAACACCAGATACACCCACGCCACACGGAAAGCACATACCGACAGCACGGTAACCAGCATAGGCAGTACCGAGGCGCCCATGCCGCGGACCATGCCCGACGCCACCTCCATCAGGCCGCAGAGGAAATAGGGCAGGCAGGTCACCGTCAGGCGGAGCACACCATAGCGGATCGCCTCTGCCGAGTCGGTGATATACAGCGACAACAGCGGCTCTGCCAACAGCCACACCAGCGCGCCGAACACCAGACCGGTCACCGCCACGCTGACCAGGGAGGTGCGCATCACCTTGCGCACACGGGCATAGTTGCCGGCACCCACGTTCTGTCCGGTAAAGTTCATCGCCGTCTGGTAGAAGGCGTTCATCACCACGTAGACGAAGCCCTCAATGCTACCCCCCGCCGCAAAGCCGGAGGTTACCACCGCGCCGAAGGAGTTCATGGTGGACTGGATAAGCACGTTGGAAACGGAAAACAGCGACCCCTGAATGCCTGCGGGAACGCCGATACGCAGCATCTGCAGCAGGGGCGTCCGATGGATTCGCAGCCGCCGCCACTCCAGACGGCAATCGTCGGTGCGCCGCATCAGCGCCCGCACCACCAGCACCGCCGCCAGCAGCTGGGACAAGGAGGTGGCCAGCGCCACGCCCGCCACGTTCATGTCGAACAGGGTGACGAACAGCACGTTGAGCGCCACGTTTACCACGCCCGCCAGAGTGAGATACCGCAGCGGTCCTTGGGTGTCCCCCGCCGCGCGAAGGATAGCGGCGCCGAAGTTATACACCATTTGCGGAATCATGCCGCAGAAATACACCTTCACATAGAGGGTGGACAGGTGGATATACTCCGTGGGGGTGGCCATCCACTGCAAGATCTGCGGCGCCAGCAACAGTCCGATCACCGTCAGCAACAGTCCGCTGATTACCGCCACCGGCATCGCGGTATGAACGGTGCGAGAGATGCCCTCCCGATGCCCGCTGCCGATGGCCTGCGCCACCACCACGCCCGCGCCCACCGACAGACCGATAAACAGGTTGACGATAAGGTTGATGAGGGAGCTGGTGGCACCCACCGCACCCACGGAATGGCTGCCGCAGAACTGTCCCACCACCACCAGGTCGGCGGCGTTGAACAACAGCTGCAGCAGACCCGTCAGGATAATGGGAACGGTGTAGCGAATGATGTTGGGGAGCAGGGGTCCCGCGGTCATTTGGATATCTCGTTTTTGCATACGAATCGCCTCGATTGTATTGCGCTTATCCCTTAGGGGAAAGCGAAATGGTTTCAAAACGGCACAAGACGGTCGGCGGCAACCCAAATCGGGGTGTCGACGACCGTCTGCTTTTTAGTTCTTTTTCAAAGCAATGGCTTCCTTCGCCTTTGCCACGATGTTGGCGGCACGCAGACCGTACAAGGTCAGCAGCTCGTCCGCAGGACCCGACTGCCCGAAGGTGTCCTGCACACCCACACGCACCACCGGCACGGGGTTTGCCTCGCACACCACCTCGGCTACGGCACTGCCCAAACCACCGATGATATTATGCTCCTCAGCGGTGACGATGCAGCCGGTCTCGGCGGCGGCCTTCAAAATGATATCCTTATCAATGGGCTTGATGGTCGCCATATTGATGACGCGGGCGGAAATGCCCTCCGCCTTCAGCTCTTCGGCGGCCTGCAGCGCCTCCGCCACCAGCAGTCCCGTGGCGATAATCGTCACATCAGACCCTGCCACCAGCTCCACGCCCTTGCCGATCTCGAAGGGGGTGTCCTCGGTGGTCGCCATCGGCACCGCCAGACGACCAAACCGCAGATATACGGGACCGTCCCACGCGGCGGCGGCTTTCACCGCCTTTTTCGCCTCGATGCCGTCGGCGGGATTGAGAATCACCATGCCGGGAATGGTCCGCATCAGCCCGATATCCTCACAGCACTGGTGGGTAGCGCCGTCCTCGCCCACGGATACACCCGCGTGGGTAGCGCCAATCTTCACATTCAGGTGGGGATAGCCAATGGAGTTGCGCACCTGCTCGAAGGCGCGACCCGCGGCAAACATCGCAAAGGAGGAGGCAAACACCGTCTTGCCGGTTGCGGCAAGGCCGGCGGCAATGCTCATCATATTGCCCTCGGCAATACCGGTGTCGATAAAGCGGTCGGGATAGGCTTTCTTAAAGCCGCCCGTCTTGGTGGCGGCCGCTAGGTCGGCGTCCATTACGATGAGGTCGGGGTTTTCCGCGCCCAGCTCCACCAGAGCCTGTCCATAGGCGTCGCGGGTCGCCTGTTTCATCACGTCAGCCATCTGTCAACCCTCCAATTCCTGCAGGCGAGCAGTCAGCTCCGCCATGGCAATGTCGTAGTCGTCCTTTTTGGGGGCGGAGCCGTGCCAGCTGCACTGGTTCTCCATGTAGGAAACGCCCTTGCCCTTGACCGTCTTCTGCACGATGGCAGTGGGCTTGCCCTTAACGGTGCGGGCCTCGGCAAACGCCGCCTCGATCTGGTCTAAGTCGTTACCGTCAATCTCGATGACGTGGAAGCCGAAAGCGGCAAACTTCTCGGGAATGGGATAGGGGGAGTTGACCTCCTCGATGGTGCCGTCAATCTGCAGGTTGTTGTTATCCACGATAACCACCAGATTGTCCAGCCCCTTGGCGGCGGCAAACATCGATGCCTCCCAGACCTGACCCTCCTGAATCTCGCCATCGCCCAGAATGGTGTACACGCGATAGTCCGCGCCGCTCAGCTTGGCGGACAGAGCCATACCCACCGCGCAGGAAATGCCCTGACCCAGCGAGCCGGAGGACATGTCCACACCGGGGATATTCTTCATATCGGGGTGACCCTGCAAAATCGAGCCCGTCTTACGCAGGGTGGAAAGCAGGTCCACGGGGAAAAAGCCCCGATTCGCCAAGGCGGCATACAAGCCCGGCGCGGCGTGTCCCTTGGACAGCACAAAGCGGTCGCGGTCCGCCTTCTTGGGGTTGGCGGGGTCGATGTTCATCTCTTTCCAGTACAGATATGCCAAATCCTCCGCAATGGACAGGGAGCCGCCGGGGTGACCGCTCTTGGCATGGTAGGTGCCCTCAATAATGCCCATTCGAATGCGGGTGGCGACAATCTGCAACTCTTTTTTCGTCTTAGCCTCCATAAAAACCGCCCTTTCCGCAGAAAAATCCTTCTCTGCCTTATAATCACCTTATTTTATCATACCTATGCTGAAAAAGCCAGCCTTTTTCAGGGGTTTTTCAGAAAAATTTGCGCATTTTCGCCCACCAACGGGAATGGTATGCTTATGCCTCCTTTTCCAGCAGAGGAAGGAGGTGGGCAGCATACCGCTTTCGCCCCCACTGGGGGCAGGTGGGCGGTATCAACAAGGTGTCGGGAGCGGTGCGCTCTGCGCCCGCCCCCTCCATCTGACACAGGGCGGTGAGCACCAAATCCCCGCCCTCTCCTGCAGCCAAACAGACCTGTTGCCCCCTGCCGCCATCGGCGGTGTAGGGCATCACCTTCGCCACGCAGGCGACACAGCCGCTGTCGCGCAGGTCCGCCGCCAGCAGGCGCCGTATTTCCGCAAGGCTCGGTAGAGTGGTGTCCCACACCTTAAGTATGGCAAAGCCTAACAGCGGCACACCGTTTCGGTCAAAATAGGTGCGGTAATCCCGCCGATACAGCACCGCTACGTCGGTTTCGCTGAGCAGTTGGGCTTGGAGCGTGTCATAGAAAGCCGTCGTCGGCTCGCCGCAGAGGGCGGACAATCGCTGTGCCAGCGTTAGGTCCTCGGCGGTGGCCTTGCGCGGGGACAGCCCGTCGGTATCCAGCAAAACCCCGCCCAGCAGCAGCCGCGCCACCCCGTCGTCAAAGGTGTAGCCCTGCTGCTCCAGCTGCTGTGCCACCAAGGTGGTGGTAGCTCCCACAGGGCGAATGCACACGTCAACCCCTGTCAGGTCGGTGGCGGGCGGGTGGTGGTCCACCACAGCAACTACCTGCCGCTGTCGCAGGGGGTCGTGGTGGTGGTCGGTGAGCACAAAGCGGCTGTCGGGGTGGGTCATATCCGCCTCGGCGGCGGTAAGCACCAGAGGCGCCGACGACCCCAGCAACCACGCCACCTCGCGGGGCAGGGCGTCCGCCTGCACCACGGGCACCGCAAGCTCTCCCTGCAGGGTCAGCCGCCACCCCTCGAACAGGGAGGAAATCACCGCATCCCCATCGGGAGCAGCGTGTCCCAGCACAAACAGCCGTGGGAATTTCTCCTCACGGCAACGGGACAGATAGGCGGCAAATTCCGACAGGGTCAACAGCATACGGCACCTCGCTTTTGGGTTTTCTGACAACGTGATAACTGAAATATAGCACACTCCTCAAACGTTGTCAAAAATTTCCTTGTTTTTGCGCTTTTCTCTTTGACTATTGGAGCAAACTGTGATAAAATAAATTTGATTTTGATATTCTGCCTCGGAGGTGTACAACCTATGAATAAAATCGACCCTACCGTGCGCCGCGAGACGGCCTATACCGCCCTGTGGGTGGCGGTGGGCACCCTGCTGCTGCAGGGGGTCTGCCTGATTGTCGGCTGGTGGAGTCTGCCGGTGCTGCTGGGTAACCTGCTGGGTGCCGTCACCGCCGTGGCTAACTTTCTGCTGATGGGGCTTACCATACAAAAGGCTCTGCCCCAGGACAAAAAGCAGGCGGCGAACACCATTCGCCTGAGTCAAGGCTTGCGCCTGCTGATGCAGGGGCTGATTCTGGTGCTGGCGGCGGTGCTGCCCACGGTGTTTAACGTGTATGCCACGGCTATTCCGCTGCTAATCCCCCGCGTGGGCGTAATGCTCCGTCCCCTGCTGGGCAAGGAGGACCCCGTGCCGGTGGTCACCCCCGTCCCCGCCGACGAGGACGAGGACGATGAGGACGAATAACTCCTAACTCCTAACTACACAAAGGTGGTGGAAACCTTATGAACAAAAAGAGCCGCTTTGTAGCGGTGGATATTCTGCTGTTGGCAGGGGCTATCCTACCTCTGGTGGCATGTATGGTGCTGAAAATACTCACCGCTCCCCCCACCGAGGGCATTGAGATTACGGGTGCGCTGATTTATTTCACCCTCCCCACCCCGCTGCAGCCTCTCCCCATCACCGAGGCACAGGTAAACTCGGTGGCGGTGGTCATCGCCATTCTGTTCATCTGCCTGTATTTCACCCACGGGCTGACCGTCCGCCCCCATCTCAAGCGGCAGGTCATCGCCGAGTGGATCGTGGAGAAGTGCAAAAACATGGTGCACACCAACATGGGCGAGCGATTCATGGGGTTTGCCCCCTTCATCGCCGCCATTATGGGGCTGTCCGCCCTGTCCAGTCTGCTGTCCCTGCTGGGACTGTTCCCCCCTACGTCGGATATGAACATTGTAGCCGGCTGGGCCATTCTGGTGTTCACACTGATTACGTTCTACAAATTTAAGGCGGGTCCCATTCAGTATCTGAAGAGCTATGCCGAGCCGGTACCCTTCCTGGCGCCGATGAATATCATCAGCGAAATTGCCACGCCGGTATCCATGGCATTCCGTCACTACGGCAACATCCTGTCCGGCTCCATCATCTCGGTGCTGATTGCCGCCGCACTGGGCGGGCTGTCGAATTTGGTGCTGGGCTGGTTGCCCGGTATCCTGGGTGAGTTCCCCTTCCTGCGCATCGGTATTCCCGCCGTTCTCAGCCTGTACTTCGACATCTTCAGCGGTCTGCTGCAGGCGTTCATCTTCGCCACCCTGACGATGATGTACATCTCCGGCGGATATCCCGCAGAGGCGGTGGCGAAACGGCTCGCCCGTCGAGAAGCAAAAAAACAAGCAAAAACGGCAAAGCAAGCCGAAAAATAAAAAGCAAAACCAAAAACGGAGGTAATTGTTATGTTAGAATTGGCATTGGGTATCCTGTTGGGTGGTTGCGCCGTGGGCGCCGGTCTGGCTATGATTGCCGGTATCGGCCCCGGTATCGGTGAAGGTAACGCTGTGGCAAAGGCCTGTGAGGCCATCGGTCGCCAGCCGGAGAGCAAGGGCGACGTCACCTCCACGATGATCACCGGTTGTATCATCGCCGAGACCACCGGTCTGTACGGTCTGGTCATCGCCATTCTGCTGATTTTCGTCGCCCCCAAGCAGTTTGTCAACATTCTGATGGAAACCATCGGCAAGTAAGAGGTAACACATTATGCAGACTTTGGAAATCATTTCCGTCAATCTGTGGCAGATTCTGATTTCGCTGGCTAATCTGCTGCTCATCTTCCTCATACTGAAAAAGTTCCTGTTTAAGCCGGTGCAGAAGATGCTGGACAAGCGACAGGGCGAGGTGGACGCGCAGTACGCCTCTGCCCAGCAGGCGGCGGCGGACGCGGCGGCTGACAAGGCGCTGTGGGCAGAAAAGCTGCAGGGTGCCGACGACGAGGCGGACGCTCGCCTGAAGGCGGCGGACACCACCGCCCGCGCCCACGGCGACCGCATCGTGGCAGACGCCAAAACCCGCGCGGAGGAAATCCTGCGGCGCGCCGAGGCGGATGCCGCACTGGAAAAGACCAAGGCAGAGGCCGCTATCAAGGAAGAAATCGTGGTGGTTTCCACCGAGCTGGCACAGAAGATGCTGGAACGGGAAGTAAACGCCGCCGATCACAAGCAGCTGATCGACGCCTTCCTGGGCGAGATAGGTGGCGCCGATGAGTGATCATAAAGACTACGCCGAGGCGCTGTACGCGCTGGCGGCGGAAACGGGCGAGGAAAAGGCCTGTCTGGACGGACTATGCCTCGTTCTGGACGCGCTGATGGAAAATCCCGCCTATGCCGACCTGCTGGCCTCCCCCGCCATTCCCATGGCAGAGCGGGACGCGGTGCTGGAGCAGACGTTTGCCGCC
This sequence comes from Clostridia bacterium, assembly GCA_017440755.1. Lineage (GTDB taxonomy): Bacteria > Bacillota > Clostridia > Oscillospirales > Acutalibacteraceae > UBA5905. The sequence continues at coordinate 34,008 of JAFSGP010000003.1, read as the reverse complement.
TGCGTCCCCGAGCAGGTGCTGTCCTTTGTGGGGCTGCTGTGCGCCCACGGGCATATCCGCGGCCTGTCCGCCTGCGTGGAGGAATACCGTCGGCTGTACGAGGCGGCGCTTTCCCTGTCCACCGCCACCGTCACCTCTGCGGTGGCGCTCACCGCGGAGCAACAGGCGGCGCTGCAGGCAAAATTAGAGAAGATAAGCGGGCACACCGTTACCTTGGTGTGTACCGTAGACGAAACCCTGCTGGGCGGTGTCACCGTCCAACTGGACGGCAAGGTGCTGGACGGCAGTCTGCGCCACCGTCTGTATGAAGTGAAGGAAGTGATGGAGCAGTGAGCAATAAGCCGGCTGAAATCAGCCAGATTATCAAGGAACAGATTCGCCACTATCGCTCCCGCGTGGAGATGACCGAGACCGGCACCGTTATTCTGGTAGGCGACGGCATCGCCCGCGTATACGGGCTGCGCAGCTGTATGGCAGGCGAGCTGCTGGAGTTTGAGGACGGCAGCGTAGGTCTGGCGCAGAATCTGGAAGAGGAAACCGTGTCGGTGGCGGTGCTGTCGGACAAAAACGACATTCGTGCCGGCAGCACGGTCAAGCGCACCGGTCGCGTGCTCAGCGTACCGGTGGGCGAAAACATGCTGGGGCGCGTGGTCAACGCGCTGGGCGAGCCCATCGACGGCAAGGGTCCCATCGCCACCACCGAAACCCGTCCCATCGAGGCGGAGGCCCCCGGCATCATCGAGCGGCAGAGCGTTAACGTGCCGCTGCAGACGGGCATCAAGGCGATTGACAGCATGATTCCCATCGGTCGCGGTCAGCGCGAGCTGATTATCGGCGACCGCCAGACGGGTAAGACGGTCATCGCCATCGATACCATTCTCAATCAGAAAGACACCGGCGTGCTGTGCATCTACGTGGCCATCGGGCAGAAGAGCACCTCCGTGGTGCAGATTGCCAACGAGCTGGAGCGTGCGGGCGCTATGGCGTACACCACGATTGTGTCCGCCTCCGCCTCCGAGAGTGCGCCTCTGCAGTATATCGCCCCCTATGCGGGCTGCGCCATGGCGGAGTATTTCCGCGAGCAGGGCAAGGACGTGCTCATCATCTACGACGACCTGTCCAAGCACGCGGTGGCCTACCGCGCCCTGTCCCTGCTGATTCGCCGTCCCCCCGGACGCGAGGCATACCCCGGTGACGTGTTCTATCTCCACTCCCGTTTGCTGGAGCGCGCCGCCTGCGTGGCTAAGGAATACGGCGGCGGATCTATCACCGCTCTGCCTATCATCGAGACCCAGGCGGGCGACGTGTCCGCCTATATCCCCACCAACGTGATTTCCATCACCGACGGACAGATTTTTCTGGAAACCGAGCTATTCCACAGCGGCGTTATGCCTGCTATCAACCCCGGCATCTCGGTGAGTCGTGTGGGCGGCTCCGCCCAGCTGAAGGCGATGAAAAAGGTGTCGGGCGAATTGAAGCTGCTGTACTCCCAGTACCGCGAGCTGCAGGCCTTTGCCCAGTTCGGCAGCGACCTGGACGCGGACACCAAAGCCCGTCTGGCGCTGGGCGAGCGCATCGTGGAGGTTCTCAAGCAAAAGCGCAACGCCCCCGTGCGGGTGGGCTGTCAGGTGGTTATCATCTACGCGGTCACCCACGGCTGGCTGGACAGCGTACCCGTGGCGCAGGTCGGCGCCTACGAGCAGCGGCTGTTCGCCCTGCTGGAACAGAAATACAACGACCTGCTTACCCGCTTTGAGCAGGGCTACTATGAGGACGAGGACGTGACCGCTATGGAAGCCGCCCTCGCCGAAATGCAGAGGTGATCGCGGTGGGAGCCGATATTAAAAGCTTACGCACCCGCATCAAGAGTGTCAACTCCACCCTGCATCTGACCAAAGCGATGGGTCTGGTGGCGTCCTCCAAGATTCGGCGCGCCACCGAGGCCATGCTCCACGGGCGGGACTATGCCGCCGCGTTGGGGCAGGTGCTGGGTCTGCTCACCGCCGACCCCTCCTGTGCCCGCAGCCCCTATATGGCGCAGCGGGAGGGCGGACGCACCCGCCTGATTGTCATCGCGGGTGACCGCGGTCTGGCGGGGGGCTACAATGCCAACGTGTTCCGTCTGACGCGGGAATATCCCGATGCAGAGGTTCTGCCCATCGGCAAGCGGGCCTGCGACCGCTTCGGCGGGGAAACCCGCCTGTGCGAGGATATGGACAGCCTGTCCGCCGCCGCCTTATCGGCGGAATTGTGCCGCGATTTTGCCGACGGCAAATACGACCGTCTGGGCATTCTCTACACCCGCTACGTGTCGATGATGTCCCAGCAGCCCGAGGTGCGGTGGGTACTGCCCCTGACCCGCGGGGAGGGTGGCGGCAACCACACGGTGCTGTTTGAGCCGGACGAGATGACCATACTGCAGACGGTGGTGCCGGAGTACGTCACCGGCGAGATCATGTCCGCCGTGCGGGAGAGCTTCGCCAGCGAGGTGGTCGCCCGCCGTATGGCGATGGATTCCGCAGGCAAGAACGCCCAGCAGATGATTGACGACCTGCAGCTGCAGTACAATCGGGCGCGGCAGGGCAGCATCACGCAGGAGATTACCGAAATCGTGGCAGGCGCCGGCGCGTAGGCGTAGGTGCGTGCGTTCCGCAAAGCCGCCAAAAGCCCTCCCTGTGCAAGGGAGGGTGCCGGACAAAGTCCGGCGGGAGGGTTGTTTGACCTGCGAACAACCCCTCAGTCAGCCTACGGCTGACAGCTCCCCTTACACAGGGGAGCCTCTACACTTCCTATCCAAAAAGGAGGAAAACCCAATGGCAGAATTACACATCGGCAGCGTGGCACAGGTTATGGGACCTGTCATCGACGTCCTGTTTGAGGACGGGCATCTGCCGGCTATTCATAACGCCCTCACTATCCCCGTGGGCGAGCGCACCCTCACGGTAGAGGTTGCCCAGCACATCGGTGACAACACCGTGCGCTGTGTGGCGATGGCCTCCACCGACGGGCTGCAGCGGGGTACCGCCGTCACGGATACGGGTCGCCCCATTCAGGTGCCCGTGGGTCGGGAGACACTGGGCCGCATCTTTAACGTGCTGGGTCAGCCTGTGGATAATAAGCCCGCGCCTGCCGAGGCGGAGCAGTGGGATATCCACCGCCCCGCCCCCGCCTATGACGAGCTGGCCACCTCCACCGAAATACTGGAGACGGGTATCAAGGTGGTGGACCTGATTTGCCCCTATTCCAAGGGTGGTAAGATCGGTCTGTTCGGCGGCGCCGGCGTGGGCAAGACGGTGCTGATTATGGAGCTCATCAACAACATCGCCAAGCAGCACGGTGGTCTGTCGGTGTTCACCGGCGTGGGTGAGCGTACCCGCGAGGGTAACGACCTGTATAACGAAATGAAAGAGTCCGGCGTGTTGGAAAAGACCGCGCTGGTCTACGGTCAGATGAACGAGCCCCCCGGAGCCCGTATGCGGGTGGGTCTGTCCGGTCTGACCATGGCGGAGTATTTCCGCGACCAAGAGGGACAGGACGTGCTGCTGTTCATCGACAACATCTTCCGTTTCACCCAGGCGGGCAGCGAGGTGTCCGCTCTGCTGGGGCGTATGCCCTCCGCGGTGGGCTATCAGCCCACCCTCGCCACCGAGATGGGCGCTCTACAGGAGCGTATCACCTCCACCAAAAAGGGCTCTATCACCTCGGTGCAGGCGGTGTACGTGCCGGCGGACGACCTGACCGACCCCGCCCCTGCCACCACCTTCGCCCATCTGGACGCTACCACGGTGCTGTCCCGTTCCATCGCGTCGCAGGGTATCTACCCTGCCGTTGACCCGCTGGAGTCCACCAGTCGTATCCTCTCCCCCGATATTTTGGGCGAGGAGCACTACCGCGTGGCTCGTGAGGTACAGCGTATCCTCCAGCGGTATCAGGAGCTGATGGACATCATCGCCATTATGGGTATGGACGAACTGTCCGACGAGGATAAGCTGCTGGTGCAGCGCGCCCGTAAGATTCAGCGTTTCCTGTCCCAGCCCTTCCACGTATCCGAGAAGTTCATCGGTCTGCCCGGTACCTACGTGCCGCTGTCCGAGACCGTCCGCGGCTTCAAGGAGATTATCGAGGGCAAACACGACGACCTGCCTGAGTCCGCCTTCCTCTTCGTCGGTACCATCGACGAGGCGGTGGCGAAGGCGAAAAAGGAGCAGAAATGAACACCTTTACGCTGACCATCGCCACCCCCGACGGCAACCGCTTTGCGGGTGAGGCGGCAGGGCTGTACCTGCGCGCCGCCGAGGGCGATTTGGCGATTCTGGCGGGACACACCCCCTTTATCACCTCGGTGCAGGCGGGTGTCTGCCGCATCGAACTGCCCGATGAGAGCGAGCGCACCGCCCGCGTGGACGGGGGCCTGCTCACCGTGGCAGAAAATAAGGTTACCCTCCTCTCGGGGACCTTCCGCTGGGAAGAATAAGAGATAAAAAGCCCGCAGAGCGCTGCTCTGCGGGCTTTTTTCTGCGGGCTGATTTTTTCTTTCTTAAAATGTAGGGGAGGGGCTTGCCCCTCCCGAAAACGGGCGAACACAGTTCGCCCCTACGGTTTTATTTTAACAACAAATCATCCACGGAAACCTGCAAAACCTTTGCTATCACGACTAACTGCTCAAAGGACGGCTGTACATTTCGTGACTCATATTTGGTATAGGTGGTGCGGTCAATGCACAGGATATCTGCCATCTGCTGTTGGGTCATTTTAGCGGCTTTGCGTGCTTCTCTCAGGTTTGCGCCGAAGTTCATACGTCTCACTCCACAAATAAAAAAGTGCGCAGCCGAAGCTACGCACCGAAAAACGCAGCTCGGGTGTTTGCGAGACGACCCCTGGCTTACTCATGTGAGCTTGCACAAAAAGAGCATGCGTTTTTACCAATAGGTAAAAAACACAAACTCACACAACATAAGCTTTTTCTTAAGGGGAACCGTCTCGCACCTACATTGTAACATAGCAAATAGGAAAATGCAAGATGAAAAACGAGCGAACACAGTTTGCCCTACAAAAAGGTTTATGCGTACCGTAGGGGCGGATGCCCACATCCGCCCACAGAACGGGATGTTGGAGCGGCGTGGAAAATAACAACCCCTCCGTCCTCGCTATGCTCGGACACCTCCCCTTACACAGGGGAGGCTCTCATTTCCCCTACATTCCTCACTCCTAACTCCTCATTCCTCATTAAAAAAGACCGCTTGTTAGCGGTCTTTTTTTGTTAATCCCATTTTTTCGCCTGCAAAAAATCGAAAGGCGAGCCGTACGCACCGCCGCCAAAGGGGCGCACGGTGATACCCTCCACCCCGACAGCGATGCCATAGTACCGCTTGGGGTAGCTCAGCGGCAGGCAGGGGCACTGCTGCCACAAAAGCGTTTCCAGCGCGTCCAGCTCCTGCCGTCCGCCACGCAGGGCGGCGACAACGGCGGTATCCACCGCCTTATCCGAATAGCGGCTGATATTTCCAGCCCCATCGGCGGTGAACATCGTCAGATTCTCCGCCCCCGTCAGCCCCGTGGGGGTGTAGGCGGTGATAATCGCGTGGGCGCCGCCCACGAATCCCTTTGCCAGCCGGTCGACAGGGACGGTGGAGAGAGACACCGACAGCCCCAGATTCTTCTGCCAGGACTGAATGATATACCGCGCCAGGTTGGCGCTCGCCTCGTCGTCCGCCGCCACCACCTTGATGGTGGGCAGCGACGGGGCGACCTCCTCCGGATACAGCGCCGCCAAGCCCACACCCAGCGCCCTGCGGGCGGCGGCTACGTCGGTCTTAAAGGGGCGGCGGTTGTCCTCGCGGCGGTAGATTTCCCCGCCTACCGTCGCCGCAGGGGGAACGTACCCCACCGCGGGGGATTCCCCCGCCTCCTGCAGGTGGGTATACACCGTATCCCACTGAATGCTGTCCCGCAACGCCTGCCGAATGGCGGGCACCGTCATGGGAACGGCGGCGGTGTTAAACCACAGGCTACGCACCGTATCCTGCAGCTCGGTCACGCTGCCGCCGGCGGCTACGTATGCCGTCGCCTGCTTGTCGGTCAGCGCCGCTACGTCCAGCGTCCCCGCCTGCAGCTGAGCCAGACCGTCCTCGGCGCCGATGACAAACCGCACCGCCTCCGGCAGCACGTTCGCCGTGCCGTGGTAGCTCTCATTCTTGTGCAGCAGCAGCGACTCGTCGTGGTTCCACGCGGTCAGCGCAAAGGGGCCGTTGCACAGCAGATACACCTTTTCCAGCCCATAGCGTCCTGCGGTATAGGCGAAAAACTCCCGGTCACAGGGCATACACGGGGTGGTGGACAGCAAAACGGGCAGCTCGTCGTTGGGCTTTTTGAGGGTGATGGTGAGCCCCTTGTTGCCCTGTGCCTCAACGGCGGCATCAAAGGGCAGAGTGCCCTCTTTTCGCGCCCGCTCCAGTCCAAATACAAAATCGTCCGCCACCACGGGGGTGGGTGCGTCCCACGGGGTCTCCTCGCCCCGTATCTTCAGCGTGCTCCAGTAGGACTCCCGCAGGGTAAACGTGTAGGTGAGCCCGTCGGCCGACACCGTCCAGTCGGCAGCGGCGGGCACCGCCTTGCCGCTCTCGTCCAGACGGGTCAGCCCCTCAAACAGCGCCGACAGCAGGGTGACGGAGGCGGTATCGGTGGCCACCTGCGGGTCTAACTGGGTCGGCTCTGCCCCCAAGGGCAGGCGAAAGCCCTTGCCGCTGCCGTCGTCCCCGCAACCACTGAGCAGCCCGCACAGCAAGCACGCGGACAGCAACAGTGCTACCACTCGTTTCATCCGTCCACCCTCCTTTTTACTATATTTATGAAACATCTCCCTTATTATAACAAATCCCCGAACAGGTTTGCAACCCGTTCGGGGAAATTTTCGTTATTCTTGTTCGGTGGGGGCGGATTTCTCCCCGTCGGCGGGAAATTCCTCCTCAAACGCCTCTACCGCGGCGCCAACATCCCCCAACAGCTCCTCCAACGAGGGGGGGAGCGGCTTCTCCTCCATGGGGGCGGGCGGGGTGAAGGGCTCTTCCTCTATCTCGGGGAGCACCACCTTCGCCCCGCGGGGCTTGCGCCGCCGCCATAGCAAAGGAATCAGCCACACCAACAGCAAAAGCACCAAGCTGCCGACGCTGACCAGCGCCCCAAGGCGCAGGCCCGGCGCCGCATAGTCCAGCACCACCGTGTGGTCGCCCGCCGGCATCTCCACGCACAGCAAGGCGCCGTCGGTGCCGTCCTCGGTGGCCGCCAGCGGATAGGTGGCGGCGGGCTGTCCGTCCACCAGAACGGTCCAACCCTTGTCATAGGGGATAGTCAGCACCAAGGAGCCGCCGACCGCGGCGGTGACGGTGCCCTCTATATGGGTTTCGGTCATCGCCGTGACCTCCAGCCCACCCTCTTTCAGGGTGGACAGGTGGGTGTTCATCGCGGCGGCGTCCAGACGCACAATATGAATGTTGCCGCTGGCGGAGGTGTCGCTGTTAATCAGCACCTTCACCGTCTCCCCCACCGCCATGGTGCCCATATCGATGATGTAGGGCTCGTGGCTGGTCACGTTCCACGTGTTTTCGGGGTTATAGTCCGCGGAGTAGGTCAGCACCGTGATATCCTCCGCTGCCCGACAATCCACGAAGGCAAAATACTGCCCCTTTTCGGTGATGGTGGCGGAAAACTCCGACTCGCCCTCAGGAACGTGGAAGGAGGTTTCGTTGTTCATATAGGCGCCGTCGGACACCACCTCCAGCTCCACCTGCGTATACAGGCTGACGGAGGACCCCGTCAGGGCGGTGTACAGCGCCTCCTGACTCGCAAAGGGCGCGTATTTCACGCTCGTATAATTCTTTATCTGCGGGTTCGCCATATAGCCAAGCGGCAGTGCCAGCTCGTTGCGGTAGATATAGCGGGTCTGCCCCTCCGCCGTAACCTCCTCCACCAACGTCAGCTGGGCGTGGGTGGTGATGCGATTGGACAAAATCACGTACCGCAGACCGAACAGGGAATCCACCGGTGCCACAAAGCTATGGTACAGGTAACTGTTCACCCCATTAATCGCGTAGCCCAAATCCCCCATGAAAATGGTGGTCTGGTAGGGGTTGCTGGAGGCAAAGGTGGTCAGTCCCGCATAGTGATGCAGTGCGGGGTCTACGCAGGAGGTGCGGGGCAGATATTCCAGACGGTAGAAGGCGTCCCCCATCTCCTCACGGCTCAGCTCCTGTGCCCGCTCCACCGCCGCGGTCAGCACCGCGTGGTTGCTGTTGTCCAGATAGGCCTTGTGGTCGGTGAAATGCTCGTTCTCGTTCATGGCGATGAGGGTGTTGCCCGAGCCAATCAGCAATTCGGCGCAAATCACCGTCAGCAGCACCCGCGACACAAAGCGGGGGTTGGCTTTTTTACAGGCGCCTATCAGCAGCACCGCGCCGTACACCGCCAAAAGCAGCAGGTTACCGTACAGAACCGCCGCCGAGGGACCGTTGTCGCCCCCCAGCATCTCCCACAGCACCAGATACACCGCACAGCCGCCCAAAGAGGCAAGCACCTGCTTGGTGGTGACGGCGGAAAGCTCGGTAAACACCCGCGCCGCCAACAGCAGCAGCACAAAGCACACCAAGAAGGAGAAGCGGTAAGGCAGGTCGTTGGGCGCGTGCAAGCCATGCCACAGCAGGTCCCACTGGTTGATGGTGCAGCTGAGCAGCAGCACCGCCAGCAGACCGCCATAGCACAGGCGGCGGCGAACCGACACCGTCTTTTGGGATAAATAAATCGGCGCCAACAGCACCGCAGGCACGCCGCAGTACAGGTTGGGCAGATTGCCCGAGCGAATGGTGGGGGATGCGCCGAACAGCATTCGCCCGATAAGCTCAAACAGGGGGAAATTGCTCTCGAAGGCTTTCCAGTCGCTTTCGGCGGCGGAGGTGCGACCCAGCGACAGGGCGGTGGGCAACAAAATCACCGCGGCCAAACCGCCTGCCAGCAGGCTGCCCAGTGCAAACCGCCCGCAGGCGGTGAGCCACTCCTTCCCCGTGCGGGGCTGCCGCAGCAGCCACACCGCCATATACAGCACCAGAAACACACACAGCATAAAGCCGATGTAATAGTTGATAAACAGCGCTAACCCAAGCGCCACCGCATAGGCGGCGATTTTCCCCGTGCGGAGCATACGCTCCATGCACAGCACCAACAGCGGCAGCAACACCAACGCGTCCAGCCACATAATGTTCCAAGAATAGGCCAGCGTATACCCGCTGAGGGCATACAGCAGTGCCGCCGCCACCACGCCGCTCGTACGGCGGGCGGTGATATACTGGGCGCAGGCGGCAAAGGTGACCGCCATACCCGCTCCCTTGAGCAGGGTGACCGCCAAGATGCCCACCGTCAGCAGCCGCTCGGGGAACAATAGCAACAGCAGATTCAGCGGGCTGGCGAGGTAGTAGGCAAAGGTGGGCACGAAATTGGTGCCCAGACCCACGTGGTAGGAATAGGGCGCCACCCGCCCCTCCAGCAGCATCGCCCGCAGCTCGCTGAGCAGCGGCGCGTACTGATGGTGCATATCCACCATCATCACCGACTTGATTCCCACGGGCCACACGCCCAAGAAAATGTAGGCCAGCAAAAACAGCGCCAGCCCCAGACCGCCCGCAACCAGCGGGCAAAGCCATGCCGACCGCTCCGACTCCTCGGTGCGACCGAAGCCTGCCGCCGCAAACAGACCCAGACCACCCAGCAGGGTAGCGCCGCCCAGAGAGTACAGCAGCACCTGTAGCGTGCCGCCATTAGGCAAATTCAGTTTGCTCAGCCCCAAAAACGCAACAACCCAAACCAGCGTAAAGGCAATAATCTGCCCCCACAGCGGGACGCGTCGGGCGGTCAAAGTCGTCTTTTGTTCCATAAAACGGGTCTCCTTTTATACTTGCTGTATAAAACAGCGTTATCTATACTGAGAGGTAACGGGGTTGGTGCGGGGTAACAGGGCGCGACGGAAGAGGAGGTAGCGGAACACGTCCAGCCGCTCCCGTACCGCCGTCTCCAGCGTATCGTGCAACACCGCCAGAGCGTCCACCTGTGGGTCGGTGGGCTCCAAGCCCGCATAATGCAGTTCCACCAAGGGGCGCAATCGCTCGTGAATATCCTCGGCAATGCCCTCCGCCGTCTGAGATGCCGTGGCGGTGAAGCGGTCCAGCAGCTGATACAGCGTGTCGCCGCCCTGCACGGGGTAGCCCAACCACTGCAGCTGGCGCAGAATGTCCTGATAATAGTGCTGCGCCTGCTGGCGATTGTGGAAATATCGCTTGCGCACCAAATCCAACCGATAGAACCGCGAGGACAACAGCCCGCGCACCACCAAGAACAGCAACGCAAGCCCAATCAGCCCCACGGGGATAATCCACCATTCGGTGAACAGCTTCTGTATCTTTTGCGGTACAAAGGGGTCCTCCGGCTGGGTAGCGGGGTTGTCCGGTTTCTGGTTCTGCTGCTGGTTCTGGGGTAGGTCGGGCATGTCGGAAATCGGCTTTTTGAAGCTCTCGCCGGGGGTGGGGTCAAAGGACAGCCAGCCCAGATTCTTAAAATAGCATTCCACCCACACGTAGGGGTTGGAAGCGTCCACCACCTGCGTCCCGTCGGGAGCGCCCACCGTCTTATACCCCACCGCCAGACGGCTGGGTACGCCGATGGCGCGGGTCATCATCGCCATGGCGGTAGCATAGTGGACACAGTAGCCCTTTTTGGTGCGGAACAGGTGGTTCACCACGTTATCGTTGTAGCCGGTCTTGCCGGGGGCCTCCTCATAGGAATAGCCCGCCTCCTCGCTGAAAAAGCGGCTTATCATCAGCACCTGCTCCAGCTGGAAGGTCACGCCGTCGGTCACATCGTAGATTTTCTGGAAATTCTCCTCCGACAGGTTGTCCGGCAGAGCGGTATAGAGCTTGTAGAACGCGTCGTCCGCCAACATCTCGTCGTCCCCCGCCATCGCCACGGATACCACCGCCTGATAGGCGGCTTTTTCCATCGCGTTGTCCAGAGGAATATCCAAGGTCTCCACCGTGTAGGCGTAGCCCTCGGTCATCGGGTAGGTATAGGTGAGCAATTCGCCCCGCTCGTTAAAGGACAGCGTGCTCTTGGCATACACGTCCTCGGTAATCGACAGGGTTTGCCCCACCGTAGGCAACAGGAAGGAGGGGGTGGTCAGCGTAAAGGTAACCGGCTTTTTCTCGCCGATGAGCGCCAGCTTGCTCGCCCATTCCTCGTCCTGCAGCACCTTGCTGGACAGGTACTCCGCCTGCTTTTTATCCCAAAAGCCGTTGGCGCGGTAGCCTTTCACAAAGGTGGAGGTCCAGTTTTTGCCCGTAAAGGTGTCGAATGCCGCCACCTTGACCAAGGCAGGCTCGGTCAGGTTGGTGGTCGCCAACACCGCGGAGGGAAGCTTCTCCAGATTGCCGCCCAGACGGAAAATGCTAGGCTGCAACCCCATATCGTGCAGGGTAATGGCGGTATTTTCCTTTTGGTCCACCAGATACCCGTCGGTTATGGTCTGCAGGTCCGCCACGCCGTCGGAACAGAACCGCACGCGCAGCTCCGAGGTGTCACCCGGCAGAGCGAACAGCATCGCCACCGATACCAGCACACACAACACGCCCGTCGCCACCGAAATCTTCCAGCGGGGGGCCAGCGTGCGGTAACGGGCCGCCTTGGAGAACAGGCGGCGCCCGTTATAGCGGTCACGCGCCAACAAGGGGAAGATGCCCGACACATACAGTCCCAATGAAAGGGCGCTGTTATCCTTGCTGGCCACCAGCAGGATAAACACCTGCAGGGCGCCGCCCAGCGCCGCCAAGGGCCAGCTACGGCGGAACACCCGCAGCATCACGAACACCAGCACCGACAGCCCTAAGTGAATCAGGCTGTGGAGGATATACATGGTCTGCGGGGTGTACCACGGGGAATCCAGCGGCAGATTGGCAAACCACCACAGGAAAAACTCCTTCACGGTGTTGAGAGAAGCGGTCAAATTCGCCCACGGAAGCAGGCAGAAAAAGGTGACCGCCACGCCCACCCCCAGCGCCGTGGGCAACAGCCACCAACGCAGGGTCAACAGGGTCAGCACCGCCATCACCACGGCGGTGTGCCACAGCACGGTGAAAAAGCCCGCCTGCGTGGGGAACTGGGCGTCCACCACCATACACATACTGGCGGTGAGCAGCCAGCCCGCTAACAGGTCCAGCAGCCGCTCCACCCACGGTTCGCGGGCGGCGGGAAGGGCCTGCGTTTTTACCTTGCTCATACACAGGCACCTACTTTCTCGCTAATCTCCTCCGGCTTGGACAGGAGCACCGGCTGCACCACGCCGCTCTCGGTCAGTGGCTCCACCTCCACGCAGGGAGACAGGCAAACCACCGACCGACCCAGCGCCGCCAGCGCGTCCAAATCGCTGAGCAGCTGGGCGGAGGGGTTATCGGTCACCACCAGCACCGTGCCGGCGGAGCAGAAGTTGGAATCTTGCAGCTGCCACACCTCCAAGGGGGTCGCCTCGGTGGTAAAGCGGTGGGACAGCAGGCGGGACTGCACGTCCTGCACCTCGCCCGCGGATACCACGCGCCGCTCCTGCAGGGTGGTCTCCCGCGGTGCACGCACAGGCAACAGCCGCACCGACATAGTATTCTCTACGTAGTAGGTAAGTAAGGACAGCACCGTTTCCACCGCAATATCCGCGGTGGACTGCCGCCGCTTGCTACGGCACTGCAGGTCCATCAGCAGCAGGACCTGCGAATTCTCCTGAGACTCAAACTGACGGGTGTACACCTCTCGGGTGCGGGCGGTCAGCTTCCAATGGATACGTTTGAGGGGGTCACCGGGCTGATACAGGCGGGTATCCCCCAGCAATTCGCCGCTGGCGGCGCTACGCATCTGGGTGCTGGCAAAGCCGGCGGTATTCGCCGTGTTGTAGGCGGTGGAGGTTAGCTCGTGCACGTGCGGAAGCACCGTCAGATGCCGCCGCAGGCGCCGCTTGGCAATCCCCAGCAGGTGTATGCGGAACAAGCCGAACAAATCCTCGTACCACATGGACTCCGCGCCCACCTGCCAATGCCCCTGATGGGGACAGGGCAGCTCGATGGTCACCTGTCGCTGCCAACGGAAGGAGGGCAGCCACAGCAGGGAGTGGCGGTTGAGGAATTCCCGCTCCCACTTCTCCTTGCCGGGTGCGCGAATCGTCAGATACCCCGCCACAGGCAGCAGCACCAGACCCCGCACCTGCAGGGTATACGTCACCGTGTCACCGCGGCGCACCTCCTCGCGGTCAACGGAGCCGTCAGCGCGGGTGGACAGCAGTACCGCCACCATGGACAGAAGCGCCACCAACAGCACCAGACCTAGACAAAAGGCCGCCATCAGAATCGCCCGATAGCCGGTGCCCAAACCAAGCACCAACAGCAGAGCCTCCAGAATGACACAAAATAAACCTCGTACGGTCATAGTCTATTCCTTTCAACCCTTCACCTTCGGCACGGGGACGGAGGCGAGAATGTCCGCCACCGCATCGGCGGCGGTGGTGCCGGGGGCACCGGAACGGTTCTTCATCAGCATACGGTGGGGCAACACCACGGGAGCCATCTCCTTGATGTCGTCCGGCAGCACGTAATCTCTGTCGCGGAGCAGCGCCAGCGCACAGGCCGCCTGCATCAGCGCAATGGAGCCACGGGGGGAGCTACCCATCAGCACGCCGTCCCACGTACGGGTGGTGCTGACCAGCGTAACGATATATTCCACCAGCTGCGGGTCCAGATGCACCTGGGGCAGCTGCTCCTGCAGCGCCAGAATATCCTCGGCGGAGGCCACCGCCTCCAGCTGTACCTCCTCGGTAACCGAGCGGTGGCGATGCACGATGTCCATCTCCTCCTCCGCCGAGGGGTAACCCATGGAAATCTGCATCAGGAAACGGTCCATCTGTGCCTCCGGCAGCGGATAGGTGCCGGACATATCCACCGGATTCTGGGTGGCAAGCACCATAAAGGGGCGGGGCAGCGGATAGGTCACGCCGTCCACCGTCACCTGCCGCTCCTGCATGGCTTCCAGCAGGGCGGACTGGGTCTTGGGGCTGGCGCGGTTGATTTCGTCCGCCAGCACAATCTGGTGATGAATGCTGCCTGCGTGGAACACCTGCTCCCCCGTCTGCAGATTCAGGGTGTTGTAGCCGGTGATGTCCGAGGGCAACACGTCGGGGGTGAACTGGATACGCTGGAACTCACAGCCCAACGAAGCGGCCAGCGAGGACACCAGCGTGGTCTTACCCAAGCCGGGCAGGTCCTCAATCAGCACGTGACCGGAGCACAGCAGGGATACCAGCAACAGGTCGATGACGTTGTCACGACCAACCACCACTTTTTGCATGTTTTTACGAATTGCTTGTAAGCATTTTTGGGTTTCCATTCTATCTCTACCTCCTATAAATCTAAAGAATCCCATAATCCTATACATTTTACCAAAAAAGTGTACAAAAAGCAATATAATCTCGTGTAATTTTCGGTGAATTTTTGCGGAGTTTTCGCTTTTGCCGAATCGGTTGCGCTATCCCTGTTTCGGCAGGCCAGGCAACAAAAATCCCACCCGCCCGCACAGCGGGTGGGTGGGATTGGTTTGTCCGGTGTTATGGAAGGGCTCGTCCGACGGCTTTTTGCTCAATTTCCCGTGGTAGCTTTCAGCTCCGCCAGCATTTGGGAGCGTCCTGCAAGCGTCAGATTCTGCTTCTCAAAGTTCACCGCGAAGAAGCAATCCACAAAATCGGTCGGGTCGGCATGTATGGTCAGCGTTCCGGTCAGCGAGGTGCAAATAAAAAACGTATATGCCATATTGGTGACCCCCGCGGGAATCACCGGTGCGGTTATAAGCGCGCTGCAACCCTGAAAGGTTCCTGTCATATTCGTGACACTGTTGGGGATTGTCGGTGCCACCGTAAGGGAGGTGCAGTTGGCGAAGGTGTCACACATCGCTTCCACCTTATTGGGAATTGTGGGTGCCACCTTGAGGGAGGTGCAAGAATTGAACGTTCCGAACAGGTCCGTTGCCCCCGCAGGAATAGCCGGCGCCGTTTCGAGGGCTTTACAGCCGAGGAACGTATACGACATATCCGTCACCCCCGCCGGAAGGGGCGGCACCTCTTTGAGCGACGTGCATTTGCTAAACGTATGGAGCATAGACTTGATGTTTTTCGGCATCTTGGGGGCTGTCACCAGAGAGCTGCAGCCATCGAACATCCAGTCTACGTCCGTCACGGTATCGGGTATAACCGGCGCCTTTTGCAGAGACGTGCAATTGGCAAACATCTTGTGCAGTGAGCCGAAAATCGGGGTGATTTTAAGGGAAGAGGCATCCACCAGCGAGGTGCAGCCGTAGAAAAACTCCGTCAGATAGACCTGCACCCCGTCCCAACCAAACTGCACGTACAGCTCGTTAGGAAGGGTCAACGCGCGGATATCCTCCAGCGAGGTGCAACCGAAAAAGGTGCCCTGCAAATACACGGCATACCGCGGAAGCTTCGGCGCCGTTTGCAGTGCCGTGCAATCCGCAAAGGTGTAGGAAAGCCCCGTCACATATTCGCCGTTGATGGTGTTGAGTATGGCGCCGTAGCGAGTTTTTGTGGTGTCCAGCACGCGGACGTTCCACCCTTCTGCGCTAACCCAGCCTCTAAAGAAGCCTTCGTCGCCGTTATCCTGCACGTGATAGCTTTCGCCATAGCGATATTCGTAATCTCCGCAAACAAAGCGGTCGCCCTCCTGTACCGCGGGGAAGGTATCCCCCGCCGTATAGGTTTTTCCGTCGGCGGCGGTATAGCTACCCCCCGTCGGAATGGCGGCGGAGCCCATGGTGGGCTGTACAAGGGTGGTAGGCGGCGGCACCGCCTGGGTTACGGGCTTTGTCGTAGACGGCGCGGCGGTCGTGGTTGTCGCGGAAGAGGGCTCCGTAGTGGGTGTCGTGGTGGTGGTTGCCGCAGCAGAGGGCTCCGTAGTGGGTGTCGTGGTAGTGGTTGCCGCAGCAGAGGGCTCCGTGGTGGGTGCCGTGGTAGTGGTTTGGGTCGTATCCACCGCTGACGACGGGGCGGATACTTCGCCCCCTTGCTTGCCGCAGGCGGCAAGCCCCAACAGCATACCAACCACTAAAAACAAGGCCAAAATCCGTTTCATTGTAACGCCTCCTCTTTTTTGAAAAGCAGATGTTATTTCTTACGCAGTAGGAAGGTGCCGAAAAACACCGCCGCCAGCACCAATATAATGGTAGGTCCCGTGGCAACGCCGTTAAAATAGGACAACAGCAGACCCAGCACCCCTGCAAACACGCCGAAGGTCAAGGACAGCAGGTGGTAGGATTTCAGCGACCGCGCCACGTTGCGCGCCGCCGCGGCGGGTAAAATCAGCATGGCATTGATGAGCAGCAGACCCACCCAGCGAATGGACAGCATCACCACCACCGCCACCAGCACCACAAACAGGTTATCAAACAGCCACAGAGGCAGACCCTTGCTCCGCGCCACGGCGGGGCTGACCGCCACACCGTGAAAGCCGTTGAAGCAGAGGAGCCACACCACCGCGGTCACCGCCAAAGCGGTGACCAACAGCCACAGGTCCTCGGCGGAAAGGCTCAGCAGGTCACCCACAAGAAGGCTCTGGTAGTTGGACAGATTTCCCTCGCGGGAGAGCAAGGTAAGTCCCAGCGCCACACCCACCGAAGAAAATACACCGATAACCGTATCCGTAGAGGTCAGGCGGGAGCGGCGAATGCGGTTCATCAGCAGCGCAAACACCACCGCAAATGCCACCATTACGGGGCGGGTATCCCCCACCCCCAACAGCACGCCGATGGCCACCCCCGTCAGGGCGGAATGCCCCAGCGCGTCGGAGAAGAAGGACATGCGGTTATTCACCACCAAGGTGCCCAGCAAGGATAACAGCGGCACCAACAGCAGCACCGCCCACAGGGCGGTCCGCATAAAATCGTACTGCCACCAAGAAAACAGCGCCGCCATCAGCCTTCACCTCCCGTGGGAAACGCCTGCGCAAAGGCAGGCGAGGAAAACACGTCGGCGGGAGTGCCTTTCGCCAGCACCTTTTGGTCCAGCAGCACCACGCGGTCCGCGTGGTCGCGGACGTACCGCAGGTCGTGGGAAATCAGCAGGATAACCATATCCTGCTGTCGCAGCTGCTCCAAGAGGGCGTAGACCTGCTGCAGACCCGCCTCGTCCACACCGGACAGGGGCTCGTCTAAAATCAGCAGGTCGGGGTGGGGACGGGTGGCGATAGCCAGCAACACCCGCTGCCACTCACCGCCGGACAGCCGTCCCGCCGGCTTATCCAGCAGCCCTTCCGCCTGAAACTTGGCGAAATGCGCCGCCAGCTCCCGCCGCAGACGGCGAGGGGTGGGCAAAAACGCGGGCCAGCGGCTGGTGTAGGTCACCGCCAAATCCAGCACCGTAGCAGGAGAACCGGGGTCGATATTCAGCGTCTGGGGCACATAGCCGATGCGGGGGCGGCGGTTGGCGGGCACGCCGTCGTGACCCGTAAACAGCACCTCGCCGCTGTGAGGCAGGTCTCCCACAATCGCCTTGAACAGGGTGGATTTGCCCGCCCCGTTGCGCCCAATCACCGCGGTAATCTCCCCGCAGTGGGCATGCAAACTCACGTCCTCCACCAGCGTCTGTCCGCCGGTGGTGACGGTAATGTGGTTTATCTTCATGCAATGCAGTCCGCAACCGCTCATAGTCCTGCCTCCGTTAATTTGCGCACGTTTTCTTCCATAGCCGCCAGCCAGTCACTGTCCGTCACGGCGGTATCCAGCACCACCGCCGCTCCCGTCAGCGCCTCATACCGCAAGGGATACTGGCTGTCGTACAGGAGCAATGCCTGCGGCTGCGTCGCCAGCACCTGCTGTGCCGCGGACAGGTCCGCCGCGGAAATCCCCGCGTCCTCCCCTATCTGCAGGGTGGCGGCGGGGGTGAGCCCAATATCCTGCGCGAAATAAATAAGCGAACTGTGGAAGGTCACGCAGGTTGTGGTCGGCAGCTTCGCCACCGCCTGTCGCAGGCGCTCCCCTACGTCCCGCACGCGGGCGGCATAGGCTTTGCCGTTAGCGGTATACGTAGCGGCATGGGCGGGGTCCAGCTCGCACAGAGCGGCGGTCACCCGCTCCACCTGATGGGCATAGTAGGTGGGGCTTGTCCACACGTGCTCGTTGACGCTCTCCTCGTGGTGATGCCCCTCGTGGTCGTGGTGGTCACCGCACAGCAGGGTAAGACCTGCCGAAGTATCCACCGTCGTGGCAGACAAGGTGGGAAGCAGGTCCGCGAGAAAAGCCTCTGCCCCCGCCCCGTTGAGAAGCAGCAGGTCCGCCTGCTGCAGCGCCAATCGGTCAGCGGGAGACAGCTGGTAGTCATGTAGACAGCCGCTGCCGCTCCCGCTCAGGTGGGTCAACTCTACCTCGTCCACGTCCCCTATCACCGCCATGGCGGCGGCACGCAACGGCGCTACCGTAGTCATCACCTGCAGCCGTTCTTTTTGCCGCCCTACCGAGCCGGTGAACAAGGTCAACAAGGCGGACACCGCAACGATGCCCGCCAACAATCCCGCCACAGGGGCATAGTGTCGTACAGCTTGTTTCATGGTCACTCCCTCCCCAAAATGGGGAATTTTTGTTTACAAATAGTATAATTCAACAGTTTTTCGCCTTATGGTAAAAGAAAATCCTCAAAAACGGCGGTCCAAATCCATCGATTGTATCACCCGCGCCAGCGCCAGTCCGCCGCCTATACAGGCGACCGCCTGTCCCGCGGCAACCAGCCCCACCTGTATGCTCCACACCTGTAACGTGAACACGGGGGACACCAGCGCCAGCTCGCTGCCCACGATAAGGGCATTGACGAGGACGGGCGGCAGGGTGGCAAGCACGGGCAAGCCGCCGATGCGGTGCTGCCGCAGGCGGTAGGAAAGCCAAGCCGCCAACAGGGTCGCCACAGGACCCAGCACCACGTCCAGCGCGCCGGCGATGTTGCTGCCCATGGCGATGCCGATAAGGTTGGACGCCACACAGCCGATGGTTAGGCCCGACACCGCGGCGGGGGTATACACCGCCAGCACGGTCAGCGCCTCCGCCACCCGACATTGCACCAACCCGAAGGACAGCGGTGCCAGACACAGGGTCAGCACCGTGTATAGGGCGGCAATAATGCCCGTCAGGGCGAGGAAATGCACGTTGTTTCTTTTGTTCATTTTTATCACTCCGTAGTTTTGTTTTAAGTCAGGATGGTTTCGAACTGACTGCTTTGCAAAAGGGTTTCGTGCCGTAGGGACGGGAGGGGCAAGCCCCTCCCCTACGATTTTAGATAAAAGATAACAGAGAATAGAGAATAGATATTCGCAGAGAACGGATTTATCCGTTCCGATAAAGACTCCCTCTAAGAAGGGGGCTTCGTAGGGACAGGGCTTGCCCTGTCCGTTTTTGGTTTGTACAGACTTTGTCGTGAGGGGCAAGCCCCTCCCCTACGACATGGTATATCGGTACTCATTCCCGCACTTCTCGCGGGTGAGAACCCCGAGCGACAACAACATTTTCAGCGTGCCCGACAGCTTGCGCCCCTGCAGACGCGCCGCCTTGCCAAACTGCGCGGCAGTAAAGGGGGTCGGCAACCCCGTCGGCACCAACGCCCCGTAGTCCGCGGGGCAGCGCAGGGTGAGAGTGTCCGCCAGTGCCAGCGGATACCGCTCCGCTCGGTGGGAGCCCCGCTTGCCGCCGTTCCCCCAGCCGTCCGCCAGACGGTGCTCCTCCACATCCAGTAGCACCAGCCGCACCGTTAAGTTGGGGTGGGTGAGGCAGGGCAAAATATAAATCAACTCCTTGCCCGCATCGGTAAAGCTCCCCGTCCGCGGCGAGCGCTTCGGCTGGGTGGTCTCCCCCGTTTCGGGGTCTACCCACCGCAACCATTTGCGGCGCACCAAGGGGTGCACCACCGTCACGGGATACTGCTCCAACAGGCGGACGAGCTTGCTCCGAAAGGCGGAGAAATTCGCCGTCTGTATCTCGGTGACCCGCTCCCCGTCAAAAATATCCGCCACACTGCCGCAGGGCAGAGGCTGTTCGTGGTGGGTGGGGTCCTCGTCCAGCCACCATTTCAGCGTGGCGTGGAGGGTTTTCTCGCTCAGGATACCGATGCCGCCGGGGCGAACCTCCCCCAGACGCACCAGCTCCCGCGCGGCGTCAAATTCCATCGTTCGCCAGCTCCACGCGGGCGGCAAAGGTACAGCCACGCTCGGTGCTGCCCCGCACGTAGGCAGCGGAGGCGTCCTGCCCCGCCTCCATCGTCAGGGTGTCGCCCAGCCGACTCTCCCCCGCAAAATGCAGCTGCACATCGGCGGCACGCCGCCCCTGCAACGCCACAGGCAGAAAATCCCACAGCAGGTCCGCGTAATGCGTGTTATTCATATGCCCGTTGCGGTCCATATCCGACCACCGCACGCAGTACGTCCCGTTGGGGGACATGGGCGGCAGCGAAAACCGCCCCGGGTCGGCGCAGTCCACCCCACGGGCGGGCTGCGGCATATCCGCCAGCTGCATAAACTCGTCCCCGCGCAACAGGCGGTGGTCCGCGGCGGATACCAGCGCAAACTGCATCACGCCCTGCAGGAGAACCTCTCCCGCCTCGTCCGTCCACTCGTAGCAGCGCAGGAAGCGGGGTCCTTTCCGCTCCCGATGCCAGGTGGTGAGGGTGACGGTTTCATTCACCCGGGGCAGACGGCGAATGGTGGCGTGCCATCGGGAGGTGACAAAGGCAATGCCGTGCCCCTCCAGGTCGTTCCACCCCAGTCCACCGGGGGACAGGTGACACTCCGCCGCCTCCTGCTGATACCGCAGGACGGCGGAAAGCCGCATCACCTGATTGGCGCCTACGTCGTAGGTGGCGATTTTCAGCGGCATTCTATATTCTGTCTGTATATTTTGTGCCATATTATACTCTCCGTTAAACAAACGAGGCGCAAACCCCTGAAACAGAGGAGAACGGAAGGAGTAAACGCAAAACCCTTCACTCCTAACTCCTAATTCCTACCTCTTACGCCTCTTTATCCGCCAGCTTATTTGCCAGCGCGCGCAGGTCGGCGGGGTCGAAGAACTCAATCTGCAAACTGCCGCCCTTGGGGGTGACGGTGACCTTCACCTGCCGCCCCAGATTCTCCCGCAGCGCCAGCTCCACCTCGTCGTAGAAGCTATCCCGACGGGCAGGGGTTTTCGGCTGGCGGGGCGCCGCCTTGGCGGTCTTTGCCATTTTCTCCAAATCCCGCACGGAAAGGCCCTTTTCCACCGCGGCGGTGGCGGCCGCCACCTGCATATCCTCGCCCTCAAAGGCAAGCACCGTACGGGCGTGACCCGCCGACAGCACGCCGACGGACACCATCTCCGCCACAGGGGCGGGCAAATGCAGCAGACGCAACGCATTCGCCACCGCGGGACGGGATTTATTCACCACCTGCGCCGCCTGCTCCTGGGTCATGCCGTAGTTTTCCATCAACGTCTGATACCCCAGCGCCTCTTCCATAGGGTTCAGGTCTTCCCGCTGCAGGTTTTCAATCAGCGCAACCTCCGCCGCCTGCTGCTCGGTCAGCTCCCGAATCACCACAGGCACCTCGGTAAGCCCCGCCATGCGGGAGGCGCGCCAACGGCGCTCGCCCGCCACCAGCTGATAGCTGCCGTCGGGCATGGGACGTACCACCAGCGGCTGCAGCACGCCATGCTGCGCGATGGAGGCGGACAGGTCCGCCAGCGCCGCCTCGTCAAACTGCTTGCGGGGCTGCTCCCGATTGGGGACAATCTCCTCCAGCGGCAGCGTCACTGCCCCCGCATTATCCTCCATGGTATTCTGCATAAACAACACGTCCAGACCCTTGCCCAGACCGCCGATTTTCTTCGCCATATCCTTTTACCTCCTTATTGCCGCTGCAGCAATTCCTGCGCCAGCGCCATATAGGCCTTGGCGCCCTTGCCCGCCTTGTCGTAATAGTTGATGGGACGCCCGTAGCTGGGCGCCTCCGCCAGACGCACCGTACGGGGAATCACGGTGCCGTACACCCGACGGGGAAAGAATTTCTTCACCTCCGCCACCACCTGCTGTGTCAGGTTGGTGCGCCCGTCGTACATGGTGAACAGCACGCCCTCCAGCTCCAGAGAGGGGTTATATAGCCGCTTGACCTGCCGCACGGTGGCAATCAGCTGGGACAGACCCTCCAGCGCATAATATTCGGGCTGGGCGGGAATGAGAAAGGTATCCGCCGCCACCAACGCATTGAGGGTCAGCAGACCCAAAGCGGGCGGGCAGTCGATGAGAATAAAGTCAAACCGCTCCCGCAGCGGCGCCAGCGCCGCCTTCAGGCGGCTCTCGCGGCGGGCAAGCTCCACCATCTCAATCTCGGCGCCCGCCAACGATACGCTGGCGGGAATCACCCACAGATTCGCAAAGGCGGTCTGCAGCACCGTCTGCTCCGCAGGCGCCTGCCCC
Organism: Clostridia bacterium; assembly: GCA_017440755.1. Lineage (GTDB taxonomy): Bacteria > Bacillota > Clostridia > Oscillospirales > Acutalibacteraceae > UBA5905. The sequence goes on along the minus strand of JAFSGP010000003.1, from coordinate 11,453 downwards.
GTCAGCAGGTCGTAGGTGGAGGCTTTCACCTGTCGCTTGTCCACACCCACGCCGCTGGTGGCATTTCCCTGGGGGTCGATGTCCACCAGCAGGCACTTTTTGCCCAATTCGCCCAAGGCGGACGCTAAATTCACCGCGGAGGTGGTTTTTCCCACGCCACCCTTCTGGGTGACCACAGCCATAATCTTAGCCATTTCTATTTCCTCACATTCCGTTTCGGTTTATTCTCATTCCTCAAAGGGGCGAATCCGCGGCATATCCCAGTGGAACACCGATGCCAGCACACGCACGCCCGTCACGGTGGCCATACCCACCGCCATTGCCAACCACTCGCTATAGGGAGAAAGGAAGATATACGCCAGCGTGCCCAGCAGCGCCGCCACCACGTACACCCGCTTATACAGCACGAAGGGGACCCGCACGCACAGCAGGTCGCGGAGCACACCGCCACCCACCGCGGTTACCAGACCCAACACCAGCACCAGCAGGCGGTTGTCGCCGTAGCCCATGGAAATGGTGGCGCGGGCGCCAACCACGGCATAGGCACCCAAACCCACCGCGTCAAAGAGGTTAATCACGTTGTCCAGCAGACGGCGGCGGTGCTGAATGGTGTTGTACCACCGCATCGCCAGCAAAAACACCAGCAGGGACACCCCCAGCGCCGCCAAAAAGAACTCGCTCTCCACAAATGCCTGGGGAATGCGGTCCAGTATCAGGTCGCGTATAATACCGCCGCCAACCGCCGTGATAGCGCCCAGAACCAGCACACCCACCATATCCATACCGCGGTCCACCGCGGTCATGGCGCCGGAAATGCCGCAAGCTATCGTGCCAACCATCGTGGCAATCCATAAAAGGTGCTCTTCCACAGCCCGTTCTCCCCTCTTCTTTTACTACTTTATATAGTGTAACACACATTTTCGCCGCTGTAAACTGTTTCTTATAAGGAAATTTTGCAGGAATTGTTCCACGTGAAACAAAACGGCCACTTTCCGTCAGAGCGTTTCACGTGAAACATAAAAAAAGACCTTCGGCAACCGCCGAAGGTCTTTTGCGGGATTGTTCGATTTCCTTATGCCTCTTCGGAGACCTCGTCCTTCGCCTTGTTCAGCATCAGGTTGACGATAATACCCAGAATCAGCGCGGTGGCAATGGCAGTAATCTGAATGCCGCCGAAGGTGACCTTCAGACCGCCGATGCCGCAGATGAGAATGGTGGAAACCACGAACAGGTTCTTGTTCTGACCCAAATCCACCTTCTGCACCATCTTCAAACCGGAGACGGCGATGAAGCCGTACAGCGCCACGCAAACACCGCCCATCACGCAGGAGGGAATGGAGTTAACGAAGGCAACGAAGGGAGACAGGAAGGAAATGAGAATCGCCAGAACAGCGGTCACCACGATGGTAGCCACGGAAGCGTTGCGGGTGATAGCCACGCAGGCCACGCTCTCACCGTAGGTGGTGTTGGGGCAGCCGCCGAAGAAGGCGCCCGCCATGGAGCCAACGCCGTCACCCAGCAGGGTGCGGGACAGGCCGGGCTCCTCCAGCAGGTCCTTACCGATGATGGAGGAAATGTTCTTGTGGTCCGCCACATGCTCGGCGAACACCACGAAGGCAACCGGCACGTACGCCATCGCGATAGCGCCGAAGTAGGTGGCGTTCAGCTCCTTAAAGCCGCCCAGAGCGGTGAGGAAGGTAAACTCAGGCACCGCGACGAAGGTGGACAGGTTGACGCCGTCCGCCCACAGAGCGGTAATCTTCGCCACGTCGATAACCTTCAGCGCGTCGATGTCCGCCACGTTGCCGATGATGGTGAAGATAGCGGCAACCGCGTAGCCCGCCAGAATACCGATGATGAAGGGAATCAGCTTCGCCATACGCTTGCCGTAGGTAGAAGCCAGCACGGTAACAAACAGGGTAACGATGCCTACCAGCAGGCAGATGAGGGGATTGGCTACCGGAACAAAGGACTCAATCTGCTCCGGCTGACCGCCGTTAATCACGTAACCCCACACAGGAGCCAGCAGACCGCCCTTCTGCAGGTCGCCCACAGCATTGCCCGCCAGGGACAGACCGATGATGGCCACCGTAGGACCGATGACCACGGGGGGCATCAGCTTGTTCAGCCAGCCCACACCCGCGAACTTAACAACAATAGCAATAACCACGTACACCAGACCCGCCAGCACAGCGCCGATGATCAGGCCCAGATAGCCCAGCGCCATGGATACGCCGCCGGCAAAAGCCGCCGCCATGGAGCCGAGGAACGCGAAGGAAGAACCAAGGAACACAGGGCTCTTAAACTTCGTGAACAGCAGGTACACAATGGTACCGATGCCTGCGCCGAACAGCGCCGCCACCGAGCTCATGCCGTTGCCGGTGATGACAGGCACCACCAGGGTAGCCGCCATAATGGCCAACAGCTGCTGAATAGCAAAAACAATCAGGTCGCCAAACTTGGGTTTTTCGTGAACGTCATAAACCAGTTTCATAAAAAATCCTCCTCTTTCTTCTGTGTCCCGCCGGAGCCAAAGCAATCAAGACTTGATAGCTTTGGCTCGCGTTACATCCTTTTTATTATAATTCTCTTTTTTGCCGCTGTCAAGAAAAAAGGCGAAACCCGTCGGTTGACAGCGCAGACTTTTTTCGGTATACTGGTGCAGATGGGAGGGATCGGTATGGACGAAAAGGTTTGGCGCGCATACGAGGAGCAACATAAGGAGTTGAAACGGCGGTACCGCCGCATTCGCCTGCGGATTTTTCTGATTTGGGCGGTCTATTTTGGGGCGTCCACCGCCGCCATCTGTCTGTTCGTCTACCCGTGGCGCATGGAGGTTGGCATCGGCGGGCTGGCAATAAATACGCTGATTTCCCTGTTTTTGATGCTATTCTGCATCAACACCCGCCTTAAGGAGGAGCAAATCCAGCGGCAGTCCCTCATCGAAAAGGCACCGGTGGGAAAAATACAGCTGTAAAAAAGGACGCTCAGCCGAGCGTCCTTTCTTCTTACTCGTTTCGCCATTTTCGCCAGACGTGGGCGAACAGCGGCACCGCACACAGCGGGAACAGCATACCCACCAGCAGACCCAGCTTCATGCCCAGCTGGTCGGGGGTCATACCCCACCCCGCCGCCAGAGAGAGGGCGGTGGGATTTTCCAGCGTCAGGTCGGTGATAACCCCCACCAGCTGAGGACCCACCGAGGCGCCCAGATCGCCGCCCGCCGCCATCATCGCATAGATAAACACACCGCCCGTCGGAAAGCGGTCAGCCGCCACCACCAGACTGCCGGGCCACAGCATCGACACGCAAAGCCCCGTCAGCCCGCAGGCAAGCAGACCCACCAGCGGCAGGTCACACAGCGCCGCCGTCAGATAGCACACCGCCGCGCCGGTCGCGCCCAACGTCAGCACGCGGGCGATATTCTTGCCCCGCTTGGCGTAGGTGGAACGCCCCAGACCCAGCATAATCGCAAACAGCGCCACACCGCAGACGTCACCCCACACCTTGGGGATACCCAGCACCTGCTCCAGATAGCCGGACGCCCACTGATTCATCGTCAATTCGGCAGCCCCGCCGCAGAAAATACCGAATACGCACAGCCACAAGGCGGGCTGCCGCATAAACTGCAGCACACCGCCGGTTTTTTCCTCGGTTTGCATCGGCGGAATGGTCTGTCCGATATACAGCACCGCCGCCGTCAGCGGGATAGCCGCCAGCAGAACAGCCAGCCACTGCCAGTTATCGGCACCGAAAGCCAACAAAAACAGGGTGCCCACCAGTATCACGCCCACCAAGCCCCAAGCATAGATGGAGTGCAAGCGGCTCATCTCCCGATCGGGGTCCTTGGCGGGAATGGCGGCAATGACGGGGCTAATCAGCACCTCCGCCAGCCCGCTGGCGGCGGAGAAAAGCACCGTACCCACCAGCAGACCCACGTACACGTTGGCGGGGAACAGCAGAGGCGCCGCCGCATACAGCAGAAGTCCCGCCACCGTCAGCACGGGGGTGATTTTCACCGCCAGAGGAATGTTAAACCGATGGGAGAAGAAGGAAAAGAGCAGGTCAATCCCCAGCTGGGTGCAGAAATTCACCAACACCAGCAGCCCCAACAGGGAGTAGGAGATGCCATATTGGGTGCGGAAGGTCAAAAACAGCAGCGGTGACAGGTTAGACACCACCGCCATAGAAACGTTGGTCATATAGCAGGCGGCTTTCAGCCGCTTATACGAGGGTTGCATCGCATTGTCTCCCCTTTGGCATAAATTACCCCCATTTTAGCACAAAAAACGGGAATTGCAAGGGGTTTTGGGGATTTGTGCGGGAAAATCGTAGGGGGCGGCGTCCCCGACGCCCCGTTTCTTTCGGAACGGATAAATCCGTTCCCTACGAAGGGGTTTGTTGGTTTGTAAAAACCAATTCGTAGGGGTGAACTGTGTTCACCCGTCCCCTGCGAACACATACGAAAGGAGAGCAGACCAACGGTCTGCTCTCTCCTTTATTATATCAATTTCAAAAGGGTTTCCGACGGACCGATATACGCCGTTGCCAGTTCTTTGATTTTATCCTGTCCGTAGTTGAATTTATCGTATATCCCCACGGTCGGCATACCGATATTTACGGCGGTCTCGATCGCCGTAAGCGAATCCTCAAACACCCAGATCTCGCTTATATCGGCGCCCAAAAAAGCGGCCGCCTGCCGGAAAATATCCGGTTGGTCCTTGCCTTTTCCTATATCCCCACAAGAAAATACCTTTAGAAAATATTTTTCAATTCCGCAATGTTTTAACGCCGTATCGATCAGATCCGGTGCGGTTGCCGAAGCGATACACATTTTGACGCCCTCGTTTTTACAATGCGCCAAAAACGCAGCCACGCCATCTTTTAATTCCACACGATTGGTATAAAAATCCTTTATAATCCCGTTTGCTTCGGCAAGCAGCGCTTCCCCGCTTTCACCAAGGCTATAGTTGTCGTGGATCAGTTGCATAGCATCCTTCAGAGTAAGCGTCCGCACCTGTTTATCGTCCTCGACGGCGGGGGTAAAGCTCTCATCGTTCAGATACCGCTTGCCAAAGGCGGACCAAAGCACATCCCACAGCATCAGGGAGTCAACCAACGTCCCGTCCATATCGAATATTGCCGCTTTCATATTCACAGAAACCGCCTCCCGTCGAGTATTATAGCATAAAAGCGGTGGAGGCGCAAGGGATAATGATGCATCGCCTACGGCGATATGATGTATTTGCTTCGCAAATATGATGTTGCTCATTTCATTCGCAATGATGCGATGTTTGCCTCAAAATATTAGCGAAGCGACATCATTAGGCGAAGCCGACATCATTCACGCAGTGAACATCATTTGCCAAAGGCAAACATCATTGAAAAAAGTCCTGTTCTTTCGAACAGGACTTTTTTCTGGCACCCTCAGCGAGAATCGAACTCACAACTACCCCTTAGGAGGGGGTTATTATATCCATTTAACTATGAGGGCGTTTTTTGAACGGGGGGTTGTTATTGTGAGCGCAGCGAGCAACAAGGTTCCGGGGACCCATTCAAAATCTTTGATTTTGTAAATGGGTCGGGTCCTTATATCCATTTAACTATGAGGGCGGATTTCTTTCATAAGTTTACCCGCTGCATCGGGTTTTGTCAAGGGGAAGCCCCTGTACGTGGACAAAAATTCCTCTTTTTTCAAGCATTTCCATTGAAATGCCGCGCGGTTGGTGGTATAATGACCACAGGCATTCCAAAAACAAGGAGGCAAAACAATGAAACACACCTTTATTCGCTTGTTTGCAGGCGCTTTGGCGCTGTGTCTGCTGGTTGGCGCCGCAGGCTGCAAGAAAGAGCCGGAGGAATCCTCTGCGCCGCCCACCACAACCACCAAGCCTACTACGACCACCACCGCCGCTCCGGAGGAGAAGCTGCCGCTTAACCCCTTCACCGGCAAAAACGATATAGAAACCGCCAACAACCGTCCCATCGGCTTTATGGTCACCGACGAGACCGCTACCCTCACCCAGCTGAATCTGGAACACGCCGATATGTACATTGAGGCAGAAACCGAGGCGGGTATCCCCCGTGTTTTGGCGCTTTTCTCCTCTATCGACCGCATTCCGGACGTCATCGGTCCCATCCGCTCCGCCCGCCCCCACTTTGTGAAATTGGCGAAGGCGTTGGACGCCATCTACTGCCACATCGGCGGCTCCCGCTCCGGTCTGGAGATGATAAAGGAGCTGGGCGTAAACGATATGGCGGCCGCCTACGAGATTAACGAGATTCTCAAAAACAGCGCAAACTTCTCTTGGAACCGCTCCGCCTTCACCAAAGAGAAGGTGCTGGCGCAGGTGGGCAACATTCCCACCACCACCGACAAGACCTATTCCCTGTTCACCTTCGGCGCGAAGGAGGGCTCTATGCCCGCCGCCACCGTCAACGTACAGCTGTCCGAGTCCTATCATATGGCATTCACCTACAACGAGGAGACCGGCCTGTATGAAAAGCACCGCAACAGCCTGAGTTCGCCGGTACACGTCACCTACACCGGCGGCACCGTGACCGCCAGCAACATCATTGTGATGTATGCTAAGCGTATCCCCGACCGCTACGATTCCTATCGCTATGATTTTGAGCTGACCGAGGGTACCGGCGTTCTTGCCTGCGGCAAAACCGCCCGCAACATTACTTGGAAAATGACCGACAACGGTCTGTTCTTCTACGAGGAGGACGGCAAAACCACCCTGTCCGTGGCAGAGGGCAAAACCTACGTCTGCCTCACCAACAGCGCTCTGGCGAGTAAGACCGTCATCAGCTAAATCAAATAAACACGTACAGCCCCTCGGCGTGCCGAGGGGCTGTTTCTTTATCCTTTTTCGCCACCGATGACGGAAACCTGCTTGGGGATACGCACCACGTACTCGATGTAGTCCCCCTCCTCGCGGCGGTGGCTCTCCGCCCGTATGCCGCCCCGCCGCATAATGTCCAGGGCATGGTTGACGGTGTTAAAGAACACCCGCACGTCCTTTACCAGCGGCTTTGGAGGTCGGCGGCGGCACCGCCCTGCCAGCATATCCTCCACCAGCCGATCGGTTTGCGCCGCGGTGAGCTTGTTTTCCACCATTTTGGCCAGAGCCTGTGCTCGCTGGGCCTTGTTTTCCAGCCGCAGCAGGGCGCGGGCGTGCCGCTCCCCCATGCCGTGAGACAGCAGGCTCTCCTGCTCCTCCTCTGACAGCCGCAGCAGCCGCAGCTTGTTCGCCAACGCCGACTGGGACATACCCAGCTGCTGTGCCGCCTCGCACTGGGTCAATTCGTGGGTGCGAATCAGTTGGCGGATTCCCTGCGCCGCCTCAAAGCAGTTCATATCCTCCCGCTGCAGATTCTCCACCAAGGTCAGGATATGCCGACGGCGGGTGTCCGCCTGCACCTCCACACAAGGGACCTCCCGCAGCCCCGCAATGCGGGCGGCTCGCAGCCGCCGCTCCCCCGCCACCAGAACAGGCTCCCCTGTTTCCATAGATACGGTGAGGGGCTGTAAAATCCCGTTTTCGCTGATGCTCTGCGCCAGCTCCACCAGCTTGTCCAGCGGAAAGTCCCGCCGCGGCTGGGCGGGGTTGGGGCGGATATCCCCCGTGGGGATCATCCACACCTGTCCCTGTTGGGGATAGGGATACTTGTTTTTTCGCACCGTTTCACACCTCCCGTAAGGTGACGCGAGTAATCCGAACTTGTTTTAAAAGACGGATTTCCGCTCACTCTTCGTTAAAATACTCGCGAATACATACAAGTATTCGCTGCGTTTTGTGCCTCGCTTGAGCAAAAATCCGTTCTTTTTAAAATCTTCGACCTCAAAGCGAGGAGATTTTGCGAGATTTTTGCTCAAGTTGGGCGAAGCAAGGCTGCCGCCTTGCGAGAACAAATTGGGTGAAAAGCGCCGAAATCTGCTGCTTTGAGGCAGGTTCGGACTGCTCGTGTCACCTTATGTTTCACGTGGAACAAAAACAGCCTTTTCTCCACAGAACCACCATAACACATCTGCAAAGAAAAGGCTGTCACATTCGGTTGTCGGGAAAAGCGGGGTTGGGGGCGTTAAAGCGGCTTTTTCGCTATTTTTGCCGATTGGCGGGGATAGGCGGGCGGGGTGGGGCGCACCTTGTCGATGCGGAGCAGGCGGCGCTCCATCGGCTCCACCCCTTCCTCCGCCGTGGCGGGCAGGGTAAGGGTGGTGGCAGAGGTCACCTTACCGCCCAGCAGAGAAACGGCGCGGGCCGCTTCCTCCTGCTCTCGCCCTGCGTCAGGACCCTTGAGGGCGATAAACCGCCCGCCCACCTTGACAAAGGGCAGGCAATACTCGCACAGGGTGGGCAGGGCCGCCACCGCGCGGGCGGTGGCCACGTCAAACCGCTCCCGCAGGTCCGCCTTGCGCCCGCCCTCTTCGGCGCGGGCGTGAATGAGGGTCACCGGCAACGCCAGCTCCTTGCACACCGCCTCCAAGAAAATCAGCCGCTTATTCAGGCTGTCCAACAGAGTCAGGCGGCAATCGGGGCGGTACAGCGCCAGCGGCACACCGGGGAATCCCGCGCCCGTGCCCACGTCAATCAGGGAAAAATCCCCTGCGGGCAACAGCGGTGCCGCCGTCAGGCTGTCCGCAAAGTGCTTCACCGTCACCCCCACGGGGTCGGTGATGGCGGTGAGGTTCATTTTCTCATTCCATTCCACCAGCAGGCGGGCGTAAATATCCAGTTTTTCCGCCAATTCGGCGGTCACCTCCACCCCGTAGGCGGCGGCACAGCGGCTGAGTAATGCTTTATCTATCATTGTGCACCTCTCTGACTGCTCCACACGATGAGCACCGATATATCCGCGGGGCTCACCCCGCTGATGCGGGAGGCCTGCCCGATGCTGCGGGGACGCACCTTTGCCAGCTTCTCCTGCGCCTCTTTGCGCAGACCGTGAATGCTTTCATAGGGGGTATCTGCCGCCAGCAGGCGGTTCTCCAGCCGCCGCATCTCGTCGATTTGGGCCTGTTCGCGGCGGATATAGCCCTCGTATTTCAGCTCCACCTCCACCTGCTCCGCCACTAACGGCTCCAGCAGGGGGCGAGCAGGGTCAACCGCCGCCAAATCCGCATAGTGTATCTGAGGACGGCGGAGCAGCTCCGCCAGACGGATTCCCGTGGTCACAGGGGTGGTGCCAAGCCCCACCAGCAGGTCGTTGAGCGCCTGCGTGGGGGACAAAATCGTATTCTGCAAGCGTTTGAGTTCCGCCTGTCTCGCCTCACGGCGGGCGGTAAACCGCGCCCAGCGGACGTCGTCCACCAGCCCCAGCTCCCGTCCAATGGGGGTCAGGCGGCTGTCGGCATTGTCCTGCCGCAGCACCAGGCGGTACTCGCTGCGGCTGGTCATCATGCGGTAGGGGTCAGAGCAGCCCTTGGTCACCAAATCGTCGATGAGCGTGCCGATGTAGCTGGAGGCGCGGTCTAATACCAGAGGCGGTTTCCCCTGTATCTTCAGCGCCGCGTTGGCGCCCGCCACCAAGCCTTGGGCGGCGGCCTCCTCGTACCCCGAAGAGCCGTTGAACTGTCCCGCGCCGTACAAATCGGGCACGTCCAGAAACTCCAAGGTCATTCCCAACTGCAACGGGTCGATGCAGTCATATTCAATCGCGTAGGCGGGGCGCATCACCTTCACCTGCTCCAGACCGGGAATGGTGCGCAAAAAGGCGTGCTGTACGTCCACCGGCAGGCTGGAGCTTAAGCCCTGCAGGTACATCTCGTCGGTATGCTTGCCGCAGGGCTCGATAAATACCTGATGCCGCTCCTTATCGGCGAACCGCACCACCTTATCCTCAAAGCTGGGGCAATAGCGAGGCCCAACGCCCTCGATTTTGCCGCCGTACAGCGGGGAGCGGTGCAGATTTTCCAGTATCACCCGTTTGGTTTCCTCCCCCGTCCAGGTGATGTGGCAGGGCAGGGTGTTTTTCAGCTCCTCGGTGGTCTCGAAAGAGAAGGGAATCACAGGGTCCTCCCCCTCCTGCACCTCCAAATCGGTAAAATCAATGCTGGAACGCAGAACGCGGGCGGGTGTGCCGGTCTTAAAGCGGCGCAGGGAAACCCCCAATGCCCGCAGGCTGTCGGACAGGGCGGTGGCGGCAAACATGCCGTCGGGACCGCCGTCGTAGGACACGTCCCCCACGAAAATCCGCCCCGTCAAAAAGGTGCCTGTCGCCAGCACCACCGCCCGGGCCAGATATTGCTGCTCCAGACGGGTAGTCAGCAGCCAGCGTCCGTCCGCCTGCCGCTGTATGGACACCACCTCGCCCTGTCGCAGGTCGAGATTTTCGGTGGTTTCCAGCTTGTGCTTCATGTAGGCGGAGTAATCCCGTCGGTCTATCTGGGCGCGCAGAGAATGCACCGCGGGACCCTTGCCGCGGTTGAGCATACGGCTCTGCAGGAAGGTGGCGTCCGCCGCCAACCCCATTTCGCCGCCCAGCGCGTCGATTTCCCGCACCAGATGCCCCTTGGCGGTGCCGCCGATGGAGGGGTTACAGGGCATATTGCCGACCCAGTCCAGATTGATGGTGAAAACCGCCGTGGCGCAGCCCAGCCGCGCCGCCGCCAGACCCGCCTCAATACCCGCGTGTCCCGCGCCGATAACCGCCACCTCATATTCCGCTTCCAAAAAGGGCATTGTGACCCCTCCTTTTCCTTTTGTTTCGCCCCTGCTCGCCGCGCTTTTTCGCGGCAGTTTTCCCTGCTGTTTGCAGAGAAAACAGGGGATTTTCCACCTATTTTTTGCAATTTTTGTCATTTTGTGAGTTTTTTGGGGGAAATTGGGAATATCTTTAAGTTTTCCCCTGTTTTATCCACTTTTCCACCGTAATTTTCCCCAAAGCAGGGGGAAAACGGGGAAGGCTGGGGAAATTCTCCCCCAAAACAGGGGGTATGTTTTCACATTTTCAACGGGCTTTTCCACCGTAAAGAGCCAAAAAACCTTGATAAATACTGGGTTTTCGCCGTTTTTCGACCAAATGTTCTTTCCACCGCGGGGAAATTTTTCGACCCGCTTTTTGGGGGTGAAACGGCGTCACGATCCGATAGAAAAAAGCGCGCCGTTTTTGTGTATGAAAACGGGCAGTCGAGACCGCCGTCCCCTACAAAAGGTCTGTGCGAACCGCAAATCCTATCGTAGGGGAGGGGCTTGCCCCTCCCGTAAGGCTCCCTCTTTGAGGGAGCTGTCAAAATCTTTGATTTTAACTGAGGGAGTTTAGGTTTGTACCGACTTTACTCCCTCCACCGCCGTTCGGCGGTCCCCCTCCCTCTGAGAGGGAGGCTGACATATCTGTACAAACTGCGAAAACGGGACGTCGAGGACGCCGTCCCCTACAAAAGGTCTGTGCGAACCGCAAATCCTATCGTAGGGGAGGGGCTTGCCCCTCCCGTAAGGCTCCCTCTT
>JAFSGP010000018.1 GCA_017440755.1 Clostridia bacterium | reverse complement strand
GCGGTCAAACCGGTCTCGGTGCAGGTCGCGTCCACAGCCGCGTCTACTACCTCGGTGTGACCCTTAGCAGCCACAACCTCCTGAGCAATGATAACCTCGCCGCAAACAGAGCAGTGAGAGCCGGCAGTCAAACCGGTCTCGGTGCAGGTCGCGTCCACAGCCGCGTCTACTACCTCGGTGTGACCCAGAGCCGCATTCAGCTCGGCGCCGCACACGGTACAATTCTGCGGGTTGGTGCAGTCAGCTGCAGCACCGGCGGTGTGACCCTTAGCAGCCACAATCTCCTGTGCCACGATAACCTCGCCGCAAACAGAGCAATGAGAGCCGGCGGTCAAGCCCGTCTCGGTGCAGGTCGCGTCCACAGCTGCATCTACAACCTCGGTGTGACCCTTAGCAGCCACAATCTCCTGCGCCACGATAACCCCGCCGCAAACAGAGCAGTGAGAACCGACGGTCAAACCGGTCTCGGTGCAGGTCGCGTCCACAGCCGCGTCTACTACCTCGGTGTGACCCAGAGCCTCGCCCTCGGTGGCACCGCAAACAGAGCAGGCCTTGGGAGCAGTACAGGTAGCGTCGGTCCAGGCGTGACCCAGAGCAGGCACAACCTCCTGTGCCGTGCCGTTCTGACCACAGGGGCAGCCGGCAGCAGCCGTCAGACCGGTCTCGGTACAGGTAGCGTCCTTAGCAGGCAGGTCCACCACCACGTGGTTACACCAGATACCCTTGTCGGCTATATACTCGTAACGACCGGAGGTGGTAATCACCTGACTGCCGTCTCCATTGGTCAGCACGGCGGGAACAATCGGGATCTCATGATAAGTCGTATCCAACTGAGTGAACTGATAGGTTGCCGTCTGGGTGCCTGCCACCATATCCACCACACCGGTGCCGTCACTGATGACGTTAGCACCGCCGGCGGTGGTGTACAGATAACCCAGGGTACCGTCCATGGTACCGTTCATAACAACCGTGGCATCCTTCAGGTCCGCCTCGGTACGGGTATAGGTCTTGCCCGGAGCATACTGGACGGGAATAATCGCCTTATCAACGGCACCCACGTAGTTGCCCCACTGATCCAAGTCGTACACGTAGACGCTGACACCGTTGCTCAGCGTACAAGTAGCCGCCTCGGCAATGAACATCTCGGCACCGGGCAACATAGCCACGTCCTGAGACAGGGTAATGTCACCGCTGTTAACGAACATAGACAGGTTGTTACCCAGAGGCATCACGTAATCCTCGGAATCCATCTTGGACAGACCCAGATCAATCGAAATGGGCTGGATAACCATATCGCCGTTGAGGGAGATGTACAGACGGTCCACAGAGCCGTCGTACTCCTTGGTCACGTAGCCGGACGTCAGGTTGAACATAGCGCCGCTGGGACCGATGAACGCCACGGAGGCGGAGACCAGCGAGCTCTGCATATACATCGTAAGGCAGCTGTACTCCTTGGCGCCGTACTGCAGAATCAGAGGAACCTCAATGTTCTGTACGTAGTACTGGTTCACAGGGAACACGCCGTTCTTCATCTGGGTAGTCTGGTTACCGCCGCGGAAGTCCATAATCTGGAAGTTCTCGTGAACGGCGGCACCGCTCTCAGCGGTTACGGTACCCTCGCCCGTAACAAAACCCCAGGCATACAGCACACCGCCGTTCTTCACGACGATATTACTGTTCTTCTCCATCCGCACAAAGGAAATCGGTCCGGAGGGAGAACCGCCGTTTTCCTTGGCGCCGTTGGCGGCACGATGCTGAGCGGACACGGAAATCTTACCGTTAACGGTCAGGTTGGCGCCCTCCGCCAGAGTCAGCGTGCGATAGGCGGTGGGAGTGGTATACAAAAGACTATCGCCGGTGCTCTCGGGATAATCGGTATAGAACTTGTTTGCCGTGCTAAAGGGGATCAGCAGGTTCACACCAGCGGGAATGGTGTAGTCGCCGGCGGGCAGCGTGCTGTTGTTCAGCAGCACCAGATACTTTGCACCGGAGCTGGCGGCCGCTGCCGAAGCTGCCGCATTCAAGTCGTCAAAGATATAGCTGTAGGTGGGAACGGTGTAGTACTCGTAGGTGGACATACCGAACACGCCACCCTTGTAGGTCTGCTTCGCGCCGGCACCCACACCGAAATGGGGCACGGAAGCCGCATTAGTAAACACAGGCTTTACCGTCATGTTCTGCGCCAGATCCAGAGAGCAAGAGGCGGAAGTGGACAGAACAGCCTGCGTCTCCGCGTTGATCCAGCCCTGGAAGGTAGCGCCGGCAACAGGGGTAGCCACCAGAGCCACCGCCGTGCCCAAAGACACTTCCTTGGTCGCGCCGGAAGACACCGCAGCGCCATCTACTTTGACACTGCCCAGAGCACTGTCAAAAACAACGGTCAGCTGGGAGGAAGCCGATGCCGCCTCCAACGTGATATCGTTTAGATTCAAGGTAGCCGTGTTGCCGCTAAGGGCTTTTTTGCCCTTGATGGACAGGGTCACCGTAGCACCCGCCTCCAGAATCGCCGAATACGTGCCGCTGGCGGTGCTGCCGCCATTGGGATCGGTGAAGGAGCTGTAGTTGGACGCAGCCCAGCTGAAGCTCAACTTGGCCGTGCCGCCCGACTCGTTGGTGATGGTGATGTTGTTGGTTTTCTGGCTGAGCAGACCACCGGCCGCTGTGGCGGTGGCATTGTTGCCACTCGTGGTCAGCTTATTCTGCGAGTCGGTGATAGAAACCGTACCGTCCAGCAGAGTGACAGTTGTGGCGCCTACGCTGAAGGGGATAACGGTGAGCAGCATCAGTACCGTCATCGTCAGCGCAAGAGCCCGCTTTGCGATGGTTTTCATTTGCATTGCCTCCTTAAGATATATTTTTTACTTTGCGAATTGATATACTGGATATATTAAAAACAGCTGAAAAGCCGTGTTTGCCGCTATTAGTTTATGATAAATCCTTTTTCGGATGCCAACGCCTCCGTCAGTACGTTGATGCCGTCCTGCATCGTATAGAACTGCATCTCTTGGTCTGCGGTGAGGGTGTGGCTCTCCGGCAGCGGGTAGCAGGTGATGTATACAGGGGTATGCGCCTCATCGGAGAAGGTGCCAAACAGGTTGCCCTTGTCCGTTTTTCCAAAGCACACGGTAAACAAAGGATACGTATTCTCCCCCAGTTGGGCAGAAAAGGTCTTTTCGTACACGCCGTCCGCCTGCCTGTCACTGAGCACCAGACTGTTCCTCCACTCCTCCTTAACAGGATAACGGAGTGTACAGTAAGGCGTCTTAATGCCGCCCGCTTGCTGTCCTGCGCCTCTTATCAGCAGAACAATCACCACAGCCACGACAAGGGTAAGCAAAATACCGCCCCAAAGAAACAGCGCTTTCTTGTTCTTGCTCGGCTTACCCATTTCCTATCACCTCGCTCTGCTCCTGTCCGCGGCGACAGCCTATAAAGGGGAGCGCCATGATGAAATAGGCAATGTAGCCCGCCTCGGTACGCAAAGAGGAATTGTAAAACATAATGATCAAACACAGCAGACTCATAATGAGTCCCATCTGGTTGAAGAATTTATTGCCTCGTTTTTTTCTGAAATTGACCAAGGAATAAACAAAAACAGCTACGAAAAAGACGGTGAACAGGGTTAACCCTACAAAGCCCGTTTCCAGAAATATAAAGGATACCGAGAAAATGGAGTAATGAATATCCACATAGGCATCATAAAACGCCGTGTTAAAAAGAGGAATGGTGGAGGTGTCGCAGTTGCCCAGACCCATACCAAACGCCTGATCCGAAAAAGAAGTGAGAAAGGTATCGCAGATTTGCGGGATTGCCGTAAAACGTCCTAAGTCCTCACTGGAAGTATAGTTATCTTTAAACAACTGCTCAAACAGATAGTCAAAGGAAAGAAAATTTTCAAATGAATCAAATAGCGAAACCAACACGGTATAAGCAATCATCAGCATAACACCGGCCAGTATGAGCAGAATCGTCTTTTTGATTGAGAAGGAGGTGAAAATCGCCGAACCAATCATGATCAAAATGAACATGATGAAAAACACTTTCAACTCTGCTAATGCAGAAATAAAAAGGGCTGCACCGCACCTCAAAAGACAAGCGCTCGTTTTCTCCTCCCCGTTCATAAAGGAAAGTAACGATTTCAAAACCACAATTATCAAAAAGACAATAACATAACTGTTGCAACCTTTTTCAACACCAAAAAGGCCGCCTAAATAGTCTTGTTGATATCCTAAAATGAAAAACTGCACACAGGAAACAGCAAAATGGAGCCAGAAAAGATAATCGAACAACTTTAACAAATTGAGCGCATGCCGCTCCTTGAAAAATGAAATAAAAATCAAAAAGGCCACATAGAACCTGAAATTGTTGCGCATTCCCCATATATAGTAGAATACCGATTGGAAATTAAACAAATACGAAACAAATGTGTATAACAAAAAAACTGCAATTAAACAACTGAACGGCGCTGTATCTCGCGCAACAGAGACTTTTCCTTGTGAACTCGATTTCAGTAAAACTGCCACCATACATACTAAAATCAGAAAGTCGGCAACAAACCTCACAACACCGGGTAACCCCAATAATTCAACAAGAAAACTGAATGTAAACGGCAAAAGCGCAATCAAGAATGCCGCCCACTCCGGTAAAGTGCGCTTTTCTATTCGTATTTTCCCAAATTCAGAATTCACAATTACTACCCTCGTTTCACCTGATGCGTGCACGGACATACAAAACTATATAACACAAATGGAAACATCTACATCGAAGTAAGAAATAAAAGAAACGAAGCGATTTCTTTTCGTGTTTTAAAACATCCAACCGTAATGTGGACCGCAGAAATACATTTGAGAGAAGCTCAAAGATTTTTCTTTTCTTATCCTTGGCATTGGCAGCTGCAAGCTGCCTTAAAAATGCCATTGTGTACATATGATAACGGCATGTAATATGAATCAGTAATTCTTCGGGTAGACCATTGTCTTTGATATACTTCGTGCAATACTGCAAAAACTTGTCATTACCTATCTGCCTATCCGCTTTAACGGTAGAGGTCAAAGAATTGCTTCGTTTAAAATAATAATAGAAATTCTCATCCAAAACCACCGCTTTGGATATCTCCCGAAAAAAATCAAGAGCAAACACGGCATCCTCAGAAATAATATCACGCTCGGATTTGAAACGGATACCCGCCTGCTTAATAACAGACAAGTTGAACATTTTCATACAAGCGCTTATGCCATACCCCATTTTGTATGTAAAAAGGCCCGGCAACAAATCACTCAAAATCTCTTCGTCTGCATACAGAAACTTCTGAGGATGAAGTTTAGACTCAACTATTCTTCCGTCGTCAAACACATCATTGGCACCGAACAAAACCGCGCCTGCACCAAATTCATCCGCCGCCCGTATACACATCTGCACAGTTGAAATGTCTAAATAATCGTCCGAATCTAAAAAGAAAACATACTCCCCGGATGCCGCATCGATACCGCTGTTGCGCGCCATACCTAAGCCCGCATTTTCCTTATGTATCACCTGAATGCGGTCATCACGGGCAGCCCATTGGTCACACAGAGCGGGACAGCCGTCGGTCGAGCCGTCGTCCACCAAAATAATCTCCAAATGCGTGTAGGTCTGGTCCACCACCGATTGGATACATCGGTCAAGATATGCCTCCACATTATATATCGGTATTACAATCGTGACCAACTGCTGCTCCATTTCTTTCTCCTATTCCGTCAAATACGACACGGCGTTGTCCCAGTCATAGTCGGACACCGCCTCGCGGGAATTAGCCTCTGCGCCCGCCCGTATCGCTTGCTCGACCAAAGCGTTGAGCGCATCCGCTGCAAAAGAGCCAATAAACCAAAATCCATCTTTGCCCGCAAAGGCCTTCATTTCGCCGTAATCAGTGGTTACCACCGAAATGCCACAGGCGGCCGCCTCCATACAAGAAAGAGGGATATCAATGCAATGGCAGGACGCAACCGTAGGGAAGAAATACACGTCGCTGAGCTGATACACCTCTTCGATATGAGGGAGATACTCGGTTATCAGGCGGACGTTGTCCCGTTCGGTCAGCTGCTGTCGCAACGCCGCATCCTGCTCGGAGGCCGTCAAAGTGCTGGTCACCAGCACCACCTGATAGCGGGGGTTCAGCTTCAGCAGTTCTCCCACGCCACGCCCTTTCTTCAAATGCCCTACGTGGAGAACCACAGGACGGTCAGGGTCAAAACCATACTGCTCTTTAAGTTTTCGCTTATGCTCCGTAGACACAGGAGTAAAGCGCTTACAATCCACTCCCGCCCGCAAATGGACCACCCTTTTTTCGGGCAAAATCGTACGGTAGAAATCCGCCGCCTCAGCAGACAGCACCAACACCTGTGCGCCACTAAAACGCAACAACAGGCGGGCAACAAGCGGATACTCGCTCTTCATTACCAGCAATGCCTGCACACGTTTTCCCGCCAGTAAGGACAGGATAAACAGTCGCACTGCGGTGGACACCGCCTTAGCGGGAAAAGGGATATGCAGCACCCTCCCCCGCTCCCTACGGAGCAGAGAAAACAGACTGCGATTAAGTAAGCATTTGTTCAACGTCAGAAAACGGTCGGTCACCGCCGCCTGCCGCTCGTAGGAAACCACTAAAGTATCCGGTTGCTTTTGTTTGATGCGCTTGACCAAGTTGTTGGCTACATTAAGAAAGCCCTCGTCCGGACGGTCGGTCAAACCATTGGACAGAATCACCAGCCGGCTCATACTGTCTGACACATTTCGCAGGTAGAGCAAGCGTCCAACTCTTCCTTGCTCACCTTGCCGTCGCGGTAATCTCGCACAATCTTGTTTTCGTACATCGAGTATTTCTTCTTTTTGAAGAAGAAAAGGAATTTATGCTTGAGCACCCAGAAGAAAGGCACCCAAATATATTTATGCATCGCAGGGGAAACCGAGCCAATCATCCAGCAATTGCGGTCGCAGCAGCGTACCTTTTTGCGCACCTGCTCCGCCTGCTCGCTGTTCCACAGCTCCTCCCAACTCTGGGTATTCAGGTTACCCATAACCTCCTTCTCCTTGGTGCCGTTACACGGCATCACATCCCCGAAGGGGTCGATGAAGAAGGTGTCAAAGCTCATATCGCACTGCAGCAGGCGCTTCTGGCTAAAAATGTAGTTGATAAGCCCGTGGTTAAAATACGCACGGAACCACTTTTTCGGGCTGTTAGACGCCAGCAGTTTATTGATCAGGTCTTCAAAATTCTGCGCCACCATCAGGCGGTCGTGGATGATATTATTGGACTCCACAAAATAAAAACTGTTGTGCAGAGAGGCGGTGGCAAACTCCATCCCCAGTTCGTCGGAAATATCGTAAAGCGGTACTAAATCGGGGGCATTCTTATCCTGCACGGTCATGCCGAAGCCCACGTCCTTCATACCCATCTCCACCAGCGTTTTCAGCGTGGTGTAGCCGCGGTTGTAGCCGTCCTCCAGACCGCGAATCTCGTTGTTGGTCTGCTCCAGACCCTCGATGGAAATGCGGATACCCACCTGTGGGAACTCCTTACACAGGTCCACGATGCGGTCGGTGAAGAAGCCGTTGGTGGAGATAACGATGCGGTCGCTCTTTTTATACAGCTCCCGTACGATATCCTTCAAATCCTCTCGGATGAAAGGCTCGCCGCCGGTGATGTTGGTGAAATACATCTCGGGAAGCTTGGCGATGGTATCCACCGTCAGCTCCTCCTCCGGCTTAGAGGGGACCTTGTAGCGGTTGCACATCGTGCACTTGGCATTACAGCGATAGGTTACGATAACGGTACCATTCAGTTTTTTAGCCATCTTGTCACCCTACCAATCATATCTTAGAAAGCCCACGCAGTATCCCGTTGCTGCCCAAATGTACCAAATAACTAAGCAGAACGGTGAGCACCACGCTGAGCAGAACAAACACACCGGAATTAATAGCCATCGGCACAGCCGCCAAGGCAATGAACACCACGTCATGTATCAAATACACCTCATAGGAGACACTGCCAAGGAAACGGCTGACAGGGTTGCCCATCGACAGCTTGGTGTTAAGGAACAACAACAGCAGTAAAATGGCCGCACCCAACACCAGCTTGCAAATATAATCGCCTGCCAGCGGCACCGACTTAAACTTGAGATACGCCACACCCAGTACCAAAGCCGCCACACCTATCGCGCTGCATTTCAGCAGCCAGCGGTGGCTCGCCATGCACTGTAGCTTATCTTTATACAAGGCTAGCAACACACCATACATAAATCCAAAGGTTTCTACAGGCCAAGCAAACAGAGGGTTATCCCCCACCAAGTACACCGTGAAACTGAACGCTGCCACAACAGCACACAACAATCCTGCCTTGCCACCAAAGGAAAGGCGACCCGAAAAGCGAAAAACAAGCCAAAACAGCAGATAAAACGCCAGCAGCTGCCGCACAAAGCCGGTAATGCTGATAAAATGCAGCGGGTTAAATTCCTTCTGTACCACCCATTCCGTCAGCACCCGCAGGATATTCACCAAGAACATCGGCAACAACAGCTTGACCAGACGACGCTTCCAGAACCCCGACTTAATGCTATCGGGGCGCTTCTGCACACCCAACGCGAGTCCGTAACCGGAGGTCATAAAGAAGAAGGTCACCGCAACGTAGGCGAAGCTGCCCAGCGCATCCTGAATGGGGTTCCGATACAACTCCGGAACGTGCACCAGCAGAACGATAATGCACCAAAAACCACGCATACAGTTGGTGGACTCGATATCGAAAAAAGTGGTCTTCTTCCCATTTTCATCCCGCAGCAGCAACAAAAATGCTAAAAATGCGAGCAATAAAAACATCGTAACGGTTGTAAGCATAGCGCCTCCTTAACAAAAACGAATCGCATCAGGAAAACATATTTTTGCTATACTCCTGTGCGATACTCGTCCAGCTGTATCGCCGCACCGCATTTTCACGGGCAGCACGGCGCAATTCTGCGCCTTGCGCCGTGCCAAGAACCATATACGCCTTCTCTAGTTCCTCCGCCGTAGCGCAGTGCACACTGCCGTCGCCAAAATCGTAGGCCAGTTGAGAGCACAGCAGCGCGGGCACTCCCGCAGACAGAGATTCCACACTCACCAGTGCAAACCCCTCATACTTAGATGCAAAAATAGTAGCCTCCGCTATATTATACAGGCGGTTCATCTGCTCGCCAGGGCTGACCATGCCCAGATATATCACCTGATCGGTTATGTCCAGATCTTGCGCCAGTTTCTGTACCTGCTGATGGTATTCCGCAGACACGATGCCGCCCGCGTAAGCAAATACTACATTTTTATCCTTTTTTAGCAGGGGCGCCAACAATTCCATCGAGCGACCCTGCCCCTTGTTTTCGTTAACAGAACCAACCTGCAAAATCACCCGTTTGCCTGCCAACCCGTATTCCGCCTTGACGGCGGCGATCTCCTCCTCAGACAAAGGATGAAACAGCGCGGTGTTAACACCATTGGCGGTGAGCACAACCCTATCCGATGGAATCCCCACCTGCTCTATCACATTATTCCGCATAACGGGGTTTAGCACAAATACCTTGTCAGCCCTTTTCATCGCGTCGATTTCCTGAAAATACCGCTTATGCATCGTATCGCAGGTTTCGCTCCACGGCAGGCTCCAATAGCCGTTGTGGTTAGTATAGGCTATCACCGCCTTGTCCCGCAATTTGGCGGGCACGGTCTTAAAGAAAAAGTAGGCATTATACTGATTGTGAAAATGGAGAACGACCTTTTCCTGAGCCGCTTTGAGTATCTTTTTCAGCTTGGCCGCCAAAGCCAAGGAGTAAACGACCCGCTTGACCTTATGAACAATGCCCAGACTCACGTCCGACCGCGTAAACAGCGACGGAACCGCTACTTCAGTAATCGGTAGGTCATGGGGTGCTCTGTGGGTAGTGGAAATATCCAGAATCTCCACCGGCTGCTCCATTGCCATAAAGGCTTTGGTCAGCTCCTCCACCACGCTCTCGGTAGCAGCAGGAACCTGCGCCGGAACAGGGGTGTAGCCGGTGCCGATTTCATAAATCTTCATGCTTTATTCCTCATACAGTCGCAGCAATTTTTCGCAGTAAGTATCCAGCGTTTCAAAAGTGGCCGTCTTACAGTTCTCTGTCATACGGTCCAACTCACCCGCCGTTTCCAACAGATAACGAAGCTTTTCTTCCAGTTCGTCCGCGTTACCTGCTTGGAACAATAGACCGGTCTCTCCCTCTCGAATCAGTTCGGGAATGCCACCCATACGGGAGCCGATAACCGGCGTGCCGTACATCTGAGACTCAATCACCGAGAAAGGGCAATTTTCATACCATTCAGAAGGATATACACTCACAGCCGCCTGCTGTATCAACCGCTGCAGCTCTTCGCCGGTCTGAAAGCCTACGTAATCCGCATTGGGCAAAGCGGCAATGTCCTTTTCCGCCGCGCCGTAGCCCGCAAACACAAACCGTACCTGCGGCATACGCTTGGCCGCTTCCAGCAACGTCAGCGTCCCCTTATCCCGAGAGAGATGTCCGAATTCCAGCACATACCCTTCTTTGGGCACAGGCGACAGGCTGACGGGTTCCATAAAATTGTGAATCGCCACCGTTTTATCTGCAAAACGAGGCTGTGTATCCAATTTTTTCTTCAAAAATGCCGAGGGACATATAATATGGTCAACGTAAGAATACGCCTTGCTGTGTTTCCAAACGTAGGCGTCCACCATTCCCAACAGACTCTTCATACGGGAGCCCTTAACGCACTTGGTGCGCAAACAATGAGCGTAATTTCCACCCAGACAGCGCTCACAGGGACGCAAATCCGTCCCAAACAGTCCGTGGCTGGGGCAAATCAGCTGATAATCGTGGGCGGTGTATACCATAGTGACCTTCCGCCCCGTACGGCGGCGGTATTTCTCCACCTCTAAAATAATGCTGGGAGTTAGGTGAAACTGAATGTTGTTAAAATGCACCGCATCCGGCTGAAAGGTGTCCAGTACGCGGCGAATCTTGCGGCGCGCCTCTCCGTTATAGATGATACGCAGCGGCGCGGTGAGATTCTTTTTAATTCCCGTGTTGAAATCGATGTCAGACACATAGGCGTCCACCTCGTTTCCCACACAGTTTCTCTCATCTGCCAAGCCGAAATATTCTACCGCATGTCCACGCTCTGTCAACGCGCTTCCCAGCTTGAAAACGTAAGTTTCCGAGCCGCCCTTTGCATAGAGGAACTTATTAACCAGTAATACTCTCATAAGCGACTTCCTCCGTAGAATCCGCTTCGGCATTCGCCGCATACAGACGCAAGGTAGCCGCCACCGTATCCTCCCAATCGTGGTCGCGGCAAATACACTCCACTATGTTTTTCTTCCCCTCTTCCACAAGGGCGGGGTTATCGCAAAGATGCTGAAGCATCCTTGTTAAATCTGCCACGTCACCGTGGCGGAAGGTGAACCCATGCTGCTCCAGCACCTCGCTGCACTCGGGGATATCCGACGTCAGGCAGCAGTTGCCGTAGCTCATTGCCTCCAGCAAAGACAGGGGCATACCCTCCAAATCGGAGGGAAGCACGTATATGTAGGCATTGCTGTACAGCTCTTCCAGAATCCGACCCTGTATAAAGCCGGTAAACCGTATGCGGGAATCGTCCGCCGCCGCCTGCTGCAGCTCCGCCTCAAACTCGCCCGCGTCCGAAGAGCCGCCGGCAATCACCAGAGGCATATCCGTCTGCACCTTCTTGTATGCCTCGATGAGATACCGCAGGCCTTTTTCGGGCACCAACCGTCCGATAAACAGGATATACCCGCCCACAGACAGGCCGTATTTATCAATAATCTCCCGCGCTTCCACATGACGGGGATGCGACACACCGTTGGGAATATACACCGTCTCGCGACCGTAGGTTTCCATAAAATAATTCTGCACGTTCTTGCTCAACACGATGATTTCATCCGCAAAGCGAACCGCACATTTCTCACCGGTGCGAATATACCAGGAAGCAAACCGTCCCCATTTGGAACGGCGATGGTCCAAGCCATGTATCGTCGCCACGCACCGCTTACCGAACAGCTTGGGAATCCACAGCACGGCGCAGGGACCCTCTGCATGGAAATGAACCACATCATACCGACCAAAGGCGGCGCAAACAGCCGCTGTCACCGAAGCACTCATAGCCGCCAGACCGCCCTTAGGAATGGTAAACACTTTCTTAATGCGGACACCCTTATACACCTTCACGTCCTGCGTGTCAAAATCCTTGCCACTGACGTGGTGACCGCGGCGGTTGAAGCAAGTCACAGAGTTTCCTCGTTTCACCATACGGGTGGACAGCTCCTCCACAACCACCTCAATACCGCCCTCACGGGAAGGAATGCGTTTGTGGCCAAGCATAGCAATATTCAGTTTGCCGCTGTGTTTGGACGACATAGTTCGCCCTCCTTCCGCAAATTCTCACTCTACAGCCGTGTAGAACAGGTCCGCTACCACTGCGGTAATGGAACCGGCCTCGGGATAGAACTCCATATGCTCCTCACCCAAAACCGTCTTACCCTCTAAACTGCGAATGGTATCCAGCTGATACGTGGTTATTTTCTCAAACAACGTCTGCAGATGATTGCCGGAACAGTCCGACACAATATACTCAGACATCTTAACCACCGCATCGGCCACAAAGGCATCGTCATTTTCGATGCATACGTCGGTCTTTTCGTACAGCGCCTTTAAGAACTGGCGCTGGCGAGCCATACGGCTCTCGTTGGTGCTGTCCTCCAGCCCGTAACGAGTTCGCACATAGTGGAGCGCGTGCTCTCCTGTCAGGGTGACCCGCTCTCCTTTGACCAGCGTATCGTCAATGCCGGCAAAATCGTCCAGCACCTCCACCTCTACGCCGCCGACCAAATCGGTAAATACCGGCACAGCATCCATCGTCACCGACAGATAGTGGTCAATGGGCGCGCCCAACAACAATTTGGACACCGCGTTGGCCGCATTGCGGCAGCTCACCTCTTTGCCGTTGCCATAGGTGTGCGCCAGCGCCAGCTGCTGGGTAATGGTTCCTACCTTATTCCCCGCCACGCCCAAAACGTTCATCTCCGCCATGGTATCGCGGTTGATGTGCAGTGCAGTGCAGACGTTCTCCTTATTGTCGAACACAAAGAGCATCAAAAAGTCCGCCTGACGGTCGTTGTTGTAGGAATCTCCCGTCGACACACCCTCAAACTTATCCAGACCCATCACCAGAACGGTTTCAATGTTGTCCTTGGCGACATATTCTTTGCCGTCCAAAAACACCGATTCTTCCCCGTCGGTATGAGCGCCACTGTCGGCAAAGAGCCCCTGCTTGCTTTCCCACAGCTCCAGCACGAAAAAGCCGGCAGACAGCACGAAAACGCACAGAAACACGATAGCCGCACAGCGCAGATATTTTCTTTTCTTCTCTCCGCTAACCATTAGGCGGTTTTACGAACGCGGCCGTACAGAACACCCACAACGACCAGACCCAAAGCGGACACAGCCATCAGCACAATCCACAGGGAGGAGGTACCGTTCTCGCCGCCGTTAGAAGTAACAGGAGAGGTCTCCATCTCGGTGGTGTCCACGACCACGGCGTAGGCATCAATAGCCTCACCCTCGAAGGTCAGCTTATCGCCGTTGACAGAATACTTTTCGGCAGCAACCACGCCCCACTTGCCGTCTTCAAAGGTGAGCAGACCGGCAAAATGCTCAATCGTCTCGGTGGTCAAGGTAACCGTGGTAACACCGTGAGCATCGTGGTCGTCACAGTTTTCGAACACCATCGTAAACAGGTCGGAAACCGCCAGGTCGTCGGCATTGATATTGCCATTCGTCGCAATCTGCCGGAACGCATTCGCCAGCACGGAGCCTTCCGTCATATTCACAATCTGCTGATAGGCATCCTCAATCTCCTCGCGGTCGTCCTCGTTCAGCTCGTCGCGATCCGCGTAAGAAATCACCTCAACGTCAACCGTGCAATCCTCGTTTTCGTTCTCCACGTTTTCCAGAGTAGGCGCACGGTTGCCCGCAGGGCTGCCGATGAAACCGCCGGTAGCGAAGGCGGGTACGGTCAGAGACATCACCAAAGCCAAGGTGAACAGGAAGATAACTGCTTTTTTCATAAGAAATACACCCTTTCAAAAAATGTTTATCACTTTGCCTAACATTGAATTACTGTAATATCAGTGACCATTTCCGACATCTGCTCCCCTGAGCAGCTCGTCTTCGAAGGTCAATATATCCTGTAGGAATCGGTCGCCCCGCTTACGGCGGACGTAGTCAAACGCCTGCCCGATGCGAGGGGGACGGTGGGCAACGCTGTGGCAGTCGGAGCCCAACAGATGTATGCCGCCCGTGTCCAGCAACCGCAGGCCGCGGCGGCGGGTAGCGAAGCTGTTGAAGAACTCCGCATTCGCCTGCATCAGCACGCCACTGCCGCTAACCAGGTCCTGCACCACACGGCTCTGCAGGAACCAATATCGCTCCACGTGAGCCAGAATCACCGTAATGTCACCGCGGCAGCAGAGGTCCACCACCTCGCGAGCGGTATGCTCCGTCCAACGGGAGGACGGCATCTCCAGCAGCAACAAATTGGTGCCCTGTATGCACAACTCTTTGAGCCCGCTCAGACGGCTGATGCCCTGGTAGTACCGCACCTCGGCGCCGAGCCGTATCTCCGGCATATCCGCCGAGACGGCACGTGACAGCGCCTCAAAGGAGGCGGCGCGACGGGACAGGAATTTATCCAGCGGCTCGTCGTTGGCATAGAAGTGGGGGGTTGCGACCACCGTCTTGACCCCTTGCTCCGCCAACATCGTGAGCAGCTTGAGGCTCTCCGCCACGTCTTTGCTGCCGTCGTCCATACGGGGAAGTATATGACTGTGAAAGTCAATCATACCCTCATCCCCTTACGTGTAGCTGGAGTAACGGTAGTATTTGTAGTACCGCTTGTACTTGTACCGACGGTAAGAACTCTTGCCGTTCTTAGACTCGTTCATCACGCAGCCCAAAACGTTGACGCTGGACAGCTCCAGCTGTCGGATACAGTGCTCCAGCTCCTTTTTCTCGGTATAGTCCTCGCGGACAACCAGCAGCATGCCGTGAATGTATTTGGAAATAGCCAATGCATCCGAGACCAGATTCACGGGGGGCAGGTCAACCACGATATAATCATAACAACCGGACAGAGTTTTCAGCACGCTCTCCATACGCTGAGACCCCAACAATTCGGAGGGGTTGGGGGGCAGCGAGCCGGCGGGCAGAATGTGCCAGTTGCTGATGTGAGAGGATTCGAAGGTGCGGAACTGCTTGGCGTCGCTGTCCTTGAGACAGTCGGTCAAGCCGGGGCTGCTCTCGATGCGCAGCTTCTTTGCGATGGAGGGGATACGCAGGTCGCCGTCAATCAGCAGCACCTTGTTGCCCGCCTCCGCCAGCACGTAGGACAGGTTAACCGCCGTGGTACTCTTGCCCTCGCCTCGCATAGAACTGGTGACGCCGATGATGGTGCAGCCCTCCTGCTTCGGCAGGGTGAAGGTCAGGTTGGCACGCAGCAGCTTATACTGCTCCGTGGCGGTAAACTCCAGATTCTTGTGCAGCGTCTTCTGGCTGTCCGTCAATGCGGCAGCCATATTCTTCCGCTTTTTCGTTGCCTTAGTTGCCATTGTCGGTCACCTCCTCGCCGTTCTGTTTCTTGTCCCGACGGTAATAGCTGTATCCATAGCGGTAGCCGTATCGTTTCGTACCGCTGTCCAGCAGGTCGGGAATCTTAGCCAAAATGGGATATTTGTAGTTCTGGATAATGTAATCCTCGTCCTGAATGGTGTTGTCCATCAGCGCGCTGACAGCCAGACACAGCACCGACAGCAACACGCCGAGGATAAAGCCCACAGCCGTATACTTGGTAATGCTGGGCGCTACCTTTTGCAGGTCGGGGATAGCGGAGTCCACCACCTCCATGGAGGTGCCCTCTACCACCTCAGCCACACGCTGGGGCAGCACCTTGGCGATACCGTTGGCAATCTTCTCCGACAAGTAGGGGTCAATGGTGGTGACGGTTATTTTCATAACCTCGGTCTCATCCACCGAAGAGGCCTTAATCATATCGTAGAGCTCATCCCACGCGTAGGTGATGCCCGTCTCCTCGATAACCCGATCCAGCGTGGTGCGGTTTTTCAGCAGCACGTTGTAGGTCTTTACCAAACTCTGGGCCGCCGTCAGGTCGGAGGAGCTGATGCTGAAGCCCACGTCATTCAGCGAAATGGAGCTATTGTTGACGTACAGCATAATGGACGATGAGTAGGTAGGCGTTATGGCAAAAGCGGCAATGGAAAAGCCGATGCCGGCGGCGATAAAGCCCGCCAAAATCACCACCCAGATGCGATACCAAATGGATTTGAAAATGTGTACTACGTCTATGACGTAATAATCTTTTGTGTTGTTTCTGCTGTTTTCCATTTTGATTGTTCTCCTTTTCTCGCCTAAGCGAAATGCCATTTCATTCACTGTGTAGTGTCCGCTACTTGGGCAATTATACATGTTACATTATAGCCTGCAAAAGAGATAATGTCAAGTATAATAATATATAATATTTATTTTTACCAATTTTTTCTATAAGAAAAAATCATAACCACCAGTAAACTGGTGGTTTGAGTAGCCCCTAGAAGGGGCAATTACAGGCTTAGCCCCTGGAAGGGGCACAGAAGTTTGGCACCGCATTACCATTTCAGGCAGCCGCTCACGTGCGGCTGTCTTTTTTT
>JAFSGP010000017.1 GCA_017440755.1 Clostridia bacterium | reverse complement strand
GTCCCTCCCCTACGAATGGTCCGCATAAACCACCGACTGTAGGGAACGGATTTATCCGTTCCGCAAGAACGGAAGGCATAAATGCCTTCCCTACGAACGGTCTGTACAACCCAAAGTGGGAGAGAACAGAGTCCCTCCCCTACGAATGGTCTGTATAAACCACCGGCTGTAGGGAACGGATTTATCCGTTCCGCAAGAACGGAAGGCATAAATGCCTTCCCTACGAACGGTCTGTACAACCCAAAGCGGGAGGGGACAGAGTCCCTCCCCTACGAATGGTCTGCATAAACCCTCTTGCCCCCCTGTGCAATGGGGATTGGAGAGGTTGTTATACAAGCGGGGCGTCGAGGCGCCGTCCCCTACGATAGGATTTATGATGGGTGCGGACCGCAGAACGCTCCCTACCCTCCTAACTCCTAACTCCTCATTTCTAACTCCTCACTCCTAACTCCTAACTCCTCACTCTCAATGAAAGGAAGTGGCTCCATGTCCGACTGGAACGCCTTGCGGCAGGACTGTGCCGCCTGCACCGCCTGTCCGCTTGCCGCCACCCGCAAAAACGTGGTGTTCGGGGTGGGGCAGGAGTCCGCTGAGGTCCTATTCGTGGGTGAGGGACCCGGCGCCAACGAGGACGCGATGGGGGAGCCCTTTGTCGGGGCGGCAGGACAGCTGCTGGACCGTATGCTGGCGGGTGTGGGGCTTTCCCGCGAGAAAAACCTTTACATCGCCAACATCGTCAAGTGCCGCCCGCCCGGGAACCGCGACCCGCTCCCCGAGGAGCAGGACGCCTGCATCGGCTGGCTGCGACAGCAAACCGCGCTGCTTCGCCCGAAAATCATCGTCTGTCTGGGGCGAGTGGCCGCCTGCCGTCTGATAGCCCCGGAATTTAAGGTGACCCGTCAGCACGGGCAGTTTGTGGAGAAAAACGGGGTGTGGCTGATGGGAACGCTGCATCCGGCCGCCATTCTGCGTAATCCCACCCAAAAAGCCGCTGCCTTTGCGGATTTGGTGGCACTGCGGGATAAGATAGAGGACGTGTGCGAGCACACCGCCCTTTGTTTCGATTGATTTGTCCCTTTGGACGTGCTATCCTTACGATACCATACATAGTAGGTGAGTGTTATGAAAAAAACCAAACTCGGCGCCATTCTGTGCGCGTTGCTTCTGCTGACGGTGTGCGTACTGCCCGTCTGCGCGGCAGGGTATGCCCTGCCGGAGGGGACCGCCGTCCATGCCGCCTCCGCCATACTGGTGAGTCTGGCGGGCAATAAAGAGGGGGACGTGGTGCTGTACGAGAAAGAGGCGGACGCGGTCCACGCGCCGGGGTCCATGATGCGGTATATGGTGCTGGCGTATGCCCTCCACCGCATTGAGGAAAAGGGGCTGGACATCGACACCGCCACCGGCACCTATACCTCGGATATGTTCAACCACTACGTGGCGGGTACCGGCGTACCCACCGCCAATATGCAGTTTGGCGAGACCTGGACGCTCCGCGACCTGCTGCAGGTATCCTTTATGCAGGCGGCCAGCGACGCGGTCACCGTGCTGGCGGTGGCGGTGGACGGAGAGGTGTCCGCCTTCATCAAGGGCATGAACGAGCTCGCCGTCGAGCTGGGCTGCGAATTCAGCCACTTTGCCAACCTGACGGGTCTGGATTCCCTGAGCCAGTACACCACCGCCCGCGATATGTACCGCATCGTGCGGTATGCCCAGTCCTTCTCCACCTTTGAGGATTTGGCGGTGAAATATCAGGTGACGGTGAAGCCCGTTTCGGGCGGCACCGAGCGCACCATCGTATCCGCCAACAGCCTGCTGCAGCCCTCCAGCAGCTACCGCTATTCGCCGCTGGTGCACAGCCGCACGGGGCTTTCGGAGCACGAGGGGCGCGCCTGCGCCTCGGTGGCGCGGGACAGCGGCTACGAGTATCTGACGGTGGTGCTGGGCTGCCCCGAGGAAAATGCCGCGGGGGAGCGCAATCTGCATTATCTGGACACCATCGCCCTGTTCCGCTGGGGCTTTAAGAGCTTTGAATATACCACCGTACTGGGCAAGAGCGAAATTCTCGCCAGCATACAGGTGGATCTCAGCTGGGAGACCGACCGCCTCAACGTGGTGCCTGCCAAAGAGGTGGCTACCGTGGTGGACAACAGCCTGGAGCCCGACCAGATTATCAAAAAGGTGACCCTGGACTCCCGCCAAGTCACCGCCCCCGTGGAAAAGGGGACGGTGCTGGGCAAGGTGGAGCTCATCATCAACGTGGACCAGAAAATCGGCGAGGTGGAGCTGGTGGCGGCGGATACCATCAACCGCAGCTGGCTGCTGTATGCCTGGAGCTGTGTGGAAGGCTTTTTCTCCTCGGTGTGGTTCCTGCTGGGCATACTGGTGCTGGTTCTGCTGATTATCGCCTATGCCATACTCAACGTGGTGCACAACCGCCGTCGCCGTCGGGAACGGCTGCAGCGGGTTGACCCCCGTCGCTGAGGTGACTCTATGGAAAACAATAAAACCGCCCCGCGGCTGACCGACGTGGGCTATATTCGGGAGCTGCTCACCCGTCACGGGTTCCAGTTCTCCAAAAAATTAGGGCAGAATTTTCTCATCAACCCCTCGGTATGCCCCCGCATGGCGGAGGCCTGCGGTGCGGACGCGGACAGCGGCGTGCTGGAGATAGGTCCCGGCATCGGCGTGCTCACCCGCGAGCTGGGCTTGCGGGCAGGGCGTGTGGTGGCCATTGAGCTGGACGACCGCCTGCCCCCCGTGCTGGCGGAAACGCTGGCGGGTATGGACCACGTATCGGTGGTGCAGGGAGACTGCATGAAGCTCAATCTGCACGCCCTCTTGGCGGAGCAATTCGGCGACCGCCCCGTGGCGGTGTGTGCCAATCTGCCCTATTACATCACCTCGCCCATCATCATGAACCTGCTGGAAAGCCGTCTGCCGGTGGAAAACATCACCGTCATGGTGCAGAAGGAGGCCGCCCAACGGCTGTGCGCCGTCCCCGGCACCCGTCAGGCGGGCGCCGTCACCTTGGCGGTGCAGTATTACGCCGAGGCGGAGACCCTGTTCACCGTGTCCCGCGGCAGCTTTATGCCCGCCCCCAACGTGGACAGCGCGGTGATTCGGCTGACCATTCGCAAGCAGCCGCCCTGTGAGGTCAAGGACGAAAAGGTGCTGTTCCGCCTGATTCGGGCGGGCTTCGGCCAGCGGCGCAAGACGCTGCTCAACTCCCTCGCCGCCGCAGGATTTACCAAGGCACAAATCACCGCCGCGCTGGATGCGGCGGGCATTGCGCCCGCCGCCCGCGCGGAGGAGCTGACCCTGCCCCAGTGGGCCGCCATCGCGGACGGGATCGCGTAGGGGAGAGGGG
This sequence comes from Clostridia bacterium, assembly GCA_017440755.1. GTDB lineage: Bacteria > Bacillota > Clostridia > Oscillospirales > Acutalibacteraceae > UBA5905. The sequence goes on along the minus strand of JAFSGP010000017.1, from coordinate 10,530 downwards.
AAACCGTTTTCGCTTTTCGTATAATCGCAAAGCAGCCGCCCGATTTTCGGGCGGCTGCTTTTTTGTGCTTGACTCAGTTTTTCTTCGCAAAAGACTGGCAGTCGGTGCACTGGTCCATCGTGGGGTTGCACTCATGGCTACCTACCTGAATGCTGTCCAGGCTGCAATAATCCTCGCTCTTGCAGTGGTTGGTACAGGAGGTTACGGTGCAGTGGATGCTGCGGTTCGCTTTTTCCATAAGAACAGTCTCCTTTCTGACGGATTGCCGCGGTATCTCGCGACTAAACTGAGTGTTCCCTTTTCCCGCGCCGTTATGCATTACCCAATTCCTCCAGCGAGCCGAAGGTGTATCCCATTTCTTTCCATTTTGTCAGCAATTCGTCCAGCACCGCCGCGTTGGTGGCGGAGGTGGAGTGCAGCAGCACCACCGCCCCGTTATGCACCCGCCCCAGCAGCTTGTCAAGGGCCTGCTGACGGGTGGGCTGCTTATCCACGTACCAATCCACGTAGGCGAGGCTCCAGAAATAGGTGCGATACCCCGCCGCCTGCGCCATGCGCAGGTTTTCCTCGCTGTATTTGCCCTGAGGCGGGCGGTACACCTTTGGCAGTTCCTGTCCCGTGATTTCTTTGAATTTGGTTTCCACCAAGGTGAGCTCCTGCGAAAAAATCGGGCGCTCGGCGATGGCGGACATATCCGGGTGGTGATAGGTGTGGTTGCCCACCGTATGCCCCTCCGCCACCATGCGACGCACCAAGTCGGGTGCCGACTCCAGATAATGCCCCACCACAAAAAAGGCGGCGGGAACCCCGTGCTTTTTCAGCGCGTCCAGTATGGCGGCGGTATGACCGTTTTCGTACCCCGCGTCAAAGGTGAGATACAGCCGCTTCTCGGCGGTATCCCCCAGATAGAAAGCATCGTACGCCGCCAGCTCCTCGGCGGTGGCATTGGCAACGGGTGGCTGTCCTGCCTGCGGAAAGCTCATGCCCCAGTCGCTGCCCACGGCCACCGCCGCCCCGCTTTGTGCCAACGTCATGCCGACACCGCCCACAACCACCAGCGCCGCCACCGCCAGCCCCGCCAAAATCTGCCGCCGCGTAATCGTCAAAAACATGTTTCTTCCCCCTTTATTCTACCTATATGGAGGGGGACAGGGGAGATATGCGGAAAATCTTGCATTTGCCACCGCTCTTTGGTATAATAAAGCGGTGAAAGGAGTCGATTTCCTGTGATTCGTCGGTTTGTGCAATACTATAAGCCCTATCTGGGGCTGTTTATATTCGACCTGGTCTGCGCCCTGTTTATTGCCGCGGTGGATCTGGCCTATCCGCTGGTGTCCAAGTACGCCCTCAACACCCTATTGCCTCAAAGCGCCTTCACCGCCTTTTACGTGTGGATGGGGATTCTGGTGGGCGCCTACCTGCTCAAGGCGGTATTTCAGTTTATCGTCGCCTACTGGGGACATATGCTGGGCGTGTATATGGAGACGGATATGCGCCGCGACCTGTTCGGGCATCTGCAAAAGCTGTCCTTCCGCTTTTATGACAAAAACCGCACCGGCTCCCTGATGTCCCGCGTCATCAGCGACCTGTTCGAGGTGGTGGAGCTGGCGCACCACGGTCCCGAGGACCTGTTTATCTCCTTTATCACCCTCATCGGCTCTCTTATCGTGCTGTTCGCCATTCGTTGGGAGCTGGCGCTGGTCATCACCCTGCTGGTGCCGTTCCTCATCGGCTTTACGATTATGCGGCGCACCCATATGGGGTCCTCCAGCCGCAAGGTGAAGGAGAAAATCGCGGTCATCAACAGCAACATCGAGTCCAGTATTTCGGGTGTGCGCACCGCTAAGGCCTTCACCAACGAGGCCTACGAGCGGCAGCGGTTCGCCGCGGGCAGCGATGCCTACCGCACCGCCCGTCGCGGGTTTTATAAGCAGATGGGCATCTTTATGTGCGGCACCGACCTCATCACCAACCTCATCAACGTGGCGGTCATCGCCGCAGGCGGTCTGCTGATTATCGGGAAAAAGCTGGAATACGTGGACCTACTGGTGTTTACCATGTACGTGTCCTCTTTCCTCACCCCCATTCGTAAGCTGGCCAACTTTGTGGAGCAATACACCACGGGCATGGCGGGATTCGTGCGGTTTCAGGAGCTGATGGACACGCCCCCCGACATCGTGGACGCCCCCGATGCCGTGCCGCTACGATGCGAGGGCGGACACATTCAGCTGCAGAACGTCACCTTCCGCTACGACGAGGACGTAGAGGTGCTGCAAAACGTCAGTCTGGATATCCCCGCGGGGCAGACGGTGGCGCTGGTGGGTCCCTCCGGCGGCGGCAAGACCACCCTGTGCCATCTCATTCCGCGGTTCTATGACATTCTGGACGGCACCATCACCATCGACGGGCAGGATATCCGCGAGGTGACCCTCCGCAGCCTGCGGGAGCAGGTGGGTATCGTGCAACAGGACGTGATGATTTTCGCAGGCACGGTGATGGAAAATATCCGCTACGGACGGCTGGACGCCACCGACGAAGAGGTGATGGAAGCCGCCAAAAAGGCGGAAATCCACGACACAGTGATGGGTATGCCCGACGGCTACCACACCTACGTGGGAGAGCGGGGCATTATGCTGTCCGGCGGACAGAAGCAGCGCATCAGCATTGCCCGTATTTTCCTGAAAAACCCGCCCATTCTGCTGCTGGACGAGGCAACCAGCGCCCTGGATACCGTCACCGAGGCGCATATTCAGGCGGCGCTGGAAAAGCTGTCGGCGGGACGCACCACCTTGGTGGTAGCACATCGCCTGTCCACCATTCGTAACGCCGACTGCATCGCCTATATCGACAACGAGGGGATTCGGGAGATGGGCTCCCACAAGGAGCTGCTGGAAAAGGGCGGCTACTACGCAAGGTTGCATGAGGCGACTTTGGCGGTGCAGTAATGAACTTCGGCTTTGCCGAAGTTCGTCGAGCAGTTTCTTGCGGGTTTAGACAACCCGCATTTCGCTGCCGCGAAACCAAAACGGCTCGCAGTATGTTCCGTACTTTGTGCCAAAGTTCGTCGAGCCATTTCTTGACGGTTTCGACAACCGCCATTTCGCCCCCACTAAAAACGACAAAAACCGCCACGGTTTACGTAACCGTGGCGGTTTTTCTTTTTATTCTTCTGTCAGAGCGGGGACGGCACCGCCGACCAACGGCTGCAACACCCGCTCCCACTCATATTCGGGGAGCACCAGCTGATAGGTCGCCTCGCCGTGGGCAATCTCCAGCACTACCACCGCCGGCAGGGTGTAGACGTTGCGGTCCTCGTCGTATTTCACCTTATACGGCTTGTAGGCGGCGGACTTGGGCTCCTCGTCCTTCAGCCACATAAACACCTTGGTCTTACCCATGCGACGGCGGACAGCGGTGACCGCCGCCAGCGAAATGGCGAACTTGTTTACGTTATCCGCCAAGAACAGTTCGCCCTCCTGCGCGAAGGCATAAAAGCAACAGGTGTCATACTCCCAGTTTGAATCGGTTCGCTTTTCTTTGCCGTTTTTCATTTCATAGTCGTATCCCAACACCTCGATATCCGCCGCATCGGCGGGGATTCCCAACAGCGCGCGGGAGCCCATCGACGCCGCCTCCATCTGGGTTGTCAGCGTCTGATAGTCGTCGCTCTGCTCCACAGACTCCCGCCGTTTTTTGTTGCCCCACAGCAAAACCGCAAACGCCGCAAAGCACACCACGGCAACCGCCAACAGCCACCACAGCAGAACGTCCTCGTCCGTCCATAGGTTCAAAAAGACCCGCAGGCAGATAAATCCCACAATAACTGCCACAACCTGCACAATCACCAGCGGCAAACATACCATCTTCTTCACCGACGCGGTCAGACGGTCAGCCTGCTCTTCCAGCACCGCCTGTTGCTCGGCGGGTACCCGCTGCCGCAGAAACGCTGCCTCGCCGTCGTATACGGGATTTTTGTCGTCGGTAACATTTTTACCAAAGATATTTCGCATAAAACCGCCTCTTTCTGTATAAACCGTAGTGAATTATACCATCTGTATTTATTCCATATTGCCGCTTCTTTCCATCAGCACCGCCAGCGCCGCGAGAGGAGCGGTCTCGCAGCGAAGAATGCGCTTGCCCAAGGTGGCGATTCTGCCGCCCACGGCGGTGACCGCCGCCACCTCGGCGGGGTCAAACCCGCCCTCGGGTCCCACCACCAGCGACAGGGCGGTGTCCGCGGGGGTGACCAGCTGTCCGATGGGCGCACCGCCGCCCTCGTAGCACAGCAGGGTGTTCTCCTGCTCCCAGCGGGGCAGCGCCTGCTTCCACGACAGGGGCTGTTCCACCGTGGGGATAATGCCCCGTCCGCTCTGTCCCGCCGCCTCGGCGGCAATCTTCTGCCACCGTTGTTGCTTTTTGGCGCCGTCCTTTTGGTCCAGCCGCACAATGCTGCGGGCGGTAGCCACAGGCACCACGGCGGTGACGCCCAGCTCCACCGCCTTCTGAATAATCAGCTCCATTTTATCCCCCTTGGGCAGACCCATATACAGGGTCACCGCCAAGGTGGGCTCCGTCAGGGTAGGCGCGGCGGCGTCCACCGTAAGGGACACGCTCTCCCGCTCCACCGCCGCCACGGTGCAGGCATAGTCGGTGCCCTGCCCGTCGCAGAGGGTGAGGGTTTCCCCCACCGTCATACGCAGAGCGCCTGCGATGTGGCGGGCATCTGCACCGTCAATGGTGGCGGTTTGCCCCACCGCCAGAGGGGGTTCTACAAAAAATCGGGGCATACCAAAGCCTCCCTGCTGAAAAGTGGTCGGGACGGGAAACCCGTCCCCTACGGATTGTGCGGACGCGAGTTTTGCGGTTTCGGCGTTAGCCGAAATGTGGGTTGTCTAAACCCACAAGCAAAATCTCGACGGACTTCGGCGTTAGCCGAATGTCCTACAAACCAGACACAGCCAGCCGCCGTGCTCGTACCGCTCCGCCACCGCAAAGCCGCAGGCGGCCAGCGCCGTCAGCACGTCCTGCTCGCGGGTGTCGATGATGCCCGACACGATGTACACGCCCCCCTGCGCCAGCAGGGCGGGCACGGCGGGGGAGAGGGCAATAATCGCGTCCGCCACGATATTGGCGGCGATGACGGGATAGGTGCCGCTCACGTCCTTGGCAAGGTCGCCCAGACGAATGTCGTATTTCGGGGCGGTCAGCCCGTTGAGCTCGCCATTCTCGATAGCGGTCTTGACCGCCAGCGCATCAATGTCGATGCCCAGCGCCGTCCCCGCGCCCAGCAGACAGGCGGCGATGGACAGAATGCCACTGCCGCAGCCGATATCCAGAAAATCGCAGCCGGGGGTGATATGCTTCTCCAGCGTCTCCAGCACCAGCCGGGTGGTATCGTGTCCGCCCGTGCCGAAGGCCATGCCCGGGTCGATGGACAGCACCGCCCGTCCGTCAGGGTTATCCGCCGTCTCCCAAGAGGGGCAGATGAGCAGCTTTTCGCCCACGGGCAGGGGCTTAAAGTACTTTTTCCAGTTGTTTGCCCAGTCCTCCTCGCGGACGGTGTTGCTGTCCACTTCGCTTGCGATACCGCAGGCGGACAGCCGCTCCCGCAGGAACGCCACCGCCTCGGCGGGGTTCTCCTCGGGGCTAATATACAGGTGAATAAGGGCGGTGTCCCGCGCCTTCGCCAACAGGTCCTCGTCGATGAGGTCGATGCGGGCAATCTCCCGCGCGCCCTGCTCCAGGTCGCTGTAATCCTCGATATAGATGCCGTAGGGCACCACCATATTGGCAATCGCCGCCGCCTCGTCCACGTGGGCGGTGGCCACACGAATGCATACCTCGGTCCAATCCATAGTGACATCTCCTTTTTGGTTATTGTGGGCGGGAGGGCAGGCCACTCCCCTACAGTTTCTCATTCTACCATTTCTTCCCGCACTTTTCAATGCTTTTGCTTGTCATGGGGGCAAAAAAATGGTATGATGAACAAAACGCAGAGGGGGTGACGGGTTGTCTGCGCTGTACCAATGGGTCTACTATATGAATCTGCCCCTGCTTATCCTGCTGGGGGTGGGGCTGCTGGCGGTGTGGACCGCCCTGAGCCTCGCCCTGCCGCGCCGCGCGTGGCGGTGGGTATGCGCCGCCCTCGTCCCCCTGTGCCTGTACCTGGTCTACGCGGGGACCCTGCGGGGACGCGGGGTGGGGGAGTACGAAAACTACTTTATCCCCTTTCAGGTGGTGGTTCTGCACGGGCTGAGCGCCCAGTATATCCGTGAGTTTGTGCTCAACTGCGTGCTGTTTGCCCCTCTGGGCGCCACCCTGTCCTTCGCCCTGCCGCGGTGGTGGCTGTGCCTGCCGTCGGCGGCGGTGATATCCCTCGCCGTGGAAATCCTGCAAGCCTCCCTGCGGGTGGGCTATTTCCAGACCGACGACCTACTGTGCAATCTGCTGGGCACCCTCGTGGGCGCCCTGCCCTATCTCATACATTCCGCCCTTGCCAAACGGCGGGGAAAATGATATAATCCCTATATATACTCGCGAAATGAGGTGCCGCATTGGCTGACATCAAGCAACACATTCGAAATTTCTGCATCATTGCCCATATCGACCACGGCAAGTCCACCCTCGCCGACCGTCTGCTGGAAAAGACCAACACGGTGGCGCTGCGGGATATGGAGGAGCAGCTGCTGGACAGCATGGACCTGGAACGGGAGCGTGGTATCACCATCAAGGCCCACGCCGTCACCCTCAACTACACCGCCGCCGACGGGGAGGACTACACCTTCAACCTCATCGACACCCCCGGTCACGTGGACTTTAACTACGAGGTGTCCCGCTCCCTCGCCGCCTGTGAGGGCGCGCTGCTCATCGTGGACGCCAGTCAGGGCGTGGAGGCCCAGACCCTCGCCAACACCTATCTGGCGGCGGAGCACGGGCTGGAGATTATCCCCGTCATCAACAAAATCGACCTGCCCGCCGCCGACCCCGAGCGGGTGCGGGCGGAAATCGAGGATATCATCGGCATCGACGCCTCCGAGGCGCCCGCCATCTCCGCCAAGGCGGGGCTAAACATCGAAGAGGTGCTGGAATCCATTGTGAAACTCCCCGCTCCCCAGGGGGACGACACCGCGCCCCTGCAGGCGCTGATCTTCGACAGCTACTACGACAGCTACCGTGGCGTTATCGTGTATTTCCGCGTGATGGACGGCGTGCTCAAGGCGGGGGACACCATTAAGATGATGGCCTCCGGCGCCACCTTTGATGTGGTGGAGGTGGGCATTATGCGCCCCGGTCGTCTGGAGCCCGTGAAGGAGCTGCGGGCGGGACAGGTAGGCTATCTCGCCGCCTCCATCAAAACGGTGGGAGACGCCCGCGTGGGCGACACCATCACTCTGGCTAACCGCCCCGCGGCACAGCCGCTCCCCGGCTACCGCAAGGCGAACCCCATGGTGTTCTGCGGCGTGTTCCCTGCGGACGGCGCCCATTATCAGGACCTGCGGGAGGCGCTGGAACGCCTCCAGCTCAACGATGCCTCCCTCACCTTCGAGCCGGAGACCTCGGTGGCGCTGGGCTTCGGCTTCCGCTGCGGCTTCTTGGGGCTGCTGCATATGGAAATCATTCAGGAGCGACTGGAGCGGGAGTATAATCTGGACCTCATCACCACCGCCCCCAGCGTCAGCTACCGCATCACCCTGTCCGACGGCTCGGTGGTTATGGTGGACAACCCCACCAACTATCCCGACCCCACCACCATCTCCATGGCGGAAGAGCCCATCGCCGAGGCACATATCTACGCCCCCAACGACTACGTGGGCAACATTATGGAGCTGTGCCAGCAGCGGCGGGGCGTATTTAAGGATATGAAGTATCTGGACCCCACCCGCGTGGATATCCACTACGAATTGCCCCTCAACGAGATTATCTACGACTTTTTCGATGCCCTCAAGAGCCGCACCAAGGGCTACGCCAGCTTTGACTACGAGCTGAAAGGGTACGTAAAGAGCGAGCTGGTGAAGCTGGATATTATGCTCAACGGCGAAATCGTGGACGCCTTGTCCTTTATCCTCTTCTCGGGCAACGCCTATTCCCGCGCCCGCCGTATGTGCGAAAAGCTGCAGCAGCATATCCCGCGGCAGCTGTTTGAGGTGCCCATTCAGGCGGCCATCGGCGGCAAAATCATCGCCCGCGAGACCGTCCGCGCCATGCGTAAGGACGTGCTGGCCAAGTGCTCCGGCGGCGACATCACCCGTAAAAAGAAGCTGCTGGAGAAACAGAAAGAGGGTAAAAAGCGTATGCGCCAGCTGGGCAGCGTGGAGGTGCCGCAGGAGGCCTTTATGGCAGTGCTCAAGCTGGAGGAAGAATAACCCCCGAGGGATATTTCTCGATAAAAGAAAGGATGTATTCCATGAAAAAACTGTTGAAGCGTTTGCTCAAAGCCGTAAACAAAGGATATACGTTCCTCTATCGCAACACCGTTATGCGCCTTATCATTCGGATTAAGAGCCAAGGGACGGTTTCCATCAACGAATTTAAGGTGAATATGAATTTTTCCTACCGTACGGAATCCTATTATCCGGCGATTCTGCAGGAAAACCGCCGCTGGGCAAAAAAGATTGTGGCGCGCCACACCGTGCCGGACGAGCGCGGTCTGCCCACCACGCCCAAGGGACCTACCCGCTACCGTCCGGTAATTCTGGCCCAGTATGGTCTGATGAACTACAACCTCTATCTGAAATTCGGTGACGAGGCGTACAAGGACTCCCTACTGGCGGTGTGCGACTATCTGTGCGAGGCCATCACCCCCGAGGGCACCTGGCCGCACCCCTACGACTACCGCAGCTCGGCAGTCAACGCGACCCTGCGCGCCCCGTGGTGCTCCAGCATGGTGCAGGGCGAGGCCATCTCCTGTCTGGTGCGCGGCTACCACCTGACCCAGAACCCCCTCTATCTGGATACGGCGGAGAAGGCGCTAAAGCCCTTTACCCGCCCCGTGGAGGAGGGCGGTGTTCTGCGTATGCTGGGCGAGGGGTTGCCTATGTATGAGAAATACCCCACCGACCCGCCCAGCTGCATTCTCAACGGGTTCCTTTTCTCTCTCATCGGTCTGTACGACCTCGGTCAGACCGCCCACAGCGGCGCGCAGCAGGCAAAGGAGCTGTTTGAGGCGGGTATGCATACCCTGACCCGCATTCTGCCGCTGTACGATGACGACCTGTGCAGCCTGTACGACCTGGGCTACCTCTTTGCGGCGCCCATTCCCAAGCACAAGAACCCCTATTACCATTGGATTCACGTCAATCTGCTGCTGGCTGTCCATTCGATTCAGCCCAATCCGCTGTTTTGGCATTTTATCAATAAGTGGAAATAATCTGCAAGAAGCCGCCCAAACAGGGCGGCTTCTTCCGTTTTTTTCCTTGGTTTATCGGCGGGATTTCACACACACTCACCGTAGAGGTGAAGACATGAAACCCATGATTGAGATGCAACAGGTCAGCAAGCACTACGAGGGCGCCCAGGCGGTGCACGCCCTGCGGGACGTATCCTTTTCGGTGGCGGCGGGGGAAATGGTGGCGATTCTCGGTCCCTCGGGGTCAGGAAAATCCACCCTGATGAACCTGCTGGGCTGTCTGGACACCCCCTCCGCGGGTCGTTATCGGCTGGACGGGCAGGCGGTGGAGCGGCTGGGGGAAAAGGAGCTGTCCCGCGTGCGCAACCGCACGATAGGGTTTGTGTTCCAGAGCTTTCACCTGTTGCCCCACCTGACCGCACGGGAGAACGTGGAGTTGCCCCTACTGTACCGCGGGGTGGGGGAGACCGCGCGGCGGCGGCTGGCGCAGGAGAGCCTGCGGCGGGTGGGACTGCAGGACCGTATGGACCACCGCCCCGCCCAACTGTCCGGCGGACAGCAGCAGCGGGTTGCCATTGCCCGCGCCATGGCGGGCGAACCGCCCCTGCTTCTGGCGGACGAGCCCACGGGGAATCTGGACACCGCGGCGGGGCGGGATATTATGCGGCTGCTGACGGAGCTTAACCAAAGTGGACATACGGTGGTTATCATTACCCACGACCCCCGCATCGGCGCCGCCTGCCCCCGTCGGGTGACCATTGAGGACGGCCGCCTACGAGAGGGGTAACCCGTGATGCACAGATGTGCCGGACTCTGAACCGTCACCCACAGCGAGGAAAGACTCTGCTCCACCGCAAAAAAGCCGTTCGCTGTGTGTGCTGTTGTTTTGCGCAGCAAAACAAGGCCGATCGAGAGCCTTGACAGACCAGCGGCAAGAAAAAACCGTGATGCACAGATGTGCGCCGGACTCTGAACCGTGGCACGCGGCGAAATGAATTTGTGCACTATTTGTGTTTTGCACTTCGCCTTATGCCTTGTTGTTTTGCACAGCAAAACAAGGCCGGTCGAGAGCCTTGACAGACCAGCGGCAAGAAAAAACCGTGATGCACAGATGTGCGCCGGACTCTGAACCGTGGTTTCCGCGAAAGGAAGTCACGACTTTGTAATGAATCTGTTATTTCGCT
>JAFSGP010000016.1 GCA_017440755.1 Clostridia bacterium | reverse complement strand
CGGGAAACATATAGGTTACAGTCTGCTGCACTGTATCATAGGAATTTCACCTCTGCCGGGTATTCCGCCAGCTCCGTAGAGAAGTATCATTATCATTTTGCTGTCGTCGCCATATCAGGAGCAACCTGATACTTATAACGGGGATTCTCGCTCTTTCCATAAAAGGAAGTCTTGGCGTACCCGCTAAAGTGGCTAAGCGTCAAAAATAAAGTCCTATATGCCTGTATATTCAATTTTCAATGTGCGTGAAGAAGTGATCCTAAACAGAGTCAGGAAAATAACCCCTTCACTTGTTTCCACTGGGAGATGGCAAATGCACACCCTAATTTCAAAAAATTTTTGAAAGAAATAAAAAAAGCCGCCTACTCCAAACGGAATAGACGGCTTCATAGCTCTGAGTATTAGATTGTTTTTATAATAAAGGCACGCTTCTTTGCTTTGGTGATCTTGGTTATTACCTCATCAACCAAGTCGGTATATCTACCTTGTTCAATCAGTTTATTTCTCTTTTCAATCAAGGAGTGGAGTATATCAACTCTTTCTTGGGCGGTTAAGTTTATGTAATAGTATTGGCTTTTCATCTAAAATCCCTCCTTTGCTTTTATTATATAAGGAAAGGTGTGTTCTCACAAACGTGCAAAAAAATAAGGCTCTAACCGATTAAGGTTAAAGCCTTATGATGAAAACCTATATATTTACGACAACGATTTGTCGTAAGGCTCAAGGGATGTTCACGAGTTCATTTGTCGTAAATTTGTCGTAAACCCCGATTTTGAGCTATTTTTTGGATTAACAAAACGCCGCAAACGCTGTCAAAACCTGATTTTCGTAGGTTTTTACTCCGAGAGGGGTTTCATCGTGGGGAAGCAGATGACCTCACGAATGGTATCGGAGCCGGTGAGCAGCATCACGCAACGGTCGATGCCGATGCCCATACCGCCCGTGGGGGGCATACCGTACTCCATGGCGGTGAGGAAGTCCTCGTCCAGCATCTCCGCCTCGTCGTCGCCCCGCTCCCGCTGCTCCGCCTGCTTCACAAAGCGGTCGCGCTGGTCGATGGGGTCGTTCAGCTCGGAGTAGGCGTTGCCCATCTCACTGCGGCAGATGAAGAACTCAAACCGCTCGGTCAGACGGGGATCCGCGGGAGAACGCTTGGTAAGGGGAGAGACCTCCACGGGATACATCGTAATGAAGGTGGGCTGCACCAGATGCTCCTCTACCCGCTGGTCAAAGCAGGCGTACAGGGCGTTGCCCCAGGTCTTTTCAGCGGTGTCCGCCAGCTCCACGCCCTTGGCCTCGGCGGCAGCCACCGCCTCGGCATCGTCGGTGATAGCATCAAAGTCGATGCCCACGTATTTCTTAACCGCCTCTACCATAGTCATACGAGGCCAACCGGGGGTCAGGTCGATTTTCTCGCCCATCCACTCTACCTCGTAGGTGCCCAGAATCTCCTTGGCAGCGCCGGAGAGCACGCCCTCGGCGATATCCATCATATCGTGGAAATCCGCATACGCCTGATACAGCTCTACAGAGGTGAACTCGGGGTTGTGCTTGGGGTCCATACCCTCGTTGCGGAAGATGCGGCCGATCTCATACACGCGGTCCATACCGCCGATGATCAACCGCTTCAGCGGCAGCTCGGTGGCGATACGCATATACATATCCAGGTCCAGCGTGTTGTGGTGGGTGATAAAGGGGCGGGCGGAGGCACCGCCGGCGATGGTGTTCAGCACCGGAGTCTCTACCTCGATGTAGCCCATATTGTCCAGATAGTTGCGCATATACTTGATGAACTGGGAGCGGATAACAAAATTCCGCTTGACCTCGGGGTTAACGATGAGGTCCAGATACCGCTGACGGAAACGGGTATCAGTATCCTTGAGACCGTGATACTTCTCCGGCAGGGGACGCAGGGATTTGCTCAGCAGCTTAATGGAGGTGGTGTGAATGGAAATCTCGCCCATCTTGGTGCGGAACACCCAGCCGGTCAGACCGATGATGTCGCCGATATCCCACTTCTTAAAGCCGGCATAGGCCTCGTCGCCCACGTCGCCGCGGCTGACGTACACCTGAATGCGGCCGGTGGTATCCTGAACGTCCAGGAAGCTGGCTTTACCCATAATGCGGCGGCTCATCATACGACCTGCCACGGAAACCTCCATAGGCTCCGGCAGTTCCATGCCCTGTCCCTCTTCGGGAGCGCCATGCTCGGCAATATAGGCGGCCTCTTTCGCCTCAAATTCTTTGCGAATATCCGCGCTGTAAGCGGTTACCTCATACTTGGTTATCTCATAGGGATTTTCGCCCGCCTCGCAGAGGGCGGCCAGCTTATCCCGACGCACCTGCAACAGTTCACTCAGCTGTTGGGCGGTCATTTCGGCGGTTTCCGGTACGTTGTTCTGGTTACTCACCGACGGTCACTTCCTTTCATTCCGATAAAGTGACGGCGGGCGGCAAAGCCGTCCGCCGCAGGGATTGCATTACTTGCTGATTTCCAGCACCTTGTACACCACAACGTTGCCGTTGGGGAGGGTAGCCTCACCGGACTCGCCCACCTTCAGGCCCATAATCGCCTTACCTACGGGGGACTCGTCGGAAATCTTGCCGTTGAAGGGGTCTGCCTCGGTGGCACCGGAGATGGTGTAGGAGTATTTCTTGCCCTTGGCATCGGCAATAACCACCTTGGAACCGACGTGCACGTTCTCGCTGTTCAGCTCGGACTCGTCCAGAATGTGTACGTTCTTCAGCTGTGCCTCCAGAGCGGCAATACGGCTCTCCAGCAGCGCCTGGTCGTTTTTGGCTTCGTCATATTCGCTGTTTTCGGACAGGTCGCCGAAAGACAGAGCGACTTTAATTTTCTCGGAAACTTCTTTTCTCTCTACGGTTTTGAGGTGTTCCAACTCCTCCTGCAGTTTTTGGAAACCTTCGCTGGTCATGACGATTTCTTTCATCACGGTCACACCTTTCCTCATGTGAAATATGCTTTTTCAACCTATATATTATACCATTGTTTTTCGGAATGTCAAGTCCGCCTCTTGCATTTTCTCCCGAAGGCTGTTATAATACTAAGGATTATTATGTGTTTAAGGGAAAGGACCCGCATCTATGACGACAGAACAGACCGCTTTTTCCGCCCTGGGGCTCAGCGAACCCACCCTGCGTGCGCTGGACGCTATGGGCTTTTCTAACCCCACCCCCATACAGACCGAAACCATTCCTCTGGTGATGGAGGGACGGGACGTGATTGCCAAGGCGCCTACCGGCACCGGCAAGACCTGCGCCTTCGGTATTCCCCTCATCGAGTGCCTCAACCCCGATATGAAGGACCTGCAGGCGTTGGTGCTTTGCCCCACCCGTGAGCTGTGCGAGCAGATTACCGCCGACCTGCGGGCGCTGATTCGCTTTAATCCCGCCATTCGCATCGCCTCGGTGTACGGCGGGCAGTCGATGAACCGTCAGGTGGAGGCGCTGAAAAAGCACCCCCACATCGTGGTGGCTACCCCCGGTCGTCTGCTGGACCATATGGGGCGCGGCAACGTGTGGCTGGGCAATCTGTATACCGCCGTATTGGACGAGGCGGACGAGATGCTGAAGATGGGCTTCATTAAAGACGTGCGCAAGATACTCAACGCTACCCCCGGTGACACCCAGGTGGTGATGTTCTCCGCTACTATTTCCCGCGAGGTGATGGACGTGGCGTGGGAATACCAGCACGACGCCGTGGAGATTCAGGTGGCGGCGGAGGGGGACAGCCGTCCCCGCATCGACCAGTATCTGATTGCCTCCTCCGGCTCTCAGCGTATGGAGGATATGCTGTCCATTATCAAGCAGGAGGACTACCACCGTGTGATGGTGTTCGCCAATATGAAGTGCACCGTCCGCCAGCTGACCGAGCGGCTGCAAAAGCGGCACGGTTCGGTGGATTGTCTGCACGGCGATATGCCCCAGTCCTTGCGGAACAAGGTGATGGCGAAATTCCGCGAGAATAAGTTGGAGATTCTGGTCGCCACCGACGTGGCGGCCCGCGGCATCGACGTGGAGGACGTTGAGGCGGTGTTCAACTACGATATTCCCGAGGAGAACGAATATTACCTGCACCGCATCGGTCGTACCGGTCGCGCCAAGCGACAGGGCGCCGCCTATACCTTTACCACCGAGGCGGACAAGTATCGGGTAAGGGATATTCTGAAGTACACCCGCTCCGCCGCGGTGGAGATGGCATTCGACGCGGAGGGCAAGCTGTGCCCCGCCGCCTCTTTACAGACGGAGGAGTCGGCTGAATAATAGGATATAATCCTATTATATACATTAAGGACAAACTACGATGTTACGGACGATGTGATTCCGTCCGCTATTTGAGAAAAAACGACAAGACCGCAGAGGGATATCTTCTGCGGTCTTGTTTTTTGCTTGCGCATAAATGGTAATTTTTCAGATTTTGCATATTCATACGATAAAAAGTAAGTTTTTGCACGAAAAAAGACAAAAAACACCATTTTTCGGGTGGGTTCGGGTTGAAAAACGGGGTTTTGCGGCGGTTTTGGGTAGGTCTTTTCGGCTGGTTGCACAATTTTTTTGAAAATTTTGCAAAAACGCGTTTTTTCTCCCAAAAAAGGGAAAAATTGGCAAATCTATCTGTAAAAAGCCACGAAAAAGTGGTTTTTAGCCTGTTTTTTCTCCACAAAATCCATGAAAAAGGTGCGATTTCCACCCAAAACAAACCAAAGGCGATACCGCGTTTTTTTGCCGAGGCGGGCAAGCCGCTTGGTAGCGAAAAGGGGGTGTTCTTTGTGCAAATTGCTCAAAAATGCCCCTTTCAGGTGCGGTTGACAGAGTGAATGTGTGAGGGTATAATGTGCCCAGTGCCAGATTTGACCCAATTTCCGCAGAAACGGAACGTTCGGCAAACGAGAGGACGTTCCGCCACCCGCAGCGTCGGTTGTATGGAGTGTATAAGTTTTCTATCACCGTGCAACAATAAACAGGACGCTGCCGCAGAAAGGAAGACAATATGGAACAATGTAAGAAATGTCTGACCGCTGTCCGCCGTGTGGTGTGCAGCCGTCTGTTTGCTGCTCTGGTGATGGGCGCCTTTACGGTGTCCATGGCGCTGGGCATATCGGTAAGCTCCCGCGCTGTCACTGTCAACGACGGAGACGAGAGTCGCGTGGTGTTGACGATGAGCAGCGACCCCTACAAGGTACTGTCCGCCGCCGGCGTGGTGCTGGACGAGCACGACTCGGTGGAGATGGACGACGTATCGGATACGCTGGACGTGACCCGCGCTATGGCGGTTGAGGTACAGGCGGATGGTATTTCCACCCTGCTGCACCTGACCGAGGGCACCGCCGCCGACGCTATCGAGCGTGCCGGCATTACCGTAGGCGCGGACGACAAGGTGAATGTGAAGCTGTCCGCTCCTCTCAGCGAGGGTATGCTCATTGCGGTGGACCGCATCGCCTATCAGGAGTACACGGTGACGGAGGTTATCGACTACGAAACCACCACCAAGTACACCTCCATTATGCGCCCCGGCAACACCAAGGTGATGACCCACGGCGAGGAGGGCGAGCGCACCATTACCTACCGCAAGACCATTGTCAACGGTAAGGTGACCTCCACCGATAAGGTGGGGGAGACGGTGACCAAGCAGCCGGTGACCAAGGTGGTGCTCAAGGGCGCCGCCTACGGCACCCCCTATTCCAAGGCTCCCTTTGAGGTGGAGCTGGACGCTAAGGGACAGCCTCTTAACTATAAGCAGAAGTTCTCCGGCAGCTGTACCGCCTATTCCAGCGGTACTCGTGGCGCCTCCGGTATGAGACTGGGTGTGGGCACCGTGGCGGTGAACCCTAAGCAGATTCCCTACGGCACGAAACTGTGGATTGCGTCCCCCGACGGCTCTTTCGTGTATGGCTACGCCATTGCGGCGGATACGGGTGGATTTGCCATTCGCGGCACCGCGCTGGTGGACGTGTATATGGGCTCCTACACCGAGGCGTGCCAGTTTGGCCGCCGCGAGATGAACGTGTACGTAATAGGATAAAGGCAAAGCCTCCGCTGCGGCGGAGGCTTTTTTGCGTGTGGGGGAGCGTGCAAACGGAAAATTTGTTGTAGGGGAGGGGATCGCCCCTGTCGTTGGGTTTGTATATGCTTTGACGGCGGGAGCAAGCCCCCGCCCTACATATTATGCTTGCGGTTCCCCTCGTAGGGGCGAACTGTGTTCGCCCGTTTATATCCCCCCGACAAATGCCGTGCATTTGTCGACCCCCTTTAGGCAAGGGGGTCTTGCATGCAGGAGGACACGCGGGACGCCCCCTATAAAGCGTAGGGGCGGATGTCCACATCCGCCCGCAAAACGGGACGTCGAGGTAGCGAAGCGGCACGAGCGGCAATGAATGACAGTCCGGTGGACTGTCAGAACCGCGAGTGGACCGAGCCGCAGCGAGACCGCCGTCCCCTACGGTTTGGGGATTTGTTTTGTGGAACGATTCAGCCAAAAAAGTATGCGCCCTGTACGAATGATTGTACAGGGCACATGTGTTTTATATTCGTTGCACGAACTTAGTTCGTATTGAGCAAAACCAGCTTGTAATTGCCGCCGGGGGTGATACAGTCATAAGCAGTGTCTTTTGCCTTTGAGAAGCCTTCGCCGTTTGCCAAGCCCAGCGTGCTTGCCGTGCCGTTGGCAAGGACCGTATTGGTATCAGCGTCGTACAATTTCCAGCTGATTTTACAGGAGTCGCTCTGACCATCGCCGCGGGAGTCATACGTTTTTCTACCGCTGAAATAAATATATAAGTCATCGCCGCTGACCTCAAAGGTCACCTCCGTGACCGAGCAGGAGCAGGTGTGCTTACCGTCATACGAGTCGTAGTAATGGGAGAAGGTCTCGGGTAGGGAGTTCTCCACGGTGATGGTGCAGCCGTCCAGCTTATCTTCTTCCTCGGTGTCTTCAGGCGGAGCGGGGGACACCGGCACCACGAAGGTGGCGGTCGCGTCATCCACCTCAAAGAAAATGGTGATGCTGTCCGATTCATTGAGTAGGAGGATGGCATTTTCTGCTGTACATTTTGTTCCTGGGATGCATTCTTTTGCCTCTTTTGTGACATGGTCACAGTATATTTCAAAATACAATTGATCTTGTGCTGCTTCGCCCGCGCCATCATAAACGGAATAATCCCATTTGCTAATTTCGATATCTTCGCTACCGATGTTTTTGTAGGTGTATTCCAACAAGACTGCTGTTTTAGCATTTCCTATCTCATCACAGCTCTTATCGCAAATGCGATGCTGCGTCACTTTATTGACGGTTAGTTCAAACTGTCCTGCGACCTTCCAGGTCTGACCAGCACCGTAGGTCTTGGGCTTGGGTTGGGTGGTCGTGGTGGTAGTGGGTCTTGCGGTCGTGGTGGTAGTGGGTCTTGCGGTCGTAGTGGTGGTAGGTCTTACCGTCGTCGTCGTGGTGGGTCTGGCAGTCGTGGTCGTGGGTTTGCGGGTAGTCGTAGTAGTCGTTCTACTTGTTGTAGTGGTGGTTCGGCTTGTAGTGGTCATTTTTTTAGTGGTTGTGGTTTTCTCTTTGCTCCTGGATGACTTTCTCGTTGTCGTAGTCTTCGAAGGGGTGCTGTTCTCTTGATGCGAATGGGGGGCTGACGATGCAACACCATCAAGATTTTCTGTTCCCGCGCAAGCGGATAAACAAAACAACAATACCATGGATATGCAGATGCAGATGAATTTTCTTTTCATTTTTTAACCTCCTATTGTTTTGGGTATCATAATTATACCGCCAAATTCCACAAATGTCAATATATAATTCCACTCATTGTATCCGACTCTGCGATACAATAAAATCACAATGAGTGGAAAAGAGGTTTTTGTATGCAAGATTTTTCGGAGATCGCCAAGCGTTTACGGCAAGACAAGGGTCTGACACAAACACAGCTTGCCCAACGGATGTGGGTGCAAAAATCGATAATTTCGGCGTACGAGACCGGCATGCGTCAACCAAGTCTGGATATGATCATCCGCTATGCTAAGGAGTTTCACGTGACTACGGATTATTTGCTTGGATTGGATGCGCGTAAAACATTGGACATTTCCAATCTGACGGAAGCACAGCAGGCGATTTTGCAACAACTGCTGACAGAGTTCCATGGGTGATTGCAGGAAAAATTATAAAAACCGAAAAATTTCTCTTTACATTTCGGAACAACTGTGGTATAGTGTATTCTGCCTGTGAATGGCATTCGGTTACCCGGACCGCGGAGGACGCCCCTGTGGGGACACACCGTTTCCCTGTTCTGGGTTTCACGGAAATATTTTAGAAGAGGTGTATGTATCATGATGTTACCCGAAGAGAAAACCGCTATTATGCAGCAGTATGCGACCCACGAGGGCGATACCGGTTCCCCCGAGGTTCAGATTGCTGTGCTGACCAAGCGCATCAACGACCTGACCGAGCACCTGAAGGCACATCCGAAGGATCACCACAGCCGCCGCGGTCTGCTGAAGATGGTTGGTCATCGCCGCAACCTGCTGGCCTACCTGACCAAGAAGGACATCAACCGCTATCGCGCTATTGTTGAGAAGCTGGGTCTGCGTAAATAATTTGCAACAAGACAGGCGGGGCTGTTGCCCCGCCTGTTCCCACAGGTATCCGTCTTCGCAGTGGGTCGGATATCGGAGGGAAGGGGTGTGTGCGGGGAAACCGTCAGGGTGTCCCTGCGCGTATAATCACCCGCCCGCAGGCGTCCGCAATCGCTGAGCGATTGCGGCAGGCGGGGAGCGTAAATTCCCCTCCTGCCTCGTCTTGCGAATTGAAAACCCATTAGAAACCTGTCAAAAACGGAGAAAGAGCCCTTTTAGCAGTGAAACGAGTGTCGCCGCCGCCGGCGACGGGGCTGGTTTTATTGCTAAAAACCGGTTGTTCCTCCGTGTGAATAAAAATTTTAAGGAGGTACCCCCATGTTTGAGACTTTCCGTACTTTTGAGACTACTCTGGCCGGTCGTCCGTTGGTCATCGAGACCGGCATGATGGCGCAGCTCGCCAGCGGTTCCTGTATGGTTCGCTACGGTGAGACCAGCGTTCTGTGCACCGTGACCGCTTCCGCCAAGCCCCGCGAGGGCGTGGATTTCTTCCCCATGTCCGTGGACTACGAGGAGAAGATGTACTCTGTGGGTAAGATTCCCGGCTCCTTCCAGCGCCGTGAGAGCCGCCCCAGCGAAAAGGCGATCCTCACCTCCCGTGTGATCGACCGCCCCATTCGCCCCCTGTTCCCCAAGGATATGCGCAACGACGTCACCGTGGTTTGCACCGTGATGAGCGTTGACCCCGATTGCCAGCCCGAGACCACCGCTATGATCGGTGCCTCTACCGCTATTGCTATCTCCGACATTCCGTGGGACGGCCCCATCTCCGGTGTTGTGGTGGGTCTGGTAGACGGTCAGTTCGTCATCAACCCCACCGCCGAGCAGGAGAAGAAGTCCGAGATGCACGTCACCGTGGCTTCCACTGCTGACCTGGTGGCGATGATTGAGGCCGGCGCCAACGAAATCGACAACGACACCATGTTCGACGCCATTATGCTGGGTCACGAGGCGAACCAACAGATCGTTGCCTTCATCAACGATATCGTCAAGGAGATCGGTAAGGAGAAGTTTGCTTTCGTATCCAACGATCCCGATCCCGCTATGTTCGAGGCTATTAAGGAGTTCGCCATCGAGGACGTGCGCGCTGCTCTGGATACCGACGACAAGCGTATTC
This sequence comes from Clostridia bacterium, assembly GCA_017440755.1. Taxonomy (GTDB): domain Bacteria; phylum Bacillota; class Clostridia; order Oscillospirales; family Acutalibacteraceae; genus UBA5905. Next base: position 109,991 of record JAFSGP010000016.1, on the reverse strand, counting down.
GCGATGAGCGTCTGATTCCCGTGTACGACAAGGTGCATGCTCAGTTCGACGAGCAGTACGCCGACCAGATCGAGAAGATCGACGAGTGCCTGTACAAGCTGCAGAAATACGTGGTTCGCCGCTGGCTGCTGGACGACGGCAAGCGCGTGGACGGTCGTGGCATCAACGAGATGCGTCCTCTGGACGCCAAGGTTGACCTGCTGCCCCGCACCCACGGCAGTGGTATGTTCACCCGCGGTCAGACCCAGGTGCTGACCACCGTCACTCTGGGCGGCTCTAAGGACGCACAGCTGCTGGACGGTCTGGACGACGAGCGTGAAAAGCGCTATATGCATCACTACAATTTCCCCTCCTACTCCGTAGGCGAGACCAAGCCCTCCCGCGGCCCCGGTCGTCGTGAGATTGGTCACGGCGCGCTGGCGGAGCGCGCTCTGCTGCCCGTTCTGCCCTCCATCGAGGAGTTCCCCTACACCATGCGTCTGGTGAGCGAGGTGCTGTCCTCCAACGGCTCCACCTCTCAGGCTTCCATCTGCGGCTCCACCCTGGCTCTGATGGCCGCGGGCGTGCCGATTAAGGCGCCTGTTGCCGGTATCTCCTGCGGTCTGATCTCTGAGGGCGACCGCTTCATGACCATGGTGGATATCCAGGGTCTGGAGGACTTCTTCGGCGATATGGACTTCAAGGTAGGCGGTACCAAGAAGGGTATCACCGCTATCCAGATGGACCTGAAGGTACACGGCCTGACCCCCGCCATCATTCGTGAGGCGCTGGACAAGACCTACACCGCTCGTTGCCACATTCTGGACGAGGTTATGCTCAAGGCGATTCCCGAGGTGCGTCCCGAGTTGTCCAAGTACGCGCCCAAGATGCTGTCCACCAAGATCGACACCGACAAGATTGGCGGCGTGATTGGTAAGGGTGGTAAGGTGATTCAGCAGATTCAGGCGGACTGCAACTGCACCGTCAACGTGGAAGAGGACGGTACCGTTACCATTCTGTCCACCGACCTGAACGATGCCAACCGCGCTCTGCAGATCATCGAGACCATCGCCAAGGATCCCGAGATCGGCGCTATCTATAAGGGTAAGGTTACCCGCCTGATGACCTTCGGCGCTTTCGTGGAGATTGCTCCCGGCAAGGAGGGTCTGGTGCACGTGTCCAAGCTGGATTTGAACCGCGTTGAACGTGTAGAGGACGCCGTGGCCGTGGGCGACACCATCGCCGTTATGGTGACCGAGATTGACGAGCAGGGTCGTATCAACCTGTCCCGCAAGGACGCTATCATCAAGATCGAGGGTCTCAATCCCGAGGACTATGCGTCCGCTCCGGCTCCCCGCCGTGAGGGCGGTTTCCGCCGTGACGGCGGCCGCGGTCCCCGTCGTGACCACAACTAATTAGGGCGTAATGCGGCGGAGCCGCTGCTTTAACGGCAGCGGCTCCGCTTTTTTATTGGAGGTGCGTATGGAACGCATCGTATTGGATAACGGGCTGCGGCTGTTGCTGCTGCCGGAAACGGAAAGTCGAATATTTACCTTGGACGTGTGGGTGGACGCCGGTTCCCGCTTTGAAACCGGATACCACAGCGGCATTTCTCATTTAGCGGAGCATATGGTATTCAAGGGTACCGAAACCCGCAGTTCGTTGGATATATCTCTGGCGATGGACGACATCGGCGGGCTTATCAACGCCTACACGGGGCAGGAACATACCCGCTATTACGTTAAGACCTTGGGGGAATATGCAACCCAAGCACTGGAGCTGCTGACGGATATGCTGCTTCACGCGGCTATTCCTGCTCGCGAGCTGGAGCTGGAGCGGCAGGTGGTGCTGGAGGAGATTGCCATGTATGAAGACTCTCCTGAGGACATGGCCCACGACAATCTGGCGGAGCTGGTGTGGCAAGGACACCCCCTTGGCACACCCATCAGCGGAACGCGGGAGTCGGTGAGCGCGATTGACAGGGAGGAGCTACTGGGCTTTTTGCGAAATCGCTATACCCCCGACCGCATGCTGTTGGTTTGTGCCGGCGACTTTGACCGAGAAACGGTTTTGCGCACGGTTGAGCAAGCTTTTTCTATCCGTCCCGTGAGCACCGAAACGGAACCTCTCACACCACCTATGTTTCAGACGGGTATTGTGCGGCGGCAGAAAGAAAACGAGCAGGTTTGCTTAGAGTTGGGCTTCCCCGGCTTGTCTTCTACCGCACCGCAGAGGTACACGCTGACACTGCTCACCGCGCTATTGGGGGACGGGGAAAGCTCCCGCCTCTATCAGCGGCTGCGGGAGGAATTGGGGCTGGTGTACGGCGTGTATGCGGTGCATTACGGCAGTAAAGATGCAGGCCTTTACACCATATCCGTGTCCACCTCCGCGGAAAATCAGCTGGTTGTGCTGAAGGAAATCGGCGGCGTGCTCACCACGCTGCTGACCGATGGCGTGCCTGCGGAGGAATTGAACCGCGTGAAGAAAAAGGTAAAGACCGCCTTTGTGATGAGTCTGGAAACGGTGGCGGCGCGTGCCGCCCGCGAGGGGCGCAGCGAGCATCTGTCGGCCCGCTCGGTATCGGTGGAAGAGGTGCTTGCCGCTTGGGAGCGGGTGACGGAGGAGGATATCCTCTGCTTGGCGTGGCAGATATTTGGCGGCGCGGCTGCCCTTTCCGCGGTGGGACCCGTGGAGGAAGAATCCGCCTATCGGGCGGTGCTGCAAACCTTTCCCGGTGGTAACGATTAGGACTTGTTAATCCCGTTGGTTTGTGTTATAATCGGGATATAGATTAAAAACAGGAGGCGCCGTTATGGAAATTCAGAACGATCTGCCTATGGAAAAAACGATAGATATTCCTCTGGAAGACGAGCAGAAACCCGCTCGCCCTGTTACCCGTCGGTATAATAAACGAGGTAAGCGTCGCGGCAAGTATGCCTATGCAGCGCCGCTGGGCATGCTCATTTCGCTGTTGGCGCTGGTAGGCGTGATTGCTTTGGTGGTGAGCGGCATTAATGCCATTCGCCGCTCGGCGGACACCTCTGCGCTGGAGGAGGAGCTGTATTATTTCTTGGAGCCGGTGCTGGTGTATACCCCCGCCGCCTTTGAGGATATCGATACCGCAGAGGAGCAGGACGTGTTCCTCAATGCCGCCGCCTATCGGGTGATGCTGGCGGAGCAGATTCGTATGCTGCGTGAGGGGGACGAAACCACCCAATACGCGGTGGACGATAACGGTCGCCTGGCGGTGCCTGTGAAGGAGATTGATGCCTCCTACGATGCGCTGTTCGGCACCGCCGCACCGCTGACCCACCGTTCCTTGGGTGATAGCGGACTGCTTTACAGCGAGGCGGACGGGTATTATTACGTTCCCTTTGAGGTGGCGAACACCGGCTACCGCGTGGTGGTGGACACCGTCAAGCGCAAGGGTAACACCTACTTGGTGCGTGTGGGCTACGTGCTGAACACGGATATCCTGCTGGACGAGCACGGCAACGAGATTAAGCCTACTGCTGATATGGCGACCCATTACCAGACCTATACCCTTACCCGCACGGGGGAGAGCTATTACATCTCCGCCTGCGCGGATAATTAAAGTTAAAAAGAGCCGAGGCTGACGCCTCGGCTCTTTTCGATTCGTTTAGTTGTTTGTTATCCCACCACAATATAACCGCTTCCCTCCCCGATGCGATTGTGTTCTCCCCAGGTCATCTCCGGGGGAGCGGTAGATTCCGGAAACAGAGCCTTCTCTATCTCCTTCGGCATAACGTATTGGATACCGGTAGGCGCAAACTTTTCTGCGCTGTTTGCCACTAAAATCGTTCCGTCCTTCTCGAGAGAAACCGCCATAACCCAATGAGCGCCTGAAGAAAAGGGGTTGTCGGGATAACGCTGGGGGTCGGACGTGAAAATGACCGCTTTCCCCTGCCGCAACGCACTTAGGATATGTTCGGTTGCTTTTTTTGCTCCGTTATGCTTGACACCGAATTCTTTTGCAGGCACAGAGAGGCTCCGCAGTATTTTGGCGACTCCTGCGGCAGAGAGCCAGTGCCCCTGGTCGTTGGTTGGCTCTCCCCAAAGCGTGCGGCAATAGGCATACTCCTGATGGGGGTCGATATCCACGCCGAACAGTCGTGCGGCCATAGCGGTACAGCAATGACCGCAGCCGTTACGGTTGATAAAAGCGGCAAAGGGGCCGCTTTGCCAACGGTGTTGAAGCCAAACGGGCGTTTCATTATTTCGGATGCGAAGGATGGTTGGCGCAAGCGCACTATCACCTGCGCGAAGGGTAATATCAGACAAAAAACCCCTCCTTGTTCATTCCTCTATCACGTATTCTTCGGTCTCCGCCAGCAGGCGAGCGCCCAGAATGACCGTCATGGACAGCCCTTCGGGCACGTATTCTTCCTGCTCCACCTGTCCGTCACGGCGGCATTGCTCCGCCAGAGCACCCTTAGAGAAGGGGAGCAGCAGCTTCACCCGCTTACGGTCGGGGGGCAGCGCCGCCGCCACCGCGTCGAGGAGGGCATCGACCCCCTCACCCGTGCGGGCGCTGATGCAGATATTGCTGGGGGTGGCGCCCATTGTGATGTCCGCCACCAGGTCGCATTTGTTCATTACCCGCAGAATGGGGGTGTCACCACAGCCCAGCTCCCCCAACAGGTCTCCTGTCACCTGCAGATGCTCGGTGGCATGAGGGCTGGAGGCGTCGCAGATGTTGAGAATCACGTCCGCGTCCACCGCCTCTTCCAAGGTGGAATGGAATGCCCGTATCAGCTGGTGGGGCAGCCGTCGCACAAAGCCGACGGTATCCACCAGCATCACCTCCCGCCCGTCGGGAAGACGGAGGGAGCGGGCGGTGGGGTCCAGCGTGGCGAACAGCTTATCCTCCGCCAACACCCCTGCGTCGGTAAGGTGGTTCAGCAGGGTGGATTTGCCCGCGTTGGTATAGCCTACCAGTGCTACGGTGGAAATACCGTCCTTGCGGCGCCGCTGGCGGCGGAGCACCCGCTGGCTCTCCACCTTTTCCAGCTGTTCCTTAATAGCGCCGATGCGGCGGCGAATATGCCGTCGGTCACTCTCCAGCTTGGTTTCACCGGGTCCGCGGGTACCGATGCCGCCGCCCAGACGGGACAGTGCCGTGCCCTGTCCCATCAGACGGGGCAGCATATACTGCAGCTGCGCCAGCTCCACCTGCAGGCGACCCTCGGCGGAGCGGGCACGTCCCGCGAAAATATCCAGTATCAGCATGGTGCGGTCGATGACCCGACAGGGGAAGATGTCCTCCAGATTTCGCAGCTGGGTGGGGGAGAGCTCTCGGTCTATTACCACCAGGTCAATCGCCTCCGCCTCACATTGGAGCGCCAATTCCTGCGCCCGTCCGCTGCCGAGACAGGTTGCCTTGTCAGGGTTATCCTTTTTCTGCGTGGCGGTGCCTGCTACGATACCGCCGGCGGTATCCACCAGCTCTGCCAGCTCCGCCAGCGAAACGGCGGCGTCAAACTCACCGGTATCCACGGATACCAGCAGCACCTGCTCCGGCTGTTGCTCTTCGATTTCATGCAGTTCCATGGGGGACACCTCCTTTTACGCTTGTTGCTTTTTTATGATATCACAAAATGGGCGCTTTTACAAGAAAAACACACAGGTTTTCCCGTTCTTGTGCAACCTCGCCAGTAGAAGCGGGAAAATTTCTGTAAAATTTTGTCGCGAAACCGTAAAGTCATAGTGGAAAAAACAAAAAAGGTGTGGTATAATGAGTTTGACAATTCGTGCCTCGGCACAGGAACATAGGGAGAGGGGTATATCACCGATGGAAAAAATCACCAGTGAGAATGTATTCACCTTGGAGAACAACGTAGCACCGCTGCGCATCATTTCGATGAATGGCGCACAGGAGCTGGGCGGCAAGATTGAGCAGCACCTGCTGAACTGGGCGCACAAGTGCGGCAAAGAGGAGGAGAGCTTCGCTATCGACGTGGATTGCCCCCGTTTCTCCTCCGGCGACGGTAAGGGCCTGATTAAGTCCTCCATTCGCGGTTCCGACCTGTACATTCTGGTGGACGTGGGCAACTATAGCTGCAAGTACAAGATGTACGGCTTTGAGAACGCGATGTCTCCTGACGACCACTATCAGGACCTGCGCCGTATCATTCAGGCCACCAGCGGCAAGGCGCACCGCATCAACGTGATTATGCCCAACCTGTACGGCGGTCGTCAGCATCGCCGCAACTACCGCGAGAGCCTGGACTGCGCCGTGGCGCTGCAGGAGCTGCAGGCGATGGGCGTGGATAACATTGTTACCTTCGATGCCCATGACCCCCGTGTGTGCAACGCGGTGCCGATGATGGGCTTTGACAACATGATGCCCTCCTATCAGGTGATGAAGGCAATGTTCCGTAATATCCCCGACCTGCAGGCGGACCGCGACCATCTGATGGTGGTCAGCCCCGACGAGGGCGCCCTCAACCGCAATATGTACTATGCGGTGAACATGGGTGTGGAAATGGGTATGTTCTACAAGCGCCGCGATTACTCCCGCGTGGTCAACGGCCGCAATCCCATTGTGGCGCACGAGTATCTGGGCAGCTCCGTGGAGGGCAAGGACATCTTTATTGCCGACGATATCATCGCCTCCGGCGAGTCTATGCTGGACATTGCCTATGAGCTGAAAAAGCGTAAGGCGGGTCGCATCTATGCCTATGCCACTTACGCTATCTTTACCGCCGGCTTGGACAAGTTTGACCAGGCATACGAGGACGGCATCGTGGACGGCGTGTTCGGCACCAACCTGACCTACCGTACCCCCGAATTGCTGCAGCGTGAGTGGTTCCACGAGGTGGATTGCTCCAAGTACGTGGCGTACTACATCGCTGCGCTGAACCACAACATTTCCATCAGCGCTCTTATTGATTCTCACGATAAGATTCAGCAGCTGCTGGAGAAAAAGCGTGGTTAATACGTGCTCCCATTACCCGACGGAAACGTCGGGTAATTTTTTTGTGAAAAAACCGTAAACTCTTAGGGGGATAGATTGCATTTTTCGGCGGTAGGCGGTATAATCTATCTATAGTATATGAGAAGGAAGGCGCGCCCTATGGGCAAAAAATTGCTGTTGATACTTAATCCCCGCTCCGGCAAAATGGTGGGAAAGCGGCACTTGGCAGACGTGTTGGAGAAATTCTGCCGTGAGGGGTATATTCCCACCGTGTTTGTCACCACCGGCTGCGGCAACGCCCGTGAGCTGGCCGCCACCCACGGCGGTGAGGCGGATTTGGTGGTTTGTTTGGGCGGCGACGGCACCTTTAATGAGGTGGTATCGGGTCTGCTGACGGGCGGGCATAGCACGCCTATCGGTTATATTCCCTGCGGCAGCACCAACGATTTCGCCAACAGCATCGGACTGAAAAAGACGGTTCCGGCGGCCGCCGACACCATCTTAGCGGGGGAGCCTCATACCTATGACGTGGGCCTGTTCGGCGAACGGCATTTTACCTATATTGCTTCCTTTGGCGCGTTTACCCGTGCCTCCTACGCAACCCCCCAGAACGTAAAGAATACGCTGGGACATCTGGCATACGTGCTGGAAGGCATCAAGGACCTTTCCAAAATCCGCCCCCATCACGTTCGGTTTGAGCTGGAGGACGGGGAGGTTATTGAGGACGATTTCATCTTCGGCGCCATCAGCAATTCCACCTCGGTGGGCGGTATACTGACGCTGGACCCCAAGACGGTGGATATGAACGATGGCTTGTTTGAATTATTGCTCGTCAAGATGCCGAAGAGTGTGCCGGAGCTCAACGATTGCATTCGTATGCTCACCGAGCAGGTGTACACGCCGCCGGTTATCACTTTTCGCAGCGCTTCTCGCCTGACCGTAACCGCAGCCCCCGACATGGAATGGTCGCTGGACGGAGAATGGGGCAGCGGCAGCGCGCAGATTGCGGTGCAGAATCTTCATGATGCCATTCGCTTAGTCAAGTGAGGAGCGGAAGATGAAAAGGCAAGAGAGGAGAGGGCAGGTAAAACAGCATATAAAACAGCACCCCGCCTTGTTTGCGGTATATTTGGTGTTGCGGTTGATTGTTATCGGACTGTTGGCGCTGAATTTGGTGCAGGGCGATTATGAGAGCGCGTTTATCTGCGCCTTGGTGCTTTTGCTGTTCTTGGTGCCCGCTTTTATAGAGAAAAAACTGCGCATCGATATCCCCTCCGTGATGGAGGTTATGATTCTGCTGTTTATTTTTGCGGCGGAGATATTGGGGGAGATGCGCAGTTATTATCAGCAGTACCCCTATTGGGATACGATGCTGCACACTGTCAACGGCTTTCTGTGCGCCGCCTTCGGCTTTTCGCTGATTGATATTCTCTCCCGCAATAAGCAGGAGAAGTTCCGTCTGTCCCCGCTGTATATGGCGCTGGTTGCTTTTTGCTTTTCCATGACGGTGGGTGTCGTATGGGAGTTTTTTGAGTATGGAATGGATTGCCTGTTTCATACGGATATGCAGAAGGATACGGTGGTGCATCTGCTGTGCTCCACCAAGTTAGACCCCACCGCCACCAATCAGGTGGTGGTGCTGGAGAATATCCACACCGCCACGGTTAACGGGCAGAAATTGGGTGTGGGGGGCTATCTGGACATCGGTCTGCACGACACCATGGCGGACCTGCTGGTGAATTTGATAGGCGCGGTGGTGTTTAGCAGCATCGGCTACGTCTACGTGCGCCGTCGCGGTGAGGGGCGTACCGGCTTTTTTGCCCGCCACTTTCTGCCGAAATTAACCGAAGAAGAATCCAACTGAACGAGCGCCTGCACACTCATGGTGTGCAGGCGTTTGCTACGTTATGGAAAAGTGCTTTTTCTTGTGCAAAATGACTAAAAAGAGGAGAATAATTAGGGGTATTTGAAAATCTTTTGGTTATTTTGGAATAATACTTGCATTTTTAGTGGTTGTAGTATATACTGGTACAGTAGCCTATACTGAGGAGGTTTTCCTATGAGCAACGCAGCTCCCAAAAATGAAAAAAAGACTGCCCCCAAGACGGCGGCGAAAAAGCCCACCAAGACGGCTATTCGTGCGCAGCTGAAGGCGCAGCTGGAGGAGAAACTGTTGCATAGTTTTTCCGTAGAGCCGCAGGAGGCCACCAACGAGCATCTGTACAATGCGTTGGTGCTGGTGCTGCGGGACCGTATGCGTCGCCGTCGGGTGGAGTATATTCATAATGCCCATGAGCAAAATGCCAAGCAGGTATATTATATGAGTATGGAGTTCCTGATGGGACGCTCTCTCAAAAATACGCTGTATAACCTCAACCTCACCGAGGCGGCTCAAGCGGTGCTGAAGGACTACGGCACAAAGCTGGATTCCCTGTTTGAGCTGGAGCCGGACGCGGGTCTGGGCAACGGTGGCTTGGGTCGTCTGGCGGCCTGCTTTTTGGACGGCCTTGCCACCAACGGCATTCCCGCTATCGGCTATTCCTTGCTGTATGAGTACGGCATCTTCCGCCAGAAGCTGGTGGACGGCTGGCAGACCGAGATGCCCGACTTCTGGCTGCCCGGTGGCGAGAGCTGGCTGTTGCCCCGCCCCGAACTGGCGAAAGAGGTGCACTTCGGTGGTCACGTCAACGAGTGGTGGGACGAAAGCGGTCTGCATCGCGTGGAGCACGTAGGCGCTACCACCGTGATTGCCCAGCCCTATGACCTGATGGTAGCGGGCAAGGACGGACGAGGGGTGTCTACTCTGCGTCTGTGGCGGTCCACCGCCCCCGGTATGGATATGAGCCTGTTTAATCAGGGCGAATATATGCGCGCTATGGAGCAAAAGGCGATGGCGGAGGTTATCACCCAGGTGCTGTATCCCGCGGACAACCACCGCGAGGGCAAGAGCCTGCGTTTGAGCCAGCAGTATTTTCTGGTGTCTGCCTCGGTACAGGATATCGTACAGCGGCATTTGGAGAAATACGGCACCATGGACAATCTGCCCCAGATGGCGGCGGTGCATATCAACGACACCCACCCCACGCTGGCTATCCCCGAGCTGATGCGCATTCTGCTGGACGAGTGCGGCTACAGCTGGGAGGCAGCCTTCGATATTATCAAAGACACCTTTGCCTACACCAACCACACGGTGATGGCGGAGGCATTGGAGTGCTGGCCCGAGGACCTGTTCCGTGAGCGCCTGCCCCGTATTTATCAGATTGTGCAGGAGATTAACAAGCGGTACAGCGAGGAGATGATGGCAGCTACCGGCGGAGACCGCGACAAGGTCAGTCGTATGGCTATCATCAGCTACGGTGTTATCAAGATGGCGAACCTGTGCGTTGCCGCCTGCCACTCGGTCAACGGTGTGTCCCGTCTGCACAGTGAGATTGTTAAGACCGCCGTCTTCCCCGAGACCTATGAGGTAGCCCCGCAGAAGTTCACCAACGTAACCAATGGTATTGCGCACCGTCGGTGGCTGTGTCAGGCGAACCCCGCCCTCACGGAGTTTATCACCGATAAAATCGGCAACGGATTTGTGTTGGATGCCGCCAAGCTGAGCAAGCTGGCTCCCTATGCGGACGATGCCGCGGCCCGCGCCGATTTTATGGAGATTAAACGCCGCAACAAGCAGCGCTTGGCAGAGTACGTGAAAAAGCAGAACGGGGTTACCCTGGACGTGGACTCCCTCTTTGATGTACAGGTCAAGCGCTTGCACGAATATAAGCGGCAGCACCTCAATGCGCTGCACATTCTGCATACCTATCTGCAGCTCAAAGAGAATCCCAATATGGAGTTCACCCCCCGCACCTACATTTTTGGCGCCAAGTCGGCCCCCGGCTATTATCTGGCGAAGGAGATTATTCGCTTTATTTGCAATCTGGGCAAGCTCATCGATAGCGACCCCGCAGTACGGGATAAGCTGAAGATCGTGTACATCGAGGATTACCGCGTGACGTTGGCGGAGCTGCTGATGCCCGCGGCGGACATCAGCGAGCAGATTTCCTTGGCGGGCACCGAGGCGTCCGGCACCGGCAATATGAAGCTGATGATGAACGGCGCGGTGACCTTGGGTACGCTGGACGGCGCTAACGTGGAGATTTGCGAGGCAGTGGGGGAGGAGAATATGTTCCTCTTCGGTATGCGCACCGACGAGGTGGAGGCACTGAAACGGCAGGGCTACGACCCCCGCGCCATCTACAACCAGAACGCTGCGATTCATCGGGCGGTGGATATGCTGTACCGCGGCTTTGAGGGGCGGCAGTACAGCGAGATTGCGGGTTCTCTGGTGGACCGCGACCCCTATATGGTGCTGGCGGACTTTACCGACTACTGTCGGGCGCAGGCGGCCTCCGGTGCCTTGTATCGCAACAGCGACGCGTGGGCGCGTATGGCACTGCTTAACACCGCCGGGAGCGGTGTGTTCGCCTCTGACCGCTCCATTCGGGATTATAACGACCGCATCTGGCACGCCAAGAGTGTGAAATAAAAGTACAAACAGGCATCGGAAGCGGTGCCTGTTTGTTTTTGGCGAAAAATGTTTACAATCTCCCTCTTGAACCTGCCGCCGATGCGTGCTATACTTTTCTCGTATCCTGACACGAAAGGGAAGGAAAATATGGCAAGAGAAATGGCTTTGGCCGGCGTTAAGCCGGAGGATTTGGTGCCTGCGGAGAAGATTCAGGCGCCGCAGACCCCGCAGGGGAAATGGGAGAATTTCTGGTATCATTATAAGTGGCATTTTTGGGGCGGCTTGTTTTTGGCGGTGGTGCTGGGCGTGATGCTGTATCAGGTCATCACCAAGGATCCGCCCGACTATGAGATTGTGATGGTCACCGAGCTGGCGGTGTGGGATACACCGCTGGAGATGCTGGAGCAGGAACTGGAGAAGGTGGGTCGCGACATTGACGGAGACGGCAAGGTGGAGGTCAACATTCAGAATTGCTACCTGACCAACCCCGGCACGCAGGAGTATTACACCAACCAGCAGGCGATTCAGTCACGCATTTTTGCGGCGGACGTGATGCTGTTCGTGTGGGAGCCTGCTTATTACGAGGATTTCATTAAGAACGTGGTCTCCTCTACATCGGAGGGCTACCAATTCTTTGAGCCCCTGCCCTTTGAGGCAGAGGGCATCGTGGAGGAGGGGCGCCTGTGGAACTGGGCGGGCAGCCCCGCTCAGAAGAAGGCGGAGCTTGTCAGCGTGCCGAAGGGCCTGTATTTCGGCGTGCGCTCGGGGGACGGCACCGCCGCTGACCAGGTGGCGCTGCGGGACCAATGTTTGGAACTGCTGCAAGCCTTTGCCACGGGCAAGAAAATAGCCGAATAATTGTGAAAAAAGCCGAGGCGACCGCCTCGGCTTTTTTCTATCTTACCACCAGCTGTATCAGCCACAGCAGGGCGGCACCGCCACCGCCGCAGGCGACACCGAACAACACCCGCTTTGCCAACTGCCGCCGCCGCTGGCGGCGTAAGCCTGCATAGGTCTCCGCCTGCTGCACCACCTTCTCTGCCAGACGGTGCAGGCGGTCGGCGGCGGGCAGCTCGCCGCCGTCGGCGCGCACCACCAGAAAAGCCCGCTCAAAATAGGGGCTGCCTGTGTGTGTCACCTCAATCATCTGTCGGTTGACGCCTTTTATCATGACTCTCGCTCCTTTGCTCTCGCATTATCATGGGATAGTATGGGGAATCCGCCAAAAAATATGCGATATTACAAATTGTAAAAGATTTCTTGGTGGGTTTTTCTCCCACATTTCCCCTGAAACGGTGGAAAACTCAGTGGAAAATGTGAAAAATCCAGTATTTACAAGGTGTTTTTGTTTTGGCGGGGTGTGAAAGTTTTCGAAATTTGTCGATAGGAGACGGGGGGACACAATACCCAAAGTTATATCCCCCTTACAACCCTTTGTAAAACGAAAGTTTTTTGCATTTTTGGGGGAGAAGTTTGGAATAAAGGTTGAAAATCTCGGCAAAAGAAGGTATAATAATATACTGTCTAATTATATGGTAAATTCCCTTGGAAGGAAGGTAAAATTATGGCTGATAACAAGAAAATGGTGGAGGCAATCACCTCGATGGACGAGGACTTTGCCAAATGGTACACCGACATTGTGAAAAAGGCGGAGCTGATTGAATACACCAGCGTCAAGGGCTGTATGGTCATTCGTCCCTACGGCTATGCCATCTGGGAGAATATCCAGCGCATTCTGGACGGTATGTTCAAGGAGACGGGTCACGAAAACGTGAATATGCCGATGTTTATCCCCGAGAGCCTGCTGCAGAAGGAGAAGGACCACGTGGAGGGCTTTGCTCCTGAGGTGGCGTGGGTCACCTACGGCGGCAGCGAGAAGCTGGAGGAGCGGCTGTGCGTCCGTCCCACCTCCGAGACGCTGTTCTGCGAGCATTTTGCCAACATCGTTCACTCCTATCGCGACCTGCCCAAGCTGTATAATCAGTGGGTCAGCGTGGTGCGGTGGGAAAAGACCACCCGCCCCTTCCTGCGCTCCCGTGAGTTCCTGTGGCAGGAGGGTCACACCATCCACGCCACTGCAGAGGAGGCTATCGAAGAGACCGAGCGTATGCTGAACGTGTACACCACCTTCTGCCAGGACTATCTGGCGATGCCGGTGGTGCAGGGCCGCAAGACCGACAGCGATAAGTTTGCGGGCGCGGAGGCCACCTACTGCATCGAGGCGCTGATGCATGACGGTAAGGCGCTGCAGGCGGGCACCTCTCACTATTTCGGCGACGGCTTCGCCAAGGCGTTTGATATTCAGTTCACCGATAAGAATAACACCCAGCAGTACGTCCACGAGACCTCTTGGGGTGTGACCACCCGTCTGATTGGCGCCATCATTATGACCCACGGCGACGACAACGGTCTGGTGCTGCCCCCTGCGGTGGCGCCCATTCAGCTGGTCATTCTGCCCATCGCCGCCCACAAGCCCGGTGTCACCGAGAAGGCGGCAGAGCTCAAGGAGCGGCTGAAGAAGGTCTGCCGCGTTAAGCTGGACGACAGCGATAACAGCCCCGGCTGGAAGTTCGCCGAGTACGAGATGAAGGGTGTGCCGCTGCGTCTGGAGATTGGTCCCCGCGATATCGAGCAGAACCAGTGTGTTATCGTCCGCCGCGACACCCGTGAGAAGACGGTGGTCAGTCTGGACGAACTGGAGGCGAAGATTCCCGAGCTGCTGAAGGCGGTGCACGACGGCATTTATCAGAAGGCCCTCGCCAACCGTGAAAAGCGCACCTTCACCTGCCGGACCATGGAGGAGATTACCGCCGCTCTGGAGCAGAACGGCGACGGCTTCATCAAGGCGATGTGGTGCGGCGACGAGGCTTGCGAGGACAAGGTCAAAGAGGTTACCGGTGTGGGTTCCCGCTGTCTGCCCTTGGAGCAGGAGAAGGTGGGCGACGTGTGCGTCTGCTGCGGCAAGCCTGCCCACCAGTTGGTATACTGGGGTAAAGCGTACTAAACGCCGTAGGCGTTTAGTACGTCGACATAATTCCTTGTCGGCTTAAACAGCCGCCATTTCGCCTGCGGCGAAAACGGAATTAGTCGCAAGAAACAGCCGTGCTTTTAGTATGTTGACACAACTCGTTGTGGGACGGGAAACCCGTCCCCTACAAGCCTTCCCCTTGAGGGGAAGGTGTCGCGGCGCAGCCGTGACGGATGAGGTGTAAGAAGAACGGCATTGGCTATGTGTTATCAAACAGCACTACATTTTACAACCGAAAGGAACATAGATATGAATCAGCTGAGCCTGCCCGTACAGGGCGAGACCGTTGCGATTATGCATACCTCCATGGGGGATATTTCCATTCGTTTATTCCCCGACCACGCGCCCAAGGCGGTGGAGAATTTCACCACTCACGCTAAGAACGGCTACTACAACGGCATCGTATTTCACCGCGTAATCAAGGATTTTATGATTCAGGGCGGTGACCCCACCGCTACCGGTTGCGGCGGCGAGAGCATCTGGGGACATAATTTCAAGGACGAATTCACCCCTGAGCTGCACAATCTGCGCGGCGCCCTGTCCATGGCGAACGCGGGTCCCGGCACCAACGGCAGCCAGTTCTTCATCGTGCAGGCGGACAGCGTGCACCCCTCTCTGCTTTCGCAGATGAAGGACCCCCGTATGGCGGACGCCTTCCCCGCTGAGGCGGTAGAGGCCTACGAGCAGGTGGGCGGTACCCCTCATCTGGATTTCCGTCACACCGTGTTCGGTCAGGTGTATGCGGGTATGGACGTGGTGGACGCTATTGCGAACGTGGCGACCAACCCCAACGATAAGCCCCTGGAGGACGTGACTATTCTCGGTATTGACGTGCAAGACTATGCGTAACGTCATAGAGCGTGCCCGTGAGGTGCTGGGGGAGGTAACCCCTCTTGCCACCGATTGCGGGCAGGTTTGCGGCGGTCGCTGTTGCCATGCTACCGCGGACAGCATCGGTATGCTGCTGTTCCCCGGGGAAGAGGCGCTGGCACAGCGGGACGGGTTTCGCACCCATTCTGCACAGGGCGGTTGCCTGATGACCTGTGACGGCGTATGCGACCGTGACACCCGTCCCTTAGCCTGTCGAATGTTTCCGTTGTTTCCTCTGGTGACGGAGGGAGGGCGGATACGGGCGGTGTACGACCCCCGCGGTTGGCGGCTGTGCCCCTTGGTCAGCCAGTGCGCCCATGTGCCGCTGCGGCGGGACTTTGTCCGTGCGGTGCGCCGCGCAGGACGCATTCTGATGGAGGACCCCGCCTGCGCCGCCTTTCTGCGGCTGCAAAGCGAGGAAATCTGCGAACTGAATCGGTTGGTGGGTTTGGAGGCGGAACGTCCTCCCATCGCCCGCCGCAAGCCGTAATACAAAGGAGATTATAACGATGAAACTGTTTAAGAAACTGCTTATTCTGCTGACGGTCCTGTCTCTGCTGGTGTGCTGTGCCGCCTGCAGTAAGACCGACGGGGATAAGAACAACAGCGATGCCACCGGCACTCCCGAAATCGTGGTGCCCACCGAGCCCAACGGCATCACCACCAAGTATCCGGACAAAGACTACGGTTTCCAGCAGGAGAAACCGCAGGTGGGTGACAAGGTTGCGATTATGCACACCACCAAGGGGGATATTCATATCCGTTTCTTCCCCGAGGCGGCACCCAAGGCGGTAGAGAATTTCCTCACCCACGCCAAGAATGGCTACTATAACGGGCTGACCTTCCATCGGGTGATTAAGGACTTTATGATTCAGGGCGGCGACCCCAAGGGTGACGGCACCGGCGGTGAGAACATCTGGGGCTCCGAGGGGTTCGAGGACGAATTTGACCAGAAGCTGATGAATATCTACGGCTCTCTGGCCATGGCGAACAGCGGTAAAAACACCAATGGCAGCCAGTTTTTCATCAATCAGGCGGGTCCTTCCGCTACTGCGGAGGAACTGAAAGAGAACTACGACTATAAGACGATGATGACCCAGTATGCCCAGTACTATGCCTACTACGCGCAGATGTACGGCGATTCCTTCACCAAGTCTTTCCCCTCGCTGGAGAGCTTTGTCGAGGGTTACGTGGGCGGCATTTCTCCCGTTTCTTCTCTGGTTCCTGACGAGGTGTGGGATCTGTACGCCAAGGTGGGCGGTAATATCCATCTGGACGGCGCTTGGCGCTATAACGGCGGTCATACTGTGTTTGGTCACGTGTACGAGGGCATGGACGTGGTAGAGGCTATCGCCGCCGTCGAGGTGGATGCGGAAAGCAGCAAGCCTAAGGAGGAGGTCAAGATTACCTCCATCGACGTTATCGAGTACGCAGGCTGATTTGCAAACAAAGGAGGAGCACCCTATGACGGTCGAAATACAAGGGCGGACGGTGTCCTACATCGACACCGACCCGCAGAATAGCGAAAACCGCCCGGTGGTGCTGTTTCTCCACGGTTGGGGAGCGCCTGCCGAGACCTATCGGCTGCTGCTGGACCATCTGGCGGGCTACTGTCGGGTGGTAGCCCCCGACCTGCCCGGCTTCGGCGGCTCCGCCGAGCCGAGCGAGCCTTGGTGCGTGGACGATTACGCCGACTGGACGGTGGCATTCGCCGCCGCGCTGGGACTTACCAAGGTGATTCTGATGAACCATTCTTTCGGCGGGCGCATCAGCATTAAGCTGCTGGCCCGCCGCCCGTTGCCCTTTGAGGTGGAGCGGGCGGTGTTTATGGACGCCGCCGGCATTCTGCCTAAGCGTGGGGCGAAATACTATCTGAAAGTTTACAGCTACAAGGCGGCAAAGAAGCTTTGCCCGCCGCTGGCGAGAAAGATGCAGGGCAAGACAGGCTCTGCCGACTACCGCTCCGCCTCGGAGATGATGCGGCGCACCATGGTGCGGTGCATCAACGAGGACCTGACCCATCTGCTGGGGAAAAACCCCGTATCCACTCTGCTCATTTGGGGGTCAGCGGATACTGCCACCCCGTTGTCTGACGGCAAAATTATGGAGCAGAAGATACCCGATGCGGGTCTGGTGGTACTGGAGGGAGCGGGGCACTTTGCCTTTGCCGAACAATGGGGTCTGTGCAGCCGCGTGCTGGATAGCTTCCTGAAGAAATGAGGGGATAAACCGTGGATTTAGCCTTGAAAATCGCGATGTTGGCGGCGGCGGCGCTGAATTTTATCGCGCAGGCGGTGTATTTCACCCATATGCTGCAGCTCAACTCCTATCGCACCGAGCGGTACAAGAAATGGTGCGTAGATAACGAGAAAAAACTGGTGAATATCCCCCGTATGCTGCCTTTCGTGTGCGTGCTGCTGCTGTATCTGAACGGGCGCACGTCTGCATGGGTGATGTATGGAATCGGGGCGGCGGTGCTGCTTATCACCGCCCTGCTGAACTTCCCCAAAAAGGCGAAAAAGCCGTTGGTGGTTACCGCACGCGTTAAGCGGCTGTTCGTGACACAGGCGGTGCTGTTTGCTGTGTTTGGCGCGGTGTTTTGGTTCTGGGGCGTGCGGGGATTTGCACTGCTCGGCATCGCCAACGTGGTGGTGTGGCTGTTCACCGGCGCGGCAAACTATATCAACACCCCCATTGAGAATAAGATAGCGGACGGCTATGTGGCAGATGCCCGCCGTCGGCTGGCGGCTATGCCGAACCTGACGGTGGTGGGTATCACCGGCAGCTACGGCAAGACCAGCGTGAAGATGTTCCTGTCGGCGCTGCTGTCCGCTAAGTATAACGTGCTGGCGACCCCCGGCAGCTACAACACCACCATGGGCGTGGTGCGGACGGTGCGGGAGATGCTTCGTCCCTCCCATCAGATTTTCATTGCCGAGATGGGCGCCAAGCAGGTGGGGGATATTAAGGAGATTTGCGATTTGGTGCACCCCACCTACGGCATTCTCACCTCGGTGGGGGAGCAGCATTTGGAAACCTTTGGCAGTCTGGAGAATATCATCGCCACCAAGTTTGAGCTGGTGGACGCCATTCCCGCAGACGGCTTTGCCTTTCTCAACGTGGATAACGAGTATATCCGCGGTCGTTCTGTGTCTGTGCCCGCAGTGACCTACGGCGGCGCGGACAGCGGTGCGGACTATCGCTACAGCGATATTGCGGTGGATACCCATGGCTGCCAGTTTACGCTGACCGCGCCCGACGGGGAGAGCTGCCGCTATACCACCAAGCTGTTGGGCGCTCACAACGTGCAGAATCTGGCGGGTTGTATGGCGCTGGCGCATCGTCTGGGGGTGTCCCTCAAGGAGATGGTGTACCCCCTGCGGCTGTTAAAGCCGGTGGAGCATCGGTTGCAGCTGTTGCCCAACGGGTATATCGATGACGCGTACAATTCCAACCCCGCGGGTTTCCGCAGTGCGCTGGATACCTTGGCGGGCTTTGACGCGCAGCGGGTGCTGGTGACCCCGGGTATGGTGGAGCTGGGCGAGCGACAGGAGTCGCTCAACCGCGAGCTGGGCGAGTACGCCGCCACCCGCTGCGACTGGGCGGTGCTGGTAGGACACAAGCAGGCGCCTCCTCTCAAGGAGGGACTGCTGGCAGGCGGCTTCCCCAAGGAGCGCATTTTCGTGGCGGCCACCTTGCAGGAAGGGCTCGCCTTTGTGAATGGCTTACCGCGTGAAGGGCAGCGTATCGTTCTGTTGGAGAATGACCTGCCGGATAATTTTTAATCGAAAGGGTGACCGTCAATGAAAACAAGAGTTGCTGTGATTTTCGGCGGACATAGCGTGGAGCACGAGGTGTCCATCATCTCGGGTCTGCAGGCCTGTGGCGCGTTGGATACGGAGAAATACGAGGCGTTCCCTCTGTATATTTCCAAGGATAATCGCTTCTACGTGGGGGAAAACCTGCGGCAGATTGCTTCCTTTCGGGATATGAAGACCTGTCTGGCGGAGGCAACCCGCGTGCTGCTCGTCCCCGGCGAGCAGGGGGTGGAGCTGGTGCGCTACCCCATGAAGAAATTCGGCAATAACGTGGTGGGCGGCTTTGACGTAGCGGTCCCTGTGGTACATGGCACCAACGTAGAGGACGGTACCCTGATGGGGTATCTGGAGATGCTGGGCGTGCCCTATGCGTCCTGTGATGTGACCTCCTCCGCGCTGGGTATGGATAAGTATGCGATGAAGGCGGCACTGCGGCAGGCGGGGGTCCCCGTGCTGGACGCCAAATTGTATAGCGGTAAGGAATATGCGGTGGATAGTGACCGCGTGCTGGACGAGATTGAGACCGTTATCGGCTATCCCGTCATTGTCAAGCCTGTTAACCTGGGGTCCTCGGTGGGCATTTCCAAGGCGAAGGACCGCGCCTCGTTGACGGACGCCATGGATTTGGCGGTGAGCTTTGCCGACCGCGTGCTGGTGGAGCGTGCGGTTCCCAACCTGCGGGAGATTAACTGCGCGGTGCTGGGCGATTATGAGACCGCCCGTCCCTCCGCCTGTGAGGAGCCGCTGAACGCGGAGGATATCCTCACCTTTGGCGATAAGTACCTGTCGGGTGACGGTGGCAAGTCCGGCGGCTCCAAGGGTATGACCGACCTCAAGCGCCGCTGCCCTGCGGAGCTACCCGAGGGCATGACCGAGCAGGTGCAGGAGCTGGCGGTGCGCACCTTTAAGGCGCTGGGCTGTCTGGGTGTGGCTCGTATTGATTTCCTCAACGATAAGGAGACGGGCGAATTGTGGGTCAACGAGATTAACACCATTCCCGGGTCCCTGTCCTTCTACCTGTGGCAGGAGGTGGGCGTGTCCTTCTCCGCCCTGATGGACGAGCTGGTGCAGCTGGCATTCAAGCGCCAGCGAGAGCGGGAGGCGTTGACCTTCACCTATGAGAGCAATATCCTCTCCGGCACCACCTTCGGCGCCAAGGGCAGCAAAGGCAAGGCATAAGGAATAAAATGTAGGGCGGGGGCTTGCTCCCGCCGTAAAAAAGAGCAACCCACATGGGTTGCTCTTTTTTCTATGCCTCCCTCTGACGAGGGAGGTGGCACGGCGAAGCCGTGACGGAGGGAGAGATAGCACGCAAAACAACCATCCAATGCGACCGAGCGAAAGCGAGTGTCGTTGGAGTTCGCTTTGCGAACTCCACTACCCCTCCGTCAAAACCTGCGGTTTTGACACCTCCCCTGACAAGGGGAGGCAAGTGGATTATAGCACAAACTGAAAAGGAGCAACCCGTGTGGGTTGCTCCTTTTTGCTTATTCTCTGCCAAATAGATAGTCCAGCGATACGTTCAGCACCTTGGATATGGCATCAATCTCGATGTCCGTAATGGCGCGGTCGCCGGTTTCAATGCGGGAAAGCGAGCCGCGGCACACATACACTGCCATTAACTCTAACTTGGCAGACAACTGCTGTTGGCTGTACCCGGCGGCAATGCGAGCCTCCCGTACCCACTTGCCGATGATATTTACCTGCTCGGTGTTATCCAAAATTCTTTTCATAAATTCACCACTTTGTCTTGATTTAGGACAAAGTATAGTGTATACTGTAAACATATCTTTTGTGTCCTACCAGTAGGACGAGAAGTTAACCTTTATTAATACGGAGGAGGGAAGACGGTTGAAGTTCGGTTTGCGCAAGCCAAGCCTAAAGAAATCGATTCGTGCCAGAACAACCGGCAGAATCAAGCGAAAAATGAAGAGAACGGTGAATCCTCTTTATGGCAAAAAGGGCGTGGGCTATATCAAAAACCCCAAGCGGGCGTTAAAGAATAAGATATACCACAAAACCACTTTCAGCTTGAATAACACGGACGCGTGGATACATATCCTGCTATTTTTCACCACCTGCGGAATTGGAAATATTCTTTACTTAATGTGTAAGAAAAAATAAAAAGGAGAATGGATATGAAACGGTTTAAGAAAGCTCTTGTCTGGTTGACGGTTATCTGCTGTATCATCCTTTCAGTGTCCTGTGCAGAGGTGCCGGTTGGTGAGTCCGGCGGGGAGAGCGTAAGCTCCTCCGTAACCACAACCACGGCCGAGAAAGTAACTACGACAACCACTGCGACAACAACGGCAATGCCTACGACAACAACCACAACTACAACGGCGAAACCGACTACCACGACTACGACCTCAGCCAAGCCCACGACAACAACAACTACCACTACACCGACTATTACCACTACGGTTACAACAACTGTAATACTAACCACTACGCAGGATAATGGCACGGATAATAACTTGGTTTGGATTCCTACGAAAGGTGGTAAGAAGTATCATTCCCATGCCGGCTGCAGCAATATGAAGGAGCCAAGACAGGTCACAGAAGATGAGGCTGAAGAACTCGGTTTTACACCTTGCGGAAGATGCTGGTAAAAGTAAAAAGGAGCAACCCGACAGGGTTGCTCCTTTTTGCGTAATAAACCTTATTCCAGCTCGAATGCGCCGGTGTACAGCTGATAGTAGGTGCCTTTCTGCGCCAGCAGGGTCTCGTGATTGCCCCGCTCGATGATGCGTCCGTGCTCCAGCACCATAATCACGTCCGCGTCCATGATGGTGGACAGGCGGTGGGCGATGACGAACACGGTGCGTCCCTCCATCAGCTTATCCATACCCCGCTGCACAATGGCTTCGGTGCGGGTGTCGATGGAGGAGGTGGCCTCGTCCAGAATCATCACGGGTGGGTCTGCCACCGCCGCGCGGGCGATAGCAATGAGCTGCCGCTGACCTTGGGACAGGTTGGCGCCGTTGTTTTGCAGGGGGGTGTCGTACCCCTGCGGCAGGCGGGTGATGAAATCGTCAGCGCCTGCCAGCTTCGCCGCATGGCGGCAGTCCTCGTCAGAGGCGTCCAGATTGCCGTAGCGGATATTATCAATTACGGTGCCGGTGAACAGGTTGGTGTCCTGCAGCACGATGCCAAGGGAGCGGCGCAGGTCGGATTTTTTAATCTTATTGATGTTGATGCCGTCGTACCGCACCTTACCGTCCGCAATGTCGTAGAAGCGGTTGATGAGGTTGGTGATGGTGGTCTTTCCGGCGCCGGTGGAGCCTACAAAGGCCACCTTCTGTCCCGGCTCCGCATACACCGACACGTCGTGCAGAACGGGTTTGCCCTCTTCGTAGGCGAAGTCCACCTCAGTCAGTCGCACGTCACCGCGCAACAGGGTGTAGGTGGTGGTGCCGTCCTTGTGGGGGTGTTTCCACGCCCAGTGCCCCGTGCGAGCATGGGACTCGGTGATGCTGCCGTCGGCGGCCACGTTGGCATTGACCAGTGTGACGTAGCCGTCGTCCACCTCCGGCTCCTGGTCCATCAGGTCGAAGAGCCGCTCGGCACCCGCCAGGCCCATGGCAATATGGTTAATCTGCTGAGATACCTGGTTGACGTTGCCGGTAAACTGCTTGGTCATATTGAGGAAGGGCACCACAATATCAATGGAGAATTTGGGAATCATCGCCAGACCGAAGTTGGGCACGTTCGCCACCAAAAACACGCCGCCTATCAGCGCGCAGGCCACGTACAGCACGTTACCGATGTTCATAATGATAGGACCGAGGCAGTTGGCGAAGGCATTGGCCTTATAGCTGTCCTTGTACAGGGCGTCGTTGAGCTCGTCAAAATCCTCCTGTGCCGCCTCCTCGTGGCAGAACACCTTTACTACCCGCTGGCCGTTCATCATCTCCTGAATGAAGCCTTCGGTTTTACCGATGGACTTCTGCTGGCGGACGAAATACTTGGCAGAACCGCCGCCGATTTTCTTGGAAACAAAGAACATCGCTATGACGCCCAGCAGTACCACCAGCGTCATGGGGACGCTGTAATACAGCATGATGAACAGCACCGTCACCACGATGATAGAGGCCTGCAGCAGACTGGGCAGAGACTGGGAGATGAGCTGCCGCAGGGTGTCGATGTCGTTGGTGTAGTGGCTCATGATGTCGCCGTGCTTGTGGGTGTCAAAGTACTTGATGGGCAACGTCTGCATGCCGTCGAACATCTTGCATCGCATCTTGCTGAGAAAGCCTTGGGTGATGTAGGCCATCAGCTGGGACTGCAGGGTAATCAGCGAAATAGACACCACGTACAGACCGACAAGAATACCGATGAGGGGCAGAATCTGCGGAAATGCCTCTGCTAAGGGCGTACCGTTATCCACACTGGTGGTGATAACCGCCAGCACCTTTTGGGTGAAAATAGAGGGGATAGCATTGACGATAGCCGCAAAGATGATGCAGAATATCACAATGGGAATCAGCTTGGGATAGAACTGGAACAGCAGCTTGATAACCCGCGGGAGGGTATCCTTTTTCACCTTCGGGCGGGGTCCCATGGGACCGCGTCCGCCGGGGCCTTTGGGAGCCGCAGTGGGTTTACTCATGGTCAGCGCCTCCCTTCGTCTGCTGTGCGTGAATCTCCTGATACATCTCGCAGGAGGTCAGCAGCTGTTCGTGGTTGCCGGCGGCCACAATGCGACCGCCCTCCATCATCAGGATAATGTCCGCGTCCATCACCGATGCCACACGCTGGGCGATGATGATTTTAGTGGTTTCGGGAATGTAACTCTTGAAACCGGCGCGAATGAGGGCGTCCGTGCGGGTATCTACCGCGCTGGTGGAATCGTCCAGAATGAGAATCTTCGGCTTCTTCAGCAGTGCGCGGGCAATGCACAGGCGCTGCTTCTGTCCGCCGGACACGTTGGAGCCGCCCTGTTCAATGTGGGTGTCGTACCCATCGGGGAAGGCGGTGACAAAGTCGTGGGCCTGCGCCAGCTTGCAGGCTTCCACCAGCTCCTCGTCGGTGGCATTTTCGTTGCCCCAACGCAGGTTCTCCTTGATGGTGCCGGCGAACAGCAGGTTTTTCTGCAGTACCATGGCCACCGCCCCACGCAGGGTATCGGTGTCATACTCTCGCACGTCGATGCCGCCCACCTCTACCACACCGTCGGACACGTCGTACAGACGGGGGATAAGCTGTACCAGCGTGGACTTACCCGAGCCGGTACCGCCCAGCACACCCACCGTGGCGCCGGAGGGAATGGTGAGGTCGATATCCGCCAGCGCATACTTTTCTGCGGCGGCGGAGTACTTGAAGTTCACGTTTTTAAAGGTGATAGAACCGTCCGCCACCGTCATGACGGGGCTGGCGGGATTGGTCAGGGTGGGGGTCTCGTCCAGCACCTCGCCGATACGCTTAAAAGACTCGGCGGAGATGGTGAGGGTGACGTAAATCATAGACAGCATCATCAGCTGCATCAGCACCTGCATGCCATAGGTGAGCATGGCCGAGATTTCGCCCACGTTGATGGTGGCACCGCCGCTGCCGATGATAAGGCGGGAGCCAACCAACAGCACGAACACCATATTGAAGTAGATGCAAAGCTGCATCAAGGGCCCGTTGATAGCCACCAGCCGCTCCGCTCTGGTGAAATCCTTGCGGATATCGTCGGAGGCGTTGTCAAATTTCTCCCGTTCGTAGTTTTCGCGAGAAAAGCCCTTGACCACCCGCATGCCGCGGACATTTTCCTCAATCGACTCGTTGAGGCGGTCGTATTTCTTAAACACCCGACGGAAAGCAGGCATGGCGAAGCGCGCCACCGTCAAAAGACCACCCGCCAGCACGGGAATAATCACCACAAAGGAGGCGGCCAGCCACCCACCCATGACGAAGGCCATGATGGTGGAGAAGATGAGCAACAGCGGCGCACGAATGGCGATGCGGATAAGCATCATAAAGGACATCTGGGCGTTGCTGATGTCGGTGGTCATACGGGTGACCAGCGAGGCGGAGGAGAACTTGTCAATGTTCTCAAAAGAAAAGGTCTGAATTTTCCGAAAGACATCGTGCCGCAGGTTTTTGGCGAAGCCGCAGGATGCCTTGGCGCAGGTGACGCCCGCAATACCGCCGCAGCACAGGGAGGCCGCCGCCATACCGATGAGCAGCAGACCCGTGCGCAGCACCACTGCCAGCTCGGTGCCCGCCTCAATGCGGTTGACCAAATCGGCGGTAATGAAGGGAATGAAGCATTCAATAACAGCCTCCAGCACGATGAAAAGCAGGGTGAGAATGGTGGGCTTTTTATACTCCCGCACACACCCCAATAGTTTCTTATACATCCACAGGATCCTTTCTACCGATTACAAGTTTTGCTAACTTTACTATTATATCCCTATTAAATGGGCAAGTCAAGAAGTAGCGGGAATGTTCAAAAAATGTTCACGGAAGAGAAAAAGGCTCCCTTGTGTAAAGGGAGCTGTCAGCGAAGCTGACGGAGGGATAGGTTAATGACGGTCTTTTTCTTTTTTTCTGCAATTGCCTTAAATTGATCCGCACCGCCACCGCTGCGTGTTACATAAGTTATTACAAAGTCTGCCTTATTTATCATCCAATTATTTCTTCGGCTTATGGCATATTTCTGCGGAACGGTTTCTAATCCTTCCGGGTATACAGTATCGCCAAGTGCTTGCGACGAATTGTTGGGAAGATAAGCCAAAACGACAGTGTAATGAATATGAGGGTAGTTGTTTTTAAGCATTTTAAGTTCTTTTATTGCTAAATTGTCAAAATTACCGTTATTCCCTACATAAAAAATCGTGATCTGATGGTTTTCAATCAGATCAATGAGGGTAGAGTGTAAAATCGGCTCTACTGCGTCGGGCGTATCACGGTGACCGAAAAAAGTACACGTAATCATCTGCTCCATCTCCGATATGGGGATTATATCCCCTTAATATTTAAGATTATAACCCCCATAATAGGCTTTGTCAAGGAGGGGTACAGATGATCGTGTTTGATAAGCTTTGGATAACAATGGAGAAAAAAGGCTTTTCCACCTATACTTTACGAGAGCGGTGTGGCATTGACAGCAAGACAGTCCGTCGCCTGCGAGCCAATGAGAATATGGAAACCAAAACACTCAACCGTCTTTGTGAGGCGCTGGATTGTCGGTTGGAGGATATTGCTCAGTTTATAAAAGACAGTGAATAAGTTGGTAAAAAAGCCGTCGCAACCGTTGTGGTTGCGACGGCTTTTTTTATAATGGGTAAGAAAAGGCTCCCTTGTGTAAAGGGAGCTGTCAGCGAAGCTGACTGAGGGATTGTTTTACAACGACGTCGATATATGCGCATACATTTTTGAAGTTTTGATTTACTTGGTTATTGGGTATGCGAACAACCGAAATGCCGAACTGTTTTAAATAAGCGGTGCGTTCTCTGTCTTTTTCAGCGCTTTCTTTTTCGAAGTGCTGGGAGCCGTCCAATTCAATAACCAGTTTGGCTTCTGCCGAGTAAAAGTCTGCAATATATCTGCCGATGGGTTTTTGACGCAAAAACTTTATCGGATAGCTACGCAAAAAATCATACCAGAGATGTCTTTCTTCTTTGGTCATGTTTTTGCGAAGGTCTTTTGCGCAAGGAACGAGGCTTTTGTTGTGTTTCCTGTCCGTAACAATCCCTCCGTCTTCGCCTGCGGCGAAGCCACCTCCCTTTGCACAAGGGAGGCTGCTTAGTCACTTCTCTTAAAACCCGAAATACCGTTTGGCGTTGTTGTAGCAGATGTCTTGCACCAACCCGCCCAGCGTGTCCAT
The DNA here is from genome assembly GCA_017440755.1 of Clostridia bacterium. Lineage (GTDB taxonomy): Bacteria > Bacillota > Clostridia > Oscillospirales > Acutalibacteraceae > UBA5905. Next base: position 83,027 of record JAFSGP010000016.1, on the reverse strand, counting down.
ATCCGCGGGATATTCGCCGTTTTCCACCCAAGTGCCGATGAGGTTGCACAGGATACGGCGGAAATACTCGTGGCGAGTGTAGGATAGGAAGGAGCGGGAATCGGTGAGCATACCTACGAAGTTGCCTAACAGGGAGAGGTTCGCCAAATCGGTGAGCTGCTTTTCCATGCCCGTTTTGTTGTCGTTGAACCACCAGGCGGAGCCGTGCTGAATCTTGCCCGCCGCCTCGGTGCCTTGGAAACAGCCGAGAATGGTACCCAGCAGCTCGTTGTCGGCGGGGTTGAGGGAGTAGAGGATAGTTTTAGGCAGCTCGCCCGTCACCTCCAAGGCATTCAGTAAGCCCGTAATCCCCTCGCCGCAGGCGCGGGTGGAGATGCAGTCAAAGCCTGTGTCGGGTCCCAGACGGTGAAACATATTGGTGTTGGTGTTGCGCAGGGCACCGTAGTGCAGCTGCATTACCCAACCGCGGCGGGCATATTCCCGTCCCACAAACAGCAGAATGGCGGTGGCGTATTGTTCCATTTCCTCCTCGGTAACGGCGCCGCCCTTCATTGCCTTTTGGAATATCGCCTCTACCTGCTCGTCGGTGGCGGGGCGGTACATGACGTAGTCAATACCGTGGTCGGACGCTTTACAGTCCAGCGCGTCAAAGCGGTCCATCGCCGCCGCCAGCGCCGCCTTTACGTCCGCCACGCAGGCGATGGTAACGCCGTTGGCATCGCCCAACTTCTTGATATACTCCAAAAAGCCCGCCTTGTGAATGTTGATTGCCTTGTCGGGACGGTAGGAGGGCACCACCTTAATGTCCGCACAGGTGGGGTCGGCGGCGATCTGCTTGTGATATTCCAGCGTGTCAACAGGGTCGTCAGTGGTGCCGATGACCTTGACGTTCGAGCGACGGATAAGCCCCCGCACCGTCATATCTTTTTCCTGCAGTTTGCGGTTGCACAGCTCCCACACCGCCTCGGCGGTGTCTCCGTTCAGCACCCCGTCGTAGCCAAAGTACCGCTTAAGCTCCAGATGGGTCCAATGGTACATAGGATTGCCGATGGCGCGGGGCAGTGCCTCTGTAAAGCGCTGAAACTTTACACGGTCGGAGGCGCCGCCGGTGACCTCCTCCTCCGGCACGCCGTTGGAGCGAATCATGCGCCACTTGTAGTGGTCGCCGCCAAGCCACACTTGGGTGATGTTGTCAAACTGTCGATCGGCGGCAATTTCCGCGGGATTGATGTGGCAGTGATAGTCGATGATGGGCATGGGGGCAGCGTAGGTGTGGTATAGTGTCCGCGCGGTTTCGTTGGTCAGCAAGAAATCTTTATCCATAAAGGGTTTCATAGCTCTGTACTCCTTATTTATCAGCAAAATGGTGTATTAGCGGCGGAAGGTATCCCGTTCCGCCAAATCAGCGGGAATAACGGTGTAAGGGGAAACCTCTTCTCCTTGCAGACAGCGACACAGCAGCTCGGCGGCGGTAACACACAGCGTTTCCGCGTGGTTGTCAATGCTGCTGAGCTCCGGTGTGACGCACTGCGCCAGCGGGGAGTTGTTACAGCCGATGACCGGCATGCTCAGACCGGTGCGTTGCAGCGCCTTTTGTGCGCCCAGGGCCAGCATGTCGGTGGTGCCGATGACCGCGTCAAAGCTGACCCGCTGCATCAGCAGCTGTTTGATGCAGGTGTTGACCGCATCGAGGCGAGGCTCTACCTGTATGATGCGGCTGTCCTCCGCCGTATAGCCGGCGGCGGCATATCCCTCCCGATAGCCCTCCACCTTCTCGCGGTTAGATAGGGTATCGCCGTCGTGCAGCAGCAGAATGTTGCGCCGCTGTCGCAGGAACAGGTCGGCCACCAGCCCCGCAATCGCCCGCCGCTCGTCGCACTGCACGCAGTAGACACCCGGCACGTTGATGTTGGCACCGACCACCATAACGGGGGCACGCGAGGCGGCGGTGTACAGCGCCGCTTCGTCCTCGTCGGTCAAACCGAAGCCTGCCACCAGAATGCCGTCCACACCCTGCTGTGCCAGCTCGCTCAGCGCTTTTTGCTTGTCCTCCGTCGCAGATACGGTGCGCAGCAGGGTGGACATGCCCTGCTGCCGTAGGGTCTGCTCGATGAGAGCGATAGCGGGAGCAAAGTGGCTGTCGGTGTCACTATCCCACAGCACGCCTACCATACGGGTGTAGCCGGTACCCAGTCCCCGCGCCATAGAGCTGGGGGAGTAGTTATTCTCTTTCATCACCGCCAAAATTTTATCGCGGGTGGCGGGGCGCACCTTGTCGCTGCCGTTGAGTACGCGTGACACGGTGGCGATGGACACCTCACATTGTTTGGCAATATCATAAATATTCATAGACAAATTCTCCTTTGTAAGCCCTTACATATTAGAGTATACACCATATTCCCTAAATTGCAAGCGTTTTTTGTCGAGAAGTCTATGTGCTTTTTCCCCTTGCATTTGGTAATACTTTCTGTTACACTATACAGGTATGTGTATTATGAATGTGGAGGTACGGTATTTATGATTACTGTGTCTGATTTGGGAATTAACTTCAGCGGGCAGGACCTGTTCAAGCACGTGGACCTGAAGTTCGTCGGCGGCAACTGCTACGGCGTTATTGGTGCCAACGGTGCGGGCAAGTCCACCTTCCTGCGTATTTTGTCCGGTGATTTGGAGCCCACCTCGGGTGAGGTCATCATTGACAAGCGCACCCGTATGTCGGTGCTCAAGCAGGACCACTTTGCCTATGACGACCAGACGGTTCTGGACACCATCATTCAGGGCAATCCTCGCCTGTACGAGATTATGCAGCAGAAGGACGCCCTGTACGCCAAGGAGGATTTCTCTGACGAGGATGGCGAGCTGGCGGCCCAGCTGGAGGGCGAGTTTGCCGAGATGAACGGCTGGGAGGCGGAGACCGAGGCGGGACAAATTCTGCAGGGTCTGGGTCTGGACGATGGTCTTCTCTACGAGTGCATGGGCATTCTGGGTGACAAGCAAAAGGTGAAAATCCTACTGGCTCGCGCCCTGTTCGGTCACCCCGATATTATCCTGCTGGACGAGCCTACCAACCACCTGGATATCGACTCCATTCGTTGGCTGGAGGATTTCCTGATGGACTACGACGGCACCGTTATCGTGGTATCCCACGACCGTCACTTCCTCAACAACGTATGTACCCACATTGTGGACGTGGACTACAACAAGATTAAGATTTATGTGGGTAACTACGATTTCTGGTATGAGTCCAGCCAGCTGATTCAGCGCATTATGCGGGAGCAGAACAAGAAAAACGAGGAAAAGATTAAGGAGCTGCAGACCTTTATTCAGCGGTTCTCCGCGAATAAGTCCAAGTCCCGTCAGGCCACCTCTCGCCGCAAGCTGCTGGATAAGCTGACGGTGGAGGAGATGCCCGCTTCCTCCCGCCGCTATCCCTTCGTGGGCTTCCAGATGGACCGTGAGGCGGGCAAGGAGATTCTGGCGGTGGAGGGACTGACCAAGACGGTGGACGGCGTGAAGGTGCTGGACAACGTGTCCTTCCGCGTCAACAAAGAGGACAAGGTGGCCTTTGTGGGTCAGGACGAGATTGCCACCACCACCCTGTTTAAGATTCTGGCAGGCGAATTGGAGCCCGATGCCGGCACCTACAAGTGGGGCGGCACCACCAGCCTGTCCTACTTCCCCAAGGATAACAACGAGTTCTTCGACGGCATCGACCTGAACCTGATTCAGTGGCTCAATCAGTACTCGCAGGATAACACCGAGACCTACCTGCGTGGCTTCCTGGGCAAGATGCTGTTCTCCGGCGACGACGTGTTAAAGCCTGTCAAGGTGTTGTCCGGTGGCGAAAAGGTGCGTTGTATGCTGTCCCGTATGATGATGTACGGCTCCAACGTGCTGATGCTGGACCAGCCCACCAACCACCTGGATCTGGAGTCCATCACCGCCGTCAACGACGGTTTGACCAACTTCCCCGGCAACGTGCTGTTCTCCTCCTACGACCACCAGTTCATTCAGACGGTGGCCAACCGCATTATGGAGCTGAAAGACGGCAAGCTGCTGGATAAGATGATGACCTACGACGACTATCTGGAGTGGAAAGCCGCCAATGGTATGAGATAAAGCCAAAAACAGCCGACGGGAATCCCGTCGGCTGTTTGTTATCTCTGGGTTTTTGGGGTCTCCACTTGGATAAAACAGGTGTCGGCAAAGGCGGTTTTGACCGTGTTCGGGACCGTCCAGTCGGTGATTACCACGGCGATATCCGATAGGTCGCACAAAACGCGGTCAAGGCGGGTGTTTATTTTCTGATGATCCACCAAGAACACGCTTTTCTTGGCATTTTCCACCATGGTGCGGCGCAGGTCGTAGTAGGCGTCGGATTCGTACACCTTGCCGTCGGCGGACAGCCCGCCGGTGGAGAAAAAGGCAAGGTCTGCAGTATAGCTTCGGAGCTGCCGCACCGTTTCACTGCCACCGATCATATCGGGAGGCTCGATGATGGTGCCACCCAGGCAGATGCAGCGGATGTCTGTTTCGCTCAGGTGGGAGGCTAAGTTGAGGTTGTTGGTGATGACTGTGAGGTCACGGCGCCCTTTGAGATAGGGCCCCATACACTGGGTGGTGGTGGAGCCGTCGATAAACACCGTCATCCCGTCCTGTACCAGTGTGGTGGCTTTTTCGGCGATCAGCCGCTTGACGGGGCGCATCTTATGATAGCGGAAAACCAAGGGCGTTCCCTTTTCTTCCGCCAGTTCTGCCCCGCCGTAGTGACGAATGATGCGCTTTTGCCGTTGCAGGTCGTTGAGGTCACGGTTGATGGTGGCGGTGCTGTAATGCAGTTGGTCGCACAAATACCTGACGGTGACGTACCCTTGTTCTTTGATGATATTGAGTATGGTATCAATTCGCTTTTGGGACATACAGACCACCTCGCGTGATAAAAAATGATAATTTATCAATAAAATGAACATATATTGATAAAAAATGAAAAACAGGTATAATCATTATAAAAATGAAGCGAATGTCTGTCAAGAGGAATGGTATGAAAAATCTGACCAACGGAAATATTTATAAAACCTTTTTGCTGTTTGCGATTCCTATGGTGCTGGCGGGTGTATTTTCCCAATGTTACTCGGTGGTGAACACCATATTGGCGGGCAAACTGCTGGGGGACGGGGCACTGGCTGCCATCGGCTCTGTGGCACCGCTGGAAACCTTTATTAACTCTATTTTCTGGGGTTACGGCTCGGGTGTGGGCATCTACGTGGGGCAATTGTTTGGTGCGGGAGACTATGCGGGTATGAAACGGGTTGTTGTGAGCAATTACCTGTTTCTTTCGGCGGCGATAGTGATTTTGTCCACTTGCTTTGTGCTGTTTCGGTATCCGTTATACTCCTTTTTGCAGGTAGATCCGCTGCTGCTGGAGAGCTGTAACCGCTATTTTATCATTAGTATGGTGGGGCGCGTCATCGTGCTGTTTTCCATCAACTGTGTCTTTGTTGTTAATGCGATGGGGGACGGCGCTTTCCCCTTGTGGATGTCGCTGGTTTCCACCGCCCTCAATATTACGGTAGGTGTGGTTTCCATTACGCAGTTCAGCTTGGGTGTGGAGGGGCTTGCCCTCGGCAACGTGGTGTCCTCGGCGGTGGTGGGCGCTCTGTATCTGTGGAAGCTGTCCCGCTCCTTCAAGAAGGTGGGAGTTTCCCGTCGGGAAGGTGGGTTTTCGTTCCGTGCGGTAGGGGAGACTTGTCGCTACTCTCTCTCCACGATGGTGCAGCAGTCGGTGATGTATCTGGCGGGGCTGACACTGTCGCCAATGGTCAATGGCATCGGCAGTGCCGCCTCTGCCAGCTATACGGTCTCCCTAAGGATCTACGACATCAGTGCGGCGGTGTATCAGAACTCCGCCAAAACGGTGGGCAGCTACACCGCCCAGTGCTTTGGTGCCAAAAAATACGGGCTGTTAAAGCGGGGCTTGGTCGTGGGATTTTTGCAAAACCTACTGTTCGTCGCACCGTTTTTGCTGGTCAGCAGTTTGCTGGCTCGTCCCGTGGTGATGCTGTTCTTCGCCGCCGATGCCGCACCGCTGGCGGTGGACTATACGGTGGCATTTGCACAGTACTGTATGCCGCTGTTGGTAATGAACATAGTGGCGAACCTGTTCCACAATTTCTTCCGTGGCATCGGGTATATGAAAGCTCTGCTGATCACCACCATCACCGGCTCCTTTGCCCGCATTATCATCAGCTGGCTGCTGATACAGCCCTTCGGCATCTACGGCTACTATGCGGGTTGGGTGCTGTCCTGGCTGTTTGACGGTGCGGTAGGCGTGTTGATCTACCGCTTCGGCAAATGGCGGCGGATTTTGGAAAAACCTTAAACAAAAAAGCGTACGAAAGAATTTCCTTTCGTACGCTTTTTTGTTGTTATCCGGTAAAACTGGTTTCGATTTTAATCACCGCATACAGTTTTTCGTCGGCGGCGTGGACCGCTTGCTTGATGCGGGTAGAAAGCCCGTCACGGTCCTTATAGCCGTGGGGGGTCACCACGTCAAACAGGAGATTGGTGTGGGTGTCACCCACAACCACGCGAAAATCGTGGATAGACAGGGCGGGGTCGATAGCGGTGACCAGTCCGATTGCCATCTCCTTGAGTCGCAGAGCCTCGGGATTATCGGTTTCTACGGGATCCATGTGGATACAGCTGACCAGATTGTACTTTTCCATCAGGCGGTTTTCGATGTTATCGATGATATCGTGGCTCTTACCGATGGGGCGGTCGGCGGGCACCTCAGCGTGGAGGGATACGATGGTACGCCCCGGACCGTAGTCGTGGATAATCATATCGTGGATACCCACAATACCCTCAAATTCCATTACGGTGGAGCGGATATTCTCCACCAGCTCGGGGTTGGGCGCCTGTCCTAAGAGAGGAGAGATGGTCTCCCGAATGACCAAGAAGCCCGACCACATAATGAACAGCGCCACCGCCATACCGACGTAGCCGTCGATGCTAAGGGCGCAGAAGCGGCTCAGCAGGGTGGTGACCAGCACCAGAGCGGTGCAGATAACGTCGTTGCGGCTGTCTACCGAGGCGGCCAACAGGGCGTCCGACTGAATGCGCTTGCCCACGTGGCGGTAGAACACCGCCATCCACAGCTTCACCGCAATGGCCGCCGCCAGTATGCCCACCGTCAGCCAGCTGAATTGGGCGGGGACGGGGTGCAGAATCTTATCCAGAGCCGAGCTCGCCAGCTCAAATCCTGCCAGAATGATAAGCACCGCTACCCCCATAGCGGACAGATATTCCATTCGTCCGTGACCGAAGGGGTGGTCGTCGTCGGGCGGGGCGCTAGCCAGCTTGAAGCCCAGCAGGGTGACGATGCCGGAGCCCGCGTCCGACAGGTTGTTGAAGGCATCGGCAATGATAGCCACGCTGCCGGAGAGGATACCCGCCAGCAGCTTGCCCACAAACAGCAACAGGTTGCACACGAGACCGGTAAAGCTTGCCAACCGTCCATAGGCGTAGCGCACCTTGGGAGAGGCGGTATCCTGCGGCTGCTTAATAAACAGGCGAATGAGTTGTTCGCTTAACAAATAATCACAGCTTTCTGTTGTAGATTGTGTGGAGATATTCGGCTACACCGTCCTCCTCGTTGGAGGGAATGATGCCGTCGGCGACGGCCTTTGCCTCGTTGGAGCCGTTGTCGACGCACAGAGCCAAATCCGCCTCGCGGAACATGGGAATATCGTTGTGGTTGTCGCCGAAAGCCACCACGCGGTCGGCACCGGTGCGTTGCCGCAGACGGCGGACGCCGTGCTCCTTATCCGCATCGTCCCGACAAATCTCCAAAAACCAGTTGTCCTCCAAATAGGTGTCCTGATACAGCACCGCGCGAATGCCCGAAACGGATTCCAGCGCCGTAGCCAGCTGCTGCTGTTCTGCATAGGTTCCCTGACAGCTGAAGAAGAGGGCGGGGCTGTTCTTGAGGTAGGGGACGCGGTGATAGTAGCGCAGGAAATTCTGCCCGCGGCTGTCGGTGCGGCGGACGAAGCCGGCCTCCTGCGGGCGCAGGGAGGTGTAGTAAATATGCACCTCGTCCCCGCGGCGGCGATACAGCTGCGGCTCCCGCCCTAAGCGGCGGAAGGTCTGCAGTACCGCCGACACAGTGGCGGCGGGCATATCGCAGCTGTGCAGAATGCGGCGGCGGGACAGGTCGTACAGCAGCACGCCCCCCAACATAACGATAGGCTGGCGGAAAGCAATTTTGTCCAGCTCAATCAGGCGCACGCCGATCGTGCCGCGGGCAGTAGCGGCAGAAATCATCATACCGCGGGAAATCAGGCGGTTGAGGGTCTCCACCGTGTGCTCCGACAGGGTCTGGTCGTTGCGCAGCAAGGTGCCGTCTAAATCGGTGACGTACAAGGTGCGGCGTCCTCGCTCAATGGCGCGGAACACAAACTGAAAATAAGCAGAGCCGTAGTGGTGGAAGGAGCGGTCGTGCAGCATAGCGATAAGTTCCTCTGCCGTCACCCATTTGGTGGCGGCAACCTCCTCCGTTTGCAGGCGCAGTGCGGTGGAATCGATGTCGCGGTATAACAGCCACAGGTCGGTGAAGGAGTTGCGCCGCCGCATGCGTCCGCCGTACACCATTTCGCCCGGCGCGGTGCGGATACCCAGTTCCTCAAACAGCTCCCGTCGTGCGGCGCTCTCGCTGTCCTCGCCCGCCACGGCACTGCCACCCGTAGCCGCCCACATGCCTGCCATAACCCGCAGGTTGGGGTTGCGCTGCTGGATAAGCAGGCGTCCCTTGGAGTCTACAATCCAGATATGCTCGACCAGGTGATAGTCCCCGGCACGCAGTGGCTCACCCCGCACGATGGTGCGGCCGGTGGGGATGCCGTCGGCGTCCAATATCTCCCACTTTTCCATAGAGCATACCTCCCTTCAATCTATGAGTAGCCATATGCTCCTATTCTACTCTTTTATATAGCAAATGTCCAGTATTTACCGCAAAAAAAGTACACGAAACCATATATGGTTTCGTGTACTTATGCTTATATCACGCGGCAATGGGTAATGCCGTAGTAGCACAGCAGTGCTACCGCCTGTTCGTCCAATACCTCGCCGCATACCGCTATAGGTACCGCGGGCGGGCAGGTGATGGCGGGGGTTGCCAGTATCCGTCCCACACAGTGCTCCGCTGCGCATTCCTCGCCGAGAGAAAGCAGAGCCTCACGGGGGGATATCTGCTGCCGCAATACGGGGAGGGGCGGCGGTAGGGTGGTGATGGGGGAGCGGGGAGGAAGGCTGTCTAAGGCGCGCTCCAGACGGGACACGGCGTCTTCGTCCCCCTCGGGGGTGAACATACACACCAAATGGTCCGGGTCACTGCATTCCACGTGGATACCGTCGGCGGCAAGGCGCGCCGCTAACTCCGTCCCCGTGTAGCCGTAGCTTTTCGGCGCGAGGGTGAGCTTTAGTGGTTCATCGCCTACCAACCGCCACCCCTTGGCGGACAGCCGCTCTTTAAGAGCAGTCAGCGCCGCCGCGCAGGCAGCCAGACGGGCGGGATAATCCCCCGCCAGCCGCTTGTTGGCAAGGTCGAGGGATTGCAGTATCAGGTAGGAGGGACTGGTGGAGGCAAACAGAGCCAACGATGAGGCCGCCTGCTCTGCCAACAGCGCGGGTGCATTCTTTCCGATGTGCAGATAGGCGCCGCCCGTCAGCACCCCCAAGGTTTTGTGCGCCGAATCGCAGCACAGGTCGGCTCCGGCGTCTATCGGGTGGCGGGAGGGGGAGAGAAAACGCAGATAGGCGCCGTGGGCGTTGTCCACCAGCAGCAGTGTACCGTGGCGGTGGCAAACCTGAGCCAGAGCGGCGATGTCCGCCGTATTTCCCAGATAATCGGGGCTGGTGATATACACCACCACCGTCGGCGTATGGGATAGGTAGGTGTCTAACTGTTCGGGAGTGACGCGGCAGGTAAGCAGACTGTCCTCCGTGCCACGTAGCCAGTCCACCTCTACGTCCAGCAGTGCCGCGGCGGTGAGAAACACACTGTGGGCATTGCGCGCGGCGGCGATGCGGGGCGGCCGTCCCGTTGCTTTGGCATACAGCAACGCCAAGTGGAGCATACCACGTATGCACAGAGAAGAGCCCTCGGCGGAGTATAGAGTTCGTTGTGCCCCGAAAAGAGCTGTCGCGTTCTCTTGGCTTCGCGCAATAATCCCCTCGGCGCGGTACAGCACGTCGGCGCCGTCCACCTCGGTGATGTCCAGATGCTCTATGCCCAATTCGCCCTTTCCCTTATGCCCCGGCATATGCAGGCGCAGGGGATTATCGGCGGCGTATCGCCGCACAAAATCACAGATGGGCGTATCCATTACGCTTCCTCCATCGCTTTGGCAACTTCCAGCATAATGGCGCACTCCATACGCTTGCGGAACAATTCGCAGCCCGCCTCATACACGCCGGTGACCGAACCGGTGGCGTGGTAGGCGTTGGCGGCACAGCCGCCGGAGCAGTACAGCTTCGCCCAGCAGTCCGCACAGGCGGGACGGGAGTACACGTTGCAGGCGGCAAACTCGCCCTGTTTCTGCGTGTTGGTGACCCCTTGCCAGATATCGCCCAGCTTGAATTCCTCCTCGCCGACGAACTGGTGACAGGGGTACAGGTCACCCCAAGGGGTCACCGCCATATATTCGGTGCCGCTGCCGCAGCCCGACACCCGCTTGTAGATGCAGGGACCGCCCTGCAGGTCAATCATATAGTGGTAGAAGGTGAAGGGCTTACCCTCCTTGCGGCGGCGGAGCATCAGCTGCGCCAGCTGCTCGTACTGGTCCTTCACCACCGCGATATCCTCCTCGGTGAGGGCGGAGGGGTCATCGGGCGCGCACACCACGGGCTCCATGCTCAGCTCGGTGAAGCCTAAATCCAGCATTGTTTCGATATCTTTTAGGAAATCGGGATTGGCATGGGTGAAGGTGCCGCGCATATAGTAGTTTTTCCCCTCGCGGGCTTTCACCAGCTTCTGGAATTTGGGCACGATGCGGTCCCAGCTGCCGTTGCCCGCGTAGTCCACGCGGAAGCGGTCGTGTATCTCCTTGCGCCCGTCCAGACTGAGCACCACGTTGCTCATCTCACGGTTGGCAAAGTCAATGACGTCGTCGTCAATGAGCACACCGTTGGTGGTGAGTGTAAAGCGGAAGTGCTTGCCACATTCTTTTTCCCGTTCGCGGCAGTAGGCAACCAGCTCCTTGAGCATATCCCAGTTCATCAGCGGTTCTCCGCCAAAAAAGTCCACCTCTAAGTTGTGGCGGGTACCCGAATTCTCAATGAGGAAATCCATCGCCCGCTTGGCAACCTCCAGGCTCATGACAGCACGGTCACCGTGATAATTACCCTGACTGGCGAAGCAGTAGGAGCAGTTGAGGTTGCAGGTGTGTGCCACGTGTAAGCACAGCGCCTTGACAACGCCGCTCGTACGCTGTTTCAGCTCTCCCGCCATGGGGGAGAAGGTGTCGGGGGTAAACAACTGCCCCGCCGCCTTTAATTCTTCGATTTGGGCGCAGCCCTCCCGCACCTCGTCCGCGGTGGTGGCGGGGTATTTGGCGGTGATGGCGGCGATAATGTCCTCCACGGTATGGGTTTCGTACATGCCGATGATGTCGTAGGCCACCTCGTCCACCACGTGCACCGCGCCGGAACAGATGTCCAACACGATGTTGTAGCCACCCAGTTTATATTGGTGAATCATTGTTTTTCGCTCCTCGTATCACAAAAAATGCCGCCCATAGGCGGCATTTTTGGTCTGTTCAGAAATTAGTTCTTGTTCTCGCACTGCTGATTCGCAATACCGCAGCTGGTCTTGCAAGCAGACTGGCAGGAGGTCTGGCACTCGCCGCAACCGCCCTTTTTGGCGCTCTCGCACAGGTTCTTGGTCTTCAGGGTCTGGATTTTCATAGTTACTCTCCTCCGGAAATCTAATTGTTGGGTATATTTTATCACAGTTTCCCGCATTAGTCAACTGAAATTTCCGCATCGGGGGCAAATGTTTGCATATGCGGCGGTAAATCGGTCAAACTAACCGCAAAACAAGGGCGGAGGGGCAGCGTATGAACGTGTCGAAGAAGGAATATCAGCAGATGTGTAAGGTGGCGGCGCCCGGTTCCCCGGTGGCAAAGGACTGCCTGAAGGCCTTTGCGGTGGGGGGATTTATTTGCACCCTGGGTGAGGTGGTGTTTCAACTGTTGAGCCGCGCAGGCACGGAGGAAAAAGATGCCCGCACCGTGGTATCCGCCGCGCTGATTCTGTTGGCGGCGATTCTCACCGCCTGCAAGGTGTTTGATAATATCGCCAAGCACGCGGGAGCGGGCACCTTGGTGCCCATTACCGGCTTTGCCAATTCGGTGGTCGCCCCCGCCATCGAGTTTAAGACGGAGGGCTACGTTCTGGGTGTGGGAGCGAAGGCTTTCATCATCGCGGGCCCCGTCATCGTCTACGGCACCGTGGCGGCGGTGCTGTATGGGGTTATTTATTGGGTGACAACATTATTCTAACGAAAAAGGCTTGACCGATTGGTCAAGCCTTTTTCCATCTTAATAGTTTCCCCAGCCGCCGCCGGACAGTTCATCTTCAATATCTCTTACGAGTTGTTCCGCTTTATCCTCATCCGTTTCGTAAGGAAGCCCCATATATTTTGCATAATATTCTTCGGTTTTATCTTTGTAATATTGGGTTTTTTCAAGATTTCTGTATTTCCAACCGTCGTATTCTTCGCAAGATGCATCTTCCTTGCGTCTTTTACACTCTTCTTTGTCAACCGAAAGCCAATGGCGCTCTGCTTCGTCTGTGAATTTCTTCCATTCTTTATAGCTGTCGCAACAAGGCTGTATGATAAAGGAAAACACAATATGCAAAAGGACGTATGCGAAATAAAATATAACGCCAAAAGAGAGGCATATCAGAATATCATCAGAAGATTTATCTGACTGAAACAGAACGGAAAACGCTGCCAAAAAATTGTTGTTCTGATTTATAGAGGAACCGTAATAATAAAACGCAAAGCCGATAATGCATATTCCGGAAACAATGCCGCAAATTCTGCGCCACATCACCGGTTTGCCTTCGGTGACTATATACTGCGTTTGCGGGGCTTTTTCTAAGTAGTTATAAAGATTTTTTGCTCTCTTTACAGTGCTGCCCTCTATTGCCGGACTTTTCGATTTGGTGAGGCAAAAAACAATGAGTGCAGTGATGCTGCATACAGCAAAAGGAACGATAAACAAGAAAACAATAACTAAAAATATTTTTACATACAAATTTTCTGTAATATTACTAAAGGCTCCCCAAATGCCATTCCAACACGCAGGAATAAAAGGGAAAGCATTAAAGGCAACAAGTTTTTCCGGATTATCACGCACCAACAAATAAATAACGCCTAAAAAGAGAATGGTTGCGTGAAGGGCAAGCAAAATGCTTCCAAGAGGTAAAATGATTTTTTGAGAAAGGACGTTGAAATGCAATTTTTTGTTTAAAAAATGGGCATAGTCAACCGCATCAGAAAAGGTTTCTTCCGTAATTTCTTTAACTCTTTTACTCATAAAAACACCCCTTTCTGTTTCATTGTACTATATTGACGACCGAAAGTAAATGTTTTTGTGAAACCATATTCTAACTTGACAGTAGCAGAGAGCTATATTCTCGGTCTGGGAGCAGCGGCATGAGAATCGCCTTTTGACTTTACAAATATTTCACATTTTATTTATTAAGGCGACAAAAAGAAACGCTACAATAGTGTCCGAAGGAGTGATGCTATGAAACGCGTGAAAGGACTGGCGGCGGGAGCGGCTCTGCTGCTTTTGCTGACCGCCTGCAACGGAGCACCGAAGGAACAGCCCACCGGAGAAACGGAAATAACTCTGAGTGACCAGAGGATTACGGTGGACGGAAAGCCGATTGCCACGGAACCCCAAGGCGCGGTGTATGCTGCCAACGATATTGTGTATTACGAAGCCGATAAGGATTTCACCTATGGCGAAGGCACCGCAGACGATGCCCATGATGCGCAGACAGCCGCGGCACATACGGTGGTACATATCACCGAGGCGGGCACCTACCGTCTTTCCGGCAAGCTGTCCCGCGGGCAGATTGCGGTGGACTTAGGTGAGGAGGCAAAAGAGAACCCCGCGGCGGTGGTAACCCTCCTGCTGGACGGGGCGGACATCACCTGCGAGGTGGCGCCTGCGGTGATTTTCTATAACGTATACGAGTGCGGCGATGCAGAAAACGGGACCAAGGACGTGGATACCGCTGCCGCCGGTGCTAATGTCATTCTTGCCGACGGAAGCCAAAACCGCATAAACGGTTCCTACGTGGCGAAGATATATAAGCCGGACAGCGTGACACTGAACGACGAGGGAACTGCCGTGGAAGAGGCAAAGAAATTGCACAAGTACGACGGCGCGTTTTATTCCAAAATGTCCATGAACGTAGACGGCGGTGAGAAAGACACCGGCATCTTGGATATCTATGCGGAAAACGAAGGCTTGGACAGCGAATTGCACCTGACGGTCAACGGGGGGAATATTAACATCTACTCCGGAAATGACGGCATCAACACCAACGAGGACGGCGTTTCTGTCACCACGGTCAACGGTGGGCGCGTAAACATTCGGGTTACCGGCGAGACGGGGGAGGGAGACGGCATCGACTCCAACGGCTGGCTGGTCATCAACGGCGGCACCGTTATGACGGCCGCCTGCTCCGACAGCGCTGATGCGGGCATCGACTCGGATATGGGCATTCACATTAACGGCGGCACCGTTATGGCGGCCGGTCATATGCTGGACCGCATTGAGGACGGCGGACAGACCTATGCGGTGTTTACCTTCGCACAGAAACAGAGCGGGACGGATACGGTTACCCTGAAGAAGGAAACGGGCGAAGCCGTGATGACGTATCAACCGCAGAATGCCTACACGATTTTAATTTACAGCAGTGCTGATTTGAAAGCGGGCACGTATACTCTGTGGAGCGGGGATACGCCCTTGGCGGGGCAAAGCGGTGGCATAATGGGCGGACACGGTATGCGCCCCGACGGTATGACACCGCCGGAGACTGACGGGGAAACGCCGCCGGAAGGCTGGGAACGCCCTGATGGCGAGGCACCGCCGGAGGATTGGGAACGCCCCGATGGCGAGACGCCGCCGGAGGATTGGGAGCGCCCCGATGGCGAGACGCCGCCTGAAAAGCCGGACCGCCCCCATAACGGCGCGCAAGTCCCCGGCGAGGAGGGCGGCATGCTGCAGGAGAAAACCACGGAATTTGTCATTTCCGACGGCGCGAACCAATTTGGCGGCATCACCCCTGCGGAATGACCGCCGCCATATCAACCGAACAAAAAAGGCTTGACCGCATCGGTCAAGCCTTTTCGCTTATTTCTTCTGTTCCAAGAGCCAACGGAGCAGTTCTTCGGAAAAGGCTTTTTCCCAAGAGTTGTGCCCCACCCCGTCGTACAGGGTGTACCGCAGGTGCGGGTTTTTCCCCTCCAGGGCACCGATCATCTCCAGCGTCTGGTTGGGGGAGACGGTGGTGTCCTCTTTTCCGTGGAATGCCCAGATGGGCATCTGAAGCACCCCTGCATTCCATGCCATACCGCCGCCACAGCAGGGGGCGATGGCGGCGAACAGGTGGGGGTACGCCATAGCGGTGTACCAGGTGCCGAAGCCGCCCATGCTCAGACCACAAAGATAGATGCGTTCCCTGTCGGCGGAGAAAGTGTCCGCCATCCGCTCAATAAAGGCGTGCAGGCTCTCCACCTTCGCCGCCCAGAAGGAGTCGGCGGGGCACTGGGGCATCACGAGGATGCAGTCCGCCAGATTGTCGTCGTTTACAACGTGAGAAAAGCCGTGCACCAGCACCCGCTCCAGTTGCTCCTCGCCGTGTCCCCGCTCACCGGCACCGTGCAGCTGAATCAGCAGGGCGGGGTGGTCGCTCAGGGTATCCGGCAGGTAAGCGACGTAAGGAAATCCGGTTTCTCCGCTCGTCTGTCGTATTATTTTCATAAAAAACACCTCTTACATTTCTTGCCATTAAATATACCACAGATGAGGCGGCAAGTAAAGGGAAAAAGTGCCCTGTGTCGGCTGACACAGGGCACTTAAGGTGGCAAGAGTAATCCAAACCTGTTTTGAAAAGGCGGATTTCCGTTCACCCGTCGTTAAAATACTCGGAAATACATACAGTATTTCCTGCGTTTTATGCCTTGGTTGACCAAAAATCCGCTCTTTTCAAAATCTTCGACCTCAAAGCGAGGAGATTTCGAGAGATTTTTGCTCAAGTTGGGCGAAGCAAGGCTGTCGCCTTGCGAGAACCAATTGGGTGAAAAGCGCCGAAACATCCCGCTTTGAGGCAGGTTCGAATTGCTCTTGTCACCTTAGGGTTATTTACTCGGTCCGCAATGCCACCACGGGGTCTTTCTTAGCGGCGGAGCGGGAGGGGATAATGCCGGATATAAGGGTGAGAAGCATGCTGATAATCACCAACACCGCCGCTACGGGGAGGGGCAGGATGGCGCTCAGGTTGTTGATACCGGTGAGGTGGTGCAGAATCAGGTTGATGGGGATACACAGCAGATAGGTAATGCCCACACCCAGTGCACCGGAGGCGAAGCCGATTATCATCGTCTCCGCATTAAACATACGCGACACGTTGCGCTTGGAGGCGCCGATGGCACGGAGAATGCCGATTTCTTTGGTGCGCTCCTGCACCGAGATGAGGGTGATGACCCCGATCATGATGGAGGATACCACCAGCGAAATCGCCACAAAGGCGATAAGCACATAGGTGATGGCGTTGATAATGGTGGTGATGGAGGACATCATCAGTCCCACATAATCGGTGTATACGATGCGGGATAGTTCGTCCTTATCCTCGTTGTAGTCGGCGATAGCCTCTTCGATAATATCCTTATTCTCGAAGGAGGAAGCATAGATGTTGATGGCAGAGGGGTTATCCAGGTCCAACCGTCCCAGCGCGATGAGGTTATCCTCGTAGGAGGTTTCGGAGAATTCCAGCACCTCGTCGTAGTAGGTGGCGAACTGCTCGGCGGAGAAGGTGTCCATGGCGGCGGTGAGCGCCATCACCTTTTGTGCCGCAGGCAGAGGCGCCATCTGCGCCTGCACGCCGGCGGCATACTGCATCTTGGAGCGCTCCTCCGCCATTTTGGTGAACAGCTCGGTGATGTCCTCCTCGTTCATGGAGGCGAGATAGTCGCCTATCTCCTTTTCACCCATACCCATCTGGGCGGCCAGCGCCTGACGGAGGGTATCCTCCATGGTTTCCCGCGTCATGCCGCTCAGCGCCTGCGCTACCATGCTATCCAGCTGTTCGGCGGAGGGAATGGACATCACTTTAACGTAAGCGTCCGCCTTTCCCTGCTCGCTGAGCGCCTCAATGTAGGCGCGGAACTCTTGCTCCTTTTCGGCATCTGTCAGGCTGCCCGTGGTATCCTTGAAGGGCAGACCCGTGAAAATGTCGGTGGCGGTATCCGCCATCTGTGCCTCTACCGCGGCGGAGTCGGCGGCATTCTCGATAATATGCGCGGTGAGGGCGGAGGTGTAGGCGATGCTACCCGTGAGCATGCCCGCCACCGCGTCCTCCTTGGGACGAATGATACCCGTTACTTTCAGCGGAATGCCGTTGTCGTAGAGGTATTTCAGCCCCGTCTGGCTATCCCGCAGGTCGGTATACAGACCGCTGACGGGGTCGAGGGTGTAGCAGGCGGCGGGATACACGGTGCGGAATTCCATCCCGCGAATTTCCTCGTAGCTCCAGCTTTCTTGCTTAACCTCCACCTCACTTTTATCGATGGCGGCGTTGGCGAGGGCGTCGATATCCTCTTTGGATTTCAGACCCAGTGCATACAGGGTCATATCGTCGATTTCGTTATTCTCGTCCACCACCAACAGAATCTCGTTATAGGCGGTGGGCCAGCGACCTCCGTCGATGAGCTCGTACTGCTTTTCCAGCAGCGGGTTGATGAGTTCCCCGTTTTTACCGGGCAGCATCTCCTGCCACAGGGTGGCGCCGCCGCCCATGGCCATACCGCTGCCAAAGCCGTAGGATTCGCTCATATTCATCATGGAGGACAGGTCCATGCCGAAATACTCCAGCAACAAATCCTGTAACAGCTGCTGGGAATCCGACAGAATGACGGTACCGTCCACGTTTTCGGTGTAGACGGGCAGATTCAGGTTGTAGCTGTACTGCACGCCCGTAATTGCCTCGGATAGGGTGGAGCCCTTTTCCAGCTCCTTTTGCAGGTGCTTTTTAAAGGATTTCAGGTCGTTTTCGTTGGCCTCCATATTGTTCAGCGCATTGACCAAATCATAGAACATGGTCTTTTGGTACACCGCGTCCTTGTCGTGGCTGCCGTGCGCCTGTGCTTGCCCCATAAAGGTGGTAAGCAGGGTTCCCATATCGATGTGGGTTGCCTCCAGTGTCAGGGGGTAGGAGGAGAGGGTCTCCTCCTGCACCGTGTCGATATAGGTGGTCATGCCTTGGGATACGGCGTAGATGAGGGCAATGCCGATAATACCGATGCTGCCCGCAAAACTGGTGAGGATGGTGCGCCCTTTTTTGGTAAACAGATTTTTCAGCGACAGACCGAAGGAGGTGGCAAAGGACAGAGAGGGCTTTTTCTCCCGCTTTTTGCCCTTAGGTGCTTTCGCCTGCTCCAGCTGTTCCTCGGTGGCAATTTCCTCGGGTGACAGCGGCGCGCTGTCGCCCGTCACCTTGCCGTCCAGCATACGAATGATGCGGGTGGAGTATTTCTCCGCCAGCTCGGGGTTGTGGGTGACCATCACCACCAGACGGTCCTTGGATACCTCCTTGAGAATCTCCATCACCTGCACGCTGGTCTCGGTGTCCAGTGCGCCGGTGGGCTCGTCTGCCAGAATGATGTCGGGGTTGTTCACCAGCGCGCGGGCGATGGCCACACGCTGCATCTGTCCACCGGACATTTCACCCGGCTTCTTTTTCAGCTGGTCCCCCAGCCCCACCTGCTCCAGCGCTTCCTTTGCCCGACGGCGGCGCTCCTTTTTGGATACACCGGAGAGGGACAGCGCCAGCTCCACGTTCTGTAGCACCGATTGGTGGGGAATAAGGTTATAGCTCTGGAACACAAAGCCGATGGTGTGGTTGCGATAGGTATCCCAATCCCTGTCCCCAAAGGTGCGGGTGGACTTGCCGTTGATGACGAGGTCACCGTCGGTATAGCGGTCCAGACCGCCCACTAAGTTGAGCAGGGTGGTTTTACCGCAGCCGCTTTGTCCCAGAATGGACACAAACTCGCTGTGGCGGAAGGTGAGGCTCACCCCGTTGAGGGCGGTGACCGCCGTGCTCCCGCTTCCGTATATTTTGGTGATGTTTTTCAGTTGCAGCATAAACAAAATCCTTTCGCAATGGGACTTTTTCAAAACTATCATACTCTTTTTTACGAATAGGATTGTGAATAGAATATAAATTATGCAGAAAAATGGTTTTTCTTTACTTTTTTACGAAACTGTGCTACTATCGACTTAACCGATAAGGAGTGTGTTTACTATGTGCAATATTGCAGGATACGTAGGGTCTCGTCCCGCGGCGCCGCTGCTGATTGATATGATGCGGCGGCAGGAGGGGCTGTGCGGCGGATTTTATACCGGCATTGCCACTCTGCACGAGGGAAAAATATACTATGCCAAGCTGACCGGCGATTTGGACCGCCTGCTGGCGGAGACCGAGGCAGCCCGTCTACCCGGTACTATCGGCATTATTCACAGCCGCTCCAAGTCGGGTGGCGGTGACCCCTGGGCCCACCCCTTTGTAGGGGAGCGGGACGGGGTGGTGCGCACCGCCTACGTGGCCAACGGCGAGACGGGGTGGTTCCACCCCCGTATGGCGGCATATAACCGCTTAGCGGAGGATCTGCTGGGGCAGGGCTACACCATGCACTCGCAGGTAAAGGCGGAGAGCGATGCCTACAACCTGCTGTCCGACGGGACGGCGGTACATATGAGCGACGTAATGAGCCAGCTCATCTTACGGAATATGGAGCGGGGAGCAGATGCGCCTACGGCTATGGGAGAGGCCTACGGCGAGATGCCGGGTGAGATCGTGGGGCTACTGCTGTCTCTGGCGGAGCCGAACAGCATTGCCTACAGCCGCATCAGCTACCCGATGGCGCTGTCTTTCGCCGACCACGGGGCATACCTTGCCTCCACGGCGCTGGCGTTCCCTGCGGACGCGGGCACTCCGCAGATTTTGCCTGTCTGTTCCTGCGGACGGGTGACCCGTAACAAGGTAGAGATTATTCCCTTTGTACAGCCGCCCTGTGTCATCGCCGACTTGGATATGAACATTCTCCGTGGCGTGTACGACGTGGTATGTACCCTGCTTCGCTACGGACGAAAGAATATGAGCGACCTGGTCATCTCCGCTAAGGCGGTGTTTCCGCCTGCGGACGTGGCGGTCACCGATTTGGCGGTGTATGAGGCACTGCGGTGGTTGCAGCAAGAGGGTAAGATTAAGATAGAGAGTGTACCCGTAGCGGGTGCCGCCCCCGGGCTGACCGCCCCCAAATTTTACGTAAGTCTGGTGTAACTATGGATAAGCAAATCAGGGCATATATTGAGGAGTACTACGAGGAACTGCTGCAGATACTGCGTGACCTGTGCGCCATTCCGGCCCCTTCGCATCACGAAGAGGAGCGGGCGGGTTACTGCCGCCGCTATCTGGAGGGGTTCGGTGCCGAGGACGTGACCGTGGACGAGGCGCAGAACGTGGTGTTTCCGTGGGGCTGTGAGGGGAGCGACGCCATTACTGTTTTTGCCGCTCATACCGACACGGTGTTCCCCGATACCGAGCCCTATCCCTATCGGGAGGACGAGGAGAAAATCTACTGCCCCGGTGTGGGGGACGATACCGCCTGCGTGGCGGTGCTGCTGATGATGGCGAAGTTCTTTGTTATGCATAACATTCGTCCCGCAGGCGGCTTTCTTTTTGTGTGCAACTCCTGTGAGGAGGGGCTGGGCAACCTGAAAGGCACACGGCAGCTGTTTGCCGATTATGCGGGGCGGATTCGGCAGTTTGTTACCTTTGACAGCACCAGTATGCGTGGAATGGTGGATCGCAGCGTGGGCTCCCACCGCTACGAGGTGACGGTGCGCACCGAGGGCGGGCATTCCTTTAATGCCTTCGGTAACCGAAACGCCATTCATGCTCTGGCGGAGCTGGTTAGTAGCATCTATGCCATCGAGGTGCCCCACGACGGGGATAGCAAGACCACCTACAACGTGGGGGATATCCACGGCGGCACCTCGGTGAACACCATCGCCCAGTCCGCCACCATGCTGTGCGAGTACCGCTCGGACAGTCTTGCCTGCCTCAGCGAGATGGAGGACCGCTTTGCGGCGCTGTTTGCGGCGGCGCAGAGCGACGAGGTGGCGGTGGAGGTGACCCGCATCGGCGAGCGTCCCTGTGCGGGAGGCTTGGACCCCACCCGCCAGACGGCGCTGTCCGACCTGGCGGCGGATACCGTCGCCGCGGTCATTGGGGAAGCCCCTGCCCGCAACAGCGGCTCCACCGACTGCAACATACCTCATTCTCTGGGTATTCCCGCCGTGTGCGTGGGCACCATGGAGGGCGGCGGTCCCCACACCCGCGAGGAGTGGCTGTATAAGGAATCCCTGCGTCCCGGTCTGGAGATTGCTCTGCGGCTGGGCTTGGCACTTGGCACCGCCCGCTGACCGCCGCATATACTAAAGCAGGGACCAAATTTTAATACTTTAAAACTTTTTTGCGAAAAAGTATTGACAAACCGCCGATGCGGTGGTATAATCCTCAAAAATTGAACAAAGGCTGTGACGAAGACGGTCGAAAGCAGGTGCTTTCAGAGAGCTGACGGGTGGTGCGAGTCAGTAGCGGTTGTTTTCAGATGACCCATCCCTTCCGAGCCGGAACGGCGAACCAATAGCAAGTAGCCGTCCCCGTGATTGCTGCGTCAAGGCATAGGAGTTGTCAGACTCCGAGAGCGGTAGCTGTATGGCTGCAAATTGAGTGGTACCGCGAGTGTTGTTTTTCACACCCGTCTCAATGAATGAGACGGGTGTTTTTATTTTTAACTATTGTAAAGGAGTGAGGTAAGATGGCAACCGTAGAAACCAACAAGCTGTTAGAGGTGGCGACCCGAATTCGCGAGATGCGGGAGATTATGGAGCTGTCCACCTTCCAGATGGCGGAGAAGACCGGCGTATCGGTGACCGAGTACGAACAGTACGAGTCCGGTCTGTTGGATTTCCCCTTTACCTTCATTCACAAGTGCGCCTTGGCGTTCGATCTGGATATGACCGACCTGCTGGAGGGACGCAGCGCTAACCTGCTGTCCTCCTACACCGTCACCCGCAAGGGACAGGGACAGCAGACCGCCAAGGAGGACGGCATTGACATTGCCCATCTGGCGCCCCGTTTCCGTGATAAGATTGCCGAGCCCTATTGGGTGCGGTACGAATATGACCCCTCCCAGCAGAATAAGCCCATTCACCTGACCACCCACAGCGGACAGGAGTTTGACCTGGTTATCAGCGGTAAATTGAAGGTGCAGGTGGGCAACCACGTGGAGGTGCTGGAGGAAGGCGACAGCATCTACTACGATTCCTCCGCTCCCCACGGTATGATTGCTGTGGACGGGCAGGACTGCGTGTTTTGTGCGGTGGTTCTCCCCGGTGAGGACACCAAGGAGGAAGAGGTGCGGGCGAGCATCGTCACCGCCAAGTCCTCTGAGCCGCTGGTGTGCGAAAAGTTTGTGAAGACCGAGGAGGACGCTACGGGCGCCCTGCAGCACATCGAATTTCAGAATACCGACACCTTCAACTTTGGTTTTGACGTGGTGGACGAGATTGCCGAGCGTTACCCCGATAAGCTGGCGATGCTCCATCTGGACGTGAACAAGACGGAGCGCCGCTTCACCTTTAAGGATATCAAGCAGTACTCCAACCAGACCGCCAACTACTTCACCTCTCTCGGCATCAAGCGGGGAGACAAGGTGATGCTGGTGCTCAAGCGGCACTATCAGTTCTGGTTTGCGATGGTGGCTCTGCACAAGCTGGGCGCCGTGGCGATCCCCGCCACCAACCAGCTCAAGGAGCACGATTTCGAATACCGCTTTAATGCCGCCGGCGTGTCCGCCATTGTGTGCACCGCCGACGGAGATACCGCCGATTTGGCGGCGGCGGCCGCCGCCAAGTGTCCCCAGGTGACCACCAAGGTGCTGGTGGGCGGGTCTAAGGAGGGCTGGCACGATTTCGATAAGGAATTCGGGCTGTTTTCTCGCAAGTTTGTCCGTCCTGCGGACGCCTCTGCCGGTGACGAAACGGCGCTGATGTTCTTCACCTCCGGCACCACCGGCAACCCCAAGATGGCGGCCCACAAGCACACCTATGCGCTGGGTCACTACGTCACCGCCAAATACTGGCATTGCTGTGAGCGGGACGGTCTGCATCTGACCATCTCCGACACCGGTTGGGGTAAGAGCCTGTGGGGCAAGCTCTACGGTCAGTGGTTGTGCGAGGGCGCGGTGTTCGTCTATGACTTCGACCGCTTTGACGAGAACGACATTCTGCCCATGTTCGCCAAATACGGCATCACCACCTTCTGCGCGCCGCCTACCATGCTGCGTATGCTGATTCGTGGCGACCTGTCCAAGTACGACCTGTCCTCCATTCACCACATGACCACCGCGGGCGAGGCACTCAACCCCGAGGTGTTCAAGAAGTTTAAGGAAGCCACGGGTCTGGAGATTATGGAGGGCTTCGGTCAGACCGAAACCACCCTGGCTATCGCCAATCTGGTGGGCACCGTACCGAAGATTGGCTCCATGGGCAAGGCGTCTCCCCAGTTCGATCTGGATATCGTAGATCCCGACGGCAACAGCCTGCCCGCCGGTGAGACGGGCGAGATTGTTATCCACACCGACAAGAGCGTTCCCTGCGGTCTGTTCCGTGAGTACTATCTGGACGAGGAAAAGACTACCGAGGCGTGGCACGACGGGCTGTATCATACCGGCGACACCGCTTGGCGGGACGAGGACGGCTACTTCTGGTACGTCAGTCGCGTGGACGATGTCATCAAGTCCTCCGGCTACCGCATCGGTCCCTTTGAGATCGAGAGCGTCATCATGGAGCTGCCCTACGTGGTAGAGTGCGGTGTGTCCGCTGTGCCGGACGAGGTCCGCGGGCAGGTGGTTAAGGCCAGCATCGTTCTGACCAAGGGCACGGAGGGCACCGAGGAGCTCAAAAAGGAGATTCAGCGGTACGTTAAGGAGCACACCGCTCCCTACAAATATCCCCGTATCGTGGTGTTCAAGGACAGCCTGCCCAAGACCATCAGCGGTAAAATCCAGCGGAATAAGCTGTAATTCTATGCTACTTTAAATTTTTAACCCATAAAAGTGTTGACAAACCGACGGGTGAGTGGTACAATACTTTAGAATTAAATAAAAGGCGTTGACGAAGAGGGCCCTTTTCACAGCCTCCCCAGAGAGACAGCGGCTGGTGTAAGCTGTCGTGGCGGGATTTGGGTTTGTAGCTTCCGAGCCGGGAGAAAGAAAGCCGCATGGCAAGTAGACTCTCCCCGTGACTGCTGCGTAAAGGCATAGGGGTTGTTGGACCCCGAGGAGCGGTTATCCCTTTGGATAGCAATTTGAGTGGTACCGCGGGTGTTGGATTTTTACACACTCGTCTCAAAGTCAATCTTTGGGACGGGTGTGTTTTTATTCGTCCCGGAATGGAGAATGGTATGGAACAGATTACCGCACTGGATTATAAAATTAAAGAGATGGCGGGGCGTATCCGCGCCCTGCGTGAGCTGGAGGGGCTGTCCGTAGAGGATATGGCCGCCAAGACCGGTGTCACCGCGGCGGAGTACACCGCCTGCGAGGCGGGGGACAGCGACTTAAACTTCGCTTTCATCTACCGCTGTGCGCTGGCGCTCAATGTGAACGTCACCGACATCATCGAGGGTAACAGCCCCAAGCTGACCGGCTTTACCGTCACCCGTGCGGGCGGCGGACAGAAGGTGTCTCAGGCTCATGGTATGACCTACTACAATCTGGCGTATGCCTTTCAAAACCGTATTGCGGAGCCTCTGTACGTGCGCAGTGTGTACGACGAGGCGGCACAGCAGCGGGATATTGAGCTGACCACCCACGCGGGACAGGAGCTGGATCTGGTGGTCGAGGGCAACCTGATGGTGCAGATCGGCGAGCATCGGGAGGTGCTGGGCCCCGGTGACAGCATCTACTTCGACTCGGATATTCCCCACGGTATGATAGCGGTTGGCGGTCGGGATTGTGTGTTCTACGCCATCGTGCTTAACCCCACGGGCGAGCCGATCCCCGAGCTGGTTCCCACCCAGACGGTGGCGGATAAGCCGGCGGTCATTCGCGACGACAAGGACCGCATTTACAAGCAGTTTGTGGACGTGGAGGAGAACGAAAAGGGAACCCCCACCTCCATCACTTTCAAAAACACCGAGCGTTTCAACTTCGCCTTTGACCTGGTGGACGAGCTGGCGGGGCGGCAGCCGGAGAAGCTGGCGATGCTGCACATCAGCCGTGACCACACCGAGCGCCGCTTCACCTTCAAGGATATGAAAAAAGCGTCCGCCCAGTGTGCCAACTATTTTAAGTCTTTGGGCATCAAAAAAGGCGACCGCGTGATGCTGATTCTCAAGCGGCACTACCAGTTCTGGTTTGCTATGTTGGGTCTTAACAAGCTGGGCGCTATCGCCATTCCCGCTCCCAACCAGCTGTTGGAGCATGATTTGGAGTATCGCTTCAATGCCGCCGGCATCACGGCGGTGGTTTGCACCGCCGACGGTGAGGTGGCGAACCAGGTGGACATCGCCGCCGAAAAATGCCCCACCCTGCAGCATAAGCTGATTGTGAACGGACGGCGGGAGGGCTGGCGCAGCTTTGACGAGGAGTACACCCTGTACTCCACCCACTACAACCGCACCGAGGACGCCCCCGGCGGCGACGACCTGATGCTGATGTTCTTCACCTCCGGCACTACCGGCTATCCCAAGATTGCGGCGCACAACTACAAGTATGCGCTGGGTCACTTCCACACCGCCCGCTACTGGCACAACGTGGACCCCGACGGGCTGCACTTCACCATCTCCGAGACGGGCTGGGCGAAGTCAATGTGGGGTAAATTGTACGGTCAGTGGCTGTGTGAGGCGGCCACATTTGTGTATGACTTCGACCGCTTTGATGCGGCGGATATCCTGCCGATGTTTGCGAAATATCACATCACCACCTTCTGTGCGCCGCCTACCATGCTGCGTATGATGATAAAGCAGGATATTTCCAAGTACGATTTCTCCTCTGTCCAGCATATGACCACCGCCGGTGAGGCGCTCAACCCCGAGGTGTATCGCCAATTTGAGAAGGCAACGGGTCTGCAGATTATCGAGGGCTTCGGTCAGACCGAGAGCACGATGATCATTGGCAATATGGTGGGCGCCGGTCACAAGATTGGCTCTATGGGCAAGCCCGCTCCCATCTACGACGTGGAGATTGTGGACCCCGACGGCAACCCCGTTCCCACCGGTGAGACCGGCGAGATCGTGGTGAACGTGAAGAACGGCGCTCCCTGCGGTCTGTTCACCGGCTATTATAACGCCCCCGAAAAGACCGCCGAGGTGTGGTACGACGGTTACTACCATACCGGCGATACCGCTTGGCGGGATGAGGACGGCTTCTTCTGGTACGTGGGTCGTGTGGACGACGTGATTAAGTCCTCCGGCTACCGCATCGGTCCCTTCGAGATTGAGAGCGTTATTATGGAGCTGCCCTACGTGCTGGAATGCGGCGTGTCCGCCGCTCCCGACGAGGTCCGCGGGCAGGTGGTCAAGGCCAGCATTGTGCTGACCGACGGCACCGAGCCGACCGACGAGCTGAAGAAGGAAATCCAGAATTACGTCAAGGAGCATACCGCTCCCTATAAGTATCCCCGTATCGTCGTGTTCCGTGACAGCTTGCCCAAGACGGTGAGCGGCAAGATTCAGCGGAACAAGCTGTGAGAGGACACACCTATGCTACATAATAAACGATTAACCCTGCTGTGCGGTCACTACGGCACAGGCAAGACCAACGTGGCGGTGAATCTGGCGCTGGCGCTAAAGGCCCGGGGCGAGGCGGTCACGGTGGCGGATTTGGACATCGTCAACCCCTATTTCCGCACCATGGACAGCGCCGATGCCTTCGAGCACGCAGGCATTCGCCTGATTTGCTCCCGCTTTGCCAACAGCAACGTGGATATCCCGTCTTTGCCCCCCGACCTGTATGCCATCACCGACGATCGGGAAACCCGTATGGTGCTGGATATCGGCGGGGACGACAGCGGTGCCACCGTGCTGGGAAGACTGGCGCCTGCCATACTGGCGGAGGACAGTTTTGAAATGTGGATGGTGGTCAACCAATACCGCCCGCTGACACGGGACGTGCCCTCCACCTTAGAGGTGATGGGGGAGATCGCCGCGGCGGCAGGACTGCCCTTCACGGGTGTGGTTAACAATTCCAATTTAGGAGCGGAGACCACCGCCGACCACGTGCTGGCGACGGTGGAATACGCCGAGGCGGTGGCAAAGGCGGCGGGCGTTCCGCTGGTGATGACCACCGTCGACCGGCGGCTGGCGGCAGAACTGGAGGGCAAGGTTCCTAACCTGTTCCCGCTGACGCTGCAGGACAACAAGCCTTTTTAAACATTTTTACATAAAAGAGGGTATGATTATGGCAAAACTGACATTCAAGACCGACCGCTGTAAGGGCTGTGGGCTGTGCGTGGACGCCTGCCCCAAGAAGCTGCTGCAGCTGGCGGCGGACAAGATCAACAAAAAGGGACATCACCCTGCGGAGATTACCGACCAGGAGGCCTGCGTGGGCTGTGCCGCCTGTGCGATGATGTGTCCCGACTGTGTTATTAAAGTGGAAAGATGAGGTGACGACAAATGGCAGATAAGGTTTTGATGAAGGGCAACGAGGCGATCGCCGAGGCCGCTATCTGTGCCGGCTGTCGGCACTATTTCGGCTATCCCATCACCCCCCAGACGGAGATTGCCGCCTATATGGCGAAGAAGATGCCGAAAATCGGCGGCTGTTTCCTGCAGGCGGAGAGCGAGGTTGCCGCTATCAATATGGTGTACGGCGTCGCCGCCACCGGTAAGCGGGTGATGACCTCCTCCTCCAGCCCCGGAATCTCCCTGAAGGCAGAGGGCCTGTCCTATATGGCGGGTGCCGACCTGCCCGCGCTGATTGTCAACGTGCAGCGCGGCGGCCCCGGTCTGGGCGGTATCCAGCCCAGTCAGTCCGACTACTTCCAGGCGACCCGCGGCGGCGGTCACGGCGACTACCGTATGCTGGTGCTGGCTCCCGCTTCGGTGCAGGAGATGGCTTCTCTGACTGTAAAGGGCTTTGACTTGGCAGACAAATACCGCATGACCGCTATGATTCTGGCGGACGGCACCATGGGTCAGATGATGGAGCCCGTTTCTCTGGACTTCCCCGAGGCGGAAAAGGTGGAGAAACCCTGGGCGACCACCGGTACGGATATGGCGCGGGAGCACAACATCGTCAACTCCCTGTTCCTCCAGCCTGATGAATTGGAGCGGGTCAACTTTGAGCGGTATGAGCGGTATGCCTATATCGAGGCGAACGAGACCATGTATGAGGAGTATCTGATGGAGGACGCGGAGATTTGCGTCGCCGCCTTCGGTATTGCCTCCCGTGTGGCAAAGAACGCCATCAACGAGGCCCGCAAGCAGGGCATCAAGGTGGGTATGATTCGTCCCATCACCCTGTGGCCTTTCCCTGTGGCTCCTTTTGCGGCGGCGGCAGATAAGGTGAAGTCTTTCATCTCGGTGGAGCTGTCCATGGGACAGATGATTGAGGATATTAAACTGGCTACGTCCTGCAAAAAGCCTGTGACCCTGTGCAACCGTGCGGGCGGTATTATTCCGTCCCCCGAGCAGGTGCTGGAGGCTATTCAGAAGGCAGCAAAGAACGGAGGTGCCGAATAATGGCTGTTGTATTTGATAAACCCCACGCCTTGGTGGATATGCCGATGCACTATTGCCCCGGCTGTACCCACGGCATCATCCACCGTCTGGTGGCAGAGGTCATTGACGAGTTGGGCATCGAGGGCCGCACCATCGGTATCGCCCCCGTCGGTTGCTCGGTTATGGCATACGACTACTTTGCCTGCGATATGATCGAGGCGGCCCACGGGCGCGCGCCCGCTGTCGCCACCGGCGTTAAGCGGTCCGACCCCGACAAGCACATCGTCTTTACCTATCAGGGTGACGGCGATCTGGCGAGCATCGGTATGGCGGAGACGGTGCACGCCGCCGCCCGTAACGAAAATATCACCGTTATCTTTGTTAACAATGCCATCTACGGTATGACCGGCGGCCAGATGGCGCCCACCTCTCTGCCGGGTCAGGTCACCCAGACCTCTCCCTATGGTCGAGACACCAAGCATTGCGGTTTCCCCATTCGGGTGTGCGAGATGCTGAGCGAGCTGGAGGGTCCCGAGTATCTGGAGCGTGTCACCGTCAACAGCGTTGCCAATATCCGCAAGGCGAAGAAGGCGATTAAAAAGGCCTTCCAGAACCAGATTGACGGCAAGGGCTTCTCGCTGGTTGAGGTGGTGTCCTCTTGTCCCACCAACTGGGGTATGACCCCTCAGGCGGCGCTCAAGTGGATTGACGACAACATGCTGCCCTACTACCCTCTGGGTGTGTATAAGGACAGAAGCGCAGAGGAGGATGCCAAATGAGCCAGACACAGTTTTTGTTTTCCGGTTTCGGCGGTCAGGGTATCCTGTTCGCCGGTAAGTTCCTCGCCTACAAAGGGCTGATGGAGGAGCGTCAGGTCAGCTGGTTGCCCTCCTACGGTCCCGAGATGCGTGGCGGCACCGCCAGCTGCGGTGTTATCCTCAGCGATGAGCCGGTGGGCTCGCCCATCGTGACCCGCCCCGACGTGCTGGTGGCGATGAACCTGCCCTCTTTGGACAAGTACGAGGACGCGGTAGCGCCCGGCGGCATCATTTTCGCCGACTCCACCCTCATCGAGCGGAAGGTAACCCGCACCGATGTGACCACCTATTACATTCCTGCCACCAAGATGGCGGGGGAAAACGGTATCCCCACCTTGGCCAACATGATTATTGTGGGCAAGCTGCTGGCGGTGCTGGACGAGTATAAGGAAGAGGGCATCGCCGCCACCTTAGGCAAGGTGATTTCTGCCCGTAAAGCGGATATGCTTGACGCCAACCGCAAGGCCTTGCAGCTGGGCGCCGATTTTGAGTAAGGAGTGTTGAGCGTGAATATTGCTATCACCAAGACCGCTGCGCCGAAGGAAAAGCCGGCCAGCGATATTCTGGGCTTCGGTAAGTACTTTACCGACCATATGTTTATGATGGATTACACCGCAGGAGAGGGCTGGCACAATGCCCGCATCGTGCCCTTCGGTCCTATCGCCCTGCACCCCGCCTCTACGGTGCTGCACTACGGCTCCGAGATTTTCGAGGGACTGAAGGCGTACCGCCGTGCCGACGGCAAGGTGCAGCTGTTCCGTCCGCTGGAGAATATCCGCCGTATGAACCGCTCCGCCGAGCGTATGTGCCTGCCGCCTATCCCCGAGGATGTGGCGCTTCAGACGCTGACCGAGTTTGTGCGGCTGGAGCAGGAGTGGACCCCCTCTGCGGCGGGCACCTCCCTGTATCTGCGTCCCTTTATGTTCGGTAATGACGAGACTTTGGGCGTGCACGCGGTGCATAACGCCACCTATGTGATTATCGCCTCTCCCGTGGGCAGCTACTACAAGGAGGGTATCAACCCCGTCAAGATCATGATTGAGACGGAGGACGTTCGTGCGGTCCGTGGCGGTACGGGCGAGGCCAAGTGTGGCGGTAACTACGCCGCCTCCAACCGTGCCGGTCAGCGTGCGGAGGAGAAGGGCTATTCCCAGGTGCTGTGGCTGGACGGCGTAGAGCGCAAGTATATCGAAGAAGTGGGCGCCATGAACGTGATGTTCAAGATTGCCGGCGAGGTGGTTACGCCTATGCTGGCGGGCTCCATTCTGCCCGGTATCACCCGCAAGTCCATCATTGAGGTGCTGAAGAACGAGGGTATCCCCGTCTGCGAGCGCCGCATCAGTATGGAGGAGCTGGCCGAGGCGATGGAGAATGGCACGCTGGAAGAGGCGTGGGGCTGCGGCACCGCCGCGGTGGTATCTCCCATCGGCGAGCTGAACTACAACGGCAAGCAGTACGCCGTCAACAACGGCGAGATCGGTCCCGTGACCCAGCACCTGTACGATACCCTCACCGGTATCCAGTGGGGCAAGATCGAGGACACCTACGGCTGGACGATGGAACTGTAATTGAGAGAAAGGCTCACAAGGCGGTTGCCTTGTGAGCCTTTTTGCATCGTGGGATAGAGCTAAGGCTCCCTCTTTGAGGGAGATGTCCGAGCGGTAGCGAGGACAGAGGGAGTTTTTGCACCGATATTCTGCGTGGATAACTCCCTCTGTCATTTGCTGCGCAAATGCCACCTCCCTCGAAGAGGGAGGCTGACGGGATTTTGGAAAAATATTCGGGAACCTCTTGATAAATATCGAAAGATTTGCTACAATAACTATGCTACACATTTTTAATATACCTAATCGTAGGGAATACTATCGGTAAAAATGTATTCTCTCCCCTTTGATTAGGTGAAAAATGTGTAGCAACATTGAGAGAAGCGTTTTTCGGTGCGTCTCTCAATGAGGCGCACTTTTTTTATTTTGTTGGGAGGATTGGCTATGGATTAGAAAAGATTTTTTCACAATAGAGGAGGAATGCTATTTGCGATGCAAAGAAATCGCACAGTAAGAATGCTATAGCTTGTGTAAAAAGACGGAGATTGCTGTCAAACGTCATATTGTCAATTGTGTGGATGGGAAAAAGGAGAGGTTTTAATGAAGTTTTTAATTTGGTTTGGTTGTTTTTTTGTGTATGGTTTAGTAACAACGGTTTTGAATAAGAATGGTGTTGGTTTGGGCGGTATACCTACATTTTTATTGCTTGCCCTCTTCATTATTCTTGCAAGGACGTTAAGCAGGAAGTGGGATGAGCATAAATGGTATGAGGCAAAACAGGTGGAAGAAAGCGAAAACAATAAAGGACAGTCAATGAATGGTGTTACTGTTTCTGATAGTTTTTCCGAAGATAACGAGGAATGATCATTTATAATAAACAACAGGCACACGAAAGAACTCGTGTGCCTGTTGTTTATCCCTCATAATACTTATCTAACGCCCATTTTCGGGGATTGTTTTCAATGTATTCCCAAATCTCTTGATAATCCTTCTCGTTCCGCACCACGTGGTCGTGGTAGGAGCGTTGGAAGACAGCACCCGCATAGCCGTTATTGTGAATGTCGCGGGAGACATTCATTTTCAGATACCCAATTACTATGGAAAGGGTTGAACGTTTTCGTAGGGGCGATTCATGAATCGCCCGTTCGTCATCCCTGATGGCAATAAGCAAATGAATATGATTTGGCATAATGACATATTTTTCAACCATTACTCCAAATCGAACAGCTAATTTTTTGATATAATTGTCTGCGATTACACCATTGGTGTTTAGTCTGATTTCGGGCGATTCATGAATCGCCCCTACGATGCCGTTTTCAGATGGTACGATGTCACAAAACAGTTTTTTGCGGTTGTGCGTACAGATCGTCACAAAACAAACGCCGTTTGTGCTGTAATCGTAATTCTCCAACCGATTTTTCTTCCGTTTCGGCAAATCCATATGCATCACTTCAGATACAAAATCCGCTCCAGCACGGGACAGAGGGCGCGGTACATACGGAAGAATCCCAAATCGTTGGGATGGGTGTTATCTACGGTGCAGGAATCCGACTGGTCGTCCCCGAACAGGGTGGCGCCGTCTACGAAATACACGTTGCGGTCGCCCGCCTCAATGGCGCGGACGTAGGACTCCATAATTACCGCCCGCCGCTGATCATTGAGGTGAACAGCCTCTTTATCGAAATCCTCGTAATCCGGCTTGGTCATCATGATATAGGGCAGGTCGGGGTGCTTTTCACGGATGGTCTCATACAGGCGATAGTGGGTATCGCGGAGATACTCCACCGTTTCCGCGTTGTAGTCGTAGTCGCTGACAAACGCCGCCATAGCCAGCCCTGCCATATACTCGCAGATAATCGGTTCCGCCATGCCGTTGCCGGAAAAGCCCAGATTCACGTAGTCCATATTCAGACGGCGGGAGAGCATATTCTGATAGCTGTTGCCGGGACGAGAGGCGCATCCCCCTTGGGTAATGGAGGAGCCGTAGAACACCACGGGAGCCGTGTTGGCATAGGTGGCAGGTTTTTCGAACTGACAGCCTTCCTGCACGCCGATATACAGCTGCTCCACGGGATTATACAGCGGGAAATTCAGCACGTAATCCCGCATCACCCCGTCGGTATCCACACAGCTCTCGTAGCCGCTGTCTGCCTCGATAGAGGGCAGCATCGTGTGGACGTAGAACTGCCGTCCTACGTTTTCGGTGTACAGGTCAAAGCCGCTGATGCCCGCATACGCCATGTGAGGCATACGGCACTGGCTGCTCCATTTTACTCGCAGGGCGATATAGGGAGAATCGGTGCGAAACCGCAGACGAATGCCCGAGGTGTTCTTGGAAAGCTCGTGCACTCCCTTACTGGTGGCGGCGGCCACGTTATCCGGCAGGCGGAGGTAGGGATTCTTGCTGACGGCGCCGTATGTAACAAAGGGTTCTTCCGCCGCGTCCATCCACGTAAGACCGGGGCGATCCACCACCGTGACTACGTTGAGGATTTTATCTAAATTAGCGATATTCATAGAGCTTCCTCCTAGCTTATCTTTACTGCGATTATAACCCGCCGAATGCGCTTTGTCAATTGTCTCTGTGTACCAAAAAGTTGCACTTTTTGACTTGTTCTCTGCGCCCCCGCTTTACCGCTGTAAATTCTTAAAAAATCCCCTTGACAAATGGGTGGGGGAGTGGTATAATACCACACAAATCCACATAATCAAATGCGCTGATGGAGAACGTTTCCGCCGCAAGCCGTTTCAGAGAGCCACCGTTGCTGTGAGGGTGGCACGGTGGGATAGGAAATTCTGGCTCCGGAGCAGAGCAGCCGAACAGGAGAGTAGGTTGCTACGGCTTGCCCCGTTACCAAGGCAGGAGGCTTGTTGGAGCCTTGCAGAGAGACCGCCTTTTGGCGGTAACAAGGGTGGTACCACGGAAAGTATTTTTCGTCCCTAAAACAGTTATACTGTTTTAGGGACTTTTTTATTTTGCCGCCGCCAACACGGGGCACAGAAAGGGAGATTTTTAATGAAAACCATCAAGATTGCTGACACGACCCTGTGTCGGGAGGGGACCTTCACCTTCCGCGAGAAGATTGAGATTGCCCGCCAGCTGGAAAAGCTGCAGGTGGACGTGATTGACCTGCCCGCCATTACCGAGGTGCGGTCGGATACCCTGTTGGTGCGCACCATGACCTCTTTCGTCAAGCATAGCGTCCTGTCGGTGGCGGCAGGTCTTACCGAGGAGAGCATTGACCTGGCGGCGGCGGCTCTGGAGGGGGCGGCTAAGCCCCGCATTCGCATTGAACTGCCGGTGTCGCCCGTAGGCATGGAGTATACCTGCCACAAAAAGCCGGATAAGATGCTGGCTTGGATTGCCACCGCCGTCTCCGCCGCCAAGGCGAAGGGCGTGGAGGTGGAATTCTGCGCGGTGGACGCCACCCGCGCGGACGACGGCTATCTGGAGCAGGCTATCGCCGTAGCGGAGCAGTCCGGTGCGGATTGCATAGCGGTGTGCGACTCTACGGGGCAGCGTTTGCCGGATGATTTTGCCGCCTTTACCGCGGCTCTGCCGACCAACGTGCCGCTGGCGGTGGGTTGCGATAACAAAAACGGGCTTGCCTGTGCACAGGCCATTCTGGCGGTGCAGGCAGGTGCCGCCTGCGTTAAGACCGCTATTGGCGGCAACACTGTACCGTTGGAGACCTTTGCGGCGATGGTGAACAACTGCGGCGACCACTACGGGTTTGCCTGTGGGCTGAAAACCACCGAGCTTCACCGCATTATTAAGCAAATTGGCTGGATTGCGGACAGAACCCGCGGCGAGGCGGCGGCTACCGTCTCCGCACTCCGCGAGGACATTCTGCTGGATGCCAAGGACGACCAGGCGGCGGTGACCGCCGCCGTGGCGAAGCTGGGCTATGACCTATCCGACGAGGATTTGACCAAGGTGTATGAGGAATTCTGCCGTGTGGCGGAGAAAAAAGCGGTGGCGGCAAAGGAGTTGGAGGCAATTGTGGCCAGCGTGGCGCTGCAGGTGCCGGATACCTACCGCCTGGTCAGCTACGTGGTGAATAACGGCAACATCATCTCCACCAGCGCCCAGATTACCCTGCAAAAAGGGGAGGAGACCCTCCAGAGCGTCTGCATCGGCGACGGTCCCGTGGACGCGGCATTCCGCGCCATCGACCAGATTGTGGGACACCATTACGAACTGGACGACTTCCAGATTCAGTCGGTCACCGAAGGTAAGGAGGCGGTGGGTCAGGCGCTTGTCAAGCTCCGCGACCGTGGCAACCTCTATTCCGGCACCGGCATTTCCACCGACATCATCGGTGCGGGTATCCGCGCCTACCTGAACGCGGTGAACAAAATCGTTTACGAGGAGGGTTAATGATGAAGCTCTCATTTTCTACAAAGGGTTGGCACCATTGCGACTTTGAGGAATTCTGTCGCGTGGCCAACGACCTGCATTTCGAGGGTATTGAACTGCATAACGTCAACAACCGCCTTTTCACCGATAAGGACGGGGCGTTTCACGATTATACCGCGGCGGCTACCCGTCGCCGCCTGTATGAAAACAACCTGCATATCCCTTGCATCGACGCGGTTTGCGACGCGGCGGCGGGGGCAACCGAAAAGGCGGTGGCGGAGATTAGCCGCTGTCTGGAGATTGCGGCGAACTTGAACATTCCCTATGTGCGTCTGAAAGCCACCGCCACCGATACCGAGGCGGCAACCGAGCGGGTATATGCGCTGCTGGAGGCGATGCTGCCTGCGGCACAGGAGCAGGGGATTACGCTGCTGGTGGAAACCTATGGCATTTTTGCGGACACCGCCCGCCTGCGGGATTTGCTGGACCGCTTTGCCAGCGACTACGTGGCCGCTCTGTGGAATCTGTCCGCTGCCTATTTCGGCGGCAAGGAAAAGCCGGAGGAAGTGATTAAGAATCTGGGTGCCTATGTTCGCCACGTGCACATCAACGATGCGGTTGCCACCGACGGCGAGGCGGAGTACTGCCTGATGGGGGAGGGCGAATTGCCCATCGGAGACCTGATGCTGGCGCTGCGCTCGGTAAACTATGACGGCTTTATTTCCTTGGTGTGGGACCCCGCTTGGTGCGAGGAGCTGGACGATATGGAGATTATCCTCACCCAATTCGTCCATTATATGAAGCAGTTTAACGATACCTCCCGCAACGAAAAGGCGCTGTATTACAACCGCGCGCACACGGGTAAATTCGTGTGGGAAAAGGACCGCCTGATTGACGAAACCTTTTCCCGCGTGCTGGACCGTATGGTGGAGGAATTTCCCGACCAGTACGCCTTCAAATACACCACGCTGGACTATACCCGTACATACAGCGAGTTCCGTGACGACGTGGACGAGTTTGCCCGTGTGCTGATTTCGTTAGGGGTCAAGGCGGGTACTCACGTAGCGGTCTGGGCCTCCAACGTGCCCCAGTGGTACATCGCCTTCTGGGCGACGGTAAAGCTGGGCGCTGTGCTGGTGACGGTAAACACCGCCTATAAAATCCACGAAATCGAATATCTGCTGCGCCAGTCCGATACCCACACGCTGATTATGACCGAGGGGGCAAAGGACTGCCATTACGGACAGATTATTGCGGAATTGTGCCCTGAGCTTGCCACGCTGAAAGCGGGGCAGCCTCTCCATGCCCGCCGCCTGCCATTCCTGCGTAACGTGATTACCGTGGGGTATCGGCAGAAGGGCTGTATGGAATGGAACGAAACCTTAGAGCGTGCGGAGCAGGTATCCCTGTCGGAGGTCTACCGTATGGCCGCCGCCGTCCACAAGGACGACGTGTGCAATATGCAGTACACCTCCGGTACCACCGGCTTCCCCAAGGGCGTTATGCTCACCCACTATAACGTGGTGAATAACGGCAAATACATCGGCGACCATATGGACCTGTCCACCGCCGACCGTATGATGATTCAGGTGCCTATGTTCCATTGCTTCGGCATGGTGCTTTCCATGACCGCCAGCATGACCCACGGCACCACCATGCTGCCGCTGCCCTATTTCTCTCCCAAGCCCGCCCTCGCCTGCGTCCACAACGAGCACGTGACCGCCTTCAACGGCGTGCCTACGATGTTTATTGCCATGATGCAGCACCCCGATTTTGAAAAGACGGATTTTTCCCATATGCGCATCGGTATTATGGCAGGCTCCAACTGCCCCGCCGACCTGATGAAAGAGGCGGCCAGCGGACGTATGGGTATGAAGGAAATCGTGTCGGTGTACGGACAGACCGAGGCGGCACCGGGCTGTACGATGAGCAGCTACTACGATTCTTTGGAGGTGCGCACCGAAACGGTGGGTAGCGCCTTTGCCAACGTGGAGTGTAAGATTATCGACCCCGAAACGGGGGAGGATTGCCCCGATGGGGTCAACGGCGAGTTTGTCGCCCGCGGCTACAATATTATGAAGGGCTATTACAAGATGCCGGTTGCCACCGCCGAGGCGATTGATAAGGACGGCTGGCTGCACACCGGTGACCTAGCTTGCCGCCGTCCTGACGGCAATTACCTCATTACGGGTCGTCTGAAGGATATGATTATCCGCGGCGGCGAGAACATCTACCCCAAAGAGATTGAGGAATTCATCTATACCTGTCCCAAGGTGCGGGACGTGCAGGTTATCGGCGTGCCGGATAAGCAGTACGGCGAGGAGATTATGGCCTGTATTATCCTCAAGGACGGGGAGAGTATGACCGAGGCGGAGATGAAGGAGTATATTGCCGCTCATATGGCGCGGCATAAGGTGCCTCGTTACATCGATTTCGTGGACACCTTCCCCATGAATGCCGCCGGCAAGATTCTCAAGTACAAGATGCGGGAGGACGCGGCGAAAAAGTTGGGTCTGGAATAAGGTGATAGGTATGATACGGGATAAATATCGGGTGATGGATGCCCACTGTCACGTGTATCCTGCCGCCATTGCCGCACGGGCGGTGGCAGGGACCGACCACTTTTACGACCTGCACTCGGTGTACGACGGTACGGTGGAGGACCTGCTGGAGAAGGGTGCCGCCGCCGGTGTGGACCACTTTGTGGTGCAGTCGGTGGCCACTTCCCCTAAGCAGGTGGGGAGCATCAATGAGTTCATCGCCGCCACGGTGGCGGGGGATAGTCGCCTGACAGGGCTTGGCACTTTACACCCTGACAGCCCCGATTTGCGGGCGGATTTCCGCCACATACAGCAGCTGGGACTCAAGGGCGTCAAGCTGCACCCCGATATCCAGCAGTTTAAGATTGATGACTACCGCTGCCTGAAGATTTACGAATTGTGCGAGGAGGCGGGACTGCCTATCCTTCTGCACACGGGGGACAGCCGCTACGACTACTCCAACACCAACCGCCTGTTGCCCGTGATGGAGATTTACACGGGGCTGACGGTGGTGGGCGCCCATCTGGCTGGCTGGTCGGTGTGGGACGAAGCCTGCGATAAGTTGGGTAAGCTCCCCAACCTGTATATGGACTGCTCCTCTTGCTTTGCTTTTATGCCCCGCGAGCGGGCAGCAGAGATTATCCGCCACTACGGGGCGGACCGTGTGCTGTACGGCACCGACTACCCCATGTGGTCTATGGAGCAGGAGCTGGATGTCCTGCTTTCCCTCGGCTTTTCCGAGGCGGAGTACCGCCGTATGCTGTGGGACAACGCCTACGATATATTCATGAAATAAGAAAACCGCTGTGGCATTTGCCACAGCGGTTTTTATCATTTGTTCAGATTTTTCTCCATCGCGGTGCGGGCACGGTCGCTCATATCGGCGGTCTGGTGTTCCGCCACGTAGGCTTCGTCCATCATGTCCACGATGTTCAGCGTTACTATTTTACCGAAGGGGCGGCGCTTGTCATAGCGGACGGTCATCACCGCCACGGGGCACTTTGCCAGCTTGGCAATCTTGAAGGAGCCTGCGTGGAAGGGGAGAAGCCCCTCGCCCGACTTGTTACGGGTGCCTTCGGGATATATCGCCATGGACAGCCCCATATCGGTGATTTGCTCTGCCGCCCGCTTGATGGTGGTGACGGCGTTGCGGGGATTCTCACGGTCAATGGAGAGGAAACACGCCCGCCGCATCGCAATGCCGATGACGGGGATTTTGAAGTTTTCCGGCTTGGACACGTAGCCCAGATGCCACTTGCGGAACACCGCTAAGGTGATGAGCGGGTCCATATTGGACAGGTGGTTGCTTACCAGCAGGAAGGGACGGTCGGTGGGGATCCGTTCGGCGCCCTGCAGAGAGATGCGGTAGCCAAGCACCAGCATCACCCAGCTGAGGGTATGCTGGATAAACCAGTGGTACACCCCATAGCGCTTTTTGGAGGGAGTGTCTTTCGGTAGCAGCAGGGTGGAGAGCAGCACCAAGATGATAAAGACGATGCCCGCTCCTGCGTACAATCCCACAGCCAGCGGCAAGCCCCACCAAGGGGAGAGGGGAGTCAGCCCGCAGATGAGGGCGGACCCGCTAACCGCCAAAGCGGTGAATATCCAGTTCAGCAGCATACGATACCTCCTCGCCGCCAGTTTTCATCCATCATACACCATTTCGGCGAACCCGTCAAGTTTTCCGTGCCACAAAAAGAAAAAAGCCGTCTGTCGATGACAGACGGCTTTCTCTTGTTGACAGAGATTAGTTCTCGCCCTTCATGTTGGCGAAGCACTCGCTGCAATAAACCGGGCGGTCCTCACGGGGCTGGAAGGGAACCTTGCAGTCCTTGCCGCAGTTAGCGCAGACAGCATCGTGCATCTCGCGCTCGGGACGGCCAGCGTTCTTGCGGGCGTCACGGCAGGCCTTGCAACGCTGGGGCTCGTTAACGAAACCCTTTTCAGCGTAGAACTCCTGCTCACCGGCGGTGAAGATGAATTCGTTGCCGCACTCTTTGCATACTAAAGTCTTGTCCTCGTACATGTGGTCTTACCTCGCTTTGAATAATGATAATATTTGCCCCGGTGACCCGGTTCGCATATTGCAAACGGTTAAATACCGTTGTTGCTGAGATTATAGGTGGATAAGTTTGCGCCGCAGGCGCTGCACCGCGTTGTCCACCGCTTTTTTGCTGACAGCCAAACGGGTGGCTATCTCTTCGTAGGAGCAGTCGCTCAACCGCAGCAGCATCACCTTATACTCCAAGGGAGTGAGCCGCTCGCGCAACCGCGTCAGCAGAGCCGCGGCCTCCTCCTGCTCCTGCATACGCAGGGCGGGGTCGCCTGTGACGTCCGCTATCTCCTCCTGCTCTTCTAAGGGTTGCTCCCGCCACGGGCGAGAGTCTGAGCAGCGTGCCACCGACAGCAGACGG
Organism: Clostridia bacterium; assembly: GCA_017440755.1. Lineage (GTDB taxonomy): Bacteria > Bacillota > Clostridia > Oscillospirales > Acutalibacteraceae > UBA5905. The sequence continues at coordinate 42,251 of JAFSGP010000016.1, read as the reverse complement.
TGACGGATACAGGTGGTGGCGTAGGTGGTGAAGGACGCGCTACCGTCCGAGCGGTAACTGCGTATTGCCGCCAGCAGCCCAACCAAAGCCTCCTGTGCCAGGTCCTCGTCCTCGGTACCCGAGACGCGACAGCTGCGCACCTGTGCGTGAATGAGCGGCGTCAGCCGCTGCATAATGTAGGCAAATGCCTCTTGGTCGCCGTTGGCGGCCTGCGCGATGGGGAGGGGCTCGTCCCGTAGTACTCGGTTATTCAGCCTCATCACCCCTCTGTGCAAAACAGGCAGATAGGCGCACCTATCCGTACCGTGTTCCGCACGGCATAAGGTTAGTATAAACGATAGAAAAACCATTGTCAACACCTTTTTTGGCATAATGATAAAAATTGTTAAAAAGTGTGAATAAACCTCTGTCATTTTTTAACAATTTAACGAAAAAATCGACACCGAAACGCGAAAAAACAACCCCATCGCCGTCTTTTAGTGACAGGGGAGAAATTCCAAGAAATATGCCGTAGTGGTTGACTTTTCACCATTAATGTATTAAAATACTAAGGATATGGTAATGCATAGGAGGTATGCAATATGAAAAACACCGAAAAAACAATGGACAAAATCGTTGCCTTATGTAAGGGACGTGGGTATATTTTCCCCGGCTCTGAGATTTACGGCGGTCTCGCCAACACCTGGGACTACGGCCCTCTGGGTGTGGAGCTGAAGAACAACGTGAAGCGTGCCTGGTGGAAGAAGTTCGTGCAGGAGAACCCCTACAACGTGGGTCTGGACGCCGCTATCCTGATGAACCCCCAGACTTGGGTGGCTTCCGGTCACCTGGCGGGCTTCTCCGACCCGCTGATGGACTGCAAGGAGTGCAAAGAGCGCTTCCGTGCAGATAAGCTCATTGAGGACTGGTGTGCCGAGACCGGCTTCGAGCTGCCCAAGCCCATCGACGCCTTCTCTCAGCAGGAGATGAAGGACTTCGTGGAGGAGCACAACATTCCCTGTCCCACCTGCGGTAAGCACAATTTCACCGATATCCGTCAGTTCAACCTGATGTTCAAGACTTTCCAGGGTGTCACCGAGGACGCCAAGAATACCGTGTACCTCCGTCCTGAGACGGCGCAGGGTATCTTCACCAACTTTGTCAACGTGCAGCGCACCACCCGCAAGAAGCTGCCCTTCGGTATCGGTCAGATCGGTAAGTCCTTCCGTAACGAGATTACCCCCGGCAACTTCATTTTCCGTGTGCGCGAGTTCGAGCAGATGGAGCTGGAGTTCTTCTGCAAGCCCGGCACCGACCTGGAGTGGTTCAGCTACTGGCGTGAGTTCTGCCACAACTGGCTGCTGGCCATCGGTCTCAAGGAGGAGAACATCCGCCTGCGTGACCACGACCCCGAGGAGCTGTGCTTCTACTCCAAGGCAACCACCGACTTTGAGTTCCTGTTCCCCTTTGGCTGGGGCGAACTGTGGGGCGTGGCGGACCGTACCGACTACGACCTGACCCAGCATCAGGAGACCTCCGGCAAGGACCTGACCTACTTCGATCAGGAGACGAACGAGCACTACATTCCCTACGTGGTGGAGCCCAGTCTGGGTGTGGAGCGTACCGTGCTGAGCGTACTGTGCGACGCCTACGACGAGGAGGTTGTCGACGCCGAGAAGAACGACGTGCGTACCGTGCTGCGCCTGCATCCCGCTCTGGCGCCCTTCAAGGCGGCGGTGCTGCCCCTGTCCAAGAAGCTGGGCGACAAGGCGCTGGAGATCCACGCAGAGCTGTCCAAGTACTTTATGGTGGACTACGACGAGGCGGGCTCCATCGGCAAGCGGTATCGCCGTGAGGACGAGATCGGTACTCCCTACTGCATCACCGTAGACTTCCAGACGGTGGGCGACGAGAATACCCCTGCTGACAACTGCGTCACCGTGCGTGAGCGTGACTCGATGGAGCAGGTGCGTATGCCCATCAGCGAGCTGAAGGCGTATCTGGAAGAGAAGATCGCATTCTGATAGAAATAATGCCACAGCGGTACGGCTTTTGCCGTACCGCTGTGATTTGCAGTGGGTTGGAGTTAAGAAAGGAAATCAGTATGCAAACGACAGCAAAATGGATCACCTCGCCTATTGACAGCAAAGAGGCAGCCTACACGTTCCATAAGAGCTTCTGTCCGCAAAAGGACGTTAAGAAAGCCACCTTGTGCGTGTCGGCGATGGGACTTTACGCACTTTATATCAATGGCACCCGCTTTGGAAAGGGCGTTTTGACCCCCGGTTGGACCAGCTATAAGAATCGGGTGCAGTACCAGACCTATGACATTACCACCTGTATCAAGGAGGAAACGGTTATCGAGTGCGGTCTGGGACAAGGCTGGGCGGTAGGACACATCGGCATCGAAAACGAAAACCACTATTTTGCCGATCACACCTCGCTGATTGCGTGGCTGGAGGTGGAATATACGGACGGTACCGACGAGCGTGTTGTGACCGATGAAAGCTGGGAGGTATACACCTCGTCGGTAGTTTTTTCGGAAATCTATCACGGAGAAACGGTGGATATGACCGCCCCAATCACGCGTGTCGGTAAAGCGGTTTTGTCCGATGTGCATACCGAGCTGGTACCTCAGGTGGGGGAGTGGATCACCGAGCAGGAGCGGCTGGCTCCCGTGGCGCTGATTCGCACGCCAAATGGGGAGACGGTGCTGGATTTTGGGCAGAATATGACAGGCTACGTGGAGGTGCGGATACAAGCGCCGAGAGGCAGTCGGGTGGTCCTCCACCATGCCGAGGTGCTGGACAAGGACGGTAATTTCTACACCGCCAATTTGCGCACCGCCCGCAACGAAGCGGTGTATGTCTGTAGTGGTGGGGAGGATGTGTTCAAGCCCACCTATTGTTTCCAAGGCTTTCGCTATATACAGCTGGTGGAGTATCCTTTTGATACCGTGGATATGGACAGTTTCCGGGCTATCGTTGTCCATTCGGATATGCAGCGTACCGGCAGCTTCGTCTGCGGCAACGAGAAGATAAACCAGCTCTATCACAACATCCTGTGGGGGCAGAAGAGCAACTATCTGGATGTTCCCACCGACTGTCCCCAGCGGGATGAGCGGTTGGGCTGGACGGGAGATGCGCAGGTATTCTGCCGTACCGCCGCCATCCAGTTTGACGTGGAGCGGTTTTTCAAAAAATGGCTGGGCGATATGGCGCTGGAGCAGAAGGCGAGCGGTGCCGTGCGAGGGGTTATCCCCGCTGTGTCCGCTATACGACAGGATCGGATTTCCGCCGCTTGGGGTGATGCATCCTGCATCATTCCGTGGGAGTTGTATACTGCCTACGGCGACAAGGCGATTCTGGAACAGAGTTTTCCTATGATGCAAAAATGGGTGGAGTATATGCGTGCCGCCGGTCCGGAGGAGTATCTGTGGCTGGGGGGTATACACTATGGCGATTGGTTGGCGATGGATGCCGGTGGGGATTCCTATGTGGGCGCCACGGCGAACGACCTGATTGCCAGCGCTTTCTTCGCCTACTCCACCTCGCTGCTGGTAAAGGCGGGCGAGGCGCTGGGCAAGGATATGAGCGAGTACCGCAGTCTGTATGAGCAGATACGGGACGCCTTCTGCGGGTATTTTATGGAAAATGGAATGCCGAAGGCGGAACTTCCCTTTACTGAACCGCCCAGAGAAAATTACGGGGTAGTGGATACCGTCCGCAGAGGAATCACCCAGACGGCGCTGGTGCTGATTCTGCATTTCGGACTGTGTGAGGAGGAGGAAAGAGGCGCGCTGTCCGCCAAACTGGTGGAGCTGATTCGTGAGAACGGCGGTCTGATGTCCACCGGCTTTGTGGGGACCCCCTATCTGCTCCACGTGCTGTCGGACAACGGCTATACGGATGTGGCCTATGAATTGCTGTTCCAAGAGAAGAGCCCCTCCTGGCTCTACTCGGTGAATCACGGAGCGACCACTATGTGGGAGCACTGGAATAGCCTCAAGGAGGACGGCTCCTTCTGGAGCACCGATATGAACTCCTTTAATCACTATGCGTATGGCGCGGTGTTTGATTGGATATTTGGTGTAATGTGCGGCATCAAGCCTACAGAAACCGCTCCCGGCTACAAAGAGGTGCGCATTGCACCCCATCCGAATAAGCGCATCGGCTTTGTGGATACCGCCATTGAGACCCGCCACGGGCGCGTAGCCGTGCATTGGTATTATAAAGAGGATACCGTCTACTATGAGTTCACCGTGCCACAGGGCGTCACGGCTCATATCACGCTCCCCTCGGGGTATACCGCCACCGTCGGCGGCGGCATTCATCACTTCGCAGAATAAGAAAGACCCACCGTTGGAATTTGCTCCAACGGTGGGCGACGAGAACACCCCTGCGGACAACTGTGTCACCGTGCGTGAGCGTGACTCGATGGAGCAGGTGCGTATGCCCATCAGCGAGCTGAAGGCGTATCTGGAAGAGAAGATCGCATTCTGATAGAAACAATGCCACAGCGGTACGGTTTTTGCCGTACCGCTTTTCCTTAGGAGTGATAAATATGGCAAAAAGCAAATCCTCTGCCGCTCTCGGCGGGTTGTTCGTGGTGCTGGCGGGATGCCTGTGGGGCACCACGGGGCTGTTCATTAAGGAGCTGAATATGGCGGGGCTGACCTCCATGCAGATCTGCGAGCTGCGTGCTGCCATCACGGCGCTGGTGATGCTGCTGCTGACGGTGTGCATCAAGCCGTCTCTGTTGCGTATCCGCCTGCGGGATATCTGGATATTTCTCGGCAGCGGCGTGGGCAGTATCCTGTTCTTTAACTACTGTTATTTCAATGCCATACAGGCGTCGGGTATGGCGGTGGCGGCGACCCTGCTGTACACCTCGCCCGTGTTCGTGATGCTGCTGAGCCTCCCGCTGTTCGGGGAGAAAATCACCGGTCGCAAGGTGGTGTCCCTCATTATGACGGTGGCGGGCTGTGTGTTGGTCAGCGGTGTATTCGCTGCCGGCAGCAGCTTTACTAAAGAGGGCGTGCTGTACGGCATCGGCGCGGGCTTTGGCTATGCCCTTTACAGCATCTTCACCCGCTATGCTATCCGCCACGGGTACGAGAGTATGACCATCACCACCTACACCTTTTTGGTGGCGACGGTGGGCGGTGTGTTGCTCACCGATTTCGGCGAGATCGTCACCGCCACGGTGGCGGGTGGCGCCAACTTGTGGCTGTTGCTGGTGGGCTATGCGGTGGTGACCACCATCGCTCCCTATCTGCTGTATACTAACGGCTTGCGGCATATTGAAAATTCCAAGGCGGCGGTGATGGCGGCGGTGGAGCCCGCCTGCGCCACCCTGTTGCAGATTGTGGTGCTGCGGACCTTCCCCGGTCCCGTGGCGATGGTGGGTATCCTGCTGGTGCTCACCGCTATCGTGGTGTTAAATACGGGTAGGAAAAGAAGATAACGCAAAAAAGACGGGCAACGAATTTTCGTTGCCCGTCTTTACTCTTACATTACCGATTGGGGATTTACGTTGGAGGTGCGGATCTCCTCTACTTCCTCCGGCACGCCGTCGGGGTAGTAGTGCAGCTCCCACTCGTACTCCCAAGAATAGTCTTTTTCGGTATCTCCGCCCACCGCCTCGGTGCGCTTGTTGCCGTTTTCGTCGTAGGTGAATTTGCGCCAACCGCCGTGATTGTTTTCAGCAGACAGCAGACGTCCGCTTTCGTCGTAGGTGTGGGTGGTGATATACTCGTTGCCGTCGGCAACGGCGTGTTTCTCCGTCACACGGTTGCCCGCCTCATCGTAGGTATAGGTGATGACGGTGCCGTCGGGGTTGTTTTCCTGTATCAGCTGCCCTTTTTCGTCATAGGCATAGGTGTGCTCCTCGCCCGCTACCGTGTACTTTTGCAGCAGTCCTGCCTCGTCGTAGACGTAGGTGCTCTCGTAGTTGCCGCCGTTGGAGTCGCTGCCCCACTCGCGCAGAGGCTTATCCTTGGTTATGTAGAGGAAATTCTGCTCATACCAGGTGTCGTCGGGATAGTCGATTCGCTCGTAGGTTTTGTTGCCGTCCACATCGTAGCGGTAGGTGGTGAGGAAGGTGTCGCCGTTGGCATTGATCTGCTTCTTGGTCAGGCACCGATGCTGGGAATCGTAGGTGAGCTCGTACTTGGTGGTCTCTCCGTCGCAGTTCCACTCTTGGGTCACACGGTTGCCCGCCTCGTCGTAGGTGTAGGCGGTGGTGGTCTTGACCTTTTCGGCGTTTACAGACTCGATGTAAATCAACTGCCCCTTTTCGTTATAGGTGTAGTTGGTGGTGGCGCCGTAGTCACCGTAGTCGCTCTCCATAAACACAAGGTTGCCGTTTTTATCGTATTGGTAGACGGTGTATATCTCGTTATCCTGCGCCCGCTTGGTGGGGACGTACACCAGCTTTTCCAGCAGCGTGGCGGCTTCCTCGGCTGTGGAGGCGGACAGCCGTGCGTAGGCCTCGGCGTAGTTGCCGGCCTCCAGCGCCGCTTTGCCGGCGGTGAAATCGTCGTCTACCTGGGAGACGGGGGAAGAAGTATCGTCCATCTGGCCAATGCAGGCGGTAGCGAAAAGCGCCACGATGCACACAAACAGTATGGCTAAGATACGTCTCATCATACAGGTCACTCGCTTTCTGTTGGTTTGGGAGAGGTTCTTCTTTGATTTTACTATAACCAGTTGCTACTCAGATGTCAACAAAGGTAACAATATTGTAACAAAGGTTACACCATTGTAAATATTTGGGTTGTCCGTCATTTTTTAGCGCTATTGTAGAGGTGAACTGTGTTCGCCCGCGGCGGGAGCAAGCCCCCGCCCTACGACAAGGTCTACACAAACCAAAAATCCTATTGTGGGGCGATGTAGTCATCGACCCGTTTTGACGGGACGGAAAGCCCGTCCTTTACATTAGTTTTGCGGGAGATATGTGTCGTTTCCGTTCCTGATATAAATGCGCACAGGCTTATTCTTTTCCTGACAGCGCCGAATGGTGAAGGCGGTGCCTTTTGATGCACTGTCCCAGAAAATCACTGCAAGATCGGCATAATCTACGATGGTTTCGTTGCGTTTGAGCGGGGCGACGTGCCGCCCATAGCGGCGGTAGTCGGGCAGAAACTCGGTTAGTTTTAATCCGTGGGCAAGAGCGTAGTCTCTGGCACAGGTGTCGATACCTTTTGCCCCGCCGGACACGATCTCGGTGGTATCGGGTGGCAGATAGTTTTCCAAGTCGTCAACCTGCAGTCCCCTCGACCCGATCACAGCAACTTTCATAAATAAACACCTCTCTTAAACACAAAATAGGCATAGTATATGTTCATATCTCCATTATAACATAAACTGGACCTAAAATAAACATAAAATATATTTTGCTTTGGGGTGGTTATATGGCGATTAAAAGTTTATCCATTCGTATTGACGAAGAGGTACTGCATAAGCTGCACGTGGTAGCGGATTACGATGGGCGCAGCGCCAACAGTCAGATTCTTATCCTCATCCGGGATTGCATCGAAAAGTATGAGGATAAGCACGGCAAGATCGAATTGGGATAACAAGCAAGATAAAAACAGGACGGGTATCCAAACGGATACCCGTCCTGTTTTTTAAAAAAGCAATCGTAGGGCGGGGGCTTGCTCCCGCCGTTCTTGTTGGTTAGCAACCGCCGCAAACGGGACGTCGAGGGCGCCGTCCCCTACATTGGTCGTGTGGGGCTGGTGCGTAGGGAATCACTTTACGCTAATCCGTTCTGCTGTTTGGCAGCGGTGAGGGTGTTTTTCAGCAGCAGGGCGATGGTCATGGGACCGACTCCGCCGGGAACGGGGGTGATGGCACCGGCGATGGGCTCCACAGCGTCGAAGTCTACGTCGCCGCACAGCTTGCCGTTCTCGTCCCGATTGATGCCCACGTCGATGACGGTGGCGCCGGGCTTCACCATATCGGCGGTGACGAATTTGGCCCGTCCAACAGCGGCTACCAGAATATCCGCTCCGCGGCACACCTCCGCCAGATTCTTGGTGCGGGAGTGGCAGATGGTGACGGTGGCGTTCTCGTGGAGCAGCAGCATCGCCATGGGCTTGCCCACGATATTGCTACGCCCGATAACCACGCACTGCTTACCCTCTACAGAAATATCGCTGCGGTGGAGCAGTTCCATCACACCTGCGGGGGTGCAGGGAAGGAAGCGGATATCGCCAATCATAATATGCCCCACGTTCTCCGCGTGGAAGGCATCTACGTCCTTGGCGGGGGAGATGGCGGCAATCACTGCCTCGTCGTCCAAGTGACGGGGCAAGGGGAGCTGGCACAGAATGCCGTGGATATCCGAGCGGTGATTCAGCTCCTCTACCACCGCCAGCAGTTGCTCTTGGGTGGTGTCGGCGGGCAAATTAATCTGCTCTGCGTGGATTCCCGCTTCCTCGCAGGCCTTCTGCTTGTTGCGCACGTAGGTGCAGCTGGCGGGGTCTTCGCCCACCAGAATCACCGCCAGACCGGGGGCGACGCCCTTTTCTTTCAGCTGTGCTACCTCGGCGGCGATTTCGCCACGCAGGGCGGCGGCGATTGCCTTTCCGTCAATTCTCGTTGCCATTTTTCGGTTCCTCCTCTTGGATTTCGGTTTCTACGGGGATTTCGGCTGCCAGTAGGTCCTTGGGCAGGCTGTTCGCCCGCCGCCGCAACACCAGCAGCAGGATACCACCGCCCAATACGGCGGCTATCGCTACCAGTTGGGAAACCCGCATGGTGCCCAGCATCAGACTGTCGGTGCGGACGCTCTCGATGAGGAAACGGCCACAGCCGTACCACATTAGATAGCAACAGAAAATCTGTCCCTTGAATTTATACAGGTGCTTGGACAGAATGTGCAGCAGCACAAAGCCCAGAATGCACCAAAGCGACTCGTACAGGAAGGTGGGGTGCACCGGCAGATAGGTGCTGTAGCCTTCGCCGTTGACACCGGAGGCGATGATGTCTCCCGTCATACCCCAAGGCAGGTCGGTGTTGCCGCCGAAGGCCTCTTGGTTAAAGAAGTTGCCCCAGCGACCTACCGCCTGCCCGATGAGAAAGCCCAGAGAGGCGATATCCGCCATGGACAGGAAGCTCACCTTAAACAGACGGCTGAACAGGAAACCGAACACAAAAGCGAAAATGATGCCGCCGTAGATACCCAAACCGCCGTTCCAAACCTGCAGAATGGAGAGCGGATTTGCCAGATACTCGCTCAGTCGTCCGCTGAAGAGGACGTAATACAAGCGGGCGCCTACAAAGGCGACCAAGGTGGTGAGCAGAGCGGTATCCATCATCTTATCGGCATTTAGGTCAAAGTCCTTGGCGCGGTGCATGCCGTACAGAACCGCCAGCAGAAAGCCGACGGCAATCAATACGCCGTACCATTTGATGGAAAAGGCACCGAACTCCACCAGCGTGGGGTCCAGAGCGAATTTCCAACCGAGGCGGGGAAATTCTATGTAATGGTTCATAGGGGACTCCTTTCTATGTAGGGGAGAGAGCTCCCCGCATTAAGGTCTTACAATGGATAGCGTATGATTATCGGCGCGAATGCGCTCGCACAGCTGGCGGTGCAGCTGAGCGCGGGTGAGGGAGGCGATGGCTTCCGGCTCGCTGAGCAGCGGGACTCCGTCCAGCAGATTATCCAGCAAGGTCTCGGCGCCGTCCTCGGGGCTATCCAGCCCGCGGACAAACCGCCCGTAGGCGCCCCGTTTGGCGGCCTCAAAGGCGGCGGGGTCGATACCCTCTTTTTGCAGCCGCCGTATCTCGGCGGTGATAGCCGCCTCCACCCGTTCGGGATAGGCGGATTCGCCTGCAAACAGCCACACTCCAAATCCGGGACCGTAGAAATATTCGGCACCAAAGTCGTTGTTAATGAGCCCTTGCTCCATCAACTCGGTGTAAAGGGGACTGCCTTTACCGACCAAAAGGTCAGGAATAATGCGGCTTGCCGCCAACTCCAAGGGGGTGCGGTCAGCGGGGGCGGGCTCCTTGTACCCCAGATAAAACAGCGGGGCGGCCACGGGCATTTTCGTCTCTATAAGGGGCTGAACCACTCCTTCGGGCTCTTCGGTGGTCACAGGCGAGGGGGTGTAAGGTGCCGCCGCTTTCAGCAGGCGGTCACAGGCATCCTCCACCTGTTCGGCGGTGATATTGCCCGCTACCACCAGTACCATATTGTGCAGGTTGTAGTACTGCTCATAGCAGCGGTACAGCAGGTCGGGGGTGATGTGGGAGATGCTCTCCACCGTCCCCGCAATATCGATGCGTACGGGGTGGGTGTGGTACATGCCCTGTAGCAGATTGAGAAACACCCGCCGTCCGGGGTTGTCCTCGCACATGCGAATTTCCTGCCCGATGATGCCCTGCTCCTTTTGCACCGTTTCGGCGGTGAAATAGGGGTGCTGCACAAAATCCAGCAGGATTTCCAGCGAGGGCAGAATGTTTTCCGTCGCGTGGAACAGATAGGCGGTGCGGCAGAAGCCGGTGTACGCGTTGGCGGAAGCGCCTGTGGCGGCAAACCGCTGAAAGGCATCTCCCTCCTCGCTCTCAAAGAGCTTATGCTCCAGATAGTGAGCAATGCCTGCCGGCACCGTCTCGCCCTTGCCGTCAGGGGTGGGCAGGGTGTTGTGCACCGAGCCGTAGCGGGTGGCAAAGAGGGCGTAGGCAGAGGTGGCATGTTCCATGGGCCACACCACCACGGGCAGCCCGCTTTGGTGGGTGAAGGTATACAGCGTATCCTTGGTCAAGGGATTGGTTACCGTCGTTATCATACGTGCGCCACCTCCTCCTCGGGCAGCAGCAGATATACCGCGTCGAAGTGGGTCAGCTGCGCGGCGCGACACACCTGTTCCCGCGTGACGGCCTGCAGCCGTTGTCCCATTTCAGCGGGGGTGGGGTAGGTGTCGTAGGGGGTCTGCGCCACGTAATACCGCTCCAGATTGGCAGGGGTGTCGGTGGTGGCGGCAAAGCGCTGTGTCAGACTGCGGCGCGCTGCCTCCAATTCCTCATCGGAAAAATCTCCTTTGCGGATAGCCTCTAACTGCTTGCGAATTTCCTGCTCGGTGTGGGCGGCATTCTCCGGCTGGACGCCGCTGTCAACTAACAAAATGCCGCAGTGGCGGTCGTAGCCCGCCATACAGTAATAGCACAGGCTCTGCTCCTCCCGCACGTGGGTGAACAACAGGGAGGAGGGACAGCCGCCCAACAGCTCGTTCATCAGCTGTGCCGCCGCCACCTGCTCGCTCGGTTCGGTTATGGCAATGCGGAAGCCCAGCACCAATTTCGCTTGGTTTACGTCCATGCGGTCGGTGCGGCGGCTCTCCTTGAGGGTGAAAGCCGTGTCGGTGGTGAGGTTGACGCTCCGCCGATAGGGCAGGGCGGCAAAACGGCTCTCCACCGCCGCGGTTATCGCCGCGGGGTCGGCGGCGCTTTGGTACAGCCAGTGGACCTTTGCCTCGCACAGCAGCCGCAGGCGCGCCTGTGCTGCGGTGTGGGGAGTCTGCTGCTGTACGGTCTCCACCGTGCCGTGGGGATTTAGACTAAACGGGTGGTCGGGGCACAGCAATTCGGTACAGCGGCGTATGGCATACAGCCGCTTGTTGTTTAGTTCACTCTGTATTTCCTCAATCAGACAGCGCTGCTCCTGTGCAAAGGTATCTGCAGGAAACGCGCCGTCCTCCAACAGCGGGTCAAACAGCGTGTCCAGCAGGAGCTCTGCGCAGGCCGCCGACAGGTCGCTGCCGTCGGGGGTGTAGCGGCGGTTGAGGTAACTGATGGAGAAAATCACCATCTGCCACTCGCCTAAATGGGTTACGTAGGCGTGTAGGGTCGCGCCGTACAGGGAATCCAGCTGCTGATTGAAGGTCTGTACGGTGGGATAGCAGCGGCAGCCGTGGGTCAAAAGCCCCGGCAGCAGCGCATAGCCCGCCGCCGTATCCGCCCGCAGCGGCACCGCAAACACCGCCGTCAGACGGTCGGTGCGGTAGCGGTCATGGGGTAGATGCAGTAGGGTCATATCGTGGGAGAGGGGGTAGGATAGGGGTGGCATACCGCACGCTCCTTTCGTTGAGGATAGAGGGGGACAAAGCCCCTGTGGGGCAATCGCCGCGGCATCGGCGGGCGATGGGGCGGCAGGTGTATGGGATGGGTCATGGCAAACTCCTTTTTTTATGAGTTTACCCTGATACAGCCTCGATTATGTGTATGACAGGTTGTTCAGCAGGGCGACAGTGATGTCTCCTGCCAGCTCGCCTACGTAGATTTCCAGCTCGTCGAAGGAAACGTGGGCTTCCTTTTCCGCCAAATCGGAGATGGTGCGCAGAATCAGGAAAGGAATTCCGTTGGCCACGGCGGTCTGGGCAATAGCGGCGCCCTCCATCTCCGCTGCGGCGGCACCGAAACGGGTGATGAGGGTTCGCTTGAGCGCGCTGTCGTCCACAAAGATGTCGCCCGAGGCAACCACGCCCGTGATAGCCTTATTCTCCGCGGGCAGCACCGCCGCCGCGGCTTGCAGCGCCTTCTGTACCAGCGTGTCGTCAGCGGCGAACAGGGTGGGCTTGCTGTCGTCCTCGCCGTACATATAGCCGTGGACGTGACCGAAGGCGGTCAGGTCAAAATCGTGCTGGAGAGCGGCGGTGGCTACCACCAGGTCCTTCACCTGCAGGCAGGAATCCAGACTGCCCGCCATACCCGTATTAAGCAGCCAATCCACCGAAAAGCGGTCGATAAGAATCTGGGCGGTGATGGCGGCGGCTACCTTGCCGATGCCGCTTTTTACCACAACCACGTCTTTTCCCGCCAGTTTACCCGCGGTGAAACGACGGCCCGCCACCTCCGTTACTGCCGCATTCTCCAAGCGGGCGATGAGATTGTCCACCTCGGAATCCATGGCGCCGATAATACCAACTATCATAGGGTATCGCTCCTTGTTATCGCAAAATAATACCTATTTTACCATAGTTTTCAGGTGGGCGCAATCTTTTTTGCGTAATCCTCTTTTCTTTTTATAGGATATATGGTATATTGTACAAAAAATGGGACAATGGAGGGGTGGCTATGGCGAAGCGACCGAACCAAAAACTGAAGCTTTTGCTACTGCGGGAGATTTTGCGGCGGGAGACGGACGAGCAGCACCCGCTGACGCTGGAGCAGATTCGCGCTCTGCTGGAGCAGCAGGGTGTCAGCGCCGAGCGCAAGAGTCTGTATGACGATATGGAGCAGCTGCGTCTGCTGGGAGAGGATATTGTTACCGTGCGGGATACGACGGTGCGCTATTACGTGGGACAGCGGGAGTTTGACCTGCCCCAGCTGCGCCTGTTGGTGGACGCGGTGCAATCCTCCAAGTTTATTACCCACCGTAAGAGTGAGGAGCTTATCCGCCGTCTGGAGGGGTTGACCAGCCGCCATCTGGCGGGGGAATTGCAGCGGCAGGTGCTGGTATCCGGCCGCATCAAGAATATGAATGAGAGTATCTACTATAATGTGGACAGCCTTCAGGCGGCGATTGCCGCCGACCGTGCGGTGAAGTTCCGTTATTTCGATTGGGGCGCGGATAAAAAGCAGCATCTGCGCCATGACGGCGCTTGGTATACGGTAAGCCCGTGGGCACTGACCTGGGACGATGAAAATTACTATCTTATTGCCTACGACGAGGCCTCCGCCTCTATTCGTCATTATCGGGTGGACCGTATGCTGCAGATTGGGGTCACCGATAGCCCCCGACAGGGGGAAGCCTTGTTTCGCCGACAGGATTTGGCGCTGTATTCCCGCAAAACCTTCGGTATGTTCGGCGGTGAGGAGCAGACGGTGACTTTGCGTTGCGATAACCGTATGGCGGGGGTGGTGCTGGACCGATTCGGACAGGATATTACCTTGTTTCCCGATGGGGAGGGGCATTTCACCGCCCGTGTCCCCGTGCTGGTGAGTCCGCAGTTTTTTGCGTGGGTGTTTGGTCTGGAGAATGCGGTGCGTATCACCGCACCGGCAGACGTGGCAGAGCGGTATCACCGCTATCTGCACGCCGCGCTGGACAGCTGTGAGGGCGCGGTATGACGCCCTATACGTTGATTCGCTCTTCCCGCCGTACGCTGGGTCTGGAGATAACCGCTGACCTGCAGGTGGTGGTGCGGGCGCCGCATCGCTGCAGCCGGCGGGAGATACAGCGGTTTGTGGACAGCCACGAGGAGTGGATTGAAAAGCATATGGCGGTGCAGCAGCGCCGTCAGCAGGCGGCGCTTGCCAGACAGGTGACGCCGGAGCAGGAGGCGCAGCTGCGCCGTATGGCGGCGAAGCACATTCCCGCCCGCGTGGCGCATTACGGCGCTATTATGGGGCTGACCCCCAACGGCATTCGCATCACCTCCGCTCAAAAGCGGTTCGGCAGCTGCAGCGGGGAGAATCGTCTGTGCTTCTCTTGGCGGCTGATGCAGTACCCGCCGCAGGCGGTGGATTACGTGGTGGTGCATGAATTGGCGCATATCCGCCACCATAATCACAGCCGCGATTTTTGGCAGTTGGTGGAGAGCGTTATGCCCGATTATCGGGCGCGACAGGCGCTGCTGCGGGATTGACAGCCGCGGCGGTTAGCGGTATAATTCTTTGTGTATGTGATGCGAGGTGATAGGCGTGAAACGGATAATCTGTATAGGGTTGGCGGCGGTGCTGCTTTTGCTTTGCACCGGTTGCAGTCTGGACGTAGAGTCCTTTTTGCAGCCGCCCCGCAGCCGTGGTGAACAGCGGCAGGTGCAGCAGGCGCTGGAAACCTATATCCGCGACAGCGGTATTGCGGAGCGATATACGCTGAAATTCCCTACCGAGGGGGAATATACCTCTGCTTTTGTGTTGTGTGACGGACAGGGACGTCCGCTGACCGACGATTCCGCCGAGGCGCGTATGGCGGTGGCGTTCTACGCCCTGTCCTCCGCGCCGGAGGAAACCCATATCAACCTCCTGCGCAAGGACGGAGAGGACTGGATTTCCGTGGCGGACGGAGACGGCAGCGGCGCGGATATCCGTCAGGTGACGTTCGGCGACCTGAACGGCGACGGAATGGCGGAGCTGCTTACCGGTTGGAGCACCTACAACAGTCTGGACCGCCGACTGGCGGTGTACGACGTGCATAACGGGCTGACGCTGCTGACGGACGATCGCCTGTATACCTCTCTGTACGTGGGGGATATGCTGGCCTCGGGCGAGGAACGGCTGTTGCTGCTGCGGGTTGGCAGTAACAATCGGGTCACCGCCTCCTTAGAGCAGCTGTCGGATAAGCAGCTGGTGACGGTGGACACCGTCCGCCTTGACGGGCAGATACAGCGGTTTGAGGGTATGACTCTGTGCCGCCTGACGGGGGAGGTCCACGGGTTGTACGTGGACGGCATACGGCGGGATAACACGCTGGTGACCGAACTGATTTATTATGACGATACGGGGTTGCACGCTCCATTCTATAACGCGGATACCAATGCGACCGCCGTGACCCACCGCTCCAACGGTCTGGCGGCACGTGACGTGGACGGGGACGGCAACGTGGACGTTCCCCGCAGCCATCGGCTGTCCGACCGCTCGGACGCGGATTTGACAGGCTACGTCACTGTTTGGAACAGCTGGGAGTACGAGAGCCTCAGCTGGGAGGAACGGCTGCAAACGGTGATAAACACCGCCGAGGATTATATGGTGGTGCTGGACGAGACACAGCGAGCGGGGCTAACCACCCGTTACGACCCGCTTACCCACACGCTGGATTTGTTGGGGGAAGAGGGACAGGTGTGGCTGCGTCTGTATACAGGCGACGGCGAAACGCTGCCCGACCCGCTCCCCGCGGAGCTGGAGACGGTGAGCCTGTTGCCGGACGAACGGGGAAAGGACACCTGTATGGCGTGGTTTGACCCGCAGGTGCTGGAGACGGAAAAGGTGCGGTATATGGTGTTCCGCTTGACAGCATAACGAGAATGATTCGAGGGAGGTTGACTCCGTGAAAAAAATATTGGTTTGTGAGGACGAGGTTTCCATTCGCTCGTTTGTGGTGGTTAATCTGCGCCGCGAGGGATACGAGGTGGTGGAGGCAGGCTCCGGCGAAGAGGCGCTGTCCTGTTACGCTGCTGACCCCACCATCGCGATGGCTTTGTTGGACGTGATGCTGCCCGGTATCGACGGCTTTGAGACCTGTCGCCGTCTGCGGGAGCAGAGCCGGGATATGGGTATCATTATGCTCACGGCTCGCACGCGGGAGGAGGAGAAGGTCAGCGGTCTGCGTATGGGTGCGGACGACTATGTGACCAAGCCCTTCTCCACGGCGGAATTGCTGGCGCGGGTGGACGCGCTGTACCGCCGCTTGGAGACCAAGGAGCCAGCCGGCTACATCGAGCAGATTGTATCGGGCGAGTTTGCGCTGGACCTGCGTACCCGTCGCTTACTGCGGCAGGACGTGTCCATCGAGCTGACGCAGGTGGAATTTCAGATATTGGAGCTGTTTTTCGGCAACCCTGACACGTTGCTTACCCGTGGCGAGATTCTGCGGCACGTGTGGGGGACGGATATGGGCGGCGACGAAAAGATTGTAGACGTGAACATTCGCCGCCTGCGAATGAAGGTGGAGGCGGACCCCTCCGAACCGCGTCATTTATTAACCGTATGGGGGCGAGGCTACCAATGGAACGCATAAAGCGGCGACGCGGCAGGCGCACCTCGCTCCTTCGCCGTCTGGTGCCGAAGAATCGATTGATTGGTCGTTGGGTGCGGCATGCTTTTCTGGTTATTCTGTTGTTTCTGCTGTTGTTGCAGCTGCTGTTTATGCTGATGCTGCGGGTGTACTACTACCAGAGCGTGGAAACCGCCTTGGAAAGCCGTGCGCTGTTGTACCGCCGTACGATGGAAATGTCGGTGTCGGACACCACGCCGTGGGATACCCGCGGGCGGGACCTCATCGCCTATTTTACCGATAAGGACAAGATGGAGCTGCAGGTGCTGTCCGCTGACGGGCGCATTCTGTTGTCCTCCACCGGCTTTTTGCCCACAGAGGATACCGTCCCCCGCGACTTTCATGCGGCGGTGACCGCCGAGGACGGAAGCGGTGTGTGGTACGGACGGTCGGAGGGTGAGTCGGTTATGGGGCTGACCATGCTGGAGACCGATGCGGACGGCAATCGGGTGGGTGCCCTGCGCTACGTGGTGGCGCTGGGACCTGTGAATCGGCAGATATGGTTGTTGTCCGCTTTCCTGTTTGCCTTTATCCTGCTGATTATTCTGTTTGTGTCTCTGTCGGGACTGTATTTCATCAATTCCATTGTCACACCGGTTGCGGATATCAGCCGCACCGCCCGTCGCATTGCGATGGGGGAGTACGACGCACGCTTACAAAAACAGTATAACGACGAGATTGGCGAATTGTGCGATACGGTGAATTTTATGGCGGGGGAGATTGCCGCCGCCGAACGTATGAAAAACGAGTTTATTTCCTCCATGTCCCACGAATTGCGCACGCCGCTCACCGCCATCAAGGGGTGGAGCGAAACGCTGCAGGCCACCACCGACGACCGCGAGCTCACCGCACAGGGTCTGGCGGTTATTGGCGGCGAGGCACAGCGGCTCAGCCGCATCGTGGAGGAGCTGCTGGACTTTTCCCGTATGGAGAGCGGGCATATTGCTCTGCGCCAACAGCGTATGGACGTGGCGGCGCGATTGGAGGAGGCGGTGTTTCTGTTCCGCGACCGTGCGGCGCGTAAGGGCATTACGCTGGAGTATCGCGCCGGCACCGACCTGCCCGCCATTCAGGGGGACCCCGACCGTATCCAACAGGTGTTTATTAATTTGCTGGACAACAGTGTAAAATACTCCCGCGCAGGGGACCGCATTCGCGTGGAGGCGGCGCGTATCCCCGGCGCGGTGCAGGTGGTTATCAGCGATACGGGTGTGGGCATTGCCAAAGAGGATTTACCTCACATTATGCAGAAATTCTATCAGGCGGATTCTGCGGCTCCCGGCGCGGGTATCGGTCTGGCGGTGGCGCAGGAGATTTTGCACCTCCATGGCGGTAGCTTGGAGATTGACAGCGACGTGGGTGTGGGCACGGCGGCCACCGTGGTTTTGCCCGCCCTAACGAGCAACGAAAGGAATTAGGTGCTATGAGCAAGGAACAAGTGTGTATGAAAAAAACCTCTATCGGCGGTCAGGCGCTGATTGAGGGTGTGATGATGCGTGGCCCTCAGCGCACGGCCATGGCGGTGCGTCATACCTCCGGCGAGATTCGCATGGAGAGCTGGGACAACCCGGTTAACAAGCGGTGGGCCATTACCAAATGGCCTTTGGTGCGTGGTATATTTAATTTCATCGATTCTCTGCGCTTTGGCTACAAATGCCTGATGCGCTCGGCGGAGCTGAGCGGTCTGGAGGAGGAGCTGGAGGACGCTATGGAGGAGGGCGAGGAGAAAAAGCCCGCCGCGGAAACCAAAGAGAAAGCAAGCGCGATGATGAACGCCGTTATGGTGGTTGGCATGGTGCTGGGCGTGGTGCTGTCGGTGGTGCTGTTTATTTTCCTTCCCACCCTGCTTTGCAACTGGCTTGGTAAGCTGTGGTCCCCCCTGAGCAACTCCTATCTCCGTGCGGTGCTGGAGGGGATTTTGCGGTTGACCATATTTTTAGGTTACATGGTGGCGGTATCCCGCATGAAGGATATTCGCCGCACCTTCCAGTACCACGGCGCCGAGCATAAGACCATCTTCTGCTACGAAAAGGGTCTGCCCCTGACGGTGGAGAACGTGCGGGAGCAGAGCCGCTTCCACCCCCGTTGCGGCACTTCCTTTTTGGTTTTGATGCTGCTGGTAGGCATTGTGATTTCTATGCTGATTCCCATCGCCCACCCTGTGTGGCGTACGGCGATTAAGCTGTTGCTGTTGCCCTTGACGGTGGGTGCGGGCTATGAGCTGATTAAATTGGCGGGACGCAAGGATAACGCCTTTACACGCATCGTATCCACACCCGGACTGTGGATGCAGCGGCTCACCACCATTGAGCCGGACGACGGAATGATTGAGTGCGCCATTCGCGCTATGGAGGAGGTCATTCCTGCTGATCCGGAGGCGGACAAGTGGTAATGACACAGCGGGAGTGGCTGTCCGCCGCCGTCCGCCGTCTGGTGGCGGCAGGGTGCGAGGATGCGGCCTTTGATGCTCGCTGTTTGTTGGAGGATTTCGGCGGCTTGCTCCGCGGGACGGCACCGACGGATACCCCATTGTCTGCGGAGCAATCCGCCGCCTTGGAACAGGCGCTTTGCCGCCGCGAACAGGGGGAACCGCTACAGTACATATTAGGGGAATGGGAGTTTCTCGCCCTTTCTCTGCGCGTGGGGGAAGGGGTTCTCATTCCTCGTCCTGACACGGAGCTGCTGTGCGAGGTGGCAGCGGAGCACTTGCAGGGTGTGGATACACCGCAGGTGCTCGACCTGTGTGCGGGCAGCGGCTGTGTGGGCTTGGGACTTGCCTCCTTGTGCCCGCAGGCGCAGGTGACGGCGGTGGAATTGTCAGAGGAGGCACTCCCGTATTTGCGGGAGAACGTGTCCCGCTATCCCGCCTTGTCGGTGACGGTGCAAAAGGGGAACGTCCTTACCGATTGGGGGAATCACACCGCCACTTACGACGCGATTTTATCCAATCCGCCCTATATTCCCACCGCCGATTTGGCAGGGCTGATGCGGGAAGTGCAGCACGAACCCCGCATGGCACTGGACGGCAGCGAGGACGGGCTTCTCTTTTACCGTGTGATAGCTTCTCACTGGTGTAAGCAGTTGCGGACGGGTGGTTTCTGCGCCGTAGAGGTGGGTATCGGACAGGCACAGGCGGTGGCGGAGCTGTTTGCCGCCGCGGGGCTGAAAAACTGTAAAATTTACCCCGATTTAGCGGGAATTCCGCGGGTCGTAACGGGGGAAAAATAAAAAATCAAACAAATGTTCGAAAAACTCTTGCATTTTCCAAAATGGTGTGTTAGAATGGTGACATTGAGACACCGATGCAGGAAGGAATGATGAAATTATGGCAGCAAAAGCCGATAAGAGTAAAAAGGGCGCGGAGGTCGCGGCTGACCGCAGCGAGCGGCAGAAAGCACTGGACGCGGCTCTGGCACAGATTGAAAAACAGTATGGTAAAGGGTCGGTTATGCGTCTGGGCGAGAACAGCAAGATGCAGGTGGACGCTATTCCCACCGGCTCGATGGCGCTGGATGCCGCATTGGGCATCGGCGGTCTGCCTAAGGGACGTATCGTAGAGATTTACGGTCCCGAGGCCTCGGGTAAGACCACGCTGGCGTTGCACGCCGTAGCCGAATGTCAGAAGGCAGGCGGCGAGGCGGCCTTTATTGACGTGGAGCATGCACTGGACCCCGTATATGCCAAGGCTTTGGGTGTGGACGTGGATTCCCTGCTGGTGTCCCAGCCGGATACCGGTGAGCAGGCGCTGGAGATTATGGAGGCGCTGATTCGTTCCGGTGCGGTGGATATCGTGGTTCTCGACTCGGTGGCGGCGCTGGTTCCCCGTGCGGAGATTGAGGGCGAGATGGGCGATGCCCACGTGGGTCTGCAGGCCCGTCTGATGTCTCAGGCGATGCGTAAGCTGTCTCCGGCTGTATCTAAGTCGAATTGTATCGCGCTGTTTATTAACCAGCTGCGTCTGAAGGTGGGTGTCATTTACGGCAACCCCGAGGTGACCAGCGGCGGTAACGCGCTGAAATACTATGCCTCCGTCCGTCTGGACGTGCGCCGTGTGGAGACCCTTAAGAACGGGTCGGACGCCATCGGCTCCCACACCCGCGTTAAGGTGGTTAAGAATAAGTTGGCGCCTCCCTTTAAGCAGGCGGAGTTTGACGTGCTGTACGGCATCGGTATCTCCAAGGAGAGCGAGCTGCTGGATATGGCGGTGAAACTGGACATCGTGGAGAAGTCCGGCTCCTGGTTTGGGTACAAGGGCGAGCGTCTGGCGCAGGGTCGCGACAATGCCCGCGATTATCTGAAGCAGCACCCCGAATTGTCTGCTGAGATTGAGGCACAGGTGCGGGAGAATATGCATAAGCTGGTGCCCGGTGCCCGTCCTGCGGTAGCGGCGACTTCGGCACCCGTGGAGATTCCGCTGGCGGCGGCTCCCGCGGTGACCAGTGCGGCGGCTAAGGCGCAGATTGATATCGTGGTAGACGACTAAAAAATCACTGTAGGCAGGAGAGCTTGGCTCTCCTGCCTATGTTTGTAGGTGTTGGTATGAAGATAACTGAAGCGGCGCGCCGTCGGCGCAGCCTGTATCGGCTTACGCTGAATGACGGGCGGGAGGTACAGGTGGACCGCCGCACGTTTGAGGAGTCTCCCTACCGTGAGGGGGGAGAGATGACCGAGGAGCAGTTGGAAACGCTGTTGTCCCTTTCGATGTATAATCGAGCTCACGACAGGGCTCTGTTTTTGTTGGGTCTGCGGGATTATGCCTGTCGCGAACTGGAGAAAAAGCTTTTGGAGGAGGCGACCCCCGAGATAGCCGCACAGGTGGTGGAACGTCTGCAAGAGGTGGGGCTGCTGGACGACGAGGCGTACGCCCACCGTATGGCGACGGGTCTCAGTGAGTACAAGGGAATGCCTCGCCGCCGCGTGGAGCAGGAGCTGCGCCGCCGCGGCGTGGACGGGGAGCTGGCGCAGGAGGCGGCGGCAGGCTTGGAACGGGAGGATTTTCAACAAGCACTTGCACTTATTGAGAAAAAGTATTATAATAAATTAAATGACCCCGACAGCCGCCGCCGTGTGGTTGCCGCTTTGGCGCGGCGGGGATTTTCCTACACCGCTGTCCGCCAGGCTATGGAGCTGTATGGCTTACAGCAGGATATAGATGACGAGGAGTTTTAACAATGGCAATCAAAGTGGGTATGGTATCTCTTGGCTGCCCCAAGAATCAGATGGACGCCGAACTGATGCTGGCAAAGCTGGAGGCGGCGGGCTATGAGATTACTGCCGAGAGCGGCTTGGCGCAGGTGGTGATTGTTAATACCTGCGGCTTCATTGAAGATGCCAAGCAGGAGTCTATTGACAACATTCTGGAGTTTGCCCAACTGAAAAAGGAAAACCAAATTAAGAAAATCATTGTCACCGGCTGTCTGGCGGAGCGGTATCAGCAGGAGCTGGCGCAGGAACTGCCGGAGTGCGATGCGGTGCTGGGGCTTGGCGCCAACGGCGATATCGTGCAGGCGGTGGAGCAGGTGATGGCGGGGGAGACGCTGCGTTCCTTCCCGCCCAAATCCTGCTGGTCCTTAGAGGGTGACCGCCTGCAGACCACCCCCCATTTCTTTGCGTATCTGCGTATCGCGGACGGCTGTGACAACCGTTGTACATACTGCGCTATCCCCGGCATTCGCGGGGGTCTGCGCAGCCGCCCCATGGAGAACGTGGTTGCCGAGGCGCAGAAGCTGGTGGCTGACGGCGTGCGGGAACTGGTGCTGGTGGCGCAGGATACCACCGTCTACGGACAGGACCTGTACGGTGAATACCGCCTGCCCGCTCTGTTACGGCAGTTGTGTGCCATTGAGGACCTTAAGTGGATTCGCCTATTATACTGCTATCCCGAGCACGTCACCGACGAGCTTTTGGAGGTCATCGCTACCGAGGAAAAGGTGTTGCACTACATGGATATTCCCATTCAGCACGCCAGCGGCGCGGTGCTGCGCCGCATGAACCGTCCGGGTGACCGCGCCGGCCTTACGGCGCTTGTGGAGCGCATTCGCGCCCGCATTCCCGATATGGTGCTGCGCACCACCGTGATGACCGGCTTCCCCGGCGAGACCAAGCAGGATTTCGAGGAGCTGTGCGAGTTTATCAAAGAGGCAAAGTTCCAGCGGCTCGGTTGTTTTGCCTATTCCCCCGAGGAGGGGACGGCAGCGGCTGAGATGCCCGACCAAGTGCCCGACAAGGTGAAATCCCGTCGCCGCGACATCGTGATGGAGGAGCAGAGCCGCATCTCCGATGCCTACAACGAGAGCCTCATCGGCACCACGCTGACGGTGCTGGTGGAGAGCTTTGATAAGTATGCGGAATGCTGGTTTGGTCGCAGTGAGGGGGACGCCCCCGATATCGACGGCAAGGTGTTCTTTATCCCCGACCGACCGGTGAAACCCGGCGATTTTGTGCGGGTGACCGTGACCGACCTGATGGACTGGGATTTGATAGGAGAGATGACAGAATGAATTTGCCTAATAAGTTAACCGTTCTGCGGTGTATTATGACCCCTCTGATGCTGGCGGCACTGCTGGTGGAGTTTCCCTACCATTTCGGTGTGGCGCTGCTCTTGTTCATTGCCGCCTCGCTGACGGATATGCTGGACGGTAAGATTGCCCGCAAGCATAATCTGATTACCAATCTGGGTAAGTTCTTGGACCCGCTGGCGGACAAGATGCTGACCACTGCCGCCTTCCTCGGTATTATGTGTCGTATCGGTAACATGGATATTATGTGCTGGGCACTGATGCTGATTCTCACCCGCGAGTTTATGGTCACCTCGGTGCGACTGCTGGCCGCCAAGGACGGGGTGGTGGTAGCCGCCTCCTTTGCAGGTAAGCTCAAGACGGTGATGCAGATGGTGTCTATCATCTTTACTCTCACCGCGTTTCAGGTGATGGATTTAGGTGTTACCTCCCGTGGGCTTAACTTTGGCTTGGTGTTGGCTTCTCTGGCGCTTATCTGGATTTCCGTCATCGCCACGGTGGTCTCCGGTATCCAGTACGTGTGGGCGCTGCGCCATTACTTTAAGGAAAATTAAAAAAACAGTAGACAAATCCAAAAAAATGTATATAATGATACTATAAAGCAATGGTGAGGAGAAGTAAGCGAGTACCGACGCGACAGAGAGGGATGTCTTTGGCTGTGAGCATCCTCGCGCACGACCCGCCGAAATGCACCGCACCGCTCCGCAGGGGAACCGACACGGTCACAGTATCCTGCGGCGGCCGTCCCCGTTATCGGACAGGACTTTGTCGGAAGTCCGTGAGTGAATGACGGAGTGGAACCGTGAGTATTGCCTCACCTCCGTTGCCCTGCATAGGGGCAACGGAGGTGTTTTTTATTCTGCGAGAGGAGATGTGTGTATGTTCCGACAGATGCGGGAGGACATTGCTACCATACGTGACCGCGACCCGGCGGCCCGTTCCAACTTTGAGGTGTGGTGGCTGTATAACGGCTATAAGGCACTGCGCTCCCATCGCCGCGCCAATTGGCTGTATAAGCACGGCTTTTTGTTGCTGGCCCGTTGGGAGTCCCAGCGATGCGTGCGCCGCACCGGCATTGAGATTCACCCTGCCGCCACTATTGGCGATCGCTTCTTCATCGACCACGGCACCGGCGTGGTGATTGGCGAGACCACCGAGATTGGTGACGACTGCACCATCTATCAGGGGGTCACCTTGGGCGGTACGGGTAAGGACCAAGGCAAGCGACACCCCACCCTCGGCAACCACGTGATGGTGGGTTCCGGCGCCAAGGTGCTGGGCCCCATTAAGATAGGCAACAACGTGCGCATCGCCGCCGGCGCGGTGGTGCTCACCGATATCCCCGACAACTGTACCGCCGTCGGTATCCCCGCCAAGGTAGTGCGCCGTGACGGCGAAAAGGTGCAGGAGCTGGACCAGATTCACGTACCCGACCCGGTGGCGCAGGAGATTCGCCGTCTGGAGGAGCGTCTGGAGCAGCTTGAAAAACTCAGTAAGGAATAAAGCATAGGAGGAACAGAATTATGCGTGTTTATAATACTCTCACCCGACAGAAAGAGGAGCTTATCCCCATCGAGGAGGGCAAGGTTCGCCTGTACGCCTGCGGCCCCACGGTGTATAACTTTATCCACATCGGTAATGCCCGTCCGCTGTGCGTCTTTGACGTGCTGCGCCGCTATCTGGAATGGCGGGGCTACGAGGTGAACTTCGTGCAGAATTTCACCGACATCGACGATAAGATTATCCGCCGTGCCAACGAGGAAGGCATCACCTTCAAGGAGGTGGCGGAGAAGTATATCGCCGAGTTCTGGACGGATGCCAAGGGGCTGGGCGTGCGGGAGGCTACCACCCATCCCAAGGCCACCGAGAATATCGATATGATTCAGGAAATCGTGGCAACCCTCATTGAGAAAGGGTATGCCTACGTGGCAGAGAACGGGGACGTGTACTTCCGCACCCGCCGCTTTGACGAGTACGGCAAACTGTCCCACCAGCCGTTGGACGATTTGGAGAGCGGCGCTCGCATTGCGGTGGGTGAGGTGAAAGAGGATCCGCTGGACTTTGCCCTGTGGAAGGCGGCAAAGCCCGGCGAACCCAGCTGGGAATCTCCCTGGAGCGACGGTCGCCCCGGTTGGCACATTGAGTGCTCTGCTATGGCGCGCCGCTATCTGGGCGAGAGCATCGACATTCACGGTGGCGGACAGGACCTGATATTCCCCCACCATGAGAATGAGATTGCCCAGAGCGAGTGCTGCAACGGGGTGCCCTTTGCCCGCTACTGGATGCACAACGGCTACATCAATGTGGACAATAAGAAGATGTCCAAGTCGCTGAACAACTTCTTTACCGTTCGCGACGTGGCGGCGGAGTACGGCTATGAGGCGATTCGTTTCTTCCTCATTTCCTCCTCCTATCGCAGCCCCATTAACTACAACACCGAGATTATCCAGCAGGGCATCAACGCCCTGGACCGTTTGTATAACTGCAAGAACGCCATGGATTTTGCCCTGCAGAATGCAGCAGACGGCGAGGCGGACGCCGCTTTTGTTGAGGCGGTGGAGAAGCGCCGTCAGCAGTTCATTGATGCGATGGACGACGACCTGAACACCGCCGACGGTATTGCGGCGCTGTTTGAGCTGGTGAAGGATATCAACGTGGTGCTGCCCTCTGCCAACAAGGGTACGATTCTGGCGGGCAAGGCGCTGTTTGACGAGTTGACCGATGTGCTGGGCTTCTGCTACGAGCGGCAGCAGGCGGGTGAGGACGACGAGGAGATTGAGGCGCTGATTGCCGCCCGTGCTGTCGCCCGTAAAGAGAAAAACTGGGCGGAGGCGGACCGCATTCGTGACGAATTAAAGGCGCGGAACATCGTGCTGGAGGATACCCCCCAGGGTGTCAAATGGCATCGGGCATAAGTCGGTGTCACGGGACATATAGTACAAGGAGACAGAAAAAGGAGCCGATTGCGTGGAGTGGTTAAATGCAATTGCCATTGGATTTGGCTTGGCAATGGACGCCGCCGCCGTGTCTATGTGTAAAGGCTTGGCGGTTGGCAAGGTGCGACTTCGCCATTGCTTGATTGCGGGCTTGTATTTTGGTATATTTCAGGGAGTTATGCCCGCTATTGGTTATGGACTGGGACGCACCTTCTCCATCTTGATAGACAGCTATGCCCATTGGGTCTCTTTTGGTCTGTTGCTGTTGGTGGGTGCCAATATGCTGCGGGAATCCTTCGGAGAAGAGGAGGGCTGCGAGAGCTGTTCCTTTTCCCCTCGGGTGATGCTGCCGCTGGCGGTTGCCACCAGCATCGATGCGATGGTGACGGGCGTATCCTTCTTGGAACTGCCGCTCTACGAGCTTCTGCTGTCGGTGTCGGTCATTGCGGCTATCACCTTTGCGGTGTCTGCGGTGGCGGTGTGGCTGGGTAGTCTGGTCGGTAATCGCTACGGCAAGGTAGCGGAGCGGGTCGGCGGCACCGTGCTGATACTCATCGGACTGAAAATCCTGCTGGAAGGGTTACTTGCATAACGGTATAAGAAAAAGGCTCCTGCGAGTGGTTCGCAGGAGCCTTTTCATGTATATCTTAATACGCAAATCCCAGTTGTGCGGCAAACTCTCGCACATCCTCTACGGTGTTCTCACGGCGGGCTTTCTCCGCGGCGAAGCCGATGATGTGGTTGCGCACCGAGATGTCGATGTCGGCGGCGCAGTAGCCGTTATATTCGCCCACCAGATACTGGTACAGCTCGTACACGATACCGCCGTCACCGCCGCCGTGACCACCCATAATGCTTTCCTCTGTTTTTTCCACCGACAGGATAGTTTTCGCGCCTGTTTCGAAGGAATAGACGGTAATTTCTGTATCGGCAGCGTTGGCATACAGTTCGCCTTTGGTGCCGAACAGACGGATATACCGTCCGCCCTCGTTGAAGGGGTTCATCGTCAGGGTGGCGGTCACACCACCCTCAAAGGTCATGTTGACCACCTGGTGGTCCACCACGTCGTTGCCCGCGTGGTATACACAGGCGCCGAAATTGGTGTTGCGCAGACCCTTCAGCACCTCTTCGGTAGTGGGGATATAGTGCTTGCCGAAGCCGCGACCGGCAATGCGCCGCATAAAGGCGGGCCCGTCCTCCGCCACGTACAATTTATTCACGTCGTAGCAGCAGGTCTCCCGCGCGGGGCAATCGGTGTCGATACAGCGGAGAGGCGCGCCTGCGGGTGCGTTTTCGGGTTTGAAATAGGTCAGGCTGCCGAAGGAAGAGACTTTATCGCAGGGCTTATCCAGCAGCCACTGAATAATGTCCAGATCGTGGCAGCACTTGGCGAGCAGCATAGGGTTGGAGGCTTTTTCGTTCTTCCAGTCGCCGCGTACGTAGCTGTGGCTGTGATGCAGGTTGCCTACGCCCTCAACGGCGATAACCGACACCACGTCACCGATGAGCCCGTCCATAACGGCTTTTTTCACCGCGTTGTAGAAGGGGGTATAGCGGAGCACGTGGCAAACCAGCACCTTAACCCCCTTAGCTTTGGCGGCGTGGCAAATCTCAATGCAGTCCTCCGCCGACTGAGCGATGGGCTTCTCCAGTAGCAGGTCATACCCTTTGTTGATGGCCATCAGAGCGGGCTCAATATGCATATCGTCCATGGTGGCGATGAGGGCAATGTCTGCCATTTTCGGTAGAGCCAAAATCTCTCGGTAGTCGGAGAAGCAGTTTTCCTCCGGTATATTGAACATATCACGCAGGTCATTGCGGTAGGCGGAAATGGGGTCGGCAACACCCACCACGGTGAAACGGTCGCTGTATTTTTTGATGTGTTGGGAATAGTCGTGGGCGCGCCCGCCGGCGCCAACGATGATAACGGATAATTTTTTCATAGGAGGTCCTCCTTGGACTTGCAAATTTTGTAAATCTATGATAGCATAAAAACGGTGCGGATAATAGAATAAAAACCGCAAAAATTAGCACAAATTTGATTTGCGAGGATAGTATGCAGACTGCAAAAAAGGATTTGACACCGATTATATACAGCGCCGGCGCCATTAAGAGCCATCGTTTTCAGTATGCGGCTGCCGCCGAGTGCTTCCCTATGCATTGGCACGAGCATATGGAAGTTTTTTATGTCCGCGAGGGAGCGTTGTCCTACGTCCGCGGCGGCGAAAAGGGAATATTGCAGGCGGGGCAGGCGCTGTTTGTACCGCCGCGCACCGTCCACCATGCCCGCGCGGCGGAGGCGGTGACCTACGACGTGTTGCTCTTCGACCTGCGCTATTTTTACAACGAAACCGACGTGTGCCGCGCCATTTTACCGCCTCTTTTCGAGGGGCAGACCACCATGGCTTCGGTGACCGAGGACCCGGAGATACTGGCGACGATTCACCGCCTTTGCTGGGAACTGAAGCCGGATTCGCTGGTGGCGGTGTCGGATATTTATATTCTGTTGCACCTGATTGTGGATAAGCATCTGGTGGGTGCGGGATTGGGTATGCGGGACGATGATATGCGCAATGCCGCCCGGTATATGGAGGAGAATTATCCGCAGGAATTGTCGGTGGCCTCTCTCAGCCGCCGATTTGGCTATACTGCTGCCCATTTCTGCCGCAAGTTTAAGCGGGCTACGGGATTGTCGCCCGTTGTCTATCTGCGGATATGTCGCCTGGAGCGGGCGTATCGCATGCTTAAGCAAAACGAAGGCGGGGTGGGGGAGATTGCCGCCCGCTGCGGCTTTGCAGACGCCAATTATTTCACCCGCTGCTTCACCGCCCATTACGGACACCCGCCTTCGCATTATAGGGCATAATGGTTGGAAAAACCGCTGTTTGGGCTTGCATTTTGCGGTGGACAGGATTATAATAAGACGATGATGTGAAAAAGGAGCCTCGCTATGAATAAACACGGCATATCCCCTGCACTGCGGGGCAATCTACTGTTACTGCTGACCGCCTTTATCTGGGGCATCGCTTTCGTGGCGCAGAAAAGTGGCGGCGCGGCGCTGGGCGCGCTCACCTTTAACGGTGTGCGTTCCTTTATCGGTTGCGGAGGATTGTTAGCGGCGATTCCGCTGCTGGACCGACTGGGGCTCAGTCACCCTTGTGTGGACAGAGCCCAGCGGAAAAAGCTGTGGATTGCCGGTATCTGCTGCGGTGCGGCGCTGTTTGCCGCCACCAATATGCAGCAGCTGGGCTTGCTCACCACCACGGTGGGTAAGGGTGGCTTTGTCACGGCGCTATACATTGTTCTGGTGCCGCTCATCGGTATGTTCATCGGCAAAAAGACCACCTGGCTCAACTGGCTGGGCGTAGCTCCCGCCGTGAGCGGGCTGTATCTGCTGTGCGCACCGGAGGGAGGCGGCATCGCGACGGGGGATATCCTGCTGCTTATCTGCGCCTTGCTCTTTTCCATACAGATTTTGCTGGTAGCCTACTTTGCACCGCAGGTGGACGGGGTGCGCCTGTCCTGCATTCAGTTCCTCACGGTGGGTGTGCTGAATATCCCCCTGATGTTTATCTTTGAGCAGCCCTCCCTGACCGCGATGGCGGATAACTGGCTACCGCTGGTGTATGCGGGTCTCATGTCCAGCGGGGTGGCATACACCCTGCAGATTATCGCTCAGCGGGATACCCACCCCACGGTGGCGTCCCTGCTGATGAGCCTTGAGTCGGTGTTTGCGGTGCTGGCGGGAGCGATTCTATTGGGGGACCGGTTGTCCGTTCCCGAATGGATCGGCTGTGGGCTGATGTTTATGGCGATTATTATTACCCAGTTGCCTACCCCTGTGAAGAAGGAGAGTAAACATGGCTGAGTTTAACGGCATTTCTGCCGATATGATGTTCCTGCTGGCGGAAAATCGCTTTCAGGACAGCAAGAGCTTTTACGAAGAACATAAGCCCGCTATCAAGGCGGGGGTGGTTCAGCCGCTGCGGCAGCTGGTGGCGGATATGACCCCCACCATGCTGGCTGTGGACCCGCTGTTGGGCGGCAACGTCAGCCGCGTGCGGCGGGATAACCGCTTCACCCACGATAAGTCGATGTATCGGGAGAATATGTGGATTACCTTTATGCGGGACAAGCGGGCGTGGAACTGGTGTGTGCCTGCCTTTTATCTGGATTTTTCCATGGCGCGTGCGGAGTGGGGACTGGGCTTTTACAGCGCCACCCCCGCGATTATGAAGGCACTGCGCCACCGCATTGAGGCGGATATTCCGCGTGCGGAGGCGGCGGTGCAGCGGGCGCTGGACGGGGGCTTCACGCTGGGCGGTCAGCCCTATGCCAAGCCCCGCAGCACGGAGGAAACCTCCCCGCTGCTGCGTCCCTTTTACGATGCCAAGAGCATTGCCGCGTGGCGGAGCGAGGCGCCCTCTTTTGTGGCGGACAGCGGTCTGCCCGCCCGTCTGTTGGCGGGGTATGAGGCGCTGACGCCGCTGTACCATCTGCTGATGGAGGCGGTGGAAGAAGTCGTTGGTGTAAGAGAAGTATAAGGAGTGAGACATATGCTGAATGCGATAAAGGAACAGGTGACCACCGCGGCGAGCGAGCTGCTGGCGGTTGCCAAGCTACAGGCGGGCGACCTGCTGGTGGTGGGTTGCTCCTCCAGCGAGGTGACGGGGCAGAAAATCGGTACCGCCTCCAGCGTGGACACGGCGGCGGCTATTGTGGATGCCCTGCTGCCCGTGCTGGCAGAAAAGGGCGTTGCACTGGCGGCCCAGTGCTGTGAGCATCTCAACCGCGCCCTTATCGTGGAGCGGGCGGTGGCAAAGCGCAACGGCTGGCCCATCGTCAACGTGATGCCGCAGCCCAAGGCGGGCGGCTCCTTTGCCACCACCGTGTGGCAGCGGATGACCGACCCCGTGGCGGTGGAGCACGTGGTGGCGCAGGCGGGCTTGGATATTGGAGGCACCCTCATTGGTATGCACCTGCAGGAGGTGGCAGTGCCTGTCCGCCTGAGTGTGGACCGCATCGGCGAGGCGCGGCTGCTGTGCGCCCGTACCCGTCCTAAGTTTGTGGGCGGTTGCCGTGCGGTGTATAACGAGGAATTACTGTAAAAGGAGAGAATAACTATGGGTTGTAATCACGATTGTAGCTCCTGCGGACAGAAATGCGGCAGTGAGCAGGATTTGCATGCAAAACTGAACCAGTACAGCCAAATCAAAAAGGTGGTAGCGGTTAGCAGCGGTAAAGGCGGCGTAGGTAAATCCTCCGTTACCGCGATGCTGGCGGTGATGATGGCGCGCCGCGGCTATAAGGTGGGCGTTCTGGACGCGGATATCACCGGTCCGTCCATTCCCAAGGCTTTCGGCATCACCCGCAAGGCGCAGGGCAGCGAGTTGGGTATCCTCCCTGAGGAGACCCACATGAACATCAAGGTGATGTCTATTAACCTGCTGCTGGAGGATGAAAATCAGCCTGTGGTGTGGCGCGGTCCCGTGGTAGCGGGAGCGGTTACCCAGTTCTGGACCGACGTGGTGTGGGGCGAGCTGGACGTGCTGTTCATCGACATGCCTCCCGGCACCGGCGACGTGCCGCTGACGGTGTACCAGAGCATTCCGCTGGACGGCAACGTGATTGTCACCACCCCCCAGTCTCTGGTGCAGATGGTGGTGAGCAAGGCGCATAAGATGGCGGATATGCTCAATATCCCCGTGTTGGGCTTTGTGGAGAATATGAGTAGTGTCAAGTGTCCCGATTGCGGCAAGGTAATTCCTCTGTTCGGTGACGGGCTGGGTCTGGAGCGTGCTGCCGCCGAGATGGGTCTGCCTGTGCTGGCAAAGCTGCCGATGGACGCCAACGTGGCAGCGCTGTGCGACAGCGGCGAAATCGAGCGGGTGGTATGCGACGAGCTGACCCCCGCCGTGGATGCAGTAGAAGCCTTGCTGAAATAAGAAAACAGAAAGAGCCGATGCGATAGCATCGGCTCTTTCCTTTTGTGGAGCTCAAGCTGCTTAAAACAGCTTGATGTTATGAGCTTTAACAAAATCTTTGAGGAAAAACACGTAAAACAGCACCAACCCCACCGCCAACAGGGTGAGCAGCGCCACCATGACGTAGTGGCGGGGCTTCAGCTTAAGGTTGGGCTTTTCCGGCAGCATGCGCAGGCTGTACAGGGCAGGGGCGGCAGCACCTAACACCACCGCGATGAGGATAGCCTCGATGGGGAACATCACCAGATTTTTCACAATGCGGGTGAGGTTGATGAGGTTGTATGCCTCGGCTTTTTCCACGCCGTAAAAAACCAGATAGTACCATTTCATAATCACCGAGGTAAGCGCCACGTTGCTCACCATATTAACGGTGAATTTTGCCGTCAACGTACGACCCACGGTCAGGGGGCGCTTCCAGAAGAACAAACCAAACAGGAAGGAGCTGCTCATATCCACCAGCATGAAGGGCAGGAAATAGGGGCCGTCGGGGTGGAGCAGGTAGCCCAGCGGGTCGCTGACGATGGCACCCACCAAACCTACCACGGGACCATATACCATCGCGCCGATGGAATTAAAAAAGGCGGCCACGTTGATGTTGAGCCCCGGTGCCAACGGAATCTCCAGCATTTTGCAGACCGCCCGCAGGGCAATGACAAAGGCGGCGAGAGCCAGCATACGGGTGTTCTTCAGGTTGCCTGCCGCCTCACGCCAGTAGGCGGCGGACAGGGGGGAAGACGGATTTTTTGACATAAAAATAAACCTCCTTTACGGTACAGAAATGCATAAGGCTGTACCCATAAAGAGGTTTCTCTATGGCCTGTCACAGCGGGATGCAACCGACAAACCGCAAAGAGCCGAGGCTCTCTTTCGTCCGACCGACAACTCCCCGTTCGGTCGACACTTAACGCTTGCCGATTTACTCTGTATCTTGGGTGGTATTGTAGCACAGATGTAAGAATTTGTAAAGAGGGGAAAAAGAAAAAAGCCGCTTTGAAGCGGCTTTTTTTACTGAAAGCTCAAATCCAGCAGACCGGCGGAGTCGTCGAAGCGGTTGCTTTCCTGTCCGGCGCCCATGACGATGACCAGAGAGGTCTTGCCGTCGCGGGTGGCACCGGCGGCGAGGCAGTAGCCCGCCTGGTCGGTGGAGCCGGTCTTGAGTCCGATGATACCGTCGTAGGTGTAGATGGTATCGGTCTGCACCAATTTATTGGTGTTGTGCCAGTTGACCGTCTGTCCGCTCAGAAGAGTGACGTGGGACTCCGGCATACGCACCGTCTCTGCGATGAGCGGATAGTCCAGCGCGGCCACGCTGATCTTCAGCATATCGGCGGCGGTGGTGTAGTGGTCGTCCCGATGAATGCCGTCAGGGTTGGCAAAGTGAGTACCTTTACACCCCAGAGCGGCGGCTTTCTCGTTCATTTTTTTCACAAACAAGGCAAGCGCTTCGCTGTTGCTCAGGGTTTCGTTGCCGGCGATAAGCCGCCCCACGCCAACCGCTGCCACGTAGGCGGCATCGTTGCCGGAGGGGAGCAGCAGTGCCTGCAGCAGATGGCTCAGGGACAGCCGCGTGCCCACCGTCAGATAGGCCCGGCTGGAGCCGGGGTCAATCATATGCACCTCGTCACCCACGGTGAATACCGTATCCGCCGCCGCGTGCTCCACGGCAACGATGGCGGTCATCAGCTTGGTCAGGCTGGCGGGATAGCATTTGACGTCCGCCTGCTTTTGGTACAGCACCTCCTCCTCGGTGGCATCGTATAGAATGACGTAGGGGGAGAAGGTGTTGTTGTCAATAAAGCTCACCGGCAGGGTGCGCCTTGTGGTGGTGACGGATTCTGCAGATACGTCCCCTGTGGAGCCGCTGTCAGGCGGGGTGTCGCGGTGGGACAGCCCCCACAGCACCACACCGATAGCCAGCGCAATGGCCAGCAGGCAGGCAAGCAATATCAGCAGTATTGGTTTTTTCTTTCGTTTGCGGTATATATTCTTTCGCATCGTTATTCTTCCTTATGCGTATTTGTATTCGGTACGTTTTTATTCTACAACAGATACCGACAAAATGCAAAGGTTTTTTACAAGGTTAAGACAACTTTAAGATATCGTCACGTCGGTGTAGTAATACTGTAGGATTTTCTCCCAGGTGTAGCCCTGCCGTGCCAGATAATCCGCGCCGTACTGGCTCATGCCCACGCCGTGTCCGTAGCCCTGTACGGTGAAGGTGAATTTGCCGTCTGCAAAGACCACCGTAAAGGTGGCGGAGCGCAGCCCCAACAGCTGCCGTACCTTGACTCCCGTCAACGTAGTGTTCCCTACGGGAATGGTGTCCACCGTGCCCGCCGCGGACAGGGTGGGCGCTCCAAACCAATCGGCAGGGTTGTTGGAGAGGGATACGGCGGGCTCGGCAGACAGGGCCGCTTTCATCTCTTCTGCGGTGAAGGTGGCGGTGGATTCGTACCCCGCCGCCAGACGGTCACCGGGGCTTGCCACTGCCTGCAGATAGGGGATATCCGCGCCCCACACCGTTTCGGCGGATTCGGTACAGCCGTTACTGATGGCGAAATAGCAGGCATCGATATATTTGCCGTCCTGCTGCATGGTTTTGCCTGCCACCGCATCTACCGCTTCACATAGTTTGTTGTAGTACACAGTGTAGTTGTCCCCCCATGCCTCTTTCAGCTTTTCGGTGGTGTAGGCGGCGGGAAATTTCTCGTTTGGGCTGACAAAGTCCGCGTCCGCCAGTTCCTCTTTCGGTTGGGCTCGTTGTGCCTCACGGCGGCGGCAGTAGTATGTATAGGTGGCGACCGTTTGGGCCTTCAGCGCTTCCACGTGATAGGTAGGGGACATTTCCATCGCCAAGGAGCGCAGCAGAAATTCCCGCTCGGTGAGTGTGACGGTTTGCTGCCCGCATCGCACCTTAAAAACGGCGGAATCCGACGGCTCGTCCGTCTGCGGGTCGTGATTTGGCAAGGGCTCGGATACGGAGTGGTCGGGGGTGGATTCGGCAGCGGATTCGCCGCGCGGGAGAGCGGGCAACGGCAGCAAAAGCAGCAGCAGAGCAACGGACAGAAATACCAGCAGATAGCCTTTCACGGGGATCATCCTTTCTTTACATTCTTCACGGGTTTATCTTGACTTTGCCGCAAAATGAGGGTATAGTAAAAGATGAATTTGCGGGTTTGTCCCGTTTTTTACACAGATATGCGCGTCGGCGAAAAAATATGCCGACGATAGCCGAAAGGATGGCGAAGATATATGCAGAGAACGAATCGGTCCATACTGAAAGGCATGGCATGGCTCAGCGTCGGATTGACGACAGCAGCGGTGTTGCTGCGGGGCTGGCTTTTGCCCTCCTTGCGGGACGGCGAAACGGGGCTTTTTGCCTCCGGTGGTGTGGCGGTTATGCTGCTTTTACTGGGTCTTGTTGCTTTGGCGGTTTTGGCTTTTCTGGGCAAAGAGCCGCGGGTGGAGATAACGGGGAAAGGCGGTCTGTGGCTGGCGATTTCCCTGCTGATAGGCGGCGGTTTGCTGCTGGTTTCCGATTTGTGGGAATGTTGGGTCTGGTTGGCGATGGGGGAGCTTCCCCCGCCTCAGGCGGCGGATGATACCGTCTTGGGCATCGTGGCGCTTATCCTACAGCTTTTGTGCGGCTTTTTGGGCAGCTTGGCGCTGGTGCGGTTGGGCTTGGTACTGCTCTCCGAAGGCGCTACCCGCCGCGGCATGGCGGCATGGAGCGGGCTTGCGCCCGTGCTGTGGATGTGGTTTCGTCTGGCACGGTACGAGATGTCCTACATCAGTGCAGTACGGCTGTCCCAGAGCTTTTTTGACGTGATGATGTTTGTGCTGGAATTGCTGTTCCTGTTTAAGCTGGCGCGGTATACCGCCGGCGCGGGTAAGGTGAATGCAGGGTCGTTGCAGTTTCTGGCCTGCTCTACCGCCGTCTTTTCTTTATCCGGTCCGCTGGTGCGGTTGGCGATGTATTTCGTGGGGGACGCAGAGGCGTTCCTTGCCAGCCGTTTAGCGGGTCTGCCGGACGTGGCGGTGGGTCTTGTGGCGCTGGCGATTGCCTTTGCGCTGCCTGTGGGAGAGAGCACCGTTCAGTCGGTGTCTGCTCCGGAGGAGGAAGAATCTGAAACGGAGGCATTTTCGTTGCCCGAAACCGAATTGGTGCTTCCTTTAGAGGAGGCCAGCGAGGAGTAAACGCCGGCATAAAAACCGGTCCACACGGGGGACAGGGTATCCCGCAGCAGCTCCTCCGCGGTGGGGGCGGTATACAGCCGCACACCGGGCGGCGGCTCCAGCACCTCGCCGCAGGAAAATAAAACGGTATTTTTGCAATGCACCAGACTGCCGCTGTGTAGTTTGGTGCATTCTTTTAGTATGGCCGTGGTTTGCGGGGAGCCAAAGGGCTGCTCCGCCGTTACCGAAACCGCCAGACAGTGGCTTTGCTCCGCGAGACGCACCCAAAGCGGACGGCGCGGCGCCGCCGTTACCCCGTCCCGCAGCAGGGAAACCACCGCCACGCTCAGCAGGCGGGGGTGTAGCAAGGTGTCCAGACGGATATCGGTTTCTTTGGCAGGGAACAGCAGCAGCGGCTGCCCCAACCCTGCCCCCAACCGCTGTGCAGCGGTGAGTAGCGCCTGCAGCAGCTCTACGGGGTTTCCCCACACCATAGGGCGGCTGCAGCCTGCCCCCGTAAGGATTTCCTGCCGTTCTATCTCACCTAATTGGTTCAACTTTTTGAGATACTCCTGCCGTTGGGCAGGGGTTTGTTCCGCCGGCGGCGGTGCCGCGAGAAAATAAGCGGCCAGTTGCTCCCGCAGTCCGCCCTCGGTGGGGGACAGGGACGAATGATTAGGGGTCATAACCCGTCTCCTTTTTATCAATTATGAATAGTGTTGGTGGCGGACAAGCACGGACTTTGGTTAAATTACCAAAAGTGAGAAGAAATTGGTTAAAAATTAAACAAACTCTTGCATTCTGCGACGTTTTGGGTTAAAATATTGGCAGACTAAAATATTTGGAGGTATTTATCATGGCTGTTAAAGTTGCAATCAATGGTTTTGGCCGTATCGGCCGTCTGGCTTTCCGTCAGATGTTCGGCGCTGAGGGTTACGAGCTGGTCGCTATCAACGACCTGACCAAGCCCAGCATGCTGGCTCACCTGCTGAAGTACGACACCGCACAGGGTCGCTACGACGGTCACACCGTCGAGGCTGACGACGAGGCGGGCACCATCACCGTAGACGGCAAGGTGCTGAAGATCTATGCGGAGAAGAACGCTGCCGACCTGCCCTGGGGCGAGATCGGTGTTGAGGTCGTGCTGGAGTGCACCGGCTTCTACTGCTCCAAGGAGAAGAGCCAGGCTCACATCGATGCCGGCGCTAAGAAGGTTGTTATCTCTGCTCCCGCCGGTAAGGACCTGAAGACCATCGTGTTCGGCGTGAACGAGGACACCCTGACCGCGGACGATACCATCATCTCCGCTGCTTCCTGCACCACCAACTGCCTGGCCCCCATGGCCAAGGCTCTGAACGACTATGCGGCTATCCAGAGCGGTATCATGACCACCGTGCACGCTTACACCGGTGATCAGATGATTCTGGACGGTCCTCATCGCAAGGGCGACCTGCGTCGTGCCCGTGCCGGTGCTCAGAACATCGTTCCCAACTCCACCGGTGCTGCTAAGGCTATCGGTCTGGTTATCCCCGAGCTGAACGGCAAGCTGATCGGTTCTGCTCAGCGCGTTCCCACCTGCACCGGCTCCACCACCATTCTGGTTGCCGTTGTGAAGGGCAAGGACATCACCGTTGACGGCATCAACGCCGCTATGAAGGCTGCGGCTTCCGCTTCCTTCGGCTACAACGAGGATCAGATTGTTTCCTCCGACATCATCGGTATCCGCTACGGTTCTCTGTTCGATGCTACCCAGACCATGGTGGCTAAGATCGACGAGGACACCTATCAGGTACAGGTTGTTTCCTGGTACGACAACGAGAACTCCTACACCAGCCAGATGGTCCGCACCATCAAGTACTTCGCTGAGCTGTAATTTCTCGAAAATCAGACTCTTGGAACCCCGACAGGCTTCTGTCGGGGTTCTTTTTTGCGCTTACGTGGTTAATATGGCACACCTGTCAAAAAAATTCCGTGGTAATTTGTGTCTGCTCGCGGACTATTTACCACGCAAATTCCGATTTGTGCGGACACACTATGGTTGAAACTGTGTTTTGGGAGGTGCGCGATGAAAAAAGGGGTATTTCATAAAATTTGGTTGAGTTTCGCCGCTTTATGCGGCTGTATCTTATTGAGTGTTGGATATTTTCAGTTTTCGTTGCCCGAAACCTATACCGTGCCGAAGGGGCAGGAATTGACGGTAGGGCGGTGGATAGCGGGACAGGCAGTGAATGTGGACGGACGTGCCGCTTCGGCGGTGGTACAGGTAGGGGAGGAATATCGGGCGGACCTGCGGCTGATGGGGTTGTTTCCCGTCAAGCAGGTTACGGTTTCGGTGGCGGAGCCCCATTCGGTGATGGTGTGCGGCATTCCCTTTGGGATTAAGCTGTATACCGACGGCGTGTTGGTGGTGGGAATGTCGGACGTGGAAACCGCCGCGGGGGGTGTGAACCCCGCCGCCGCGGCAGGGGTGTGCGTGGGCGACACAATTTTGGCAATAAACGGAGAAGAAGTCACCACAAGTCGGGACGTGACGCGGCTGGTGAATGCTTGCGGCGGCAAGGCGGTTACATTGCACTTGCGGCGGGACGGGGTGGAGTTTGACGCTACCTTTACCCCCGCTCGTCCCGCGGGGGAGAGTGGCTATCGTATGGGAATGTGGGTGCGGGACAGCACCGCCGGTGTGGGTACGCTCACCTTCTACGACCCGCAGAGCGGGGCATTTGCGGGCTTGGGGCACGCTATGTGCGATGCGGATACCGGCAAGGTGATGACCTTGTCAGAGGGGGAAATCGTGCCCGCCCGCATTTTTGGAGTGCATAAGAGCGTGGCCGGCGCACCGGGGGAGCTGAACGGCTGTTTCGAGGCGGGTAGCCTGGGGGAACTGTACGTCAACGGCTCCCAGGGTCTGTACGGGCTGCTCACCGCTACCCCGCAAGGGTGGCAGACCCTGCCGGTTGCCGCCCGCCAGCAGGTGAAGGTAGGCACGGCACAGGTGCTGACCACGCTGGACGGTACCACCCCGCAGCTGTACGATATTGAAATCCTGCAGATTAAATACGGTGGGCTGAATGCCACCCGCCATATGGTCATTCGGGTCACTGACAGCCGCCTACTCACGCTGGCGGGCGGCATCGTGCAGGGAATGTCTGGGTCGCCAATTATCCAAAACGGCAAACTGGTGGGCGCCGTGACCCATGTTTTGGTCGATGATCCGACGAGAGGGTATGCTATATTCGCTGAAAATATGTTAGAGACCGCTCAATCAGTAGCAGATGAACACGAACTAAAAGAAGCATCGTGATATAAAAAGTCGAAATTAGATAACGCAATGCCCACCGATTTCTCGGTGGGCATTCGATGACTGTTATTTAGGCAACATTGAAGCAGCATCTTTTGCAATTAAAAACATTCCAATAAAGTACACTATTGCTTTGATAAAAGCTTTCATATCGTTTACATCTCGGTTTTCTTGCTTTCTAATATAATGAGTTTCATCATTGCCTATCCATGCCGAGCGTTCAGCAAGTATAGCAATTTGAGAGTTTGCAATATAAGTCTTTATACATTGTGCAAGTTGCATTGATTTAATTGTTTCCACTTTATCTGAGTTCTCACTAATCGCAAAATCTTTAACTAAAAATTCTAAAGATTTTCGGTAGCCAATACCCGCAATTTCATCAAGGCCACTGCTTTCTGCGGCAAGGGCTTGATTGTAAATTTTCACAAACTGTGGGGAGAGATTTTTTATTTTTTCATCGAAGACTTCCTCTTTAAAAAGATTGGGCTCAGATTTAATAATATTTGAAGAGTATACATCAGTTGTTCCTGTGCTTTTACCGCTTCTGGTTAAAGAATATGTGGTTATAAATACATCTTGACAAGCAGTACAGTAATTAATAATCGTTGCTATTGAATTTTTATTTAAGCATGAAGAAATATAGACTGGAGAAATTGCAGATTTACAAATTGGGCAAATTGTTTCCTCGTTGTATAATATAGCAGATTTTTTGTTGGCTATTAAATTTATTAGTTCTTTGTTTCTTTCCATAAATATCCCACCTTTTTTTCATTATAACATTTAATTTAATCAAAGTAAACCTATTTGTTTGTTGTTATCACCTTATCATACAAACATATTGAGAAAAACGATGAAATGTGTTATAATCAACTCAACCCACGGTTGATATGATATAAAATACGGCGTTATTGTTTTTAATGTTATTACCGATTAAAATTAAGGTACAAGGAGGTTGAATTTATGAAAAACTTTGGTATTAGACTTAAAAAGCTTAGGAACGATGCAAACGTTACCCAAGACTCGTTGGCTGAGTATCTTAATATTTCTTATCAAGCAGTTTCAAAGTGGGAGAACGGACAAAGTCTGCCCGATATCACGCTTGTACCAGCTATTGCAAATTTTTTTGGTGTGTCAGCAGATTATTTACTTGGTGTAAAACCGGATGAAAACGAAGAAAAGATAAAAGAATACTATAACAAGGCGATGGAGTGTTCGCATACAGGCGAAATGGAAAAAGGCATTGCGATAGTCAGAGAAGCGCTTGGAACATATCCTAATAGTTCAAAACTTTTATCTTTGCTTATCGGTTTTCTGTTTGGTTCGTTTTGTGCAAATGGTAAAAAAGAGCTTTTGGAAGAAATTGTTGCAAAGGCAGAGCTTGCTTTAAAAGACAGCACAAATGAAACCGAGCGCATTGACGTGTTAGAAAAATTGGCGTATTCTTATAATAATCTTGAAATGCAGGAAAAAGCTATTGAAACTGCCAATCGTTTACCTGATACCGTTGTTAACAGGGCAGGGGTACTTGCTAATATAGTTATGCCAATGGATAAGCGCAAGGAGAAACAGCAATGGTGTGTATTTGCAAATTTTGAGGTAATGATAAATCACATTTTATGGCTTGGCGGATTATCGCTTGGGAGAAAAGAATTTGAAAAAGCTATTGATATTTATACAAGAGCATTAACTATTATCGAAAATGTCGGCAACGAAGGCTTCTTTTTACTGAAAACGGCAGGTGCCTATAATGGTCTTGCAATGGCATATTCCTCGTTAGGCGAAGTTGATTTAGCGTATAAGAATATTGATAAGGTTATTGAGTGCCAAATTGCGTTCCATAAAGCCTTAAATAATGGTACATACAAATATAAAACTCCTATGTTTGATATGCTCACTTTTGAAAGAAAAAGTTTGCACGCAAACTCAACAATAACCGAGTTTGAAGATTGGTATGCTAAAATGGGACACGATTATAAGAATTATTTTGAAGCGGTAATAAAAGATGAACGTTTTCCTGCTTTGAAGGAAAAGGTTGAAAAAGCTATCGCGAGCATTAAATAAAGACTATGCGGCTATCCTATTCTACGAAAAAATTGTTGGTCTAACTATATCACATAAACGCACTATTTTCGCATAGAGAGTAGTGCGTTTTTCAATGCTGTTTTTCAAAAATGGCTTGTAATAAGGCTTTGTTGCATTTTGTAAACGTTTTTATTTGTAGAGGGGTATAAAATGCTGTGTAGAATCGTACACCCGGTGTTTTTACCAAAAAACGCGAAAATAGAGCATATAGCGGCTCACCAATTTTACAGTAAAATGGCGAAATGCACTTGAAAAGGTTGAATCGTGCGTATTTGAGGGTCAAAATGAGTATTTTCAGGTAAAATACGGCTAAAAACACCTCGAAAATAGTTGTTGTATCCTGCTTGACACACTAGTGTCGGGCAGCCCCATTATCCAAAACGGCAAACTGGTGGGCGCCGTGACCCACGTGTGTGTCAATCTATGATACCTACAGCTATGTAGGTAACCTGATGATACCTACATAGCCTTAAATTTTAGGAAGCCGAGGATAGAGGTCAATTTCTATCTGCCCGTTGGCTTCCTTTTTGTATTCAATCTTCTTTAGGAT
>JAFSGP010000015.1 GCA_017440755.1 Clostridia bacterium | reverse complement strand
CGGGCTACACCTACTACACCGTTATCGACGGCGTAGTGACCGAGAAGACCGTTGACGACCATATGAATTTCTGGACGACTCAGAACACGGCGGGCTGGATCATTCTGCCCCTGCCGCAGGCTGACAAGACCTGGACGGATAACGGCTCCAATTGGGATGAGACCACCAACGGCATCGTGGGTGTGGATCTCACCTATGTCTACTATGCCGGCGCGGCTATCACTCTGGACCAGTTTGGTTTCACCAAGGACGTCGACCTGTTTAAGGAGAAGGCAGCAGCCGGTCTGGAGAACCTGAACGGCTACGATAACAACGCCGAGGCCCTCATCGGCTATCTGGGTACCTCCATTAACGAGGCACAGAATGCCCTGCGGTTTGGTTTTACGCTGACCGGCAACGGCATCGTTAAGCCGGAGGACGGCTTTATGCGTGACATCAGCAACGCCACCATCACCATTGGTGATAACGAGTATAAACTGGTTGACTTCGGCGCCATCATCAGCAATGTCGCCGGCGCAGATATGACCATCGCCGGTGCGGCCGCAGACGGCAAGCGCACCAAGAACATCGTTGGTGAGCGAGTATTCGACGTGACCGCCGACGGCACTGCCTTCTTCGCCTGCGGCATCAAAAACATTCCCGCTGATTATACAAATGCCCTCATCTACGCGCGCCCCTACTTCATCTATAACAACGGCGTTGAAGATGTGGTTGTGTACGGCGACGTTCGCGAGCAAAGTATTAACGGCTATCTGGCCCTGTTAGGATAAAGGAGTTGAGCAACATGAAAAAAGAGTATATGGAACCCGTGCTGGAAACTCTGGAATATCGCCAGCAAGAGGCTATCAGCGTCAGCCTGCCTGACGAGGGTGTCAACGAGGACGAGCTGGAGTGGGGTCTGTAATCCCGTAAGCGCACAAGTAAGAGCCACCGAACTTTGTTCGGTGGCTCTTTTTTCATTCAAAGGTAATACGACCGTCCGCCACGGCGATACGAATGGTATCCCCCTTGCCGTATCGTCCTGCCAAAAGGAGCTCCGCCAGCGGGTCCTCCACGTCCGTCTGTATCGCCCGCCGCAACGGGCGGGCGCCGTACACCGTATCTAAGCCCGCCCGTGCCACCAGAGGTGCCACCTTCTCGTCTATGCGCACAAGGTAGCCCAAGGCTTTCAGCCGTTGCTCCAAGCCCGTCAACAGGCGACTCGCAATCTGCTCCACCTGTTCCTTCGTCAGCGGGTGAAATACAATGATTTCGTCGACTCGGTTCAGAAACTCGGGGCGGAACGCCTTTTTAAGCTCCCCCAACGCTTCTGCACGCCGCGTGGCGGTGTCCGTTTGCTCACCAAAGGCGGAGGAAAAACCCACTCTGCCTTCCCCTGCGATACGACGTGCGCCTACGTTGGAGGTCATAATCACCAAGGTGTTCCGAAAATCCACCCGCCGCCCCTGTGCATCGGTAAGCCGCCCGTCCTCCAACAGCTGCAGCAACAGGTTGGCTATATCGGGGTGAGCTTTTTCTATTTCATCAAACAGCACCACGCTGTAAGGGTGACGGCGCACCGCCTCGGTCAGCTGTCCACCCTCCTCATGCCCCACGTAGCCGGGAGGCGACCCAATCAGACGGGAAACGGTGTGCTGCTCCATATACTCTGACATATCCAAGCGCACCATCGCCTTTTCGTCCCCAAAAAGCGCCTCTGCCAGCGCCTTGCACAGCTCGGTTTTGCCCACTCCCGTCGGCCCGAGGAAAAGAAAGGATCCATCGGGGCGATTGGGGTCCTGCAACCCCAGACGGGAGCGGCGCACCGCCCGCGCCACCGCCCGCACCGCATCGGTTTGCCCCACCAAACGGCGATGCAACTGCTCTTCCAATTGTTGCAAGCGCTGCTGTTCCTCCTTGGTCACCTGCTCGGTTGGAATGCCGGTCCACTCTGCCACCACCGCCGCTATGTCCGCCTCGGTCACCATGGCGGCGGATTCCCTCTGCCCATCACCTTGCTGCCAACGCTCCCGCCGCTCCTCCAAGCGACTGACTAACGCCTTTTCCTCATCGCGCAGGCGGGCCGCCAGCTCAAAATCCTGCTCGTGAATCGCTGCCCGCTTCTCCGCAGACAGCCGCGCCGCCTCCCCCTCCATCTGCCGCACGTCAATGGGGGTGTCGCCATTACGGAGCCGCACCCGCGCCGCGCCCTCGTCCATCAGGTCTATCGCCTTATCCGGCAAAAAGCGGTCGGGAATGTACCGCACCGACAGCGCCACCGCCGCCTGAATGGCGTCCTCTCCTATCCGCACCTTGTGGTGCGCCTCGTATTTGTCCCGCAGGCCGCGTAACACCTCACAGGTTTGCTCCGGTGTGGGCTCCCCCACCGTAACCGGCTGAAAGCGCCGC
The DNA here is from genome assembly GCA_017440755.1 of Clostridia bacterium. Taxonomy (GTDB): domain Bacteria; phylum Bacillota; class Clostridia; order Oscillospirales; family Acutalibacteraceae; genus UBA5905. The sequence goes on along the minus strand of JAFSGP010000015.1, from coordinate 80,004 downwards.
TCCAAAGCCGCGTCCTTTTCAATATGACGGCGGTACTCCGTCAAGGTGGTGGCGCCGATAAGCTGTAGCTCTCCACGTGCCAACACCGGCTTGAGTATATTCGCCGCGTCCACCGCGCCCTCCGCCGCGCCGGCGCCGATGAGATTGTGCAGTTCATCAATAAACAGTAGCACGTCACCCGCCTTGCGCACCTCCGCTACCGCATTTTTCACCCGTTCCTCAAAGTCGCCCCGATATTTCGTACCTGCTACCATACCCGTCAGGTCCAAGGTCAGCAGCCGCTTATCACGCAGCAATTCCGGCACCTCGTCGGCGACAATGCACTGCGCCAGCCCTTCTGCCACCGCGGTTTTCCCCACACCCGGTTCCCCGATTAGGCAAGGGTTGTTTTTGGTGCGACGACATAGTATCTGTATCACCCGCTGTATCTCCGATTCTCGACCGATGACAGGGTCCAGCCGCCCATTTCGCGCCAGCGCGGTCAGATCCCGCCCATATTGGTCCAGGGTAGGGGTACGGGTCTTTACCCCGCCGACGCGGGGCGTCCCCGCCCCTGTCGCAGGGCTCGCCAGATGGGTCATATCCCCTAACAGCTCGGTGGGGCGACCGTCCAATGCCGTAAGTAGCCGCACCGCTACGCTGGTGTCGTCCCGCAAAATGGCGGCCAGCAAATGCTCGGTGCCCGCAAATCGCTGCTGCGCCAGCGCCGCGTCCGTCAGCGCCGCCTCCATGGCCGCCTTGGCCCGCGGGGTGAAATCCTCGGGGGTAAGCACGCTGTAGGCGCCGCTTGCTTCGGCGGCTAATATCTTCTCGGTGTAACGCAACACCGTAATGCCGCGTGCCGCCAGCACCGATGCCGCCACCCCACTACCCTCTCGCAATAACCCAAGCAAAATATGTTCCGTGCCGATATAGGTGTGCCCCATCTCGCGGGCCCCCTCCACCGCCAGATTGAGGGCGGTGTTGGCTTTTTCCGTAAAGCGCTTAAACCGATACATATCATCGCCTCCCCTTAGAATATAGGCGGCTTTTTGTCCCTTTATACATTGTCATTTTCCTCTGCACCTCTTTTTGCGCGCCGCATATACTGTGAATGTAAGGGGGTGGAATGAATGTGTCTGCGTAACCTGTTCTGTGGCAGCGACTGCAACTGGATCCTGCTCATCATCATCGTTCTGTTGTTGATTGATGACAACGGCTGTGGTTGTGGTACCGCTACCACCAACAACGGCTGTGGCTGCAACTACGACTGCGGCTGCGGTTGCTAACAGTTCCCGCCGACAGGAGGGCACCCAACAGGGTGCCCTCCTGTGCTATTCTTTCACATCTTATGACAGGTGTTGACAATTTTCCCTATTTTTGGTAAAGTGAGGGTGTAATCCATTCACACAGAGAAAGGAGCCACCACCATGACCTCTACCGGTATTGTGCGCCGCATCGACAGCGTGGGGCGGTTCGTCCTGCCTATTGAATTGCGCCGCACTCTGGAAATTGGCGATACCGATTCGCTGGAAATCTTTATTGAAGATAACACCATCGTACTGAAAAAGTATCAGCCCGCCTGTATTTTCTGCGGAAACGCACGGGACGTGAGCCAATTTAAAGGCAAGAACGTCTGCATCAACTGCCGTCGCGATATGAGCGAGCAGGGTTAAACCCAACCAAAAAAAGCGCCGCCTGTCTGTTGACAGGCGGCGCTTTATATTCGGTTATCAGACCTCGATATCGGTCTTGCGGCGGTCAAAGATGCGGGTAATCTCCAGCAGATCGTCATCTTCGTCCTCTTTCCAGCCCAAATCGGGGGTGGACTCAGCGGTAACGCTGTTGTTGGTGCCGATCATGCGACCGGTGCCGCCCTTGTAATCGGAGGTGAGACCCGTGGCGATAACCGTCACGTTCACCGCATCACCCATATCGGCGCTGAGGCTGTAACCCCAGATGATGGTGGCATCGGGGTGCACCAGACCGCTAACGGTGCTGGTGGCCTTTTCCATCTCGTCAAAGTCGAAGTCCTCGGGAGCGGCAATGTTGATAAGCACACCGCGAGCACCCTCGATAGAGGTCTCCAGCAGGGGGCTGGAAACCGCCGCCTTGGCGGCGTCCTCGGCGCGGTCCTTGCCCTCGCCGCGGCCTACGCCCATATGGGCAAAGCCGGCACCCTTCATCACCGTCAGCACGTCGGCGAAGTCCAGGTTAATGTCGCCGGCGGTCTGAATCAGCTCGGAGATGCTCTGCACGCCCTGACGCAGGACGTCGTCCGCCATCTCGAAAGCGTTCTTCATCGTCAAGCGCTCGGTGGTAACCAAGCGGATACGGTCGTTGGGGATAACCACCAGACTGTCCACGCGCTCCTTCAGAGCGGCGATGCCGTCCTCCGCCTGCTCCATGCGGCGCTTGCCCTCAAAGGAGAAGGGCTTGGTTACAATACCTACGGTGAGGATACCCATATCACGGGCAATCTCTGCCACCACAGGTGCCGCACCGGTGCCGGTGCCGCCGCCCATACCGGCGGTGACAAACACCATATCGGCGCCCTGCAGAGCCGCCACGATCTCATCGCGGCTCTCCTCGGCGGCACGCTGGCCGCGCTCGGGGTTGCCGCCCGCACCGTGACCGCGGGTCAGCTTTTCACCAATCTGAATCTTGTGGGTGGCCAAGGAAATATCCAACACCGCGGCATCGGTATTTACGGCCAAAAACTCTACGCCCCGTACATCGGCGCGCACCATACGGTTGATGGCGTTGCCGCCACCGCCGCCAACACCAATCACCTTAATCGTAATGCTGTTGTTCGGGACCGCTGCATCAATCTGCATCATTTCTGTCGTCCTCCTATTTGCACAAAGGCTTGTTGCCTCATATAGTTTTATACACATTATATTGTAGCACGCTATGTCTACTTTTTCAACTGGAAATTTCAAAAAAGTGAAAATATTTATATTTCCTTAAAAAAGAGGGCTTGCCGTCGGCAAGCCCTCGGTTTTGTCTCTCTATTATTGCTGTGCTTGCGCGGTGGTCGTGGTCGTGCTTTCGCCGGAATCCGTGGATTCGCTCCCATCAGCCGCTGTCGTGCTGTCGGTGGTGGTATCGGTGACGGTGTTGTCCGGCAACAGCAGGTCGGCGGGGGTGTAAATAGACTTATCGTTCTCCGGATTGTCGTCTGCATAGGCGGTCATATCCAGCCGTCCGTCCGCGTCCTCGCCGTTGTTCTCATACAGCGTGGGCAGGGTCGCCACCAGCGCCTGCAGCTGCACCGCCAGATTGGTTTCGTTGCCCAGTACCACCTGCAGGCTCTTGCCCACCCGCAGGGAAATGTTGGTTTTCTCTGTAATATCGATGGCCGTTAAGTTTTTCAGCCCGTACTGCTTCGCCGCCTGTACCAGGGTCTGGCATATGCGCAGGCTACGATCGTCCAGCAGGGTTTTGCCGATTTCCTCGCCCGTCAAGGTGGCGCCGATAATCTGCAGCGTACCCTTCGGCAGAGTCTCCTCGGTCAACAGCTCAAGGGCGTGGTTGTTCTCTCCCATTACCATCCAGTCCTGCGCCAGCTTTACCACACCCACCACCGGGGTTTCCTCCACCCGTATAGCTAGGGTATCAAAGGCGGCATTGCCGATTTCGACACGGGATAAATAGGGGAACTGGCGCAACAAGCTATCGTGAGCCTGCACCTTGTTGACCGCCAACAGGCTCTGCCCCACGTACAGACCGCTCTGTTCGATAAGCTCCTCCGCGGAATAGCGGGTTTCCCCCTCCACCTGAATGGCCTTTACCGCCAAGAAGGAGGTGGCTTCTCCCTTTTTCGCCGCCTGGACACCGATAATATGCAGTACCACCAACGCGCCCACCAGCACCAACAGCAGTACCACCGCCAAAATGATGCAGGTCTGCACGATGCGGCGACGACGGCGGCGGCGACGACGCGCCTCCTGACGGGCGTCCAATACTTTTTTCGGTTCTTGTTTCATAGCCATTCTTCCTTTGTTGTTATTGTCGTCTGATGCGGGCGCCAACCCCCTGCAGGCAGCCAACCAAGTCATCGTAGCCTCTGTCTAAATGGTGCAGGGCGGTTACGGTGGTTTCGCCGCCCGCCGCCAGTGCCGCCACAACCAGTGCGGCACCGCCCCGCAGGTCGGTGCATGCCACCGACGCCCCTTGCAGACGGGGGACACCTTCCACTACGGCAACCCGTCCGTCCACCTGAATGCGGGCGCCCATACGCGCCAATTCGTCCACGTAGCGATAGCGATTTTCAAAGATATTCTCCACAAATACCGTGGTTCCCTCGGCCACGCAGGCCGCCGCCAACAGCGGTGCCGCCGCATCGGTGGGAAACCCGGGATAGGGCATAGTGCGCACTGTCCCCATCTTCCGCAGACGGGAGGGGGCCAGCATATGTATCCTGTTTGGCTGCGGGCGGGTGATAACACACCCCGCCTGCTCCAACAAGGGGAAAACCGATGACACGGTTTCCGGCGCACAGGAGGTAAGTGCAATTTTGCCCCCCGTGACCGCGGCCGCCGCCAGATAGGTGGCCGCCTCAATGCGGTCCGGCATAACGGCATGGGCGACCCCCTGCAAGCGAGGGACTCCCTCTATCACCAACGTGCCGCAGCCATCGTCGCTGATGTGAGCGCCGCAGTGGTTGAGAAAACGGCATAAATCCTGTATTTCCGGTTCTCGCGCCGCGTTGCGAAGCACGGTGGTTCCCATGGCGGTACAAGCCGCCAGCAGCACATTCTCGGTGGCCCCCACACTGGGGAACCCCAAGGTAATCTCTGCGCCGCGCAGCTCCTTTTCCACCCGACAGCGTATGGTGCCATGGCATTCCTCCACCGTGACCCCCAACCGCCGCAAAGCAGACAGATGCAGGTCAATGGGGCGAGGTCCCAACTCACAACCACCGGGGTAGGTCAGGGTTGCCTGCCCAAACCGCGCCACAATAGCGCCCAGAAACACAATAGACGAGCGCATCTCCCGCATCAGATTATCGGGTATCTGCGCGCGGGACGGGGCGGTGGCGTCCACCGTGACGGTGGTATCCTGTCGGGTCACCCCGCACCCCAAATGACGCAATATCGCCATCGACGCGTCCACGTCCGACAGATGGGGACAGTTATGTATTTCGCTGCAGCCCTCCACCAGCAGGGTGGCCGCCAACAGCGGCAAGGCGCTGTTTTTGGCACCGTGAATGGGAATTTCCCCCTCCAAACGGTAGCCGCCGCGCACGGTTAAAGCTTCCATACCGCTTCCTCCTCTCCACACACCCAATGTATGCAAAGAGAGGAAGTCCTGTCAGCGATTTTTCAGTTTCTTTTGCAAAGCCTCCAGAATGCGGCGGTCCGCGTCCAGAATCGCCGCTTGCCGTACCCGCTGTTCCATCTGCGCCAGACGCGCGCTGTCGGCAGTCACCGACAGGATAGCCTCCCATAGGCGGTCGGCGGTCAAATCCTTTTCTTCAATACACAGCGCCGCGCCCCGTTCCACCAGCACCATCGCATTGTGGAACTGGTGATTCTCCGCCACGTAGGGGGAGGGAATCAGCACCGAGGGCTTGCCGGCGGCTGGCAATTCGCTGAGGGTCATCGCGCCGCAACGGCAAATCACCAAATCCGCCGCCGCCATACAGCGGGGCATATCATCGATATATTCCCGCACGGTGATGCCGTCACCCCGCAGCGGCACGCCCAGCTTTTGCAGGTGGGCTTTCATCTCCTCATAGCCCGCCTTGCCCGCGCCGTGAATGTGCTGCAGACGACCGTCCGCGCGGCTGCGGCGCAGCACCTCCGCCATCGCCTCGTTAATGCGGGCGGCACCCAAGCTGCCGCCAAAGGACAGCACCAACGGACGGGAATCCAAGCCCAGCTCCTGCCGTGCCGTCTGTTTATCCATGGTCAAAAAATCGCCCCGAATGGGGTTACCGGTCACCACCACGTCACAACCCTCGGGCAGATGACGGCGGGCGTCCTCGCTGCATAGAAGAACGGTAGCCCCCTCCTTCGCCAGCATTTTCACCGTCACACCGGGGAAGGCATTGGACTCATGTACCGCCGTGGGCACACCCGCCCGTATTGCCTCCCGCAGTACGGGACCGCACACGTAGCCGCCGGTACCCACCGCCAAATCGGGGCGGAAATCTCTGATAATCTTCTTTGCCTGTGCGCTGGCGGTAAGCACGTTCACCGCCGCCAAAATATTGTGCCCGATAGCCGCAGGCGTCAGCCGCCGCTGAAAACCCCGCACCGTAATGGTGCGAATGGGATAGCCCGCGGCGGGAACCAGCTGGGTCTCCATTCGTCCGGTAGCACCCACGAACAAAAACTCCGCATCGGGATATTCGGCTTTGAGAATGTTGGCGATAGCCAGCGCAGGGTTAATGTGCCCCGCGGTGCCGCCGCCTGTCATTAAAATACGCATACCGCACACGCTCCTCGTTCGGGTTGGAATTACAGTTTCTCCATATGCGATTGGCGGGATATGGACAGCACCACACCCATCTGGGCCATCAGCATAAGTATAGACGTACCGCCGTAGCTGAAGAAGGGCAGGCTGATGCCCGTGTTGGGCAGCAGATTGGATACAACCGCTACGTTGATAGCCACCTGAATGCCGATTTGCAGCGTCAAACCGATAGCAAGCATGCAACCGAATTTATCCGGTGCCCGCATCGCGATTTTAAAACCGCGCCACACCAGCAGGGCGAACAGCAGCAGCACCAATACGGCGCCCAACCAACCCATTTCCTCGCAGAAAATAGCGAAAATAAAGTCATTCTGAGGTTCAGGGAGGAACAGGTGCTTCTGACGGGAAGCGCCGGGTCCCTGCCCCATCAAGCCGCCCGAACCGATGGCGTATAGAGACTGCACCGTCTGCCAGGCGTGGTCGCGACCGGAAATGCCGTCGGCAAACACGATTTCGTTCGCAAAGGATTCCAGCGGGTGCAGCCACACGGCGATACGGTCCTGCTCATAGCCCAGCACCATAACCATAAACACCACGCCCACAGCACCGATACCTATCAAGAGCAGCAGCCAAATCCCGTTGACGCCGCCGATATACATCATCGCAAGACCCAAAAAGCCAATCAGCATGGTGCCCGACAGGTGGGGCTCAATAATGACCAAGACGCAGGTGATACCTAAAATGCAAATGAGCGGCAAAAACCCTTTGGTAAAGGTTTTCATTTTCTTATGATTCAGAGAAATGATGTGGGCAAACAGCAACACCAGTGCAAACTTTGCCAACTCCGACGGCTGGAACTGCCCGATGCCGGGGATACGAATCCAGCGGTGGATACCGCTCTCCGAAGGCAGAAAATACGCCACCACCAGCAGAGCCAGACTGCCCAGCCATACGGGGACAGCAAACTTATGCAGCACGTGATAGTCCACCATGGAGGCCACCAGCATGGCGATTAATCCTAAGCCCGCAAACAGCAGCTGCTTGCGGATATAAAAATAACTGTCGCCGCCATCGTAGTTGAAGGCATACACGTGACTGGCGGAATATAACGTAGCCAGACCGATGACAAGAATAATCATCAGCAGCACAAAGAAATACATATCGAAGCCGGTAGACAAATTGAAAAGGCGCCGTTTCGCCTGTTTTGCCGTCTTTTGCGCCGCGGCCGCTCTCGCCATCTCGCTACACTCCTTTCATAAGGCTTGCTCGCCCACACTTATTTGCCGGTCAGCGCCCACAGCAGGACCGCCAGCACACACCCCACCAACGTAACGGCGGAAAATACAAACACAATTTTATTCTCGCTCCAGCCACACATCTCAAAGTGATGGTGGAGGGGGCTCATCTTAAACAGGCGCTTGCCGTGGGTAAGCTTAAAGTATCCCACCTGCAGAATCACCGACAGATTCTCCGCTATGTACAAAATACCCACGGGAACCAGCAGGAAAGGCTGCTCAATGCCAAACGCCAAGGCGGTCAGTGCGCCGCCGATAAACAGGGAACCCGTGTCCCCCATGAACACCCGCGCAGGGTGAAGATTCCATACCAAAAAGCCTGCCAGACCGCCTGCCAAAGCGGAAGCAATCAAGCCCTGATGCAGCTGGCTCTCCAGACCGCCCAGCAAAAGCAGTGCCAGCGCCGCCACAAAGCCCGTAGTGCCGCACAGACCGTCCACGCCGTCGGTCAGATTGGTGGCGTTGCTCATCGCCACCACCACAAACATACAGAAGGGAATAAACCAAACACCCCACTCAAACTCGCCGAAGAAGGGGATATTCAGCCGTCCGTTGCCGTAGATATACAGCAAGACGCCGTAGCCGCCCGAAACCAGCAGCTGCAGCAGCAGCTTCTGAATGGGGGTCAAACCTAAATTCCGCTTTTTCACCACCTTAATGAAGTCGTCCGCAAAGCCAATCAAGCCGCAACCGACCGCCAAGCCGATGCCGCCCCAGAAACGGGCGCTTTCATAGGGCGTGCCGAAGAAATAACTCTCCCCCGGGGCAACCGCCAACAGCACCACCGCCACCAGCAATGCCACCGCAAAAGAGCCGATAAACAGCACGCCGCCCATGGTGGGGGTTCCGGATTTCTTCTGATGCCAGCTGGGGCCCTCCTCCAAAATGGTTTGCCCAAATTTCAGCTTATGCAGCCAAGGAATAACAAGCTTGCCCATGCCCGCCGCCAGCGCAAAAGACAGCACGCCGGTCAACGGCATAATCAGGGTGTGGATAACAGACATTTTTATCCCTCCGTTTTGTTCAGCGCTTCCGCGACTACCTCGCGCTCGTCCAAATGAATGGTACCGGTGCTGAGAATCTGATAGGTTTCGTGTCCCTTACCTGCCAGCAGGATAGTATCCCCCGGCTGTGCGGCGGAAATCGCCCACCGAATGGCCTCGGCGCGGTTCTCCACCACGGTATACGGGGTCTTTGTATCCGTCATGCCCGCCAGAATGTCCGCAATAATGGCATCGGGCTGTTCCGAACGGGGGTTATCCGAGGTAACCACCACGTAATCGGACAGGCGGGCAGCAATCTCGCCCATCAGCGGGCGCTTGGTCTTATCGCGGTCACCGCCGCAGCCAAACAGGGTAACCAGACGACCTGTGCAGCAGGCTTTCAGCGTGCTGCAAATATTCTCCAATCCGTCGGGGGTGTGGGCATAGTCGATAACCACGGTGAAATCCCGTCCCGTGGGAACCACCTCTGCCCGTCCCTTGACCCCTGCCGCGGCAGAGAGGGCGGTAACCACCCGCTCGAAGGGCATACCGAGCGCCAGACAAACGGTGGCGGCACACAGACCGTTATACACCGAGAACCGACCGGGAATCTGCATATGCACCCGCCCGATTTGTCCGATGCCCACCAGCTCGAAGTCCACACCGTCCGCCCGATGGCGGATATTTCGCGCCACGTAGTCCCCCTCGTCGCTGTCCACCGAATAGGTGAGCTGCTCACAGGGAACCCCCTCGGACAGCGGCTCTGTCCAGCGGTCGTCCAAGTTGAAGATGCCCGTGCGGCAAAGGGAGAACAGCGTCTTTTTCGCCAGCATATAGTTTTCCATCGTGCCGTGATAATCCAGATGGTCCTGCGTCAAGTTGGTGAACACACCCAGCTCAAAAGGCACCGCCCCTACCCGCCGCTGATGCAGGGCATGGGAGGAAACCTCCATGACGCAGAACTGACACCCCTCAGCCACCATCAGGGACAGCATCGCCTGCAGGTCGTAGGAATCAGGGGTGGTATGGGCGGCGGGCAGCACACGCTGTCCCACCATATTCTGCACCGTGCCAATCAGACCTACCTTGTACCCTTCCTGCTCCAGCATGGACTTGATGAGAGTGGTGGTGGTGGTCTTGCCGTTGGTGCCGGTGATGCCGATCATACGCAGCCGTTTGCCGGGGTTTCCAAACCAGTTGGCACAGATAGTCGCCCAAGCGGCGCGGCTGTCCGCGGTGAGCAGCTGACAGGGAAGCTCCATGTCCCGCTGCACCACCACCGCCGCAGCTCCCGCCTCGCAGGCGGCAGGTGCAAAGCGGTGCGCGTCCACCGCCGTGCCGTCAATGCACACAAACAGGCAACCCGGTGTCACGCGGCGGGAATCGCAGGTGATACCCGTAATCTCGATATCCCCTGCCACGGGCACTATATCCGTATGAAGCAACAATTCCTGTAATTTCATGGCTTATTCATCCTCTCTATCAGCCATCTGCGGTATCGCTGTAGTAGAAATTCACCTCTATTACCGTACCGCGGGGCACCTTCTGCCCCTCCGCTATACTCTGGCGGTTGGAAATCGCCGCGGTGCTGGAACTACTGATAAGTCCCGACAGCTGCACGTTCAGCCCCAGACTCGATGCCAAAGAATTAACCTCGCTTACCGATTTGCCCAACAAATTGGGGACCGTGACCATATTGCTCTCCACCTCTTCGGTGTACAGCAGAACCGTACCGCCTGCGGGCACGCTTTGTCCCGCCTCCGGCACCTGTCGCAGCACCGTATCGCCGCTTCCCACAATCGAGGCCTTCAAGCCGGCATTCGCCACCTTATTCTGGGCGACCGCCACCGTCTGCCCCACCACGTTGGGGGTGATGCGGGATAGCGTGCTCAGCTCCGCCTCGGTGTAGGAGGGTTCCACCCCCAAATGGGGCAGGATAGACTCGAAAATCTTCTGTGCCACAGGGGCGGAAATGGTACCGCCGTAGCGCACCTCGCTCTGGGGGTCGTCCAGCAGCACCAGCACCGCCACCTGCGGGTCGTCCGCAGGGGCAAAGCCGCAGAAGGAGGCGACCACGTCGTCCCCATTCTCCACGGTATCCCGCTTTTCAGAGGTACCGGTCTTACCCGCTACCCGATAGCCCGCCACGTAGGCGTTTTTGGAGCCGCCGCCATTGACGATGTCGCCCAATATCTTGCAAATGCGCTCGGAGGTGTCCTGCGAAATAATCTGCCGTTTCACCTTCGGCTGCGTGGCGGACACCACGTTGCCGTCGCTGTCCAGCACACGGTCCACCACGTAGGGGGTGACCAGCTTGCCGCCGTTGGCGATGGCGCACATGGCGGTAATCACCTGTACGGGGGTCACCTTGAAGGTCTGACCAAAGGCGGCGGTGGCGAGAGAGCTCTCGGTTTCCGCCAAGGTGGCGGCGCTGTGATACAGACCTGCATTGGACATCTCACCGTTCATATCGATGCCGCTCTTTTCGGTAAAGCCGAAGCCGTTAAAGTACTTATAGTATGTGCCGGCACCCACTTTTAATCCCAACTGCACGAAATAGGGGTTGCAGGAGTTGGACACCGCCTGCGGCAGGTTCAGCAGTCCGTGAGCGCCGCTGATGTGGCAGTCGATGTTCCACCCGCCCACGCGGTAGGAGCCCGCACAGTTAAAGGTAGTGCCTTCATTTATCAGATTTTCCTCCAAGCCCATGGCGGTGGTAAACACCTTAAACACCGAACCGGGCTCGTAGGTTTCGGTAATGGCCTTGTTGTTCCACTGCTTTTGGCGAGCAACGCGGATTGCCTCCGCCTTTTCATCGTCCGCCAGCTCTGCCAGCGTGGTTTCCAGCGTGGGGTCGGCGATGGTGAAGGGGTCGTTGGGGTCGTAGTCCCCCTTGGTCGCCATAGCCAGAATGGCGCCGGTATCCACCTCCATCACAATAGCCACACCGCGGTTGAGGGTGCCGGTGGCAGCCACCGCCTCCGCCAGATACTTCTCGGTATACATCTGTACGGTAGAATCGATGGTGGTCACCAGGCTGTAGCCGTCCACCGCGTCCACCACCTTGGTGTATTCCATGGTGGTCGGCATCTCGTCGCCGATGCCATTGCGGGCAGATACGATGCGCCCCGGAACACCGGACAGCACCGATTCGTACTTTGCCTCCAGTCCCTCCAGACCGTTATTATCCGAACCGGTGAAGCCCAGCACGTTGGACGCCAGAGACCCTTGGGGGTAATATCGCTTATAATCCGTAATAATATAGAAGGCGTAGGACAGCCCGTTTTTCTCCACCCATTCGGAGAAGGCGGTCTTGTCGTTATATTCGACCTTAGATTTAATGACCTCATACTGGGAGTAGGTCTTGCCGGTCTGCTCGTACAGTTTTTCCTTGTCCAGACCAAACATCTCGGACAGACCCTCTGCAATGCGCTGCCGCACCAGCTCCAGCCCCTGCTCCTTAGTCAGCTCCTTGGTGGTATCCACACCCTCCAGCCGCTTCCAGTTGCAACCGGCCACGTTCTTGGGGGACATAATAATTTTCCACACCTCGGCAGACTCTGCCAGAGGGAGCATATCCGTATCGTAGATGGTGCCACGCTTGGCGGTAACCACCGTATCGCTGAGTTGCTGGGACACGGCACGCTTCTGCCAATCCTCCGCCTCTACCAGCTGGAGCCAGCCCAGACGCACGATGTTCGCCAGAAAAAACACGCCCACCACTAACAGCACCGCTATGCGGGCGCGAAAGCGCATCTGCTTAGTCGGTGTGCGGGTGGTGGTCGGTGTTTTGGTCTCTTTTTTCACGGCTTTTCTCCCTTTCTCGCCGCTATGCGGCAATTTTTGAGGTGGGGGTAAAAACAACAAAACGAGAGTCAAGATGCTCCTCTCAACTCTCGATGCTGCCTGTACTCACTACAAGATATGCCCTACTTATAGGTATGCTGTCAGGCGCATAATATGCCGCCTCACGACAAAAAGTCCCATACGGCGCTCCACAGCTTGCCGAACCACCCGTCCTGCTTTTCAGCCAGGGTGACCGTGTCCTCCTCATGGGCCGTAATGTAATAAATCTGGTTGCTGTCAATAGGCTGCATACCCTTGTCCATAGCGTACTGGTTGATACGCTCCGCAGAGGTGAGTCCCGCCAGCTCGGATTTCAGCCGCACCTGCTCGCTCTGCAGAATGTTGAGCTGAGCTTGTCCGTCGCTGAGGGCTTTGTTCATTTCGGTGAGTCGCACGTTGCAGGTGATGAAATACCCCACCATGCCCAGCGCGATAAGCGCAATAGCCAGATAGACCACCGTGTTGGCAAGGGACTGACGGCGCGCGCGGCGCTTGGTATCGCGGGTGGTCTTGGCATCGTTTTTCAGCGCTACCAGCTGAGGCTCGCGGGGCTGAAACAGGGAAAGGTCGTACGCTTCGTTTCTACCGGCCATGGGGGTCTACCTCCTCTCGTTTAATCCGTGTATCGATCGTGTAGTTTCTCTACGCACCGCAGCTTAGCGCTGCGGCTGCGGGGGTTTTCGGTCAATTCCTGTTCGGTGGCGGTGGCGGGCTTTTTGAGTACCAATTGCGCCGCCGGTGTGCGTCCGCACACGCAAACGGGACTCTGCCGCGGGCAGATGCAACCCTGTCGCCACTCTTGGAAACGGTTTTTCACCATGCTATCCTCTAAGGAATGGAAGGTGATGATAGCCAGCCGACCGCCCACATTCAGGCAATCGAAGGCGGTGTCCAACGCCGCCGACAGGCAATCCAGCTCGCCGTTGACGGCGATGCGCAAAGCCTGAAACACGCGGCGGGCGGGGTGTCCGTCCCGTCGGGCCGCTGCCGGCACGCTGCGGCAAATCAGGTCTGCCAGCTGTAGGGTGGTCTCTATCGGGGTCTTATCCCGCTCTCGCACAATCGTGCGGGCAATGGGGCGGGAGAATTTCTCTTCGCCGTACCGCCAGAAGATATCCGCCAGCTGCTTTTCGTCCAGCGTGGCGACCAGATCGGCGGCGGTGGTGCCGCTCTGGCTCATGCGCATATCCAAGGGGGCATCGTGATGGTAGGAAAAGCCCCGTTCGGGAGCATCTAACTGATGAGAGGATACGCCGATGTCCAGCAGGATACCGTCCACCCCATCCACGCCCAACTCCTGCAGTACCTTATCCATATGCATGAAGTTGGACTGCACCACGGTGGCAGGCAAGCCCTGCAAACGGGCGCCCGCCTCCTTGATGGCGTCGGGGTCTTGGTCTAAGGATATCAGCCGCCCCGTCGTCAGGCGGGAGGCAATGGCGTGGGAGTGACCGCCGCCACCGGCGGTTCCGTCCAGATACACGCCGTCGGGACGAAGGTTCAGTGCCTCTATGGTCTGGTCCAGCAGCACCGGACGGTGATAGCCCTGCGGGTTGTCCGCCATATCCGTGCCACCTCGCTTATACTCAGAATGAAAATCAGAAGCCGTACTGGATAAACTCCTCTTCCAGCTTCTCGTCGGTCATATCCGCCATCTCCGCCTCGTACACGGCGGGGTTCCAAATCTCTGCCCGCCGACCGGCACCAATGATGAGACAAGGCTTGTCCAACCCGGCGTGGGCGATGAGGTTTTTGTTGAGCAGGATACGACCCTGCGCATCGGGGGTCACGTCCTCCGCAGACTCGGTGACCTTACGCAGCAATTTGCGGGTCTGTGCCATGGGACCTGCCGCAATCTTCTCCAACAGGCTATCCCACTCCTCCATGGAATAGAGGCTGACACACTTGTCCAGCACGCAGGCGGCGATAAAGGTTTCCCCCAACTTCTCTCGAAGCTTGACAGGGACAAACACACGACCCTTGGCATCCATATTATGTTCGAACCGCCCGTACAGCATCGTTGCCATAGCCCTGTCACCTCCTTGCTTTTTGGCGGAAATTCCGTGTCCCCCACCCGCTGTGGAAAACTTGGTGGAAAATGTGGAAATTCACCACTTAGCACCACTTCGATGCACTTTTCACCACATACACACATTATACAAGATGTTTTACGAAAAATCAATAGGTAAATGACAGTTTTTTCGTTTTTGCGAAAGTTTTTTATTTAACAAAGTAAAAAGAAAAAATCCCGCGAAAAGCGGTCGCTTTTCGCGGGATTTCTTGCCGTAATTCTATTCTTTTTACACGTTAAACAGGAATTCCACCACGTCGCCGTCCTGCATAACGTACTCCTTGCCCTCGGTACGAACAAGCCCCTTGCCGCGGGCGTTGGCGAGAGAGCCGCAGGCCATCAGATCGTCAAAGGCAATGACCTGTGCGCGGATAAAGCCACGCTCGAAGTCGGTATGGATACGACCCGCCGCCTTCGGCGCTTTCCAGCCGCGGCAGATAGTCCAGGCACGCACCTCTTTCTCGCCGGCGGTGAGGAAGGAGATGAGACCCAGCAGGTGGTAGCTCTTCTGAATCAGGCGGTCCAGACCGGAGTGCTCCAGACCCAACTCCGCCAAGAACAGCAGCTTTTCCTCCGCGTCCATATCCACGATATCCGCCTCCATCTGTGCACAGATAGGCAGCACCTCTGCCCCCTGAGAGACGGCCAGGTCCGCCACCTTTTGATAGTGGGGATTGTTGGTGGGCTCGCCGCCCGCGAAGTCGTCCTCCGACAGGTTGGCGGCGTAAATAATCGGCTTGGAGGTGAGCAGCGCCATGGCGCCCATCATACCCACCTCGTCCTCATCGCAATCCAGTGCACGAGCGGGCTGACCGCCCTCCAGCAGAGCGTACAGCCGCTTGAGGAAGTCCAGCTCCTTCTGCAGGGATTTGTCCCCCTTCAGGTCCTTGGTGACGCGGGCGATGCGCCGCTCCACCATTTCCATATCCGAGAAAATCAGCTCCAAGTCGATGGTCTCGATGTCGCGCAGGGGGTCAATACTGCCCTCCACGTGGATGATGTCGTCGTTCTCAAAGCAACGCACCACGTGGACGATAGCGTCGCACTCACGAATGTTGCCCAAAAACTTGTTGCCCAGACCCTCGCCCTTGCTGGCGCCCTTAACCAAGCCCGCGATATCCACGAACTCGATAACGGCGGGAACAATAGGCGGTACCTTGCTGCCCTCGGTGTACATCTCGCACAGGGCATCCAGCCGCTTGTCCGGCACCGCCACCACGCCCACGTTGGGGTCGATGGTGCAGAAGGGGAAGTTGGCGCTCTGGGCACCCGCATTGGTGATAGCGTTAAACAGGGTGGATTTGCCCACATTGGGCAGACCTACGATACCTAATTTCATTTCGTTTTCTCTCTCCTTAAAAAACCTTGGTTTGCATTTAAACAGCGATGGGGATTACCCCATTCTCCCGATTAGCTCCTCAAGCCATAGCGGCCGGTTCTGCCCGACGGTCTGCAGTTCACCGTTCTTGTATTTTGCCACCGTGACAAATCCGTTATCGTTGTCATAGAAAGTCGCTTCGTTACAATAGGGCAGTACGGCAAGCAGGTCATCAAATCGCTTGTCAAACCGCTTTGCTACAGCATCGGCATTGATGTTGTGACCGCCTTTTCTTACGCGGTTGGCAATACGCAACAAGCTCTCTTCCTTGGTATCCAAGCCGACATAATACAGGCGAATGTAATAGTCCTTATCGATAGCTCGCTTAATGGTATTTAATGTTTTTACGCCTGACAAGGTGGTTTCTTGGGTGAAGCAAATCTCCTTTTCCAGACATTCATCAATGATAGCCACCGCCATCTTGCCGCCTTCGACAACATCGCCGCCGCAAGTGACCGTCAGTTTATCTACATCGATAATTTTACCCAAATTGCCAATCTCTGTGCGCAAAACGCCGGTCAAGCTGCTTTTGCCGCACCCGTTAACGCCGGCAACAATGGTATACGTCTTCATGCTCTCCACTCCTTCGTGAAATCGCCACTCATTTGCCGCAGCACTGCTTATACTTCTTGCCGCTGCCGCAGGGGCAGGGGTCGTTGCGCCCGACCTTCTGAGAGGCGGTCTTGCGCACCGGCTGCTTCTTATCCGTGCCGTCGCCCGAGGTGCCGGTGATTTTCGCCACCTGCTTACGCTCCGGCTCCTGCTGGGAACGCAGCTGCACCGTCAGCACCGCGCGGGCAGTATCCTCGCGGATAGCATCTATCATATGCTCGAACATCTCGAAGCCCTCGTTGCGGTACATCACCACGGGGTCGTGCTGACCGATGGCGCGCAGGTGGATACCGCGGCGCAGCTCGTCCATGTTGTCGATGTGGTCCATCCAATAGCGGTCCACCGTCTGCAGCAGCATTACCCGCTCGATTTCCCGCATCAGCTCGTCGCCGTACTGCGCCTCCTTAGCAGCATACAGCTCCATCGCGCGGGTGGTGAGCAGGTCGGTAAGCTCCTCCCGCTCCATATCCTCCAACTGCTGAGGAGTATATTGGAAATCCTCCTCGGTGGCGAGCCAGCCGTTATAGTAGCTGCGCAGACCGTCCAGATTCCATTCGGTGTGGTCCTCGTCCGCGGTGTACTGCGCTACGTTGGCGGCGATGGACTGCTCCACCATCTTGACCACACTGTCGTGGACGTTGCCGTCCGCCAGCACGGTATCCCGCTGTCCGTAAATAACCTCGCGCTGCTTATTCATCACGTCGTCGTATTTCAGCACGTCACGGCGAATGCCGAAGTTGCGCTCCTCCACCCGCCGCTGTGCCGACTCGATCGCACCGGTGAGCAGGCGGTTCTCAATGGGCATATTTTCATCGATGCCCAGCATCTCCATCATGCTGTCCACCCGATCGCCACCGAACAGACGCATCAGGTCGTCCTCCAGCGACAGGTAGAAGCGGGTGGCGCCGGGGTCGCCCTGGCGACCCGCACGACCACGCAGCTGGTTGTCGATACGGCGGGACTCGTGCCGCTCGGTGCCCAGAATAAACAGACCGCCTACCGCCTTGACCTCTTCCGCCTCGGGGCGAATCTGTTCCTTATACTTTTCGTTCAGCTGACCGAACTGCTCGCGCGCGGCCAAAATCTCGGGGTCATCGGTCTCGCCATAGGCGGTGGACTCCGCAATCAGCTCCTCCGGTACGCCCAGACGGCGCATCTCTGCTTTCGCCAAAAACTCCGCGTTACCGCCCAGCACAATATCCGTACCGCGACCCGCCATATTGGTGGCAATGGTGACCGCGCCCAGCTTACCTGCCTGCGCCACGATTTCCGCTTCCTTATCGTGGTATTTGGCGTTGAGCACCTCATGGGGAATCCCCATCTTCTTGAGCAGCGTAGACAGCAGCTCGGACTTTTCAATCGAAATGGTGCCCACCAGCACGGGCTGGCGACGGGCATGGCACTCCTTGATTTGCTCGATAATGGCGCGGAACTTCGCCTGCTCGGTCTTATACACCACGTCGGCGTTATCCTCACGAATCACCGGCTTGTTGGTGGGAATCTCCACCACGTCCAGATGATAAATCTGGGTGAATTCCGCCTCCTCGGTCATGGCGGTACCCGTCATGCCCGACAGCTTCTGATACAGGCGGAAGAAGTTCTGGAAGGTGATGGTGGCAAGAGTCTTGCTCTCTCGCTCCACCTTAACCCCTTCCTTCGCCTCGATAGCTTGGTGCAAGCCCTCGTTGTAGCGGCGGCCGAACATAATGCGTCCCGTGAACTCGTCCACGATGAGCACCTGTCCGTCCTTTACCACGTAGTCCACGTCCCGCCGCATGACGCCACGGGCCTTAATGGCTTGGTTAATATGGTGGAGCAGGGTCACGTTGTCCGACTCCATCAGATTCTCCACCTTAAAGTGAGCCTCCGCCTTTTCCACGCCCGAGCGGGTCAGGGTGGCGGTCCGCGCCTTTTCGTCCACGATGTAATCCCCGTCGACGGTGTCCTGCTCCTCCTTGGTGTCCATCTCCTTGATGCGGTGGACCTTCAGCCCACGGGCGAAGGCGTCCGCCGCGCCGTACAGCTCGGTGGACTTATCCCCCTGTCCCGAAATAATAAGGGGGGTGCGAGCCTCGTCGATAAGAATGGAGTCCACCTCGTCCACAATGGCGAAATGGTGTCCCCGCTGCACCTTATCCTGCCGGCGGACCACCATATTGTCACGCAGGTAGTCAAAGCCCAACTCGTTGTTGGTGCCGTAGGTGATATCGGCCGCATAGGCGGCGCGGCGCTCCTCCTTGCTCAGGTCGTGGCAGATAAGACCCACCGTCAGCCCCAGATAGCGGTACACCTTGCCCATCCACTCGCTGTCGCGGCGAGCCAGATAGTCGTTGACGGTGACGATGTGCACGCCCTTGCCGGTGAGAGCATTCAGGTACGCGGGCAAGGTCGCCACCAGAGTTTTACCTTCACCGGTGCGCATCTCGGCGATGCGTCCCTGATGCAGAATGATACCACCGATAATCTGCACGGGGAAATGCTTCATTCCCAGCACGCGCCAGGACGCTTCGCGGCACACCGCAAAGGCGTCCGGCAGAATATCGTCCAAGCTCTCCCCTGCGGCGAGGCGGTCCCGCAGCGCACCCGTCTGGGCACGCAGCTGCGCCTCGTCCATGGCAGCGTAGGTCTCCTCCAGCGCCAGCACCTTATTGCACAACGGCTGCACGCGCTTGACTTCCTTCGCGCTGTAGTCGCCGAATAGTTTTTTGAGAAATGACATAGGTCATTCAACCCTTTCTGTCGGTTTATACACGGGAATATCCCGAAAAATACACTATCCTAAATAGTATAGCACACTTTTCCGGAACTTACAACTGCCGAAAGGGTAAATTTTCCGTGAATAAAACGGTCAACAAACCCCTATTGACAAAATTATCGAAAAACAGTATACTGTTACCGAAAAACAATCAGGCATCGGTAGGAGGAATTGCCATGCGTTTTTGTAAAAGCCGTAATTTCCCCCGTGTTTTACAGGGGGGGCTGGTATTTCTGATGATAGCCGTTTTGGGGCTGCTGCTCACCCTGCCGTGGAGCATCACGTGGATTACGGAACGCACCCCCGACGACCCCGAGGGAATGTACGTAAAGTATCTGGTGGTGCTCGCCTACTCGGGCGTAATGAGTGAGCTTATCCTGTGGCAGGCGCGAGGCATGCTGCGCAACGTGATTTGCGGCAACGTGTTTTCCGCCGATACGGTGCGCCGTCTGCGTACCGCCGCGGTGGAGATACTGGTGCTGGGCGCTTTCTATCTGCTGACGATGCCGTGGGTGTCCAAGTTCTTCATGGCGTTTCTGTTTGTGGTCATGGTGCTGGGCGGCTGTTTGCTGCTGGTGCTGGCGGAGATTTTCTGCCAAGCCAACCGCTACAAAGAAGAAAACGATATGACTATCTAAGGAGGTGAGGGTTGCCTATGGGGATTATGATTAATCTGGACGTGATGATGGCAAAACGAAAAATGGGGCTGACCGAGCTGTCCGACAAGGTAGGCATCACCCTTGCCAACCTATCCATTCTCAAGAATAATCGGGCAAAAGCGGTACGGTTCTCCACCTTAGATGCCATCTGCAAGGCGCTGGACTGCCAGCCGGGGGATATCATCGAATACGTACCGGACGAGAAGTGAATGAAGAAGCATTGATGCTGCCAGGGCACCTTCCGTGTGGAAGGTGCCCTGTTTTTTCGTTATTCCGCTTTCAAAAATGTCGCATAGTCTAAGTTATCATCGTATGCGACAAAATAGATATATTCACCGTTGGTTGCTGCCTTATCTAACCGCGACACGGTTTCAAAAGAAGCGGTTATTGCCGCCCCCGGCGGTGTAAAACTGCCAAATGCATCGCAATCGATCTCCCTCTGTGCGTCCACATCTGCAAGCCCGACATACGCCGCGAAAGCGGCGTGGGAATAGGGCGCCTCCAGTTCCAGCACAGCGCCGTCCCAATGCTGGCTGAATACACAGGTTATATTCGTCATATCCTTTGGAAAAGTAAAACCAACCAGTTCCTCCAGTGCCGTCTGCTGTCCCGGCGTGAGGCTGTCATATGTATGCACCTCTGTATGAAACAGAGAATACCAAAACAACACCGGCAAAAGCAGCACAAAGCACAGGGTTATGGTGCCTGCTACCCAAAGAATTGCTTTCCACCTATTTCTCATGCCACTCCCCCCCCTTGTTGGCTTCCATTATAGCAAAAGAAACAATGCAAAGCAATTCGCAGAAGGCATAATGATTATCGATAATTTTTATTCGATTTTCATAAAAAAGACCGCCTATCGGCGGTCTTTTTTACTTACGGCTCTCTTGTGGTCAGGAACCAAATGGCGCGCTCGATGGAGTCCTTGGAGTTGCCCCAGTCGTTGTTGCCCGCATTGCTGTGGTCGTACATCTTGCAGAAATGACGCACGTCCTCCCGCAGTTCGGTGAGGTACTTGTGCGCCAGCTCGGAGGCCGCCTTGGCGAAGTAGGGCTGCTCCTTTTTGCTCATCGCCCCCTGAGACGCTGCCACCAAATCGGCGAAATGGGGCAGGCACAGGCAGTCCTGCCGCTCGAACAGCTGGCGGAACTCCCGCTGTCCCTCGTAGGTGCGGCAGACGGTAGCCAGCATCTTGTTCATTGCGTCCTCCAGCTGGTCACACACAAAGCAGGTGCCGCTGCGACGGTCCGCGTCCTTCGCCTGCTTTTGGGCGCTCTTGCCAAACAGCGGCACACCGCTGAACACCTGCTTTTCCAGCTCGTCCAGACGGGTCTCCAGCGTCAGCGCCACGCTCAGGCGGTTGCGCTGCTTCAGCATCTGCCGATAGTGAGTGAGGCAAAAGCCCTTTTTGTTGGTTTCGATGCGAATGTCTGGCTCCATCATGGCGGCGCCGGTGATGTACTCAATCGCCCGTTCCTCCAGCTTATTGCGCAGGCGGCAGATGGGGCAGCCGTCCCCCTCCTCGAACACCTCGGTAACGGGGATATTGGTAATATCGTAACGCATAGCGTGACCTCCTTACACTCGAATTCGTTTGACCGCCGTGGTGCGACCCGTCTTGTCGTCCAGCGTAAACAAAACACCGTCCATCTCGCAAGGACCGTCGGCAATGGCAAACCGCACAGGCAGTTTGGTGCGCATCTTCTCAATAGACAATTCGGGACGTACCCCCAAGCAGGACAGGGTGGGACCGGTCATACCCACGTCGGTGATAAAGCCGGTGCCGGCGGACAATATTTGCTCGTCCGCCGTCGCCACGTGGGTGTGGGTACCGAACAGGGCGGATATCCGCCCGTCGGCATAAAAGCCCAGCGCCTTTTTCTCCGCCGTCGCCTCCGCGTGAAAATCCACGATGCAGAAGGTGGGGTTGCCCGCCTCCTCGAGGGCGGTATCCAACGCGTCAAAGGGTGATGTAAGCGCTTCCATATAAACTGTGCCCTGCAGATTAACCACCGTCACCTGATACCGTCCGCGGTCTACGGTGGTCCAGCCGCGACCGGGAGTGCCCGCCGGCAGGTTAGCGGGGCGGAGCAGATATTCGTTCTCCTCCAGCAGGTCGTAAAACTCCCGACGGCGGAAGGTGTGGTTGCCGCCGGTAATCACGTCCGCCCCCGCATCGAAAATGTATCCTGCGGACACGGGGGTGATACCGTTGCCGTCAGCGGAATTTTCACCGTTGACGATACACACGTCCACCGCCAGCTCTCGCTTTATGCGGGGTAAATTCTCCTGTAAATGGCGGCAGCCGACACTGCCCACCACGTCACCGATGCACAGGATATTCATTGTGTTTCCTTCTTCCTATAATGACAGCGGAGCGGATAACCCGCTCCGCTGTTTGTTCTATCGTTCTCTTCTGCTCAAAATTGGGAGAATGGCGCAGCCATTCTCGAGCACACGGTGTACCCTCTTCAGAAAGCACTGTCCCGAGCCGTGTGCACCATCACTCAACCGAGATGAAATAATAGTACACAGGCTGACCGCCGGGGATGGCGGACACGTCCACATTATCCCCTGCCTTGGCGCGGATGGCATCGCACACCTGCTCTGCCTCCTCCTCGGTCACGTCCTCGCCGTAAATGACGGTGATGAAGTTCACGTCCTTACCCGCCGCGCGGCGACCGTTGATAAGGGTTTTCGCCAGCTTGGGTACGGCGTGGGACACCTCGGTGTCCACAAAGGACAATTTGCCGTTATCCAGTGCCAGAATCTCGCCCTCGTGAATCTTATGCCCCTCGAAATCGCTGTCGCGGGCGGCAAAGGTTACCGAACCGGTGGACACGTTATCCGCCGCCTTCTGCATCTCGATGAGGTTATCCTCGCTGTTCGCGTCGGGATTGAAGGCCAGCATAGCGGCAATGCCCTGCGGAATGGTGCGGGTGGGCAGCACGCAGACCTGACGGTCTGCCAGCGGCACCGCCTGCTCCGCGGCGAGGATAATATTCTTGTTATTGGGCAGCACAAACACCGTCTTGGCGGGGGTCGCCTCGATAGCGGTGAGAATGTCGTCGGTGGAGGGGTTCATGGTCTGACCGCCGGAAACCACCTGATCGCAAGCCAAATCGTCATGGAACAGGGACTGCAGACCCATGCCTGCGGCCACCGCCACAAAGCCGTAGTCATTCTCCGGCTCCACACGCTCCGGCGCAGGCGCGGCAGCGGAGGAATCCTCCTCCTCGACCCAGCCCGCATTCTCGTGCTGGATACGCATATTCTCCACCTTGACGGTCTCGAACTGGCCGTATTTCAGCGCCTCTTCCATCGCCTTACCGGGGTTATTGGTGTGTACGTGAACCTTGATAATCTCCTCATCGTCCACTACCACCACGCAGTCGCCGATGCTCTCCAGATAGGCACGCAGCGCCAGCGGGTCGCGGTCGCACTTGGGGTCGCGACCCACAATGAACTCGGTGCAATAGGTAAAGGTGATATCCGTGTCAAAGTCAGCGGCGGCGCTCTTCTTCTGCGCCGCAGGGGCGGCAGGTGCCACATTGCTCTCGCCGGCAACGATTTCGCCGCCCTTGAAGATATCCAGCATTGCCTGCATGACAATCAGCAGACCCTGTCCGCCGGCGTCCACCACGCCCGCCTTCTTCAGCTGGGGCAGCAGGTCGGGGGTACGCTCCAGAGAAGCGGCTGCCTCCACGCAGATAGCCTCCCACACCACAATGGGGTCGGAGTCGGTCTCGGCGGTGGCAACACCCACCGCTGCCGCCTCGCGGGCAACGGTCAGAATGGTGCCCTCGGTGGGCTTCATAACCGCCTTGTAGGCGGCCTCCACACCCAGAGTCAGCGCCTGTGCCAAATCGGCACCGTCGGCGGCCTCCTTGCCCTTAAGCCCCTTGGAAAAGCCGCGGAACAGCAAGGACAAAATAACACCCGAGTTGCCGCGAGCACCGCGCAGCAGCGCCGCAGACGCCACGTCCGCCACCTCGGTGGCGGTGGGCTCGCTCAGCCGACCCAGCTCGCGGGCGGCATTGCCGATGGTCATGGACATATTGGTACCGGTGTCGCCGTCCGGTACAGGGAACACGTTAAGAGCATCTACCTCTTGTTTGGCATTGGATAATGCATTGGACGCGGAAATCATCGCATCCCGCAGCATAACTCCTTGTATCAAAGTCAAGCACTCCTTTTCATAGCAGGACAAATCCCACCGTCATCACATCGCCGGACGGCGAATTATTCGGGTTTCATCCCGTCCACAAACACGTTTACCTTTTTCACCGTCAGACCGGTGGCTTCCTCCACGGTATAGCGCACCTTATTCACGATGCTCTTGGCGATAGCCGCGATATTCATACCGTAAATAACAGAAATATGGATATCCACCACCAGGCGGTCGCCGTCACTGCGCACGTGCACACCGTCGTCCGCATAAGCGCGGCGGGACAGCACCGAGCGCAGGCCCTGACGGGGGCCGCTGCGCACCATGCCCGCTACGCCGTAGCAGGCGGACACCGCGTTGCCCACCAGGTAGTTGAAATATTCCTGAGAGACCTCAATGGTTCCATAACGATTATCAATGCGAATCATACTCAACACACCTTTCCTTTTTTCGCTGTAAACTCTGTCACGGGACAGAGGAGATTTTATTGCCAACCGGCAAGCCCGTTGTACGGATTGTAGCCGGTAGGGGTAACAACAGTCAGCTGACGGTCGTAGGCGGCAAAGCCGCTGCGCCAGCACAGGGGAATATACGGCAGGTCCGCCGCAAAGGTCTGCAGGAAAGCCGCCAAATCGGTATCCCCCCGCAGATAGCCGCTGTATGCTACCGCGGCAGCACCGCCGACAGGCACACCATAGGAGGCGGCACCGCCCATTAAGAGCGGACGCAGGCTCATATCAGCAGTCAGGCGAATCTCCCCCAAATACAGGTCGTACTCACCTTTTTGCAGGCGGGCGAGGTACTCCTCCTCCGCCAATCCCACCGTGGTTATCTCCACACCGCCGCCCAGCATCTGGGTGCGGGCAAGCTCCGCCACGGCGGCGCGGTCGCTGTTATCGGTGCAATAGAGGAGCTCCAGCGTCAGTCGTTTCCCCTCGGAGCCAACCGAACAGCCTGCCTCGTCCAGCAGACGTACCGCACCGTCTAAAACCCGCAACGGAGAAGCAAGGGACAGAGCGGTCATCGGCTGCCACGTGGGGTGAAAGGGCTGCTGTGAGGGGGTCGCCCAACCGGAATAGGCAGCGGTGGCAATAGCCCCGCGGTCCAACAGCGCCGATAGGGCGCGTCGCACCGTGGCATCTCCCAAACGGGGACGGGCGCTGTTCACGCCCAAGAAAACCAGCCCGTTCATATCCACCGCCGCGTTGGCGCCGATACGCTGCGGCAGCTCGCCGGTGTCTAAATCGCTGTAGTAGTAGGCGATATCCCCCGATGCCAGCGCGTAATACATCGCCATGGAGTTCGGCAGATGCCGCAGCATCACGGTAGGATAGGTCGCCGCGCCCCGTGCCGTCAGACGGGCACCGGAGGCAGTAGGCTCATATACGTAAGGACCGCTACCCACAGGCGCCTTGCCCGCTTCGGCGGTGAAGGTGCCGTCCTTCACCACAGGGAAAGACAGCGCCGCCAGCCCATTTACGTCCGCGGCCGCCAACGTAAAGGCAACCCCGTCACCGCTTACGGCGGCAGACGTCACGTTAGCCAGCAAGGCTCGGTAATGGACCGACTCCTTCGCTCGGCGGAAGGAAGCCACCACGTCACCGGGTGTCACTGGGCTACCGTCGGAAAAAGCGGCCGACCGCAAGGAAACCGTCAGGTGGGTGGGGTCGGGGGTGTCCACCGCCGCCGCCAGAGACAGTGTGGGCACAAAGCCGTCCTCAATCTCCACCAAAGCATCGTACAACAGCCCCGCCAGCCAGAAATTTGCCTCGCTCTTGGTGGCAAAGGGGTCCAGCGTGTCCTCGTAGCTGTAAGCCAGCGCAAAGGTGGTCAGCCCCTGTTGGGTGTCGGTCTGGGGAACGTCCGGTCGGGAAACGGGGTCGGAAGCCTCCGGCTGCCCCCCGCAACCCGTCAGGGTGAGCAGACAGCACAGCGCCAGCAAAAAGCAAGCCCCTTTCACAGCCGTTCCCCCTTTAAAAAACATATCCGCGGACATACTTATACATCATAAGCGTTTACAGTATAGCACTTTTTCATGCAATAATCAAGTTTTTTGTGCGGAAACAAAAAAATTGCCCCTCTGCCGAAAAAATCCACGGAAAAATATTGTTTTTTTTGTTAATATATAGTAGAATAGAAAATTGTAATGTGCATAAGGAGGGGTATACCCTATGGAAAAACCGAAATTTTATATCACAACCGCCATTGCCTATGCCAGCCGCAAGCCGCATATCGGCAACACCTACGATATCGTGCTGGCGGATATGATTGCCCGCTACAAGCGCATGATGGGCTTTGACGTGCGGTTCCTCACCGGCTCGGACGAGCACGGTCTGAAGATCGAGCAGTACGCTAACGAGGAGGGTATCTCCCCCCAGGCGTTTGTGGACCGCGCCGCCGCCGGCATCAAAGAGGTGTGGGATTCCATGAACGTCACCTACGACCGTTTTATCCGCACCACCGACCCCGACCACGTGGCGGTGATTCAGAAGATTTTCCGCAAACTGTATGACCAAGGAGACATCTACAAGGGGGCCTACGAGGGCAAATACTGCGTGCCCTGCGAGAGCTTCTTCACCCCCAGCCAGCTGGTGGACGGCAAGTGCCCCGACTGCGGGCGCGACTGCGTGGACGCCAAGGAGGAGGCCTACTTCCTCAAATTGAGCAAGTATCAGGACCGCCTGCTGGACTATTATAACGAGAATCCGAACTTCTTCGCCCCCGAGTCCCGCCGCAACGAGATGATTAACAACTTCTTAAAGCCCGGACTCAACGACCTGTGCGTGTCCCGCTCCTCCTTCACCTGGGGTATTCCCGTGGACTTTGACGACAAGCACGTGGTGTACGTGTGGCTGGACGCCCTGACCAACTACATCACCGGCTGCGGCTACGACCCCGACACCCCCTCGGAGATGTATAAGAAATACTGGCCCGCCGACCTGCACGTCATCGGCAAGGATATCGTGCGGTTCCACACCATCTACTGGCCCATCATTCTGATGGCACTGGGTGAGCCCCTGCCGAAGCAGGTGCTGGGTCACCCCTGGCTGCTGTCGGGCGAGGACAAGATGAGCAAGTCCAAGGGCAACGTCATCTACGCCGACGAGCTGGCACAGCGCTTTGGTGTGGACGCAGTGCGGTACTATCTGCTCACCGAGATTCCCTTTGCTCAGGACGGCACCATCACCTACGAAAACGTGATTAACCGCTATAATGCGGATCTGGCGAACACGCTGGGTAATCTGGTCAACCGCTCCATCGCCATGACCAACAAGTATTTCGGCGGTACGGTGAATAAGCCTGCCGCACAGGACGCTCTCGGTCAGGAGCTGGCAGACACCTGCGCCGCTACGGTAGAGAAGTTTATCGCCCAGATGGACACCTGGCACAACGCCGACGCCGCCGAGACGGTGATGAATCTGGCTAAGCGGTGCAACAAGTATATCGACGAGACCACCCCCTGGGCGCTGGCAAAGGACGAGGCGAATAAGCCCCAGTTGGAGGCGGTGCTGTACAACCTCCTCGACTGCATTCGCGTGTTGGGTATCCTGCTGACCCCCTTTATGCCCGCCACCGGTCCCGCTATCCACGCCCAGCTGCAGGTAGCAGATACCCTCGTGGGTATGGACGCCGCCAAGTTCGGCGCCGCGGACAGCTACTCCGTGGGTACCCCCACCCCCCTCTTCGCCCGTCTGGACACCGAAAAGGTGCTGGCAGAGATTGCCGCCGAGTTAGAGGCGAAGGCCGCCGCTGAGGCGGAGGAGGGAAAGGAAGGCATCGTCTTCCTGCCGGAGATTACCATTGACGACTTCTTCAAGGTGGACCTGCGGGTGGCGGAAATTACCGCCTGCGAGCCCATTAAGAAGGCGAAGAAGCTGCTGAAGCTTACCCTTAACGACGGCACCGATACCCCCCGCACCGTTGCCTCCGGCATCGCCAAGTGGTATCAGCCCGACGACCTCATCGGTCGCCGCGTGGTGCTGGTCGCCAATCTGAAGCCCGCCGTGCTGTGCGGGGTGGAGAGCCAGGGCATGATTCTGGCCGCCACCGACCACACCGCCGACGGCGAAGAGGACGTCAAGGTGCTGTTTGTGGACCGAATGACCCCCGGCAGCGCTATCCACTAATAACCCGTGAAAGGAACGAGTAACACTATGGCACAGAGCAAGGATTTAGCAAAGGTGTACGACCCCCGCGAGGTGGAAAAGCGCACCTATCAATTTTGGGTGGACGGCGGGTATTTCCACGCCACCGCCAACGCCAAGGACGCGGACGGCAAGGCGAAAAAGCCCTACACCATTATGATGCCGCCCCCCAACATCACGGGACAGCTGCATATGGGTCATGCGCTGGATAATACCCTGCAGGATATCCTCATCCGCTGGCGGCGTATGCAGGGCTATGAGGCCCTGTGGATGCCCGGCACCGACCACGCCTCCATCGCCACCGAGGCGAAGGTGGTGGAGGCCATGCGGGAAGAGGGTCTGACCAAGGAGATGCTGGGTCGCGAGGGCTTCTTGGAGCGCGCCTGGGCATGGAAAGAAAAGTACGGCAACCGCATCGTCAGCCAGCTGAAAACCATCGGCTCCAGCTGTGACTGGGAGCGGGAGCGCTTCACCATGGACGAGGGCTGTTCTGCGGCGGTGAAGGAGGTTTTCATTCGCCTGTATGAGCAGGGTCTCATCTACCGCGGCAACCGTATGGTCAACTGGTGTCCCACCTGCAACACCTCGATTTCCGACGCGGAGGTGGAGTACGAGGAGAAGGACGGTCACTTCTGGCACCTGCTGTACACCGTGAAAGAGACGGGCGAGCAGCTGGAGTTGGCCACCACCCGCCCCGAGACCATGCTGGGCGATACCGCCGTGGCGATTAACGCGGAGGACGAGCGGTACAAGCACCTTCACGGCTGCCACGTGATTCTGCCGTTGCTGAACAAAGAGATTCCCATCGTGTGCGACGAGCACGCGGATATGACCAAGGGTACCGGCGTGGTGAAGATTACCCCCGCCCACGACCCCAACGACTTTGAGGTGGGACGTCGCCACGACCTGCCGATGATTCGTGTGTTTACTTACGACGGACATATGACCGGCGCCGCGGACAAGGCGGCGGCAGACGAGTACATCGCCGACCGCAAGGCAGCGGCGGACGAGCCGGCTGTACTGGACTGCGGCAAGTATGCCGGCATGACCGCTCTGGAGGCACGCAAGGCTATCCTTGTGGACTTGGAGGCGGGCGGCTATCTCAAGGAGACCGAGGACCTGAAGCACGACGTGGGTACCTGCTACCGTTGCCATCAGGTCATCGAGCCGATGGTGTCCAAGCAGTGGTTCGTTAAGATGGAGCCGCTGGCGGGTCCCGCCATCGAGGCGGTGGAGAAGGGAGAAATCACCTTCGTCCCCGAGCGCTTCACCAAGAACTACCTCAACTGGATGCGCGCCACCCGCGACTGGTGTATCTCCCGTCAGCTGTGGTGGGGGCACCGTATCCCCGCCTTCTACTGCGACGACTGCGGCGAGACGGTGGTGGCCAAAGAGGCGCCCGCCGTCTGCCCCAAGTGCGGCAGTGTCCATCTGACCCAGGACAGCGATACACTGGATACTTGGTTCTCCTCGGCTCTGTGGCCCTTCTCCACTCTGGGTTGGCCCGACAAGACGGAGGAGCTGGACTACTTCTATCCCACCGACACGCTGGTGACCGGCTACGACATCATCGGCTTCTGGGTAAGCCGTATGATTTTCTCGGGCTTAGCTTACACCGGCAAGAGCCCCTTCAAGACGGTGCTGATTCACGGCTTGGTCCGTGACAGCCAAGGTCGCAAGATGTCCAAGTCCTTGGGCAACGGCGTGGACCCCTTGGAGGAAATCGAAAAGTACGGTGCCGATGCTCTGCGCTTTATGCTGGCGACGGGTAACAGCCCCGGTAACGATATGCGCTATATGACCGACAAGGTGGAGGCCTCCCGCAACTTTGCCAACAAGCTGTGGAACGCCGCCCGCTTCCTGCGGATGAACTTAGAGGGGCACGAGGTGGCGCTCACCCTGCCCGCGGAGCTGACGCTGGAGGATAAGTGGGTGCTGTCCCGCTTCAACGAGCTGACTCAGGCAGTCACCGACAATCTGGAGAAGTTCGAGCTGGGTATCGCCGTCAGCAAACTGTACGACTTTATCTGGGATACCTACTGCGACTGGTACATCGAACTGTGCAAGTCCCGTCTGCAGGGCGAGGGCGCGGACAGCGCCCGCCGCGTACTGCTATACGTGATGAACGGTATGCTGCACCTGCTGCATCCCTTTATGCCCTTCATCACCGAGGAAATCTGGCAGGCTCTGCCCCACGAGGGCGACAGCCTGATGGTTTCTCCTTGGCCTGTCTACGATGCCGCCTATGCCTTCCCCGCCGAGGAGAAAGAGATGGAGCGCATCATGGAGGCTATCCGCGGCATTCGTAACCGCCGCGCTGAGATGAACGTGCCCCCCTCCAAAAAGGCGGACCTGTACATCGAGACCGCCTTTGCGGACACCTTTACGGCAGGTATTCCCTTCCTGCAGCGGTTGGCTTCCGCCGCCGAGGTGCAGGTGGGCGAGAGCTTTGACGTACCCGGTGCGGTGAGCATCGTCACCGCCGCCGCCACGGTGAAAATCCCGCTGGACGCTCTGGTGGACAAGGCCGCGGAGCTGGCCCGTCTGGAAAAGGAGTATGCCAATGTGCAGAAGCAGCTGGACGGCGTGCTGGCGCGCCTGAACAACAAGGCATTCACCGACAAGGCGCCCGAGGCGGTTGTCAATGGTGCCCGCGAACAGGCTGCGCAGATGCAGGAGAAACTGGCACTGCTCACCCAGTCTATGGAAGCGATGAAGTAATTAAAACCGCAAAAAGAGCCGCTGTGCGTATGCACAGCGGCTCTTTTATTATTGTAGTGTATCCGTTTGCGTCGGCGGAGCGGTTTCGGTGGTGGTCTCTTGGGTGGTGCTGTCGGTTTCGGTGACGCTTGTTTCCACGGTGGTGCTATCCGTCGTTTCGCTTGTTTCTGCGGTGGTGCCGCCCGTGGTGAGGGTCTCCGTTTGGGTGGTATCCGCCGCCGTGGTGTCTGTATCCATCGTGGGTACGGTGGTGCTCTCCGTGCTCGTGGTTTCCGCCGTGGTGGAAACGGTGGTTGCGGAGGTAGTCGCAGCCGTGGTGTGCGTGGTGTTCTGCGTCGTAGCAGGCGGCAAGGCGGTCACCGTGGTGGTGGTCTTGGTGGTAGTCACCGTTTTCTGTGTAGTGGTTGCGGTCGTCTTTTCGATGGTGGTTTTCGTCGTCTTTTCGGTGGTGGTTGTAAACACGGGAGCGTCCTTCAGCCGAATGGACAGAAAATACTTCGCCACACCACGGGTGATCGCCTGTGCCTTTTGCCAGTTGACGGTGTCGCTCATAATCCCCTTATGGTCCAGCGCGCTGGTCATAAACCCATTCTCCGTCAGCACCACAGGACAATCCGACATACGGGCAACGAAATAATAGTGCCAGTCCAGGCGGTTGCGGTTACCCGCCGCCGACCCGTTGTAAATGCCCGTTTTCATCGTTTCCTCGTAGATATACCGTGCGGCTTCACGGGAAAACAGGGTGGAATAGAAAGACCCAAATCCGTTGGCGATGGCGGACCCGTTGGCGTCGTGGTGAATGGCAATGCAGAGGTCCGGCTTCAGCTTTTTGAGTTGCTGGCAGCGGGTATCCGCCAATACGGTGCTGTTGTCGGTGCGGTTGAGGATAACGGTGGCACCGATGCTTTCCAGCTCCTTTTTGAGCAGTCCTGCCAGATACAGGTTGCGCTCCGCCTCGGGGCGGGCGTTATCCAGACCCACCGCGCCGCAGCTGGCACCGCCGTGTCCCACATCCAGCAGAATCTTCACCCCGCTCAGGTCCGCTCCGTAGGCGTTTTTGGCGGGCTTCACCTGTGCCGGATGCAAAAACTGAAACACCAGCTGTCCCTTGGCATTGTAAAAGGCGTCCCAGCCGTAAAAACCGCCCGTCTTTTTGAGATACAACCGCAGGGTGCAGCTATCCGTTCCCTTTTTGATCTCTGCACGGGTAAAAACGGGGTGATTTTTCGGAAAAGTGAGGTCGCCCGTAAGGGCAGAAGCATAGCAGAATTTGATCTCCACATACGCGCAGGTCACATCGCTGACG
This sequence comes from Clostridia bacterium, assembly GCA_017440755.1. Lineage (GTDB taxonomy): Bacteria > Bacillota > Clostridia > Oscillospirales > Acutalibacteraceae > UBA5905. The sequence continues at coordinate 47,663 of JAFSGP010000015.1, read as the reverse complement.
GTATAGTTCTGATGCACCGCATCCGTATAGGTCTGGGGGAGTAGATCCAGCAAAAACGGTGCTTTCCATTGGGTGTTGAGGGTGACGGTGGTCAAACGGGGGTCCATCTCCACCCCCGCCACCGACAGGCGGTTGGTGTCGGGCAAGGTGCCCGCATATTGCTTGGTCACCTGCACCACATTGTTGCCAGGCTCGTTCTTTTTGGTCACGTAGACCCGTCGCCCGCAACGCAGGTTGAGGTATTCCTTATCCTCGTAATAGGTGCGACCCACCACGTAGTCCACCGTACCCTGTGGCAGGTAGTTGTTGGTGGGGCGGGAGGCATCGTCGGCGGTGTTACCGTTAAAGGTCTCCGCCGAATAGGTGATGATCTCCGCGATCGGCTCCAGCGCCGCCTTTTCGCATACGATGTTCCCCGACGTACGGGTGGCGGTCTTTCCGTCGCAGGTGGCGGTGATGCTCACCGCACCCAGCGACAGGTCGGTGACGTTGTCCTTCGGCAGGGCGAAGCTACCCACATAGGTGACGAAGGTGCGGCTCTCCACCGCCTGCTCGCTGTCCTGCTGGGCGGCAACCTGTGTCAGGGTCACCGTCTGCCCGCGGAAGGTGGCTTTTACCGTACTGCCCTTGCGGGCGGTAACGACCACGCTCATAGTGGAGCCGCTCTTGTACCGTGGGGAGCCGGAGGGCGAAAAGGACTGAATGATCACAAAGTTATAGCGGACTATGTAGGTGGCCTCCTTCCCCTTGTGGGAAAAGGTAAAATAATTCGCACCCGGTGTCAGCGGGAATTCCACCGAAAAAGCGCCGTCAGGCTCCCGCTCCACCGCCTTGCCGTTGATGAGCAACGGCTGTGTGGGGTCGGAGGTGCCGGTAAATACGGTGGCAGACTCGGTGACGGTGATATCCTTGTTGGGATGGGAGGTGACCTCCAGCACCACCTTGCGCTTGGTGGTCGTGGTGGTGATGGCCGTGGTCGTGGTGGTGGACTCCTCCGTGGTGTCGGCGGTGGTGGTTTCCGCCTCTGTAGTGGTCGTGGTGGTCTCGGCGGTGGTTGTATCCTCCCACACGGCAGAGGAGGCATCCGTCGGTTGCTCCGTCGGTGCCAAACGGACAAGACACAGCCACAGCACCGCCAGCAGCAGCGCACAGCCTGTCGCCACGCCCACGCCGATGGTGACGGCTTTTTTGCTTATCGCGTGTGCGTGTTTCATCCGTACCAAACCTCCCACTAAAGACTATGTGTAAACTATACCACAAAAAAGCCCTGTAAACAACAAAAAACTTCCCAAAAGGGAAGTTTTTTGTATCACAGCTTCGGCTCGAATACCGGCATCAGCTCTAATTTGAATTGGTTGATGCGGTGCAGGCGGTCGATGCGGGCTTTTTTTGCCTCGTCCTCCATGACGCCGGTGCGGATATAGCGGTCCAGCTCGGCGTAGGTGAAGCCTAAATTCTCCTCGTCCGTCTTGCCACACAGCCCGTCGATGGGGGTTTTCTCCACCAAATCGTAGGGCAGCCCCAACAGGTGACCAATCTCCTTGACCTCTGCCACCGTCAGACGGCTCAGGGGGCTGAAATCCCCCGCCGCATCGCCGTAGCGGGTGGAATAGCCCACCCAGTCCTCCGACAGGTTGCAGGTGTTCGCCACCCGCCCGTTGCAGCTCTGGGATACCGCGTACAGCGCGGACATACGGATACGGGGCGGCAGGTTGGTGATGCTCTGAGCAGACAGAGGCAGGTCCGCAGGCATCGCCGCCTTCAGCCCCTCCACCGCCGCCTGCACGTTCACCGTGTAGTGGCGGATACCCAGATGGTCCACCAGCTTCTGCGAGCAGTCGATGTCCGCCTGCTCGCCGCAGGGCATCAGCACGCCGATAACGCGGTCCCGCCCCAGTGCCTCCACGCACAGAGCCGCCACCACGGAGCTATCCTTGCCGCCGGAGATGCCCACCACCGCGTTGCAGTCGGGCCCGTTCTCTGCAAAGAACTGCCGTATCCACGCCACGCACTCGTCCTTTATTCGCTTCGCCTCAAACATAGCTACACTTCCTCACTTTGCTAAATCCTGCTTGATTTCGGTGGTGCTGACCTCCGGTGTGCGGGGCAGATACACCACCTCGACTCCCTCCTCCTTGAGGAAATCGAATTTACCCTTCCAATCGTCCCCCATTACAAAGGTGTCGATGTGGTACTCATGGACGTCCCGCCGCTTTTGGTCCCAATCGCTCTCGGGAATCACCAAATCCACGTATCGCATTGCCTCCAGCAGCATCTTGCGCTGCTCGTAGGTGAAATAGCAGGTCTTATTTTTCTCGTCCCTGTTGAACTCGTCGGTGGACAGCGCCACCACCAGATAGTCCCCCAAGGCTCTGGCACGACGGAGCAGGTTGATGTGCCCGTAATGCAACAGGTCAAAGGTGCCGTAGGTAATCACTCGTTTCATACCGTTTCTTCTCCCATCACACAGGTGGTTATTCTCAAAATTCACGTCATACGGGGTGGTGGTCAGCTCGTCCTTAGCGCCGCGGCTCATCAGCTCCCGCACCGCCTCGGCCGGGTCGGCACCGCCGCTCACCACGCTGTCCACCGCCTCCACAATGGGCATCTCCACCCCGTAGCGGCGCGCTAATTTAAGTGCGGCGGGAATGGCGTGGATTCCCTCCACCACCATGCCCACGGCAGCAATGGCATCGGCAGGTCTTACCCCGCTACCAATGAGCTGACCGCAGCGGTTGTTGCGGCTGTGACGGCTGGTGGCGGTAACGATGAGGTCACCCATACCTGCCAGACCCGAAAAAGTCTGCTCCATACAGCCCATTGCCAGCCCTAAGCGGGTCAACTCCGCCATACCGCGGGTGATGATAGCGGCCTTGGCGTTGTCGCCATAGCCGAGACCGACGGAAATACCCGCCGCCAGTGCGAGAATGTTCTTCACCGCGCCGCACAGCTCTACGCCCAGTATGTCCACGTTGGTGTACACACGCATACAGGTGTTCATAAACAGGCTCTGCACCGTCTGTGCCACCGACAGGTCGGTGGCGGCGGAAACAATGGTGGTAGGTAGGTCGCGGGCTACCTCCTCCGCGTGGGTGGGACCCGATAGCGCTACCAATTTCACGTTCCGACAGCCGCCGTCCCGCTGCAGTTCGTCCCGAATGACCTCGGTCATGGTATAGAGGGTGTCCGCCTCGATGCCCTTGGCCACGTCCACGATAATCTGTCCGTCAGGGATAAAGGGGCGGGCTGCCGCCGCCGTAGCCCGCACGTAGGGGGACGGCACCGCAAACACCAGCACCGCCTGACCGCGACAGACCTCCTCTATGTTCTTGGTAAAAATAATATCCGCGGGAATCACCATATCCGGCAGGTTGGGGTGTACCCGTTCCGCCGCCAGCTGGTCTACCTCGTGGGGCAGTGCCGACCACACCGTCACCCGATGCCCCTGCACCGCCAGCATTCGCGCCAGCGCCATACCCCAGGTGCCGGCGCCCAAAACTCCGATCGTCTGCGTCATAGCTATTTCCTCTCCGTTTCTCCGTCATAGCCTATGCGTACCATTATAGTTTACCATACTTATGTAAAAAATGCAACGATGAGAAATCTTTGTGATAACGGGCGGTCGGGACGCCCGCCCCTACAGTTTGCGGCTTGTGCAGACCGTTCGCCCGAAACGGGAGGGGCAAGCCCCTCCCCTACGATAGGATTTTTGATTTGTGTAATCCGTAGGGGACGGGTTTCCCGTCCCGTCTCGCAAGTTGCACCCACCCCGAAACGTAGGGACAGGCGTCCCCGACTGTCCGCGGGCGATTCGTGAATCGCCCCTGCGAATGCCGATTGTGGTCTGTGCCATCTCCGTTCCCTACGCAAAAACGAGGCATCGTGACGATGCCTCGTTTTCCTTTAATCTCGATGGTAAATATCGCGGGTGTACACCTTGTCCTCCACGTCGTCCAGACAGGGGTCGTAGCGGTTGGCAATAATGGCGTGGCTGAGCCGCTTAAACTCCGCCAAATCATTGACCACCTTACTGCCAAAGAAGGTGCTGCCGTCCTCTAAGGTAGGCTCGTACACGATAACGGTGGCGCCCTTTGCCTTGATACGCTTCATCACACCCTGAATGGAGCTCTGGCGGAAGTTGTCACTGTTGCTCTTCATCGTCAGGCGGTAGACACCAATGACACACTGCTTGAACTCGCCGGCGGAATAATCCCCTCGGTTGTAGCCGTCGTAGTACCCCGCAATATGCAACAGCTGCTCCGCAATAAAGTCCTTTCGGGTGCGGTTGCTCTCCACAATGGCGGTCATCATATTCTGAGGCACGTCCATGTAGTTGGCCAGCAGCTGCTTGGTATCCTTCGGCAGGCAGTAGCCGCCGTAGCCGCAGCTGGGGTTGTTGTAGTGGTCGCCGATACGGGGGTCGAGGCAGACGCCCTCGATAATGTCCCGCGTGGACAGCCCTTTCATCTCCGCGTAGGTATCCAGCTCGTTAAAATAGCTCACCCGCAGCGCCAGATAGGTGTTGGCGAACAGCTTCACCGCCTCTGCCTCGGTAAAGCCCATGAACAGAGTGGCGATGTTCTCCTTCAGCGCCCCCTCCTGCAACAGAGCAGCAAAGGTGTGCGCTGCCTCGGTCAGGCGGGCATCTTCCGGGTCGGTGCCCACAATAATACGGGAGGGATACAGGTTATCATACAGCGCCTTGGACTCACGCAGAAATTCGGGGCTGAAAAGAATGTTCTTACTGCCCGTCTTCTCGCGGATAGACTGCGTATACCCCACAGGAATGGTGGATTTAATCACCATAATGGCGTTGGGGTTCACCTGCATCACCAAATCAATGACCGTCTCCACCGCCGAGGTGTCGAAATAGTTCTTCTTGCTGTCGTAGTTGGTGGGGGCGGCAATCACCACGAAATCCGCGTCCGCATAGGCGGTAGCCCCGTCCAAGGTGGCGGTCAGGTTCAGCTCCTTCTCCGCCAAATACCGTTCAATATAGTCGTCCTGAATGGGAGATTTGCGCGCGTTAATCTGTTCCACTTTTTCGGGTATGATATCCACTGCCGTCACTTCATGGTGCTGCGCCAGCAGTACAGCAATGGAAAGACCCACGTAACCGGTTCCTGCTACAGCGATTTTCATACGTTTTATCTCCTTATCCTGTTTTATTCCAAGATATTATCCAACACGTCCACGACCTCACCGCCGCGGGTATACAGACGGGGGACCCGCTCCCCGACGCCGCACACCACCTCATAGCCGATGGTGTCATTCAGTGCCGCCAGCTCCTGTGCCGTAAGGGCAGGCGCGGTGCCGAACACCACCACCCTGTCGCCGATGTGCACGGCGGGTAAATGGGTAACGTCAATCAGCAGCTGGTCCATACACACCCGCCCCACAATCGGCGCACGACGTCCCGCCACCGTCAGCGATGCGCCTGCGGCACCGTTATGTCGCCAGTAGCCGTCGGCATAGCCGATAGGAACGGTAGCAACCCGCATCTCGGCGGGGGTAACGAAGGTGCGACCATAACTAAGCGGTGTGCCCGCCGGCACCGTCTTGACGTGAGATATCACCGAGTGGAGGGACATGGCGGGCTGCAAATCCAAGGCGCAGCGCAGCTGATCCGAAGGGGGTAGCCCGTACAGCACGATGCCTGCCCGCACCATATCCAGCTGATAGGCGGGGTAATCCGCCAGCGCCGCGCTGTTGGCACAATGGCGGAGCGCAAATGCAATGCCGCAGGCGGACAGATTATCCACCACCGTCATAAAGGCGGCATACTGCTCCTCGGAGAAAGCGTCCCCTGCCTCCCCCTCGTCCGCCGAGGCAAAGTGGGTGAAAATGCCCTCCGGCAACAGCCCTGCCAGACGGCAGGTGGTGGCTATCTCGGTCACGTCCCCATCGGGGCAAACGAAACCGATACGGCCCATACCGGTATCCACCTTAATATGTATCTTTACCGTGACCCCCGCTGCCGCCGCGCAGGCAGACAACTGGTGACCATACTCCGCAGAGTACACGCATTGGGACAAAGCATTCTCCGCCAACTGGGCGGCACAGACAGGCGGGGTATATCCCAGAATCAATACGGGACCCGTAATGCCACACCGCCGCAGCTGCATAGCCTCCTGAATGTTGGAGACGGCAAACCAATCCGCCCCCAACTCCCGATACAGCGGCGCCAGCCGACTGACCCCGTGACCGTAGGCATTGGCCTTAACCACGCAGCACAGCTTGACGTCCGGTCGCAGTTGACGGCGTATCGTATGATAATTGTGGCAGATGGCATCCATATCAACCTGCGCCCAGGTGCGTTCCCGCATAAAGGAAAGCCCGTCGTTCATTCATCCATCCCTGCCTAACGTGAAATGATTAATTCTGTGTATCAGTAGGCAGCTTGCCGAGGATTTTCTCCGCAATCTGCTTAATATACGTGCTGTGCGCCTGGTCGTCGGTTTCGGGACAGGTTACCCCCACCGTTACCGCATAACCGCCGCTGTAAAACTCCAGCCAGACGTTATCCGTCTCCGTATCCTCGCACCAATACGCCATTTCCCCTACGCCGTCCTGCAACGTGGTGGAAAACAGCGAGGCGTTCTTCTCTGCCTCAAAGCCCGCAGACGTCTGATTCTTCATATTCACCGTCGCCACGTGTCTCCCGTCCTCCGAGGTGAACACCGCCTGGGAATTATCCTCGAACACGCCCAGCAGCTGCATTGGACTGCCCATAATGGCGGTCAGCTCCTCTGCGGTGATGCAGTCGACAATGGACAGGTCCACCGGCGGCAAAATCAGGGCGCTGTAATCTGGCTCACTCTCGGCAGGCTTATCATTACAGCCGCAGAAAAGAACCGCACAAAGCAAACACAATACTAAAATCTTACACAACGTCTTCATAAAATAGACCCTCCTGACGCGAGAAAAAGTTTTATAAAAACTCTCGCAACGTCTTTTCTTTTGCAGAAATATGGTGTATAATACACCCATTAGATATTACCAAAGGAGTATCGCTATGTCTGATGCATTCACCGCCGGTGTGGAGCCGGGCGGACTGACCACCGCACAGGAGATTAAAATCCTGCTGTGCTACATGCTCCATTCTGCGGGGCAACCCATTCACCGCGATCAGGTGACCGAGATCATCGTGGGCGGGGGAATGGCCAACTATTTTGATACCGAAGAGGCCATTGAGGAGCTGCTGCGCCTGCAGCATCTGGTGCAGGGGGAGGACCGTATGCTCGCCACCACCATCACCGGTGGGCAGATCGGCGAGTCGCTGGCCACCCGCATTCCCTATACCCTGCGGGAGCGGTCGGTGAAATCCGCGCTGCTCCTGCTGCGCCGCCGTCAGATCGAAAAGGATAATAAAGTGGATATCCAACCCGCCGAAGAGGGCGGCTATCGGGTCACCTGTTCCGTGATGGACGGCAAGCGGACCCTGCTGAGCGTCACGATGTACGTGGTGGACAAGTGGCAGGCGGAGCAAATCAAGGAGCAATTCCTCACGGACCCCTCTTTGCTGTACCGCACCAACCTGTCGGTGCTCACCGGCGGCGCGCAGATGCGCCGCGCGGGAACCCAGCTGGTGATTCAGTTGGGCGAATAGACCCACCTTTTATGTATTGTAACACATATTGCGGCAAATTACCAGTATAATTTGCAAAAGGAGCGAAAAACTATGCGAATGCGGCGAAAAAAGCACCTGAATGAACGGCTGGCAGACTGTGAAAATCTGTTCACCGACATGCAGGTGGAAAGCGTCCGCTTTGACCACACCGACGAGGTGCACACCCTGAATTTATCGGCGATTTTCGGCAATAACAACCCTGTGGAATTGGAAATCGGCTGCGGCAAGGGTGGCTTTATTTGCCAATTGGCGGCACAGAATCCCGATAAAAATTTTCTGGCGGTGGAAAAGTATGCCAACGTGCTGGTGACCGCCTGTGAGGCAGCGCAGGAGCGGGGACTGACCAATGTCCATTTTCTATGGGGGGACGCGGAGTATCTGCCCCGCTTTATTCCTGCCGGTTGTGTGGAGCGGCTGTACCTCAACTTCTCCACCCCCTACCCCAAAAAGCGGCAGGCCACCCATCGGCTGACCCACCCCCATTTTCTGGAGATGTATAAGGGGCTGTTGGCGCAGGGCGCCTCCCTGGTGCAAAAGACCGACGGGCGGGAGTTCTTCCAATACTCGCTGGAGAGCCTGTCGGGGAGCGGCTACACCCTGACGGCGGTGTCGCTGGACCTCCACACCGACGGCATCGAGGGCAACATCGTCACCGAGTACGAGCAGAAATTCATCGACCAAGGCTTGCCGATTTATCGGGTCGAGGCGAAGATATAAAAACAGCGGAGAGAACGGTTCGTTCTCTCCGCTGTTTTTGTGTTATTTCGCTAACTCCTGCGTCCGCTCGTAGGCGGCGGAGACGGCGTCCATCGCCAGCGAGCGGAAACCGCCCGCCTCCAGCGCGTGAACGCCCGCAATGGTGGAGCCGCCGGGGGAGCACACCGCGTCCTTGAGGGCGGCGGGGTGGCTCTCGGTGGCCTGCAGCTGGCGGGCGGTGCCCAGCACCGTCTGCACGGCCAATTCCAGCGCCTGCCCACGGGGCAGACCGCACTCCACGCCGCCGTCCGCCAGCGCCTCGATAAACAAAGCCGCAAAGGCGGGACCGCAGCCGGACACCGCGGTGCCGGCGTCGATGAGCTTCTCCGGCATCTCGCTGAGCTTGCCGGCGGCGGACAGAATACGACAGAAGTCCGCCTTCTGCCCCGCCGTAACCTCCGCAGACAGCGCATACAGCACCATACCGGAGCCCACCGCCACGGGGGTATTAGGCATAATGCGGATAATGGGGCAGTAGCCCTCACAGCCGCCGACCCAACGGCGCACCGACTCCATCGGCACGCCTGCCGCCATGGTGATAAACACCGGCGGCACCACCCGATTCGCCAAGGCAGGGCGCAGGTCGGTGAGCACCCGCTCCAGCACCTGAGGCTTGACCCCCAAGAAAATATAATCGCTCTGCGCCACCAGGGTGGCGGTATCGGTGGCGGTGGCGCCCAGAGCTGCCGCCAGCCCCACCAGCTTCTCCGTGCACAGATCGGTCAGCAGCAGGCTGTCGCCTCCCACCGCCTTGGCGGCGGCGGTGGCCAGCGCCCCGCCCATATTACCGATGCCGATAAATCCGATTTTCATTCCGTTTCGACCTCCTGTTTCGGCTTTTTCACAGCCGTCCATATCAACTCCACCAGCCACACGAAGAAGGCGGCGATATTACCTGTCTGCAGAAAATATGTCCAGTTATTGAAAGAGGGAAATAACCGCATCTGTGCGACCCATATTCCCAACATAGTCAAGGCAGCCAAGGCGAATATCGCCACATACCACCAAGTACGAAACAGAGGAATCCACCGCCGTAACAATAGCACAAGACCACCCAACGCCGCACCAAGCACGGCAGCTGCCAGCCAGCTTCCCAGCAGAGTGCTAACCGTTACCTGCAAAACCAGCGGGTCATTTAGCATCAGGTACAGGTAGTGTCCAACGCCGACGAATTGGGGTAGCGGATCACCGGATGTCCAAATCATTAAAACAGGTCCGACAATTGACCACACATTCAGCAGTACGAAGGGCAGCAAAAACCACAACAGTTCTTTGCCCTTTTTCATCGCGTATGCCCCTCTCCGGTAATCACATACTTGTAGGTGGTCAATTCCGCCAGACCCATCGGTCCGCGGGCGTGGAGCTTCTGGGTGGAGATGCCCATCTCGCACCCCAGACCGAACTCGCCGCCGTCGGTGAAACGGGTGGAGGCGTTGACGTACACCGCCGCACTGTCCACCGCCGCCGTAAAGCGGTCCGCCGCCGCAGGATCGGCGGTGACAATCGCCTCGCTGTGGTGGGTGGAATGGGCGGCGATGTGGGAGATCGCCTCCTCCACGTCTGCCACCACCTTAACGGCGAGGATATAATCGAGGAATTCCGTGTCGAAATCCTGCTCGCCCGCCGCCTTGCCGTCAATGACGGCGGCGGCTGTTTCGTCCAGCCGCAGCTCAGCAATATGCTCACGGGCAGGATTACACAGGCGAGCTTTCAGCCGCGGGAGAAAATCAGCGGCGATATCCCGATGCACCAGACACACCTCGCAGGCGTTGCACACCGAGGGGCGGCTCATCTTGGCGTTATCCAAGATGTTCACCGCCATATCCAAATCCGCCGCCTTGTCCACGTACACGTGGCAGATACCCGTACCCGTCTGGATACAGGGGACGGTGGCATTCTCCACGCAGGCGCGAATCAGCCCTGCTCCGCCGCGGGGAATGAGCAGGTCCACGTATTTATCCGCCCGCATCAATTCGTTCGCACTCTGGCGGGTGGTATCCTCAATGAGGTTAACCAAATTGGGGTCCAACCCCGCCGCGGTCAGTCCACGGCGCAAAGCCGTCACAATAGCGGCGGCGGAGCGGTACGCCTCCTTGCCGCCGCGCAGCACGCACACGTTGCCGCTCTTCACCGCCAAGGCGGCGGCATCGGCGGTCACGTTGGGGCGGCTCTCGTAGATAATCGCCACCACCCCGATGGGCACCGACACGCGGCGAATGCACAGCCCGTCGGCGCGGCGGGTCTCCTGCAGGGTATGCCCCACAGGGTCAGGCAGCGCCGCCACCTGACGGATACCCTCCGCCATCGCCGCAATGCGGCTCTCGGTGAGCGCCAGACGGTCCAGCATCACTTGGCTGATGCTGTCCTTCGCCGCCTCCATATCCGCCTCGTTGGCGGCGAGGATAGCGGCGGTATCCGCCACCAGTGCCTGTGCCATCGCCAGCAGAGCGGCGTTTTTCTTTTCGGTGGTCAGCGTGGACAGAGCGGCAGACGCCCCTTTGGCTCGCTGTAAAATCTCCAATGTGGTCACGGCATTACGCCTCCTTAGCAACAAAACGGGTACCTACCGCCTTGCCCTCGACAATATCGTACAGCACCGACGGGTCCTGTCCGTTGGCAATCACCATATCGATGCCCGCCTCGGTGGCAATTCTAGCGGCGTGAATTTTGGTCTGCATACCGCCTGTGCCCAGCTTACTGCCCGCACCGCCGGTCATCGCCTCAATTTCGGAGGTGATGTCCTCCACCACCGTCAGCAGGCGGGCGGCGGGGTCGGTGTGGGGGTCGGCGGTGTACAGCCCGTCGATATCCGACAGCAGCACCAGCAGGTCCGCTCCCACGTGGGTGGCAACGATAGCGCCCAGCGTGTCGTTGTCGCCAATGACAATCTCCTCGGTGGCCACCGAGTCGTTCTCGTTAATGACGGGCAGTACCCCCAGCTCCAGCAGACGGTAGAGGGTGTTGTGGAAATTCTGCCGCCGCTCGTCGTTCTGCAGGTCCGCACCGGTGATGAGAATCTGGGCAACGGTGTGATTATGCTCGGTGAACAGCTTATCGTAGGTGTACATCAGTTCGCACTGCCCCACGGCGGCAGCCGCCTGCTTGGTGGGAATGTCCGAGGGGCGCCCCGACAGGGACAGCTTGCCCACACCCATACCGATAGCACCGGAGGAAACCAGCACCACCTGATGCCCCGCATTCTTCAGGTCGCTGAGCACACCGCACAGCTTCTCCACCCGACGGATATTCAACATTCCCGTGGCGTGGGCCAGAGTCGAGGTGCCAACCTTCACAACGATACGCATTGTTTTTCGCTCCTTTTGCTTGGATAGCCGATGTTTTTCCACTTTATTACAGTAAAGCATACCACACCCCGCCCCCAAATGCAAGAGGAAATGTGCGAAGAGGCAGAATTTTTGAAAAAGTTTGGTTTGCTCTTTTCTTTTCGCATATAAAATGGTATACTATATGGGAATTTTCTTGACAATGCCGCCGCGGTGCGGTATACTGGTGGCGAACATTCGTTCTGTAAAGGAGGTGGCGTATTTTGCCAAGTTTATGGCAAAGCTGCCCGCTGCTTTTGGCGGCTTCTAAACACAAGACGGCTATCAAATTTGTGTAACCGTGTTTCTAAAACGGAGTAGTACAGGAGTTTTCAAAATGAATCCATCAACATACATACCGATAATCATGCTGTGGGTTATCCTTTATATTATGCTACGCAACAATAAGACAGCGATCGCTGAGAAAATTATTAAAAAAAGAAAAACGGAGGGCAATACAGAAATGAAAGAACTGGCAAAAAAATTTATTGACAAAGAATGTCTGATCTATTCTTTTAACAGCAATCAGTTTGAAGGTACGATCAAAGAAGTGACCGACGGCGCTATCTTGGTGGAAAAGGGCGGTGCCATTGAAGCGATTAACCTTGACTTCGTGATCCGAATCCGAGAGTTCCCGAAAAATAAGAAGGGCAAGAAAAAATCCGTCGTTTTGGATTGAGGCAGTACATAAAAAGTTTTGGGAGGAATACATAGTGGAACTGAAAAGGTTGAATAAAAACGTTCTTAAATTATGGTACATTCGCGCGGCTTTTGCTTCGCTGGCATTGGTGGGCATATTTGCGAGTGCGGCTATCGTTTTGCATCTGTCCGGCGCATCAAGCAACGTATCCCTTGCCGTTTTGTTGGGCATAGGGATACCCGTCCTTCTGCTCCTCGGCATTACGTTGATCATGCCGGCTCTGCGCTACAAAATGTATGCCTGGGGCTATGACGACAAGCGGATCATCGTAAAACAAGGCGTGATTTTCAGACAAAAAGTGGTGATCCCCGTCTGTCAGATCCAGGATCTCCACAGAACGCAAGGTCCGCTTATGATGATGCTGAAACTCGGCGGCGTTACCATCTCAACGGCAGGATCGAATTTTAACATTTCCACCCTTACGACCGACGAGGCCGACCGTATGATCGACGAGCTGGAGCGCAATTTGGAAACGAGAATCGAGGAACTAAAGAATGAAGAGATTTGACAAAGGATATATTTATTCCAGCTTGTTGTCGGATTTGTTCAGCAGCTTTGTGGTCGTGTTTATCTTTCTTAAAGATTTCTTCCTCAACGAAGAGGCAAACACGGAAGATATTGTGACGGCAACCCCGTTTTTGATGATCGCGTTTGCGGTGGTCTATCTCTGCTTTATTGCTTACCGAATTTTGTATTACAGGACCTCCGGATACGAACTGACGGAAAAGGAGATCAAATGCAACCGAGGCGTTCTGCTCAGAAAACGCTCTGTCTTGGACTATAAGAAGGTGCACGCGATCAATAAAAAGCAGAACCTCTTTCACAGACTGTTCGGCATTGCGATCCTGACGGTTGACAGCGGCTCTACCAACACCTCTCACCAGGCCGAGATCACCATTGTTGAAAAGGCAAAGACGGTTGATGCTCTGCTGGACGAATTGAACGCACTGAAAGAAGGCGGCGTGCGCACCGCCGCGGATGCAAAAGAAGAAGTGCTGCTCTCCGACAAGGATAGCCTGTATCGTTTTACTTCCAAAAAGAAGCTGTTGTACACGCTCATCAACATCCTTTCAACGGCGTTTTGTATCGCCGTATTTGGCGTGTTAGCCATTACCGTTATCGGTATATGCAAACTGATGCTTCAGCTTGACACGCTCGGCACCTGGGGTGAGTATTTCCTGGTTGCCGTGTTAATTACCGTAGGCGCAATGCTGTTATTCTCGGTATTCTCCTTTGTCGGGTGTATGATCCATTCCTTTGTTGGATACCACGACTTCAACATCACCAAACGGGGTAATGATATTCAGATTTCCTTCGGACTTTTGGAGCGGCATACCAACGCCTTCAGCTATGACCGGATCAAGGCGGTTAAGATCTCCCAAAGTCTTGTTCAGCGGATGCTGGGTTTTGCCGTGATCAAGTTGGAGGTCATCGGATACACAAATGACAGCGAAAACAACAACGCCGCTGACCTTGGTGTGCTTGTTCCGTTTTGCAAATACGATGAGATCGGCGAAATATTGGCTAAAGTATTGCCGGATTATGTTCCGGACAAGAAGCAGACTAAGTCTGTTTCCTATTTCTCGTTCGTATCGTGGTTTGCTTTGACCCTTGGCATTGTTACGGGTGTCGTGATGTTGCAAGCCATTCTGCCTATGCTGCTGTTTGGGGTGTCCTCCTCCGTTATTGCCGCCGTTGCTGCTGCAATAGCAGGCGTGGGAGCCATTATATTTGCTGTAAAAGCATTGAGCGCCGTCCTCAGTTATCAAAACAACGGCATTGCCGTTAACAACGGTAAAATAACCGCTTATTACGGTAGCTTTACTAAAAACGTTACCGTATTTATGGCTAAAAATCTGATTGCGGCAGAGAATATAACTACCCCGCTTCGCAAAAAAGCAGGTATCACGAGCCTTGTTATGCACCTTAAAACCAACGCTTTATCCAATGAAGTGAAGGTCCATATTCAAAAGGATGCTCTTTCGGAGGAATTGGAACAGTTGTTGATTCTTTAATCGTGCATAGTTTAGGACAATAAAACAGCCAAAAGAAAGGAGTGAGGACGTGGCGGACAAGTTTATTCTGCACAGCGAATACCAGCCCACCGGCGACCAGCCGGAGGCGATTGATAGGCTGGTGGAGGGCATCGAAAACGGGCTCAAAGAGCAGACCCTGCTCGGCGTGACGGGCTCCGGCAAGACCTTCACGATGGCGAACGTCATCGCCCGCGTCAACAAGCCCACCCTGGTTCTCGCTCACAACAAGACCCTCGCCGCCCAGCTTTGCACCGAGTTTAAGGAATTCTTCCCCGAAAATGCGGTGGAGTATTTTGTCTCCTACTACGACTACTATCAGCCGGAGGCGTACATTCCCACCACCGACACCTACATCGAAAAGGATTCCGCCATCAACGACGAGATCGACCGCCTGCGCCACTCCGCCACCTCCGCCCTGTCCGAGCGGCGGGACGTCATCATCGTCGCCAGCGTATCCTGTATCTACACTCTGGGCGACCCCATCGACTACCGCAGTATGGTTATCAGCCTGCGGCAGGGCATGGAGAAAAATCGGGACGAGCTACTCCGCAAGCTGGTGGAGCTGCAATACGAGCGCAACGACATCGCCCTCTCCCGCAACAAATTCCGCGTCCGCGGGGACGTGGTAGAAATCTATCCTGCCTACGGCGAGACCCTGTTTCGCGTGGAGTTTTTCGGGGACGAAATCGACCGCATCTGCGAGATTCAGCCTGTCACGGGAGAGGTAAAAGCCATCGTCAACCACGTGGCGATCTTCCCCGCCAGCCACTATATTGTGCCGCAGGACAAGATGATAGCCGCCATCGACCGCATTCGCGAGGAGATGGAAGAGCGGCACCGCTGGTTCACCGAAGAGGGCAAGCTGCTGGAGGCACAGCGTATCCTCCAGCGTACCACCTACGATATGGAGATGCTGCAGGAAATCGGTTTCTGCAAGGGCATCGAAAACTACTCCCGTGTGCTGTCGGGGCGTCCCGCAGGCAGTATGCCCTGCACGCTGCTTGACTATTTCCCCGACGATTTTCTGCTGTTCGTGGACGAAAGCCACGTGACCTTGCCCCAGGTGCGGGGTATGTTCGGCGGGGACTACGCCCGTAAGAAAAGTCTGGTGGACTACGGTTTCCGTCTGCCCAGCGCCTTTGATAACCGTCCCCTGAACTTTGAGGAGTTCTACGGACACATCAATCAGGTGGTGTTCGTTTCCGCCACCCCCGGTGGGCTGGAGAAAGAAAAGAGCGCACAGGTGGTGGAGCAGGTCATTCGCCCCACGGGTCTGCTGGACCCGCCCGTGTCCGTCCGTCCCGTGGAGGGGCAGATCGACGACCTGATGGAGGAAATCCGTCAGCGAGTGGAGCGGCAGGAGCGTGTGCTGGTCACCACCCTCACCAAAAAGATGGCGGAGGACCTGACCAACTATCTGGACACCCACGGGGTCAAGGTGCGGTATATGCACCACGACATCGACACCATCGAGCGAATGCAAATTATCCGCGACCTGCGACTGGGCGAGTTTGACGTGCTGGTGGGTATCAACCTGCTGCGTGAGGGTCTGGATATCCCCGAGGTGTCGCTGGTGGCGATCCTCGACGCGGACAAAGAGGGCTTCCTGCGCAGCGAGACCTCCCTTATACAGACCATTGGGCGGGCGGCGCGTAATGCCGACGGGCAGGTGATTATGTATGCCGACTGCGTCACCCCCTCGATGGAGGTGGCCATTCGGGAGACCGACCGCCGCCGCGCCATTCAGTCCGCCTACAACGAAGCGAACGGCATCGTCCCCCAAACCATTCGCAAGGGCGTGCGGGAGGTTCTGGAGATTTCCAGCGGAGGCAAGAAGGGCAGGCTCGCCAAAGGCATGCGACTGACCCGCACCGAGCGGGAGGAGCTTATCAAGCAGCTGACCAAGGAGATGCGCAATGCCTCCCGCCTGCTTGAATTCGAGCACGCCGCGTTGTTAAGAGACAGAATAAAAGAGCTGCAAAGTATGAGATAGCGGCGTGCGTATTACGGGGCAGATGTGTGGGAGAATGGGCAAAGCCTATTCTCGAGGTGGGCGAGGCGAAAATCAGCGGTCTGCTAAAACGACATGCGCCCACGGCACGCCGCGTTGTTAAGAGACCGAATAAAAGAGCTGCAAAGTATGAAGTGATTTTGTAGACCACTTTCTCCCGGCTCCCCTTGTCAGGGGAGCTGTCCGAGCTATTGCGAGGACTGAGGGGTAGTGGAGTTCGCAAAGCGAACTTCATCGACGCTCGCTTTTGCTCGGTCGCATTAGATCGTTTTTTGTTCATGTTATCTACCCCTCCGTCACGGCCTTCGCCGTGCCACCTCCCCTGACAAGGGGAGGCAAGGACAGGGCCGTGCAGAAAGGAACCCATTTATGGCTGAAACGAAACTCATCATCAAGGGCGCTCGCGCTCATAATCTAAAAAACATCGACGTGGAGATACCCCGTGACAAGCTTATTGTGTTCACGGGTCTGTCGGGGTCGGGCAAATCCTCCCTCGCCTTCGACACCATCTATGCCGAGGGGCAACGGCGGTATATGGAGAGCCTGTCCAGCTACGCCCGTCAATTCTTGGGACAGATGGAAAAACCGGACGTGGATTACATTGAGGGTCTGTCCCCCGCTATCTCCATTGACCAGAAAACCACCTCCAAGAATCCCCGCTCCACCGTGGGCACGGTGACGGAGATATTCGACTATCTCCGCCTGCTGTACGCCCGCATCGGTATCCCCCACTGCCCCATCTGCGGGCGGGAGATTCGCCAGCAGACGGTGGACGAAATCGTGGACCGCATTCTCACCCTGGAGGAGGGGACCCGCATTCAGCTGCTCGCCCCTATCGTTCGCGGACGCAAGGGCCAGTACGTGAAGGAACTGGATTCCGCCCGCAAGGCCGGCTATGCCCGCGCCCGGGTGGACGGCATTTTGTACGACCTGATGGAGTCGGTGGAGCTGGATAAAAATAAGAAGCACACCATCGAAATTGTGGTGGACCGTCTGGTGGTGAAAGCAGATATCCGCAGCCGTCTGGCAGACTCGGTGGAAACCGCCACCGCGCTGGCAGAGGGGCTGCTCACGGTGGACGTGGTCGGCGGCGAGGAGCTGACCTTCTCCCGCAACTATGCCTGCCCCGACCACGGGGTGAGCGTGGAGGAGCTGGAGCCCCGTATGTTCTCCTTTAACAACCCCTTCGGCGCTTGCCCCAAGTGCACGGGACTGGGCGTGTTTATGTCCATGGACCCCGAACGCATTGTCCCCGACCCCTCCCTGTCCATTCGCCAAGGGGCGATTCAGGGCAGCGGCTGGAGCTACAAGGACGGCGGCACCATCGCCAAAATGTATTTTGACGGGCTGGCGCAGCACTACAATTTTTCGCTGGATACCCCCTTCCAAGAACTGCCCCAAGCGGTGCAGAACGTCATTTTCTACGGCACCAACGGGGAGAAAATTCAAATGTCCTACTCCCGCGAGTACGGCAGCGGCACCCACTACACCGCCTTCGAGGGCGTGGCGAACAATATGCAGCGCCGCTATAACGAATCCTCCAGCCAAATCGTGCGGGAGGAAATGGAAAGCTATATGAGCCAGGTGAACTGCCCCGAGTGCCACGGACGGCGCTTAAAGCCGGAGAGTCTGGCGGTCACCGTAGGCGGGCTGAACATCATGGAGCTTTGCGACAAGACGGTGGAGGATATGCTCACCTTCTTGGCGGAATTGCAGCTTACCGAGCGGGAAAAATTCATCGGCGAACGCATTCTTAAAGAAATACGGGAGCGTCTGGGCTTCCTGAACAGCGTGGGGCTTGGCTACCTCACCTTGGGGCGCAGCTCCGCCACCCTGTCCGGCGGCGAGAGCCAGCGTATCCGTCTGGCCACCCAGATTGGTTCCTATCTGATGGGGGTGCTGTACGTGCTGGACGAGCCCAGCATCGGTCTGCATCAGCGGGATAACGACCGTCTGCTGGATACCCTGCGGCATCTCCGCGATCTGGGCAACACTCTCATCGTGGTGGAGCACGACGAGGATACCATGCGCGCCGCCGACTGGATTGTGGATATCGGTCCCGGCGCGGGGATTCACGGCGGCGAGGTGATTTACTCCGGACCTGTAGCGGGGATAGAAGCCTGCGACGCGTCGGTGACGGGACAGTATCTCAGCGGCAAGCGACGCATTCCGCTGCCTGCCTCCCGCCGTCAGGGAAGCGGGAATCTGCTCACCGTCCGTGGGGCGGCGCAGAACAATCTCAAGCACATTGACGTGTCTTTCAAATTAGGGGCATTCAACTGCGTGACAGGTGTGTCCGGCTCGGGAAAGTCCTCTCTGGTCAATGCCATTCTGTACAAGCGGTTAGCCCACGACCTCAACCGCGCCCAGGGACGGGCGGGACGTCACGACAAGATGGAAGGTCTGGAGTATCTGGACAAGGTCATCGACATCGACCAATCCCCCATCGGACGCACCCCTCGCTCCAACCCCGCCACCTACACGGGCGTGTTTAACGATATTCGCGACCTGTATGCCGCCACCGCCGATGCTAAGGCGCGGGGCTACACCCCGGGGCGGTTCTCCTTCAACGTGAAGGGCGGACGGTGCGAGGCTTGCCAAGGCGACGGTATCCTCAAGATTGAAATGAACTTCCTGCCGGACGTGTTCGTGCCCTGCGAGGTGTGCGGCGGCAAGCGGTACAACCGCGAGACCTTAGAGGTGAAATATAAGGGCAAATCCATCGCCGACGTGCTGGATATGACAGTGGAGGAGGGGGTCGCCTTCTTCTCCGCCATACCCAAGATTGCTCACAAGCTGCAGACCCTGCTGGACGTGGGGCTGGGGTACGTGAAGATCGGACAGCCCGCCACCACCCTGTCGGGTGGTGAGGCACAGCGGGTGAAGCTGGCGACGGAACTGTCCCGCCGCGCTACGGGGCGGACGGTGTATATTCTGGACGAGCCCACCACCGGCTTGCACGCCGCCGACGTACAGCGGCTCATCGACGTGCTGCAGCGGCTGGTGGACACCGGCAATACCGTTATCGTCATCGAGCACAATCTGGACGTGATTAAAATCGCCGACCACATCATCGACCTTGGTCCCGAGGGGGGCGACAAGGGCGGCTATCTGGTGGCCTGCGGCACCCCCGAGGAGGTCGCCGCCTGCGAGGGGTCGTATACGGGACAGTATCTGAAGAAGATGCTGGAACAATGAGGACTGTAGGGGAGGGGCTTGCCCCTCCCGCTCTCACGGCTTGCACCCACCACAAACCGCCAAGGCTCCCTCTTTGAGGGAGCTGGTGCCGCAGGCGACTGAGGGAGTTTTTGCCTGTACGGTCTTTACTCCCTCCACCGCCGTTCGGCGGTCCCCCTCCCTCGATGAGGGAGGCAAAGCAGTCTGTACAAGCCACAAAACTCATCGTAGGGGACGATGCCTACATCGTCCCGCTCCTTCAAAAACAAACACAACAAAAAACCGCCGCCTCGGATAAATCCGAGGCGGCGGTTTTCCATTTTAATATTCGTAGGAAGTAAAACCTAAATCGGCAATGGTGATACCCAACTGGTATAACTCAAGGAATTGCGCCATTTTGTATACCAGCAAGTCAACATCTACTCTTGCCATTTCTATCATACGATATTTAACCTCTTCCACCCCAGTGTACTCTACATAAGTAATTGGAGATGAAGAAGTAAAACTTGCTGCATTCAAGTAACCCGCTACACGGCTAGTATCCATTTGCGAACCATACATGTAATCATCAAAAAACAAGCCACACCAATGATAAAAGCCAGATACATATTCCCCTTTATCAATATAGACACGCCCATTTTGTGCATTGTATATCACTGAGTATTTGCTGTTTCCGCTCCAAAAATCACACTGCACAGTATTTCCATCCACTTTCCCATTCTCTCTAACCCACAACTTCAAATACTCATACGCGTGGGCTTTATCCACCCCACCGCAAGCGGTGCAGACATAATCTACATAAATATGGGCAGGGGCTACATAGTCCGCCTTGTAAGTGTCACCACAAGTACAGGTATAGGTAGTATAACCCTGCTTTGTGCAAGTAGCCGGCGTCACTTTCTCCTCGTAGGAATGCTTATGCACAAGCTTAGTTGTGGTAGGTTTAGCGGTAGTCTTTTTTGTGGTAGGTTTAACAGTTGTAATAATTTTCTTCGTGGTCGTAGTGGTAGTAGGTTTAGCTGTGGTTGTTGTGGTAGTGGTAGTAGGTTTGGTAGTGGTTGTTGTGGTTACGGTCGTAGTAGTAATTGCCGTTGTTGTAGTTGTAGTGGATTTAGCTGTAGTTTCTTTCTCTGTTTTCTTCGTAGTCTCTTTCGACTTTTTTGAGGTAGTTTTTTCCTCGTCTACCTTGTTTCCGTTTACTGCCGCACCGCACTCATCGCAAAAAGAAGCGCTTTTAGTAATTCCGTTTCCGCACTCGGAACAATACTTTTCTGCTTTTTCGTCTGCGCAAGCGGTCAAACCGATAAACAGACACGCCGCCATCAGTAAACACAGTATCCTTTTCATTTTTCTTCCTCCCAATTCGAAAAGTGTGTGCAACCCTTTCAACACTCCCCAGCGATATGCTCTTTCACGAAAGTGTACTTAATTGAAATCTTTCTATTTCTTTTAATGCCTCTTCCTCAACTGTTTGATTGAACTCTTCTTCCAAAGCGTCATATTGCGCTTGAGCATACTCCAAATCTTCCTCTAAGTTTGCAATCATTCTCCTATACTTATCATTCATCTGTTGCAAAGCTCTCTCATATGCTCCTGACTGTAACATCCCCATATTTGCATATTGCTCTTGTAATTTCTTTGTACTTACAGCCTGTTCATAACAAAGATCATCTATTTCTGCTCGGATGTCATTAATGACACATTGTTGTTGATACTGTGCATTTTGAAACTGCGGCAAATAATAATTCACTATTCGCTCAACTATCATATCAATTTCTTGTTGTGTAGCAGTTCTAGTCGTTCTTGGCATAGTTGTAGTCGTAGTTGTAGTTGAAACTGCAGTCGTCATTGTTGTCGCATCAATAGTCGTTGTAGACTTAGTTGTAGGTTTTGTGGTCGTTTTGATAGTGGTTGTAGGCTTTTGCGTAGTAGTCGTAGGCTTAGCCGTAGTTGTGGTAGTAGTAATTTCAGTAGTGGTGGTAGTAATTTCAGTAGTTGTGGTAGTGGTTGCAGTTATTGTCGTAGTAGTAGTGGTGGTAGTAGTCGTCGAAGCAACCGTGCTCTCCTTCTTCTTTTGCGTTTTCTTGCTCGTCTTTTTCGCCTTCTTCGAGGTGGTTTCTTTCTTCTCCGTTTTTCCGTTTACCACTGCACTACACTCATCGCAAACAGAAGCGTTTTTGTCAATTCCGTTTCCGCACTCGGAACAATACTTTTCCGCTTTTTCACTAGCGCAGGCAGTCAAACTGACGAACAGAGATGCCGCCATCAGCAAACATATTATCCTTTTCATTCCCCATTCCTCCTAAAAATAAAAAAGTGTGTGCAACCGTAGTTGCACACACCGAAAAATGCGTGCTCCCACAATTGCTACCACACAAATTGGATCTGTAAGCAAATGTCAGACGGACAAAGCATACAAGAACAGAGCATACATTTTTACCAAAAGGTAAAATGTACACTTCATCCGCAAAAATACATTTGCTTTATCCAATTCGTGTGGTAACCTTAGTATACCACCTATTTTTCAAAAAGTAAAGACTTCATCAAAAAAGACATCCCTCCATTATTTACAATTACTTCATATAATACGACGCATTTTGCGGTATCATAGCAAAAGAGGGGGTGAGGGAATGTTCGGATACGTGCGGCTGCACAAGCCCACCATCACGATGGGCGAATACGAGCAATACCGCGGCATCTACTGTACTCTGTGCAAACAAATGGGCAAGCGGTACGGGCTGCTGTCCCGCTTCACCCTCAGCTACGATATGACCTTCCTCGCCTTGCTGGGCATGGCGCTTGCTGCCGATGACCCCGCCTTCTGCGGCGGACGGTGCAGCTTCAACCCCACCAAAAAATGCCTGAGAGCCGGGAACACCGCCTGCATCGACGCGGCGGCGGATATCGGTATGCTTTTGGCATATTATAAACTGCGGGACACCTTAGCGGACGAGGGCTTTTTTAAGAAATTGGGTGCCCTGTGCGCCCTGCCCTTTGCCGCCGCGGCGCGGAAAAAGGCGATGAAACGTCGCCCCGCCACCGACCGCCTGGTGGCGGAGATGATGACTCGCCAAGCCGCCCTGGAGGCGGAAAACTGCCCCTCGGTAGACCGCGCGGCAGAGCCTTTCGCTCTGCTGCTGCAGGCGCTGGCCACCGACCTGTCCGCTGACGAAAAACAGCGGACGGTGCTCGCCCGCTTCGGCTACTGTCTGGGGCGGTGGGTGTACCTCATCGACGGGGTGGACGACCTGCCTGACGACCTGCCGAAAGGGCGATACAACCCCTATATCGCCGCCCGCTCCCTCCCCGCTGACGCGGACGAGGGCACCATAAAAGAGGTACAGACCTACGCCGTCCAAAGCCTCAACGCCTGTCTGGCGGAATGCATTGCCGCCTATAACCTGTTAGACGTGCGCCGCTTCGACGGCATACTGCGAAATATATTGGAACAAGGAATGCCCGCCGCTCAGCGGCGAGTCATTGCCAAGGAGGAAACCAAATGAGCCGAGACCCCTATGAGGTGCTGGGCATTAAGCCCACCGCCACCGACGACGAAGTGAAAACCGCCTATCGTAACATGGCGCGGAAATATCACCCCGACAACTATGCGGATAACCCCCTGTCCGAGCTGGCGCAGGAGAAGATGCAGGAGATAAACGAAGCCTATGACGCCATTGTGCGCATGCGTAAGGGTGGTGCGGGCAGCTCCGCCAACAACGGCGGCTACCGCGGGCCGAACGGCTCCCCCTCCCGCTACGGGGATATCCGCCGCATGATTCAGCAGAACCGCATCATGGACGCGGAGATGCTGCTGGACGGTGTGCCCGCCTACTCCCGCGATGGAGAGTGGTATTTCCTCAAGGGCAGCGTGCTGTTCAAAAAGGGCTGGCTGGAGGACGCCTACACCCATTTCCAGACCGCCTGCAACATGGAACCCGGCAACTTAGAATATCGGCAGGCCCTCAATCGGGTCGCCACCAACCGCCAGACCGGCGGCTACCGCACGGTGGAGCAGAATCAGGGCTGCACCGGCTGTGACGTGTGTACCAGCCTGTACTGCGCCGACTGCTGCTGTGAATGCATGGGCGGCGACCTGATTCGTTGCTGCTAAGGGGGCACGGACATGAAAAACAAGAACGGCGGACGGGTCGCCCTCTGCGGTATGACCGCCGCCCTCGCCACGCTGGCGATGCTGCTGACGGTGGTTCCCGTCAGCGAAATCGGTCTGCCCGCGGTGGCGGGACTGCTGCTGGTGCCCACTGTGGTGGAGCTGGGGCGACGGTACGCCCTGTCGGTGTACGTCACGGTATGCCTGCTCTCCCTTCTGCTGGTGCCCGCATGGGAGCCGAAACTGTTGTTTATCGGCTTTTTCGGGTACTATCCCATCGTGAAATCCCTCATCGAAGCCCTGCGCAAGCCTGTGGCGGAATGGGTGATCAAATTCGCCCTGTTCAATGGCACGGTGGTAGGAATTTACTGGGTTTTGCTCACGTTTTTACATCTGGATACTGCCGCCTTCACCATTGCGGGCAAAACTGTGTACGGTCTGCTTCTGCTGCTGGGCAATGGGGTGTTTTTGCTGTATGACATCGGGCTTACCCGCGTTATCAGCCACTACGTGGCGGTGTTTAGCCCCCGTTTGCGGCGACTGTTCCGCTTTTGATGACAAATTTTGCAAGATGCATAACTGCATCTTGCATTTTTTGCGTTTATAAGGTAGAATAGGATTGTATGTATGCCATTTTGATGAGGAGTGGATGCCAAAATGAACACGTCCTTAACTGCCTTGATGCAAGCCTGCTCGCCCCGCTTTTCGAAGGGGCAGCGACGCATTGCCGAATTCATCACCACCCACTACGACGAGGCCGCCTTTATGACCGCCGCCCGTCTGGGCGAAGAGGTGGGGGTCAGCGAATCTACGGTGGTGCGATTTGCCACCGAGCTGGGGTTCGCGGGCTATCCTCAACTGCAAAAGGCGGTGCAGGAGCTTATCCGCAGCAAGCTGACCATGGTACAGCGGCTGGAGGTCAGCCGCAGCCGTATGACCGACAGCGAGGTGCTGCGGCAGGTGGCGGCGGCGGACGTGCATAATATCCGTCACACGCTGGAGGAGCTGGACGAGGCGGCCTTCGATTCCGCGGTGGACCGCATTGCCGCCGCCCGACAGGTGTACGTGTTCGGTGCGGGCAGCTGCAAGCATCTGGCAGGCTTCCTCACCCACTATCTGCAGATGCTGCTGGGCGGTCAGGTGCGCCGTATCGCCGCCTCCAGCCAAAGCGAAATATTTGAGGAGATGCTGGACGTATCCCCCGAGGACGTGGTCATCGGCATCAGCTTCCCCCGCTATTCCAAAAAGGCGGTGCAGACCCTCCATTATGCCCACTCCAAGGGGGCGGGCGTGGTGGCGCTCACCGACAGTCCCCTGTCCCCTATTGCGCCCTTTGCCGGCGACCTGCTCACCGCCCACAGCGATATGGCGGCGGTGGTGGACTCTCTGGTGGCGCCCCTGAGCGTCATTAACGCCCTTATCGTAGCCATATCCCTGCGCACGGTGGACCGTACCCGCCCCAAGCTGGAGGAGCTGGAGCGGCTGTGGCATCAGTACGGTGTGTACCAGTCCCCTGAGGAAACGGAGAACGAGAGCGTATGAATGTAATCATAGTAGGCGGTGGCGCGGCCGGCTGCCTTGCCGCCGGCGCCGCAGGACGGCAGGGACACACCGTAACGGTGGTGGAGCGCAACCCCCGTCCCGCCCGCAAGGTGATGATAACCGGCAAGGGACGGTGTAACGTCACCAACAACTGTACCATAGACCGCTTTATCGCCAACGTACCGGAGAACGGGCGCTTCTTGTACAGCGCCCTCACCGCCTTCACCCCGCAGGATATGATGGCGCTGTTGGAGGAACAGGGCGTCCCCCTCAAGACCGAGCGAGGCGACCGTGTATTCCCCGTATCTGACAAGGCGGTGGACGTGGTGGACGGCATCGTGAAATACGCCAAGGGCGGCGGCGCCCGCTTCATTGAGGGACGGGTAACCGAGCTGTGCATCGAAGACGGCGTATGCAACGGTGTACGGCTGGAGGACGGCACCGTCCTCGCTGCCGACCGTGTGGTGGTTGCCACAGGCGGCTGCTCCTATCCGGGGACGGGTTCCACCGGCGACGGGTACGCGCTGGCGCGGCAGGCAGGACACACGGTCATCGACCCCCGCCCCTCTCTGGTGGCGCTGGAGTCCCCCGACCCCTTCTGCCCCGATATGCAGGGATTATCCCTCAAAAACTGCGGTCTGACCGTTAAAGATAACGAGAAAAACAAGGTCATCTACACCGATTTGGGGGAGATGCTGTTCACCCATTTCGGGGTCAGCGGCCCCATGGTGCTATCCGCCAGCGCCCATATGCGGCAGATGGCGGCGGGGCGCTATACCCTGTGGATTGACTGGAAGCCGGGGCTTACTCCCGAACAGCTGGACGCCCGCATTCTGCGAGATTTTGCCGAGCGGAACAACAGCGACCTGGCTAATGCTTTGGGCAAGCTGCTCCCCCGCGCCCTCATTCCCGTGATGCTGCGGCTGGTGCAGATAGCCCCCAACAAAAAATGCAATGCCGTCACCCGCGAGGAACGGCAGCGACTGGCGGCAGGCATCAAGGCGATGCCGGTGCGCATCGACGGCTTCCGCCCGCTTGCGGAGGCTATCGTCACCGCCGGCGGTGTCAGCGTGAAGGAAATCAACGCGAAAACCATGGAGTCCAAGCTGGTAAGCGGCCTGTATTTTGCAGGCGAGGTGCTGGACGTGGACGCCTATACCGGCGGGTTTAACCTGCAGATTGCTTTCTCCACCGGCATGGCCGCCGGAAACCAAGAATAAGGAGTGCCATTATGAATTACGCCATTGCTATTGACGGTCCTGCCGGCGCAGGGAAAAGCACCATTGCCAAGATTCTGGCAAAGGAGCTGGAGCTCATCTACGTGGATACCGGTGCGCTGTACCGCACCATCGGTTGTCACATTCTGCGGCAGGGGATTGACCCTGCCGACGAGGCGGCGGTGGTGGCCGCGCTGGACGGTATCAAGGTGGAGCTGGTCCATCGAGAGGGCGAACAGCGTGTTCTGCTGAACGGCGAGGACGTCAGCGGAGAAATCCGCACCCCCGCCATTTCCATGGCGGCCAGCCGCGTATCCGCCATTCCCGCGGTACGGGCTTTCCTGCTGCAGACCCAGCGGGATATTGCCGCCACCCACTCGGTGGTGATGGACGGACGGGATATCGGCACCGTCATTTTGCCGAATGCTAAGGTGAAGATTTTCCTCACCGCCTCCCCCGAATCCCGCGCCACCCGCCGCTTTGCGGAATTGCAGGAGAAAGGCGACCCCGCCACCTACGAAGAGGTGCTGGCGGATATGATTAAGCGGGACTACGACGACTCCCATCGGGAGATTGCTCCCCTACGACAGGCAGAGGACGCGGTGCCGGTGGACACCAGCGGCGACACGCTGGAGCAGTCGGTGGCGCGTATCCGCGCGGTCGTTAGGCAACAACTGGAGAAATAAAGGAGTTTCGTTATGTCGGTTCATCTGGCGAAAACCGCCGGCTTTTGCTTCGGCGTGAATAAAGCGGTTGACCAAGTCTATTCCCTGTTGGAGGCGGGCAAATCCGTCTGCACCCTCGGCCCCATTATCCACAACCCGCAGGTGGTGGATAAGCTGGCGGCAAAAGGGGTGCGCATCGTAGAGGACCCCGCGGACACCCCCGCCGACAGCGTGCTGGTCATTCGCTCCCACGGGGTATCCCAAGCGGTGTACGACCGCATACGGGAACTGGGGCTGACCTGCTGCGATGCTACCTGCCCCTTCGTATCTAAAATTCATCGCATCGTTGCCACCCATTCCGCCGAGGGAGCCACCGTGCTCATCGCGGGAAATGCGGAGCACCCCGAGGTGCTGGGTATCCGCGGGCATGCCGTGGGGACGGTGCACACCTTCCAAAATGAAGAGCAACTGGAAAATTGCCTAAAAGAAAACCCGCAACTTGCCGAAAGTTCGTGTATTATGGTGGCGCAAACCACTTTTAATAAAAATGTATGGAAAAAGTGCGAAAAAATCGCAAAAAAACTCTGTACAAATCTAAAAATATTTGATACAATATGCAGTGCAACTGCGAAAAGGCAAGATGAAGCGATCCAATTAGCCAAGCAGTGCGATCAAATGGTTATTGTCGGTGGACGTAAAAGCTCCAACACCGCTAAGCTGTGTGACGTGTGCGCTCCCTACTGTCCGACCCTGTGGGTCGAGACGGCAGACGAGCTCCCTCGTGACCGCTTTCGTGGTGGTATGACGGTCGGTCTGACCGCCGGTGCTTCCACACCCGCCGATATTATAAAGGAGGTACATTACATCATGTCCGAAATCGTCAACAACAGCGAAG
The DNA here is from genome assembly GCA_017440755.1 of Clostridia bacterium. Taxonomy (GTDB): domain Bacteria; phylum Bacillota; class Clostridia; order Oscillospirales; family Acutalibacteraceae; genus UBA5905. Next base: position 19,603 of record JAFSGP010000015.1, on the reverse strand, counting down.
TCCTGGAAACCAAAAATTATGAGGAGATGAGCTCTGAGGAGTTTGCCGCCGCTATCGACGCAACTCTGCAGAACGCCACTGATGATAAAGTCCGTGGGTTGGTTGTGGCTATTGCCCCCAACGAAGTGCAGGTCGAAGTCATCGGCCGCAAGCAGACCGGCTATATCCCCGCTAACGAGCTTTCCAACGACCCCAACGCCAATCCCGCCGATCTGGTAAAGGTGGGCGATGAGCTGGAGCTGCTCATCATGCGCACCAACGATCAGGAGGGCACCATTATGCTGTCCAAGAAGCGCGTGGACGCGCTCAAGGGCTGGCAGACCGTGGTGGACGCCGAGGCTAACGGCGACATTCTCGATGGTACCGTCGTTGAGGTTATCAAGGGCGGCGTGCTGGTGGTCACCGGCGGCTTCCGCGTATTCGTGCCCGCTTCCCACGCTTCCGTCAACCGTATGGAGGACCTGAGCCCCCTGAAGGGTCAGGACGTCCAGCTGAAGATCATCGAGGTTAACGCCCATCGCCGTCACGCCGTGGGTTCCATTCGTCTGGTGGCTCAGGCTGCTCGCAAGGAGCAGGAGGAGGCCTTCTGGGCGCAGGCCGAGGTGGGTCAGGAGTACACCGGCGCGGTGAAGAGCCTGACCAGCTACGGCGCTTTCGTGGACCTGGGCGGTGTGGACGGTATGGTTCACATTTCCGAGATGTCCTGGGGTCGCATCAAGCATCCCTCTGAGGTGATGAACGTGGGCGACACCGTCACCGTGTTTATCAAGGCTCTGGACGCCGAGAAGCGCAAGATTTCTCTGGGCTATCGCAAGGCCGAGGATAATCCGTGGGAGATCTTCAAGGCTCAGTATCCCGTGGACAGCATCGTCACCGCCAAGGTGGTGGGCATGACCGCGTTCGGTGCCTTTGCTCAGATTCTGCCCGGCATTGACGGTCTGGTGCACATTTCCCAGATTGCCAACCACCGTGTGGAGAAGCCCCAGGACGAGCTGAAGGTGGGTCAGGAGATCACCGCTAAGATCACCGCCATCGACTACGACCGCCAGCGCATCAGCCTGTCCATTCGTGCTCTGCTGGAGCCCGAAGTGGCTGAGGAGGCTCCCGCTGAGGAGCCCGCCGAGGCTGTGGAAGCTCCCGCTGAGGAGCCCGCCGCGGAAGAGGCTGCTGAGTAATTTGCAAAAACGAAACACCGACCGTAAATTACGGTCGGTGTTTTTTTGCCGTTTTTTCACTTTTCCTGTTGCCAAATCCCAGCGATTGTGGTACAATATATCCGTATCATGAGGCAAAAAGTGAGGGACAGCCAAATGGAAACGATGCAGGATAAAATGCGACTGATACAGGAGCTGGTGCCGGGCAAACAGATTACCATCGCCCACATCATCGCCAACCCCGACAAGATTATCTACCGCAAGTTAGGGCTTGACCCGGCGGTGGACTATTCCTGTGCGGCCATTGGCATCGTCACCATGTCCCCCGCCGAGACCGCCATCATCGCCGGCGACATCGCCATCAAGACCTCCGGCGTGGAGTTGGGCTTCGTGGACCGCTTCAGCGGCACCCTCATCGTCACCGGTCGGGTATCCGAGGTGGAGGCGGCGCTGCGGGCGCTCACCGACTACTGCCGTGACACCTTGGGCTTCACCGTGTGTGACATCACCCGCACCTGAGTATGAAAAAGATTATTTTGATGGGGCGGGTCGCCAGCGGCAAGACCACCCTCACACAGGCGCTCCGCGGCGAGGCGATCCACTATCACAAGACCCAGTATATTCAGCACACCGACGTGGTCATCGACACCCCCGGCGAGTACGCCGAGACCCAGCATCTGGGACGGGCGCTGGCGCTGTACAGCTACGAGGCGGACGTGGTGGGACTGCTGCTCTCCGCCACCGAGCCATACAGCCTGTATCCCCCCTGCTGCACCACCGCCTGTAATCGGGTGGTCATCGGCATCGTCACCCACACCGACGCCCCCGACGGCAACCCCCAGCGGGCAGAAAATTGGCTGCGTCTGGCGGGATGCCGAACGATTTTTCACGTCAATTCTCTGACCGGCGAAGGGGTCAAGGATATTCTCAACTTTTTACGGGAGCCGGGCGATCCCCCGGTGGAATAAGATTTGTACAGGGGAAGCCGAAAGGTTTCCTCTGTTTTGGATTAGGTGGCAAAACCGTAGGTTTTGACGGAGGGAGTATAGCGAGCCGTTGTCGTTTGTGCCGATTTCACTCCCTCAGTTGCCTGCGGCGACAGCTCCCTCGGGGAGGGAGCCTTGGCGGGAGGGGCAAGTCCCTCCCCTACGATCTGTACACATCTTATCAGCCTCCCCTGTGCAAGGGGAGGTGGGTCGCCGTAGGCGACTCGGAGGGGTTGTTAACGGGAGGGGCAAGCCCCTCCCCTACGGTTTGCGGCATTGCTGACGGAACGGATAAATCCGTTCCCTACGATAAAATTCGTGGTAGGTGCGTACCGCCAAAACGGGCGAACACAGTTCGCCCCTACATTCCTAACCCCTAACTCCTAACTCCTAACTACAAAGAAAGAGCTCGGCGCAGCCGAGCTCTTTCTTTGCTTTAATCCTTCTTTTTGGTGGCAATCTCCAGCAGGCATTTGGCGATGAACTCGTCGGCGGTCATAGCGCCCAAGTCCTCGCCGCCACGGGTACGGACGGAGACAGTGCCATTCTCCATATCCCGATCGCCCACGACCAGCATATAGGGAATCTTATTCAGCTGTGCCTCACGAATCTTGTAGCCCAGCTTCTCGGAGCGGAAGTCGCCCTCCACGCGGATACCCGCGGCATCCAGCTTCTCCACCAGCCCGTGAGCATACTCGTGGGCACGATCGGTGACGGGCAGCACCATCACCTGAGTAGGCATCATCCACAGGGGCAGAGCGCCTGCGTACTTCTCAATGAGGTACGCCAGGGTGCGCTCGTAGCAGCCAAGGGAGGTGCGGTGAATGATATAGGGGCGCACCTTCTGCCCATCGGAGTCAGTATACTCCATACCGAACTTCTCCGCCAGCAGCATATCAATCTGAATGGTAACGATGGTGTCTTCCTTGCCGAACACGTTCTTATACTGAATGTCCAGCTTAGGTCCGTAGAACGCCGCCTCGTCGATACCGATGGTGTACTCCACGCCCAGATTATCCAGAATCTTGCCCATAATCTCCTGGGCCTCGTTCCACTGCTCGGCGGTACCCTCGTACTTATTCTTGGGGTTGGCGGGATCCCACTGGGAGAAGCGGAAGGTGCAGTCCTCCAGCATACCCACGGTATCCAGACAGTACTTCGCCAGCTCCAGACAGCCGCGGAACTCCTCCTCCAGCTGATCGGGGCGGAGTACCAGGTGACCCTCGGAGATAGTGAACTGGCGCACACGAATCAGGCCGTGCATCTCGCCCGACTCCTCCTTGCGGAACAGGGTGGACGTCTCACCCAGACGCATAGGCAGGTCACGGTAGGAACGGGCACGGTTGAGGTAGACCTGATACTGGAAGGGGCAGGTCATGGGACGCATAGCGAAGCATTCTTTCTCCTCATCGTAGGGGTCGCCCAGAATGAACATACCGTCCAGATAGTGGTCCCAGTGACCGGAGATCTTGTACAGGTCCCGCTTCGCCATCAGGGGGGTCTTAGTCAGCAGGTAGCCACGCTTCTGCTCCTCGTCCTCCACCCAGCGCTGTAAGAGCTGGATAACACGGGCGCCCTTAGGCAGAAGAATGGGCAGACCCTGTCCGATGGACTCCACGGTGGTGAAGAACTCCATCTCGCGACCCAGCTTGTTGTGGTCCCGCTTCTTCGCCTCCTCCAGACGGAGCAGGTGTTCCTCCAGCTGGCTCGCCTTGGGGAAGGCGATGCCGTAGATGCGGGTGAGCATCTTATTGTTGGAGTCGCCGCGCCAGTAGGCGCCGGTGGCGGACAGCAGCTTCACCGCCTTTAGGCGACCGGTGTCGGTCAGGTGAGGGCCGGCGCACAGGTCGGTGAACTCGCCCTGGGTGTAGAAGGAGATAGCGGCATCCTCCGGCAGGTCGTTGATCAGCTCCACCTTGTAGGGCTCGTCCGCCATGCGCTCCAGCGCCTCGGCGCGGGGCAGAGTGAAACGGGTGATCTCCAAACCCTCTTTGATAATCTTCTTCATCTCCGTCTCGATCTCCGCCAGCACCTCAGGGGTGATGGAGATGTCGGAATCGAAGTCATAATAGAAGCCCTCGTCGATGGAGGGACCGATGGTCAGTTTAACGGAAGGGTACAGGCGCTTGACCGCCTGTGCCATCACGTGGGACACGGTGTGCCAGTATGCCTTGCGACCCTCGTGGTCGTCAAAGGTGAGAATGGCCACCTCGCAATCGCTTGTCAGCTCGGTGCGCAGGTCCGCCACCTTGCCGTCCACCAACGCCGCACAGGCGTTGCGGTACAGACCCATCGAAATCTCACGGCACAGGGCATCCACCGTGGTGCCCTCTGCCACCTGACGGATATCGCCGCCGGGCAGGGTAATGTTCAACATACAAATCGCTCCTTTTTACCGAAAAAATAAAAAGCTCCGTCCGCAAAGGGACGAAGCTAACGCTACGTGGTTCCACCCAATTTCCGCCGTCCGCCGGACGACGCTTTGGTGACGGATAACGGGGTCAGCCGGCATACCTTATGTCGGTACGCACTCCGGGGTGGTGGGCATGTTTCGCCGTGCTCTGTGTGCTCGCACCAACCGCACACTCTCTGGGAGAACCCGATGAAAGCCGTCCCCATCAACGCTTTTTCTTAGTTTAACACCTAAAAAAAGAATTGTCAAGAGGCGATAAAAAAGGCGCTGTAAATATTTTCTTGCATTATAAACCCGCCCGTGTTATGATTATACATATATTAACTATTTTTTCACCAAAGGAGGCGTTCCCATGACCTTGACCAAAAGACTGCTGGCCTTCCTGCTGTCCGCCTGTCTGCTGTGCTCGCTGTGCGGGCTTTCGGTAGCGGCGCAGAGTTTGGTAGCCAATCGAAGCATCGTGCCCACCATCGGCACCACCGCCCTCACCCTAACCGACGAAAACGTCATCTCGGTGATGCAGTTTACCCCCGGCGAGGCGGGCATTTTCCGTTTTACTCTGACCGGTGATGCTCAGCTGTATACCGTGGACGGCAGCCTGTTCTACATGTTCAACGCCCAGGCGGCGGCAGGCAACACCTTCGATAAGGAAATCAAGGAAAGCTATGCCAACTCCCCTATGCTGATCGGTGTGGCCGGTAACGGCACCGCCACCCTGACCATTCAGCTGGTAGGAGATGCCGCCTTTGATATCAACGCTCTCCCCTTCGAGATCTACGAGACCACCGCCACCCTGTCCAAGTTTGACCTGCCGAGCGATGTGACGCTGACCTACGTGGACGTAACCGCCCCCCACAGCGCGGTAAAGGGAACCGACGGGTACTATCATCTGGATAGCGCTAAGGGACCCAAGCTGTATATGGACTTTGCCAACGCGCCCTATCTCTCGGTGGCCGCTGCCGCCGCCAACGGCGCAATGAAGGACGTCATCTACGATGAGAACGGCAACTTTGTCAAGAAAATTGAGTTCATCACCTGTATCAACGAATACTATGGCTACACCGATAACACCACCGGTCTGTTCGTAAACGGCTACACCGATGCCGGCATCTATCCGCTGACCGACGATCTGGTGTACATTATGCAAACCCACACCACCTGCACCGGCTGGAACGACCCCGACTCCCCCAACTACCTGTTTGTTGACGAGACGGTGGACGCAGACACGGCGTGGATGTTCCCCCTCTGCTACGATGAAAACGACATTCCCGTCCCCACGCTGCAGCTGGGGAATGCGGCGGGCGAACCTGGGAGCACGGTAACCGTAACCTTCGCGCTGAGCGATACGGAACCGCTTAAGGCGGTGGCGCTATCCAACATCTCCTACGACGCTGACAGTCTGGAGCTGGTTGGCGGCGCGTGGGCAGAACTGGACGGGATTCTTTCCGACTGGGACGCGGATAAGAAAAACGCGGTTATTGCCTTTACGGAGAACACCGATGTCAATGGGGAAATCTTCTCCCTCACCTTCCGCATTAAGGACACCGCCACACGCGGCAGCGTTCTGCCCGTTTCCTGCGACATCGTAGCGAAGGCGGCAACCGATGCGGGCGAGGTAGTGGTGCCCGTTGCCGTAAACGGCGGTACCATTCAGATACTTGAGCAGGGAGACCTGGATAATGACGGCGTCATCACGTCCGCAGACGCGGTGTATCTGCTGTACCACACGATGCTGCCCAATCAATACCCCATGGCGCAGAATGCGGACTACAACGGGGACGGCGTGGTGGATAGCGGCGATGCGGTGTATCTGCTGTACCATTCTCTGCTGCCCGACCTGTATCCCTTAGCCTAAGAAATCCTCGGAACAGCCCCCTCGGTCTGAGGGGGCTGTTTTTTTGCGCCAAACATTTTTCTTGCACCTTGGGCATATATATGATATAATAATTATGATGCTTCCCCTTAGCGGAGGCATTACCCCGCAAAAATGGGTTCCCCCATTTTGCCGTAAATCCGATTAAGGAGTGAAGAAATATGATTTATATACTGGAAAATGAGAAGCTGAAAATCAAGGTCAGCAGCATGGGCGCCGAATTGCAATCCATCTACCGCGCCGAGACCGACACCGAATATCTGTGGCAGGGAGACCCCGATTTCTGGTCGGGTCGTGCCTGCAACATTTTCCCCGTGTGCGGACGTATGATTGAGGGTAAGTACACCTATGCCGGTGGCACCTACGACATGCCCATTCACGGCTTTGCCCGTAATATGGAGTGGGAGGTTATCCACCAGAAATCCAACGCCCTCACCCTGCAGCTGCAGTCTAATGCGGAAACGCTGGCGATGTTCCCCTGGAACTTCTCTCTGGAGATGGTATATACGCTGGAGGAAGACACCCTGTCGGTTGCCACCATTCTGCACAATCTGGACGAAAAAACCATGCTGTTCGCTATAGGCGGTCACCCCGGCTTCAACGTGCCCCTGACCGACGGCGAAAAGTTTGACGACTACTATGTGGAGTTTGACGAGGTGTGCGAGCCCCGGCTGCTGGTGCTGTCCGACACCTGCTACTACACCGGCAATACCGCTCCCTATCCGCTGGAGGAGGGCAAGCGCATCCCGCTGCATCACCGCCTGTTTGATAACGATGCCCTGTTCTTCTGCAACACCGCTAAGGGGATTGCCCTGAAGAGCAAGACCGGCGAGCGCAGCGTGCACATGGCATTCCCCGATATGAAATACATCGGTCTGTGGCATACCCGCGGCGCGGACGCCCCCTTCGTATGCATCGAGCCCTGGACCAGCGTACCCGGTTGGGACCGTCCCGGCATTGCCGCCTTTGAGGATAAGCCGGAGATGTCTACGCTGGAACCCCAGACGATTTACCGCAACACGTATTCCCTGACCTTCGGTTAAGAGTTTTCCCGTTCCCACAGCACTATGCTGTGGGAACTTTTTTTGCGCTTCCTCTCCATTGTCCGTTTTATCGCCCTTTGCTTGCTGTAAAATACAGATAACGGGGGCGAAACAGGGCAAAATACGAAAGAAACTGCAAAAAACGAAAAAATGTTCGGTTTTTTGCAAAAAACTATTGCATTTATCGGCAAATGGTGTATAATGAAAACAGAACACTTGTTCGGCAAAGGAGGAAACGATTATGTTTACATACATTTTAGACTTGCTTTTGGCAGCGACGGCTGCCGTTATGCTGTGGAAGGGACACTTCGGGCTCACCCGTCAAATAGCCTTGGCGCCCCTAACCGTAGCATGCGTCGATGCGGCGTTTGCCCACCAGATTCAGCTGTCCCTCACCCCCGTTCTGTCCGCGGTGCTGGTTTTGCTGCAAATCGTTGTTCTGCTGGGCTGCGGCGCGGTGCTGCATCACGACCGCGTGCAGGTGCGCAATAAGCAGGCGCGCCGTCAGCGTCGCCGTCAGGTTGCCCGTGCCCGTGCCGCCTTCGAGCTGGCGGCCGAACGGGGGCAGGCCCCTCGCTCTCTGGTGCGAGTGGCTTGACAAAACCGCAAAAGTGCGGTAAACTGGTAGCCTGAGTGAGCTGAACAGCTGCGCGCACCTTACGTGCGTGAGGAAAGTCCGAGCATCACAGGGCAGGATAACGGCTAACGGCCGCCGGGGGTGACCCTAGGGAAAGTGCAACAGAGATATACCGCCTGTGGCAACACAGGTAAGGGTGGAAAGGCGAGGTAAGAGCTCACCGGCACGTTGGAGACAGCGTGGCCCTGCAAACCCTATCCGATGCAACGCCGACAGAAGCGATACAGTTGCCCGCTGTGCTTCGACAGGCGGCTTGAGCCGATCGGCAACGGTCGGTCGAGATAGATGGCTGTTCTCGACAGAACTCGGCTTACAGGCTCACTCAGATATTTACCAATCGGCTCTTCGCAATGCGGAGAGCTTTTATTTTTTTATTTTTATGGAAGTATTTGCTTTTTGCCGCATAGTGTGTTATAATGCAGTTACTTATTGCACGAGACCATACATTTTTTGTAGGAGGTCGTAACACCATGGCAGAAAACGGAATTTTCCGCTCCGCGCTGAGCGGTTTCAACAAGCAGGACGTGCTGGACTATATCGACCGCATCACCGCCGAGTGGGACGCCGAGCGGCAACAGCTGACCGCCCGTGCTGAAGAGGCGGACGGTCGCGTAGCCGCCGCCGAGCAGGCCGCCGCCGAGGCGAATGCTGCCGCCGAAGAGGCGCAAAAAGCGGCCGCCGCCGCCAAAGAGCAGCTGGCGGAGGTAGAGGAACAGCTGCGTCATGCCACCGGCGAGTTGGATACCAAGAACGTAACCATTCAGTCGATGGAAGAACTGCTGCAGGAGAAGGATAGCCGCCTCATCGCCGCCGAGCAGGAGGTCAGCGCCCTCACCGCCCAGCGGGACGAGGCGATTTCTGCCGTGGCTGAGGCACGGGAGCAGGTTGCCAACATGGAGGCAACCGCCCGCCGCCTGCACGAAACCCAAGAGCAACTTACGAAGCAGAGCGCACGCCTGTCTGCGCTCCAGCAGGAGATTGCCCGCTACGAAGCCGTACTGGGCAGTGCCGAAACCGCCCAGCATCACGTAGATAACATCGTGCGTCCCTTCATTGAGCAGGCCAACCGTCAGGCGGACGAAACCCTGGACAGCGTTCAGGCCGTTCTGGCAGGTGTGTTAGCTCAATTAGGCGAATTGCAAGGGAACGTAGACCAGCGTCGGCAGGCGCTGCAACGGTGCAAGAGCGACAGCGACAGCCGCCTGTCCGCCGCCTTTGGCGATTGGATGGCGCAGGCACGACAGGCCGCCGCCACTAAGCCGGTCACAGACCGCCACTTTTTTCGCTGAGCCGCCCCCCTGTCCGGAGGAACCTGACGTAGACAGGAACATGGGCGGTGGTGAACCGACCTTACCCAAACCTATCCTGCGCCCCACACCGCCGAAACGCGGGCTGCTCGGACGTATCGAGGATTGGTTGTCCCGCAACTGACGTTGCCCCTCATTCTGTATTTTTAGCGGAGGACTTCGCGGCAACCGCTTTGCCGCCCCACGTCTTACGCTGAATATAAATTTTTTGATAGGAGATATCTGTTATGCCTGAACTGAAGTATGAAATTGTGAAAGAGTGCGGTGTGCTGTCCCAGTCCCCCACCGGTTGGACCAAAGAGCTGAATTTGGTGAGCTGGAACGACCGCGCTCCGAAGTATGACATTCGCGATTGGGCCCCCGACCACGCTAAGATGGGTAAGGGTGTCACCATCTCCCCCGACGAGGTCATTCTGCTCCGCGACCTGCTCAACGAGCTGGACCTGTAAAGGAGAATGCCGATGTTCTTGATTGAGATTATTAAAGCTATTCTGCAAGGCATCGTGCAAGGCATCACCGAATGGCTGCCGGTGAGCAGCACCGGACACATTCTGCTGCTGGACGCCGTTTGGAAGATGGACGCCAGCACCGCTTTCTTTGACGTGTTCAAGGTTATCATTCAGCTGGGTTCCATTCTGGCTGTGGTGGTGCTGTATTTTCATAAGCTCAACCCCTTCTCCCGCCGTAAAACCTACGAGCAGAGAAAGGACACCTGGCGCCTGTGGTATAAGGTGCTGTTTGCCAGCATTCCCGCGGCGGTAGCCGGTCTGCTGCTGGACGACATCATCGATAACGTGCTGTCGGTTCCGGTGGTGATTGCCACCGCACTGATTGTGTACGGCATCGGCTTCATCTGGATGGAAAGCCGCAAGGACCACACCATCACCGTCAACTCGCTGGAGGAGCTTAGCTACAAGCGGGCGCTCGGCATCGGCGCCTTCCAAATGCTGGCGCTGATACCCGGCACCTCCCGCTCCGGCTCCACCATTCTGGGCGCCTCCCTGCTGGGGACCTCCCGCACGGTGGCGGCGGAATTCTCCTTCTTTATGGCGATTCCCGTCATGCTGGGCGCCAGCGGACTGAAGATGGTCAAGGCCTTCCTGCTGGACGATTACTGCGGCGTTTGTCGGCAGATTCTGGAAAGCGAAGAGGTGGTCGACGGGCTGTGCGCCCATTGCCATACCGCGGTGACCCACGTCACCTTCACCGCGCAGGAATGGATTCTGCTGGCGGTAGCCACGGTGGTTTCCTTCGTGGTGTCCCTGCTGGTCATTCGCTTCCTGATGGCATTCATCAAGAAGCACAGCTTCAAGCCTTTCGGCTGGTACCGCATTGCGCTGGGCATCGTGGTGCTGCTGGTGGTTCTCTTCGCCCCGCAGCTGTTTAGCTAAATCACACAAAAAAAGGACCGATTACGGCAATGCCGTAATCGGTCTTTTTTCTTTACTCCGTATCCGCCGTGGTTCCGGTGGTTTCCTCCGCCGTCCCCTCGGTGGTTTTTTCCGCCTTCGTCTTTTCGGTGGTTGTGGTGGTCACTACCGTGGGCGGAGCGGCAAATTGCGACAGCGCCGCCTGTATCTGGGCGTCGTCCTTAGCCTCCAGCAGCATATACACCGATGCCTGCTCCAGCGGCAGCTCCGCCTCTACCGCAGGGATAAGCCCCGTCCCCTGCCAGGAGCCGCTCTTGAGAAGCCCATACTCGCCCACCGTCAGCTTGAGCGCAGACGAGTCGGATTCCAACACAAAATATTCCTGATACTTAGCCTTGCCGGTGGTGGTCTGCCCCACCACGGTGGTCAAGCTCGCCTCCTGCAGCACGCCGGCGAAAAACTCCGCCTCGCCCGCCGTACCACTGTTCACCAGCGAAACGGTGGAAACACCCAGCTGGTTATTCACGTTAGAGGACAGCTTGGTCACGTTGCCGTTGATATCCGTTATCGTGCCGTAGGCGCCCAGCGGCATCACGTACGACAGCACCTCCTGCACCGCTTCTGGCAAGCCGCCGGCATTGTTGCGCAGGTCGAACAGGAGCCCCGTCGCCCCCTGCTTGAGCAAGGAGTCCACCGCCGCGCGGAACTGGTCCGGCGTGTTCTTGTAGAAAGCGGTGATGCGAATGTAGCCTACCGTATCGCTGAGCATCGCGCTCTGCACCGAGCGCACCGTGTATTTATAGGCAGACATTTCGTAGGCAAGGGTTTCTTTGCCACGCTTTACCGATAAAAGCATTTTCTCGGCAGAGCTGACCTGCGTCTGCAGTTCCGACAAGCTCTTGCCCGCTATCTCGGTGCCGTCCACCGCCGTGAGTACGTCGCCCGACTGCACGCCCGCTTTACCGGCGGCCGAATCGGGCTGCACCCGCCCCACGGTAATCTCGCCCTGGCTGTTAAGGCACAGGGTGATGCCGATGTTGGTGGCTTTACCTGCCAGACGCAACTGCTCCGCCGTGTAGCGAGCGGGGGTGTAGTACGCCGCATAGGTGTCGCCGATGCCGTATATATAACCCTGGGAAAGCGCCTGCCGCAGCACCTCTTCGTCCAAATCGGGATACCATTCCCGCACCAGCCTGTCCACCGCATTGATATGGGAGTACATCGCCTGTCGCTCTTCCACCGAGCGCATCTGGTTGTTGAAATACCGAATCGCCAACATCATCGTCAGCGAAACCGTCAGCGCCACCGTCAGAAAAATCAGCGTCACTAAGGTGCTCAAACTAATCTTTTTTCTCATAGGAAACCTCCTTGTGCGAGGGGTTAGTTCACGTTGGGAAGCACGTACTTTCCGTAGGGGTTAACCCGCACACCGTCCACACGCACCTCAAAATGCAGGTGGGGACCGTTCACGTCACCGGTATTGCCCGCCTGACCCAGCACCGTCTGACCGCCCGTCACCTTCTGCCCCACACGGGCATTCAGGTTAGAGCAGTGGGCATACAGAGTGTGAATCTTGCGCCCCTGACTGTCGGTACCATGGTCAACGATACAGCTGTAGCCGTAGCCGTAGCTCCAACCCGTACCCCAGCGGCTGGAATAGTTCGCGGCAATGACCACGCCGTCCGCCGCCGCCACGATGTTCTCGCCGTATATCGGAATAGGTCCGTTAGCAATATCCAGACCGCGGTGCATACCACCCCAGCGAGGACCGTAGTGGGAGGAAACGGCGCGCACCGAGGGGACGGGCCAGAACATCATATTCTGGTCATACCGTCCTACCGACGCGGTGCTTTTAATCAATTCCTCAATGGCCTTATTCGCCTCTTCAATCTTCCGTTGGGTTTCCGCCAGCTGCGAATTGTATTCGGACACGCTGGACTGGAGCTTGTGCACCTCGGTCTGCGCCGCAGCATACAGGGTGTCCAACTGCTGCTTCTTCTGGTTGGAGGAGGCCTTGATGGACTCCACCTGCGCCTTTTGGTTTACAATGTCGGTTTTTTGCTTTTCTAAATCCGCCTTTTGCTTGCGGATATCTTCCAGCGCCGCCTCCAGCGTATCCATTGTTTGCTGGTCCCGACGGGCAATGCACTCCGCCGCCTTGGATTTCAGCAGATACTCGGTGTAATTGTCCGTATTCAGCAGACGCTGTATGGCGGACAAGTTGCCGCTCTTGGCAATGGCACGCAGCCGCTGTCCCAAAGCCTCGTGGGTGGCGCTTATCGCCTGTTCCTTAGCCGTGATATCCTTTTCCGCTTGCGAAATCTCGGCATTCTTTTTGTTAATATTCGCGTTGATGGTGCCCAACTGCCCGTTGAGCAGTTCAATCTGTTCGGTCACATTGGATATCTGGGAATCCAACAATTCCTTACGCTCTTTACTGGCGGACAGGTCGGAGCTGGCCGCGGAGAGGTTATTTTTAATCTCCTTCTCCTCTTTTTCCAGCTGTTCCAGCTTGTTCTCCAATTCGGTACGGGTGTCGGCGGTTACCGACATGCCACCCACCGAAGACAGCAGCAGAACCGCCACCGCCAGCCACGTAAGCGACTGCATTTTCAGCTTTCTCATGCGCCGTACCCTCCCTCTTGCTTAAGGTACTTGCCCATAGAGATGACACTGCCGCAGATGCCGACCAGCGTGCCGCCCGCCAAGAAGCCAATCAGCAGCGGCATCCATTCCTGCGAAAAAGGAACCAGCGCCAACAGCGGGTTCTCGAACACAAAGTTCTTCACCAGCGTGCGATACAGCAAGGCGATAAGTCCGTAGCCGACGCCGCCGGCTATCAGACCCACCAGCATACCCTCCACGACGAAGGGGAAACGGATAAAGCCGTCGGTGGCGCCCACCGACTTCATAATGTAAATCTCCAAGCGGCGGTTGTACACCGTCAGCTTGATGGTGTTGACGATGATGAACAGGGAAACCGCCAGAAGCACCACAATAATGGTGCCGCCCACCACCATAACCACCTGACGTACCTTGGTCAGTGTCGCCGCCGTATCGGCATCGTAGGATACCTCCTCCACGCCGGGCATGGCGGACACCGCATCTAAGGTCTGCTGAAACAGCGCCAGGTCCTTCATGGACACAATGTAGGTGTCGGGGAGGGGGTTATTCTCCCCCTCGAAGCTCTCCATCGTATTTTCCTGAAGTGCGGCGCCGTACTGCGCCAAAAACTCCTCTTTGGACAGATAGGTGACCGAGGCCACGTTGTCCATCTCCTCCAGCGCCTCACCGATGCGGACCACGTCCTCGTCGGTCTGGTCGCTGTTCAGGTACACCGCCATCACGTTCTGCTCGTAGGCGTTCTGGAACATCTGGTCCACGTTGACAAATACCAGATAGGAGAAACCGGTGAGCAGCAAACAGCACACCAGCACGCCCACCGACGCCAACGCCATCAGGCGGTTCTGCCAGGTGTTGCGACAGCCCTCGCGCACCAGATACTGCACGTCATGGAAACGCATCATTCGCCTACACCCCCTATCTCACCCGCGGCAGAGCCGAGGGAGACCGTGGCGGGACGCACCGGCGCACCGGTATCCGATACAATGTGCCCCTTTTCCAGGGTGATGACACGGTGGTTAAACTGGTTAACCAGCTCGTGCTCATGGGTCACCATCAGCACGGTGGTGCCGTGTTCGTTAATCTGGGATAGCATCTCCACGATGTCGTGGGACATCTGCGGGTCCACGTTGCCCGTAGGCTCGTCCGCGATAATCAGTGCCGGCTTATTCACCAGTGCCCGCGCCAGACCCACACGCTGCTGCTCACCGCCGGACAATTCCAGCGGATAGCGGTTGCTCTTGCCCTGTAAATCCAACAGCTTCAGCACCGCATGCACACGGCGGTGAATCTCTTTGCGGGGACGTCCGATGACACGCATGGAAAACGCCACGTTATCGTACACCGTCATGGTGTTAATCAGGCGAAAATCCTGAAACACAATGCCCATCGTGCGGCGGAAATAGGGAATCTCCTTCCGCTTAAGGCGGGACAGACGATAATTATTCACAATCACTTCGCCGGAGGTGGGGGTCTCCTCTCGCCGTATCAGCTTAAGGAACGTACTTTTACCGGCGCCGGATGCGCCCACAATAAACGCAAACTCGCCGTCGTCAATATGCAGATTTACATCCTCCAGCGCGTGGCTGCCGGTGTTATAGGTTTTGTAGACGTTCTGAAATTCTATCATACCGTAGCCTCCTTAGAGTCATCCTTCTTATACAATCAACGCATGCGACAGAGCTTCTCCGTCGATGCCGTAGCTATCAAAGTCGGTGTGCGCCTCTTTCTCTCACCGGACAGGCGCCTATCCAGTATACCAAAAAAACGAAAACAGAGCAACTGAAAAATACTGCCAACAAGCAATCTCAGCCGCCGACAGAGCTGCTGTCGGCGGCCGCTTTTTCTTAATATTTAACGGGGTTGGCGCTGAGATATTTTTTCACCATCAGCGCAACCTTAAAGACGATAGCATCGTCAAACTCGCGCAGATCCAAGCCGGTAAGCCGCTTGATTTTCTCCAAGCGGTACACCAGCGTATTGCGGTGTACGAACAGCTTGCGGGAGGTCTCCGACACGTTCAAGTTGTTCTCGAAGAACTTCTGAATGGTGAACAGCGTCTCCTGATCCAAGGACTCGATGGAGCCCTTTTTGAATACCTCGCGCAGGAACATCTCGCACATGGTGGTGGGTAGCTGATAAATCAGACGGGCCACGCCCAGATGGTCATAGCGAATGATGGGGTGCTCGTTGTCAAACACCTTGCCCACCTCCAGCGCCACCTGCGCCTCCTTGAAGGAGCTGGCCAAGTCCTTAATGCGCTCCACGGCAGTACCAATACCCACCGATGCCTGGGTGTAGAACTCGCTGCCCAGCGTATCCACGATGGAACGAGCCAGCTTCTCCAGGTCCTTAGAGTCGATGCCGGAGCGAATCTCCTTGACCAAGGCGATATCGCTCTCGTTGATGTTGATAACGAAATCCTTCGCCTTATCGGGGAACAGATTCTGCACCACGTCAAAGGCGGACACGTCGGTGTGAGAGTGAATGCGAATCAGCAGCACCACACGACACACATCACTGTTGAAATGCAGCTCCCGCGCCTTCAGGTAAATGTCACCGGGCAAAATGTTGTCCAAAATAACGTTTTTGATGAAATTGCCGCGGTCGTATTTCTCGTCATAATACTGCTTAATGTTGGACAAAGAAACTGCCAGCAACGACGCATACCGCACCGCGTTGTCGTCGGTGCCCTCCACAAACAGCACGTACTCGCAATGGGGCTGCTCCCCAAAGGGCATATAGGTATATCCGTCCAGCACAAAAGTTCCCTCTCCGATGAACGCCTCCACGCTGATAGCGGCACGCTCGCCCACGCGCCCCAAATCGCTGCAGGCAATGACGGTCAGGCTCTCGTCCACAATACCAACGGTGCGGTCAATAGCGTCCTTCATCTGGTGGATAATCCCTTGGAACATACGATTTGACATTGGATAGCACTCCTTTTTTCTACACTCTCCGCATACTGCGGCGTCTATGGTCCTGCCCTGAATTTCCACCGCTGCCGCGGCGACGCCTCTCGTGCGCCCATCTTGACAGGATACCCTCTCTATTTTACACAATTTTTACCTATTTTGCAAGACAATTTCACTAAAAATTCTTATTTTTTATAGAAAAAGCCGATTTTAACAGGAAACAGATAACGTTGCTGTAAAAAACGTAAAAAAGAGCCGTTCCCCGCAGGGAACGGCTCTTTTGCAATGCAAATTAGTTGCAGATGGTGCGCTCGGTGTCCTTGTCGAACAGGTGAATCTTCACGTTCTCCAGCGCAACCTCGATGGTGTCGCCGGGGTGAGCGGTGGAGGTGGGCTCCACGCGAGCAGTGAAGTTGAAACCCTCCACGTTCAGGTACAGGAAGGTCTCGGCACCCATCAGCTCGGTAACCTCCACGTTGGCGGTAACCTTACAATCGGCGAACTCCTCCAGCAGACGGGGCTCATCGTGAACGTCCTCAGGACGGATACCCATGATAACCTCTTTGCCCACGTACTCTTCCAAGCCCTTGCCCTCGATCTTGGCAGCGGGCAGAGGAATGCGGTACTTCACGCCGCGACGGGTCTTGGTATCCTCGGAGCCAAACTCCACCAGATACCGGTCGCCCTCTTTGACGATAACGGACTCGATGAAGTTCATCTGGGGGCTGCCGATAAAGCCGGCAACGAACATATTGCAAGGCAGGTCGTACAGATGCTGAGGCGTATCTACCTGCTGAATCAGACCGTCCTTCATAACCACGATGCGGTCACCCATGGTCATAGCCTCGGTCTGGTCGTGGGTAACGTAGATGAAGGTGGTACCCAGGCGCTGATGCAGCTTGGACAGCTCGGTACGCATCTGGGCACGCAGCTTAGCATCCAGGTTGGACAGCGGCTCGTCCAGCAGGAAGACCTTGGGCTCACGGACGATAGCACGACCCAGAGCCACACGCTGACGCTGACCACCGGACAGAGCCTTCGGCTTACGGTCCAGCAGGTGAGCGATATCCAGAATGCGGGCGGCCTCCTCAACGCGGCGCTTAATCTCGTCCTTGGGGGTCTTGCGCAGCTTCAGACCGAACGCCATGTTGTCAAACACGGTCATATGGGGATACAGAGCGTAGTTCTGGAACACCATCGCGATGTCACGATCCTTGGGAGCTACATCGTTGACCAGACGGTCGCCTATGTACAGCTCACCGGAAGAAATCTCTTCCAGACCGGCGATCATACGCAGGGTGGTGGACTTACCACAGCCGGAAGGACCGACCATGATGATGAACTCTTTGTCCTTGATTTCCAGATTGAAATCGGATACGGCAACAACGCCGCCGGGATACTTCTTGTAGATGTGCTTTAAAGAAAGACCTGCCATGAAACTTTACCTCCAAATCATGTTATGCAAGCGCACCCATAGGGGGGCAATTTCTTACTCCTATACTATACCACCATTGTTTGGTTTTAGCCATACCTAAAATGTACAAACTTTAGGGGAATATATTATGGAAAATTTATATACCCCCAGCAACATGCCAAATTTCCTTAGTGTTTTTCGTTCAATATGCTATATTTTTCGTCCTCGGTCAGGGGGCGGCTCTCCCCTTCTGCCAGCTGTTCGTCCAGCACAAGGCCGCCCATCGCTATACGTTTTAGCCAAACCACGTGGCACCCCACAGCGGCAAACATACGCTTGATTTGGTGGAATTTTCCTTCGTAGATAACCACCTCTACCAAGGGGGTATCCCCCTCCTCCAACACGGTCACCTCAGCAGGCAGACACTCGGTGCCGTCCTCCAGCGTAGGGCCCGCGCGAAAGGCATCCGCCGCCTCATCGGAAAGGGGCTTGTCCAGCACGGCGCGGTAGGTTTTTGGAATGTGGTGGCGGGGGGACAGCATCGCGTGGGCGAAGGCGCCGTCGTCGGTAATCAGCACCAAGCCGTGGGTGTCCTTGTCCAGCCGACCGGCAGGGAACAAGCCCTTGCGCCGCGCCTCCTCCGGCAGCAGGTCCACCACCGTCGGTTGCTTGGGGTCGCGGGATACGCAGAGTATCCCCGCCGGTTTATTCAGCATCCAGTATACGTTTTGGGCATAGCCCAACCGTTTGCCGTCCACTACGATTTCGTGGGCGGCAGGGTCCCATTTGGTGGAGGCTTGTTTGCACACCTTGCCGTCCACCGTCACCCGCCCAATCTTAATCAGTCGCCCCGCTTCGGTGCGGGTGAGGGTGGTCTGTGAGCATAGAATTTTATCCAGTCTGTCCATTGGCTTCTCCTGTGGCGACGGTGCTCAGGGGCTGCAGTCCGTGGCAGAATCCTCCTTCCCGTACAGAGGAAATATCGCCGCCGATGATTTGATTCTTGTACACGTACAGGTGCGCCTGCACCTGCGTTTCACCGGGATAGTTGGTCACCGCATAGGTCCAGCATTTAACCCGTTCGCCGCAGTAGGCGGTCAGGTCGTGCTCCGCCGTTTGTAACGCATTATAGGCGGTAAACACCTCGTCGGTGTCAGCTGGAATCTGAACCTCCTGTACGCTGAGTGCCTGCGGCGTCACCTCATAGCCTAACTGCTGTAAATAGGCCGCTCGGCTGCTATCGTCAATGCCGGTTGCCGCTGCCTGTGCGCGCAATGTATCCTGCCGCCCGGCCAAGGACAGAACCGTCACAAACAGCGCCGCTGTCACCGCCGCATAGGCTATCACCCGCGAGCGGGTGGTTTTCATTGATACGATAAACATAGTTATCCCTCCCTACGGCATAGATATGCAAAAGGAAGGGTGAGTATGCGCACGATCAAGAGTAGTGTAGCATAGATGGGAGGAGATGTAAAGGGGGGAGGTCTTAGGAAGAAAAAATTGTAGGTACAAACCGCAAAAGGGCAAAGTCTATACAAAGTAAAAGACCTGCAACCAAGTTGCAGGTCTTTTTCGTATGTTAGCACCTACGCGACAAACGGCTAACGCCGTAGTCGGTCTACTATACGGCGTTGCCGTATAGTAGAGGAAGGGCTGTGAATACAAAAAAGACCCGCACGTGAAGTCCGGATCTTTTCTGTATGTTAGCGCCTACCTATTTTTCCAGGTCGCTTCCATGCCAAGTGACCGTGGCTCGGGTCGTTCCTCCCGTTACTTTCTGCACCACGGTCTCGAGAATGACCTACCGGTCATTCTCCCAAGTTTCTACTCTGGAAGCGACCTGAAAAGTTAGCGTAAACAAGAAAAATG
>JAFSGP010000014.1 GCA_017440755.1 Clostridia bacterium | reverse complement strand
TCTTTTTTGTGTTGGAAATAGAAAGAGAGCGAACTGAACAGGTCAATTCGCTCTCAAATCTACCGAAATATGGGCTTTTTCCGCTATATTTAGCTGAGTGTTGAGGACTTTGAGGTGTAGGTATCATCAATTTACTTATGTGCTGGTGGACGACCCCACCCGTGGCTACGGTATCTTCGCGGAGAATATGTTAGAGACGGCGCAAACTGTGGCTGAGAAACAAATTAAAGAAGCCTCATGACCTTGCCTTCCTTTGAAAAGGAAGGGGGGCGCTAATAAACCCACCAAAATTTTGGTGGGTTTGAGTGTTTTATAAGGAAAAGAAAAGGCGAAAATTTGAAATCGGATTTTCGCTGTTTGCTTACTTTATTTTCTCTCGATACTCCCTGGGGGTACAGCGCTGAAAGGCCATAAAGGCTTTGTTGAAGGAGCGCACATTTTTAAACCCGGCTCGGCCGGCTATCGTAGTGATGTTTTCTTTTGGTGTCTCCTTCATAGCCTGTATCGCTTTTTCTATGCGAAATAAGGTGAAGTATTCCCAAAAGGTCATGCCGGTCATTCGCTTAAAGTAGCGGCAAAAGTAGCTTTTGGTGTAATTTAGGTGCTTCGCTACATTAAGCAGCGATAAATCTTCGTTGTAGTGTGCTTCCAGAAACAGGTTGATATTATCCAAAATTTCATTGTCGATTATGTGTTTCTCCTTGATTTTTCCGTCAAGGATTTGATGTTGTGTTTCCCTAAGTATAAACAGAAAGACCTGCTGTACATTCGAGTTGACCGCTAGTTTATAATATGCGGCTCTTGTTTCGTTTTCGTCTTTTATGTTCTTGATGTATATGCTAAGTTTTTCGTATCCCGGGTCGTCCTTTTTCAGTATATGATTATCCATGCGGAGGTGACTCAGGTCCAAGATGGGAAATAGCTTCATCACAAAGGTTTCACTGTAGACTTCGGTGTAAAGATTGTGAATGATATGTGGAGGAATAATACAAATGTCCCCTTTTTTGATTTGGTAGCTTTCCATACCTAGGCTGAACAGGAGTTCTCCTTCCAAAACGTAAACGAGTTCGGTCTCCTCGTGAAAGTGGGGGATATATTTTACATTGATGTGCTTAATTAAAAAAGGATAGTCCTTCGTGGCGTTATTAATCAGTTCGTTATACAAATGCAGCCCTCCTTTGCTCTTCTTTCATTTTATCTTAAATATCCAAAAAGTCAATATTATTCCAAAAATAAGCAACATGTGCCTTGTGTTGTGTTGTTCTCTGTGTAATAATGTGCTTAAAAAGAAAAGGAGTGTTTTTGATGAATAAACTTGGCATCTTTATGAATTTTTGGGAAAACACCTGGCAGGCCGACCACATTAAGTATATCCAAAAGGCGGCAGATATTGGCTTTGATGTGCTGGAGTTTCAGGCACAGCCACTATTGGATATGACCAAAAAACGGATGGACGAAATCAAGGCCGCCGCACAGCATTATGGGGTCGAACTGACCTATAGTCTTGGCTTGGATAAGAAATACGATATTTCCTCCTGCGATACAGCGGTGAGAACCGGCGGTATCAAGTATCTGTCGGACATTATGAACTGCGTGGAATACATGGGGGGAAAGATTATTTCTGGTGTTAGCTACGCCGGATGGGGTGTGCCGGATGTGACGGATTTTGACCGGGAAAAGCTTACCCAAAACAGTGTGGAAAGTATGAAAACTCTAATCAAGCAGGCGGAGGCCGCCGGCATTACTTATGGTATTGAGGCAGTCAACCGCTTTGAGGGTGTCATCATTAACACTGCCGCGGATGCTTTGCGGTATGTAGAGATGGTGGACAGTCCGAATGTGGGTATTCTACTGGATACTTATCATATGAATATTGAGGAGCATAACATGGGGGATGCCATCCGACTGGCTGGGGATAAACTCATTGGTATGCACACGGGCGAAAATAATCGTACTGTTCCGGGAAAGGGACATATAGATTGGGATGAGATATTTAAGGCATTGGCAGAGGTCAATTTTACCGGTCGCATTGTGTCCGAGCCGTTTGTGGTCACCGGCGGCGAGGTGGGCAGAGATATCTACGTTTGGAGGAACCTGTTTGCTGAACCCACAGAGGAGCGATTGGATGAGGAGGCCAAGTTTCTGCTGACCTTCGAAAAAACAATGCTGAAAAAATGGGGGTTGTCTTGATGAAGAATCGGATTCGTTTAGCATATTGTCCCACTCGCCGGGATGTGTTCAGTCGGGAAGAGGCGATAAAATACAATGAGCTGATTCGCAAGGAATTGGACCAATTTCCGGTGGAAATCATAGATTTAGAAGGAATCAACAAGGAAAGCTTGCTCTATCAAGACTGTGACATCCAGTGTGTAATCGACCGCTTCCTTTCCGCAAAGGTGGATGCGATATTCTTTCCACACTGCAATTTTGGCTCGGAAAATCGTGTCGCACAGATCGCTCGTGCTTTAAATGTACCGGTGCTTTTGTGGGGACCTCGTGATGATGCGCCCAACGAGGAAGGCTTCCGTAGCCGCGATTCACAGTGTGGTCTATTCGCTACCGGCAAGGTGCTCAGGCGGCACAAGATTTCTTTCACTTATCTGACAAACTCCTGGATACACGGCGATGAGTGGAAGCAGGGTTTTGAAAAGTTCATACGCACGGTACGGGTTGTGAAGGCGGTGAGGAATCTCAACATTTTGCAGATTTCCACCCGTCCCGAACCGTTTTGCAGCGTTATCTGTAATGAAAATGAGTTGATTGAGAAGTTCAACATTCATCTGTATCCCATTACCTTAAACGATGTAATGCTGCGTATGCAAGTCGTGAAGGAGCAGAACGGCGCAGACTACCAAAAAACGCTGGCGTTTGTTCGCTCGCTGTCCTGTGGTGATGACAACGGCAAGGCGGTGGAGGTAGCGGCGCTGAAGGTGGCGATGAAGGAACTGGCAGCGCAGTACAACTGCCGTGCTATCGCCATACAGTGCTGGACCTCACTTCAGGAGATAATAGGCATTATGCCTTGCTTTGCCAATGCGATGCTCACTGATGAGGGCATCCCTACGGTGTGCGAAACGGATATACATGGTGCCATTACTGCCGTTATGATGCAGGCAGTCAACAGGGGACAGGACACGCCATTCTTCGCCGATGTGACGGTGCGGCATCCCGAAAAGGACAATGCCGAACTTTTATGGCACTGCGGCAACTTCCCATATTCCCTAGCAAAGCACAAGGAAAAGGCTCACATCAGCTGTAGTAAATATCATGGTGATACCTTTGGCATCGGTGAGTGGGAGTTGAAGGACGGTGAACTGACCATCGCCAGATTTGATGGGGATAAAGGAGAGTATCGTCTGCTGATTGGCGAAGCCAAAACCACCACCGGCCCCAAAAACCTCGGCTGCTATGTGTGGATTGAGGTAGATGACTGGGCCAAGTGGGAACATAAGCTGGTGGAAGGGCCGTACATACATCACGTTTGCGGGGTGTATGGTCGCTATGGCGAGATTCTTTTGGAGGCCTGCAAGTACATAAATGGTCTGGAGGCCGACCCGGTTTCGGCGACCGAGGCAGATTTAAAATCTCGTTGGTACTGATATGATTTGACAATAGCAATTGGCTATAATTTGCTAATGTGTTGCCCCTATATTGACACACACGTGTCTGGGTCGCCAATTATCCAAAACGGCAAACTCATCGGCGCCGTGACCCACGTCCTTGTGGACGACTCCACTCGTGGCTACGCCATCTTTGCGAAGACTATGCTGGATATGGCGCAGAGCGTGGCGGAGGATCAAAAAGAAACGGCGTGAAACCGCCCCCCAAGACGGAAACCCGTCTTGGGGGGCGGTTTTTACTCTCTCTATTCCTCAATAGCCGCTTTGCGGCCGATGATGGCGGCGATAGTGGCGGGGTCAAACTTGGGGATGCGGCTGTAAGTATACAGCCCGTTTTGCTCTTGTTCCACATCGGTGAGCTGGGTGTAGCAGAAGCCGAACATTTTCTCATTGTCCAGCAGCACGTCGGTGAGCCCTTTCAGGCGGGTGATGAACTCTTCCTCGGTAGCGGGACCATCGCCATAGCCCCAGCCGCTATCGTCCACCTTCCAGCACATACCGCCGTATTCGCTGACGAACATCGGTGTTCCCTTGATATAGGTCTGTCGCTCGGCGTGTTGGTCGTGGAAGGTATCTTCGGTGACGAATTTTTCGTAATGGCTGCGGAAATCATCGGGGTCTTGAGCATAATCGTGCACATCAAAGATGTCGGTCATCACGTGGAAATTGCCGCTTGTATCGATGCAGGGACGGGTGGGGTCCACCTCTTTGGTTACCTTGTACACTAATGCAATAGCATCATTGTACTGGCGGCAATTGTGGTAGTCCCAGGTTTCGTTAAAGGGACACCAGCCGATGATGGCGGGATGGTTGTAATCTCGATGGATCTCCTCCAGCCATTCCGGAAGAATCCTGTAAATACAGATGGGGTCGGTATGGTCCATGTTCCAGTCGGGATACTCCCCCCATACGAGATAGCCAAGACGGTCGCAGTGGTACAGGAGCCGCTCCTCGAAAATCTTCTCGTGCAGACGGGCGCCGTTGAAGCCCATTGCCTGCGACCGCTCAATATCGGCGATGAAGTCGGCGTCGGTGGGAGCGGTGTAAATGCCGTCAGGATAGAACCCCTGATCCAGAATCAGTCGCTGGAATACGCTTTTGCCGTTGAGCATAAAGCGGTAGCCGTCAAAGCGAATATCCCGCAGACCGCAATAGCTCTGTACCGTATCCTCGCCGTAGGTGAGGGTGAGGTCGTACAGGTTGCCCTGTCCCACATCCCACAGGTGCTTCTCTGCTAAGGGTAGGGTCACGGTCACGACGCCGCTTTTGCAGGGAGCGGCGTAACTCCCCATTGGTTTTCCTTCAAAGAAGGCTTCGATTTTCAGGTCGGCATCCCCTTTAAGCTGTGCTTCCACTGTCAGAATAGCATCCGCCGCATTGGCGGTGTATTTGACCCAATCGATGTAGGTCTTGGGGGTGAATTCCAGCCACACGGTTTGCCAGATACCGGTGGTACGGGTGTACAGACAGAAGCGGGAGTCATAATGGTAACTTTGCTTGCCGGAGGGGATAAGGGGGTCGCGGGAGTCGTCAACAGCATAGACGGTAACGGTGTTTTCTCCCACACGCACACGGTCGGTGATGTCGAAGGAGAAGGAGGAGTAGCCGCCCTTGTGGGAACCAACCTGCTCCCCGTTGATGTATACGGCGCACTCATAGTCTACGGCGCCGAAATGCAACACCACTCGCTCGGCCTTCTGGTTAGCGGTGATAGGGAAGGTGCGTTTGTACCATACCGCGTTCATGAAATCTACATTTTCTATCCCGGAAAGCTTGCTTTCAGGACAGAAAGGAACTTGGATTTTTTGCGCCAGCGTATGGTTCTCCTCCGCATAGCCACGGTAAGTACCGCTCTTGGCATTGTCAATTTCAAATTGCCATTCACCATTGAGATTCAACCAGTTTTCTCGCAAAAATTGTGGCTTTGGATGTTCTTGTCTATAAATCATAGTTATCCGCTCCTTTCACAAGCTACTTTTAACATAGCAGAAACGAGCACAAAACAACAGGACAATTCTTACTATATTTATTGACATTTCCTACCGTTTATAGTAGAGTAAAAGGGAGGTGAGAATATGAATGTTACCGCAGTTCGACACGCCTATCCCGAGCAAGCGGGCTTTTGCATAGACCGTCGAAACGGATATGTCGGTGAGTACACGTTTCTGCATTTCCACAATAGCGTGGAGATGAAAGAGAATGGGGAGATGGTTATGACCCATCCTCACGCGGTGATTATATATGAGCCGAACGTGCCCCAATATTTTAAAAGCTATGAGCCGCTGATTCATGACTGGATGCACTTTGAGGGGGACAGCGAGGAGCTGCTGTCGCTGGGGTTGCCGCTGAACACCGTTTGCTATCCCGGCAACCCGTCTGTGATTACCGAACTCACCGCCCAGATAGAGAGCGAGTATTTCGACAACCGCCCCAACAAGGAACGCATGATGGAATGGAAGGCGGGAGAGCTGTTCCTGAAAGTGGGGCGAGGGCTGGCTGAGCCGTCCGAGGATACCGAAAGCCGCGAATTGTTGGAAAAACTCCGCCGCCTGCGAGGACAGATGTTTATGTCCTTGGGGGAGGAATGGACGGTGGGGCGAATGGCGGACAACGTGTTTCTCAGCGAGTCCCGTTTTTACGCCGTATACAAAAAGTGCTTCGGCATTTCACCGCGAGCGGATTTGATTGCCGCCAGAATGAACTCTGCCAAAAACAGGCTGGTGTTCGGTAAAGATAGGGTAGAGGATATAGCGGAACAGTTGGGGTATCAGAACACTACCCACTTTATTCGTCAATTCAAAGACCATATCGGCACTACCCCCACACGATATCGGAAAGATAACGGATGATACCGGCTGTAAGCGGTTGCATTTTTAGACCATCGGTCAGAGGAGTTGTGTATGAAAGACCTGTTTGTGTGTCCTCAGTGCAAGAGGGCATTGATACGTGAAGAGTCCCTGTACCGCTGCTCGGCGGGGCATTGTTTCGATATGGCAAAAGAGGGGTACGTCAACCTCCTTCCGGTTCAACAGCGCCACTCCAAAACGCCGGGGGACGACAAGACGATGGTGGCCGCCCGCACCCGTTTTTTGGACGGCGGCTGGTATGCACCGCTGCGGGATAAATTGTGCCGTCTTGTCGACCGCTTGGGCGGCAAGCAGCCGGTCCTGCTGGACGCGGGCTGCGGCGAGGGGTATTACACCGCCGCACTGGCGCAGGTGATAGCGGCTCACGACGGGCAGACGGTTGGTGTGGACCTGTCCAAGGCGGCGGTGCGCCGCACGGCGAAACGCTGTCCCGATGCGTTGAGCGCGGTGGCATCGGTGTACCATTTGCCGTTGGCGGACGCTTCGGTCGACTTGCTGGTCAACTGCTTTTCCCCCTTGGCGATTGAGGAGTTTCGGCGGGTGTTGCGGGCAGGCGGCTATTTCCTGTACGTGGTACCAGGTGCCCGCCATCTGTGGGAATTGAAGGAAATTCTCTACGAAAACCCCTACGAAAACGAGGAGAAGCAGGAAGCCTACGACGGCTTTCAGCTGCTTAGCTGCGAGTCGGTAGAAAGTCGATTCACTTTACAGACGCGGGAGGACGTGGAGTCGCTGTTTCATATGACTCCCTACACGTGGAAAACCCCGAAAGAGGGGGCGGCGCGACTGTCTGAGGTGAATGAACTGACGGTTACCGCTCAATTCCGCATTTACGTGTATCGGAAAACCAAAAATTAAACGGATATAAAGGAAACGGGTCGACGCATGCCGCCCCGTTTTCTTATGCCTTACATACTTAATAAGTATGTACCTGTCGCGCATTGACATTTCCTGTTGAATATGGTATGATAAATTGATTTTGTAGGTTCAAATTACCGTAAGCGAGAGCGGAGGAACTTTTATTATGAAAAATAAGCACAAAATACTGATTCGGGTTAGTTTGTTCAGCATTATCACTGTGTTGATGTTTTGTTTTCTGAATATCTTTTTTCAGCCGGTTTGGACTACCTGGAATAACTACAATACCACATACGGTTTTTACGAGGAGCCGGAGAATACCATTGAAACAGCTTTTTTTGGTGCCAGCGTAGTTATTTCAGGTATTTCGCCTACTCATCTGTATGAGAAGTACGGCATCTGTGCTTATAATTTTGCCACCGAACAGCAACCTATGTTGGCAACCTATTATTGGCTGGAAGAGGTATATCGTCTGCATTCCGAGACTTTAAAGACGGTTGTTCTTGATGTATCTGAATTGCGGGATGACAGCTCGGAGGCATTTTACCACAAAGCTTTGGATGCTATGAGGTTTTCTGATGTAAAATTCCGTGCTATACAGGATTACAAGGGTGGCGATTTGCTGGATACGCTTTCCTATCTGCTCCCTTTAAATTCCTACCATGACCGTTGGAGCGAATTGGAAAAAACGGATTTTGAGAAATTTACATATGATGCTAATTCCGGCACCCGTGGTTATTACAGTGACAAGCGAACCTATTCCGAAATTGCCGCACAGAGTAACATCACCCTTTTGAATCCGGTGTTGGATGAAACGGCAAAGGAAGGCAAGCTGCTGAAGTCTTCTCTCAAATATCTGGACAAGATGGTTACCTTCTGCAACGAAAAAAACATCAAACTGGTACTTATTAAAACCGTGTCCGGGAATTGGTCGTCCTCTTTTCATAACGCTGTTGCCAAGGTGGCGGAAGAGTACGGGTTGGAATTCTTGGATTTTAACTTCGATCCCCTCTACGATGCCTATGGGTACATCCATCCCTATGATAGCATTGACGGCAAGCACTTAAACTGGTTTGGAGCTACCAAATTCACCGGCTGGTTGGGACAGTATCTGGTGGATCACTGCGGTGCAACAGATGTACGAAATAACGAGAAATACGCTTTTATGGAGGAGGAACTGAGGGAATATAAGCTTACAGTTGGACAAAGTGTTCAGTTGCACACGGTGGAGTCGGTTGAGGAATATATGAAACTGGCGCTCAGCGGCAATAACACCGTCTTTATAACTGTGTGCGATGAGGCTTCTACCGGTTTTACTGATGAATTGCGGACATATCTCTCCGACATCGGTATGCACAAGTTGTCCCGCATTGGTTATCGAAATGGCTATATCGGTATTGTTAGCAACGAGGGCGTAATCTATGAGATGCTGAAGACGAAGGGCGACAAAGAGCCCCTTAAGTACACTGGCAAACTGGCTGACGGTGTAAAATTCACGCTTAAGAGCGGTGGACACGATCAGGGCAGAATGGCCTCTTGTCTTATTGATGGGGAACAATGGGCCTATAACAAGCGAGGACTAAACATTGCTGTGTACAACAACGACGCGGGCAAGGTTGTTCATCGGGCTGTTTTTGATACGTACACCTCTTTGACCAGAGAATGTTATTCGATAGAACTCAGCGAGGCAATATTGGCCGCCGGAGAAGATGTAACCTACGATGAGGACAGCATTGAGGCGAACATCCTTGCCTACCAGAAAAAGGTAGAAAAAAAGCGCGTCGGCTGACGCCGCAATCATTTGGTCGGTTATCCCCATGGGGAATGAATAAACAAATTAATTATCTTTAAAGGAGACAAACATCATGGAAAAAATCTTGGAAATTCTGAACTCTATCCGCAGCGACATCGACTTTGCTAACGAGGACAAGCTCATTGACGACGGCATTCTGGACAGCTTTGACATTGTATCCATCGTGGGCGAGCTGTGCGACGAGTACGATATCACCATCACCGTGGACGATATGGAGCCGGAGAACTTTAACAGCGCGGCGGCCATTCTGGCGCTGGTGGAGCGTCTGCAGGACGAGATGTAATTATCCGTTTCGGCAAAAGATAAAAAGTAACAGAAAAGGAAAAGGGTTATGGCTCTCAATTCTTTGAGTTTTCTGCTGTTTTTGGCAGTAGTACTCCTTGTGTACTATATAGTACCGAAAAAGTATCAATGGGCTGTTCTGCTGGTGGCGAGCTACGGGTTCTATCTGGCCAGCGGTTTGGCACAGGTGATATACATTATCGCAACCACGCTGTTCACCTTTGGCATGAGCCATTGGATGCAGCGTATCCGCAACAACAACCTGAAAGAGATTGCGTCCCGCGGCGAGGACATCACCAAGGAAGAAAAGCTGGCGATGAAGAAGGTGTCCGCCAAGAAGATTCATCGCATTCAGGTGTTGGCGGTATTGGTGAATCTGGGTGTGCTGGCGTACATCAAGTTCCTCAACGGTGTGTTGAGCAACTTTGACGACCTGTTCGCCCTGTTCAAGTGGGACGCTTCGATGCCCTTCATCAACGTTTTGGTGCCTCTGGGTCTGTCCTACTACACCTTCAACTCCATCGGCTACCTCATCGACGTGGGCCGCGGCAAGCTGGAGGCGGAGCGCCACATCGGCAAGTTTGCGCTGTTTGTGTCTTTCTTCCCCTCCATTGTGCAGGGTCCTTTGATGCGGTACGGCGACGTGGGTATGCAGCTGCAGCAGCCCCACGAATTTAAGTACGAAAACGTTAAATACGGCGCTCAGCTGATTCTTTGGGGTCTGTTTAAGAAGATGGTTATCGCCGACCGTGTGGCCGCGATTTCCGCCACCGTGTTTTCCGCTAACTTTATGGAGTTCAGCGGCTCGCAGGTGTTCTTCGGCGTGCTGGCGTATTCCTTCCAGATTTACTGTGACTTCTCCGGCGGTACGGATATTACCCGCGGTGCGGCGCAGATGATGGGTCTGGACCTGCCCCTCAACTTCGAGCGTCCCTTCTTCGCTATTTCCATGGCGGATTTCTGGCGCCGTTGGCATATGTCTCTGGGCGCGTGGATGCGGGAGTACGTGTTCTATCCCATTATGCTGTGCAAGCCCGTTACCGCGCTGAGCAAGACCTTCCGTAAGAAGTACGGTGCGTATTGGGGCAAGCTGGTTCCCTCTGTTGCCGCCCCGATGGTGGTGTTCTTCCTCATCGGTATCTGGCACGGCTTGACCTGGCAGTACATACTCAACGGTCTGTACAATGCCTTCCTTATCTCCGCCAGTGTGGCGCTGACCCCCGTATACAAGAAGATGACTGACGGCCTGCGCATTAATACCGAGGCGTTCAGCTTCCGTATTTTCCAGATGCTGCGCACCTTCTGTTTGCTGTGTGTGTCCCGTATCATCGTGCGCGCTCCCAGTCTGGGTGCCGCTAAGGTGATGCTCCTTTCGGTGTTCACCGACTTTGATATGGGCTTCCTGCTGGGTGTCAACGACGAGATTTACAATATGGGTCTGAATCAGCAGGAGATGACGCTGGTTGTTGCGGCGATTGCCGTGCTTGTGGTTGTCAGCATTCTGCAGGAGAGCGGCATGAAGATCCGCGAGACCTTGGCTAAGCAGAATATCGTGTTCCGCTGGTTTATGATTCTGCTGTTGATTGCGGCGATTTTGGTGTTCGGCAAATACGGTGCCAACTACGATGCCAGCGCCTTCATTTACGGTAATTTCTAAGGTTTTCTTGTGATTTGACGAGGAGAGTGTAGTATGTTTAAGTCTGTTGCTCTGAAGATTCAGCAGGTGGCGCAGGAGACGCCGGAGCAGATCGCAGTTATTGTTAACGGCGAAAAGTGCACCTATGCACAGATGGCCGAGAATAACCGCAAGACCGCTCTGTACCTGCAGAATAAGGGTATCAAACCCGGTGACCGCATCGTGGTCGAGGCGGATCATATTATGGATTACGTCTATTTCTGGTACGGTATTCAGCTGTTAGGCGCCACCTTTGTTCCGGTGGAGAAGAGCACGCCCAGCAAGCGTATTCAGGAGATCTACGACGAGCTGGAGGCGACGGCTATTGTCACCCTCACCGCTCGTGAGGATTTGCCCGAGGCTTGGTCCTTGGAGGCGATTATGCCTGCCATTCTGGCTATGCCCGACACCTTCGTGGCGACGGAGCCGGAGGAGAGCAGTCTGGCGGAGATTTTGTTTACCACCGGTACCACCGGCAAGTCTAAGGGCGTTATGGTGTCCTTCGGCAACCAGGTGAATATTGCTCTGGCGGGCATCGAAACCACCAATATCCAGTCGGATAACGTGTGGCTGATTCCCACCCCCATGAACCACGCGGCGGCGCTGCGTAAGGTGCATATCGCTATGGCGGTGGGCAGTACCACCTGCCTGCTGGAGGGCTTCCGCAACTTTAAGGAGTATTTCCGTACCATCGACGAGTACGGCGTTACCTCCCTGTATCTGCCTCCTTCGGCTATTCATCTGCTGCTGGCCTTCGCCTCTAAGAATCTGGCGGCATTGAGCGACCGCCTGCGCTTCATCTACTCCAGCTCTACTGCCTATCCTGAGACGGATAAGGAGAAGATGCGCGCGTTGCTGCCTAACGTGTATATGTACAATTGTTTCGGCTGTTCCGAAGCAGGTGTGGTATGTACCGACGAGTTCTGCGTGTCCGGCGGCTCCGCTTACGCAGGCAGCGTGGGCAAGCCCAACTCCTACAGCGAGATTGTTTTGTTGGACGAGGACGGCAACGAGATGACCGATGCTACCCCCCAGAACCCCGGTCTGGTGGCGATTCGCAGTAAATCGGTGATGCAGGGCTACTGGAACGAGCCGGAGCAGACCGCTAAGGCACTGAAGAACGGCATGCTGGTGATGAGCGACCTGTGCTACTTTGCCCCCAACGGCGAATTGATTCTGGTGGGTCGCAGCAACGACACCATCAACCTGGGCGGTCTCAAAGTGGCGCCTGTGGAGGTGGAAGAGGTGGTTATGCGGGTTCCCTGCGTGGACGAGTGTCTGCTGATTCCCACCGTCAAGGCGAACAACACCGCGCTGAAGCTGCTGGTGGTACTCAAAGAGGGTATGGAGCTGGATGAGGCGGCAATCCGCAACATCATCTCCGAGAATCTGGAGTCCTACAAGATGCCTAAGCAGATTGTGGTTATCGACGAGATTATCAAGACCTTCAACGGCAAGATTGATCGCAAGCAGATGATTGCCAAATATGAGTAAATGGGCATGGTCACTTAAAAGTGGCCATGCTTTTACTTTTCCTCTTATTTTTTTGACATAATCTATTTGATTATTAAATGTGGGTTGTTTTTTAACAGAGGTTAATGCTATAATAATGATAAATTGTTTGAATTATTTTGAAGGAGTTGATTTTCGTGAAAAAGAACCTGTTTTGTCGTTTTCTAGCAGGGGTGTTGGCCTGTTTTGTGCTGATAACCGGTAGCTTGTCCTTATCGGTGTCGGCGCAAGCGGAGGATGATTGCTACATTACCGAAATTGTCAACGTCGACACCACCAATGGCGCTTCTGTAACGCCCGGCGTTATGTTTATGTGGGATTCTTGTATCATTGATAATGAAGCTCGTACTATCTCGATTGTGATGCCTAGCTATAACAACCCCCGTGTGGCCGCCATTGTGCATAGCGGTGGCACCACCAGCCTACTCACCGGTGTCACCGATACCACCGAGGCGCTGCAGATCGGTTGGACTAGCCGTATGCTTCAATATGAGAATGCGTACCTGTATGACGGACAGGTACTTTCTATCCCCTCTGAGAATGGAGAGACCTCCTGTAACTACACGGTGCACATCAGTTTCCCTGAAGTAGAGCTGGCTGGCAGTGGCACCGCTGCCGACCCCTACCTGATTACCTCTGACGAGGATTTTGCCTATTGGTATCATAAGATGGCGTACTCCTCTTGGGATGACAAAACGTCGGCTTGGAGTCTGCCGAATGTATATATTCGGCAGACGGTTGATGTGACCTATGCGGGGGAGTTGTGTAATTACGACTCTTGGCTTAATAATTTCAGCTGTCACTATGATGGCGGCGGACATACCATTACCATTGATGGACAAGCGAATTACAACGCATGTCTGTTCGGTGCTCGCATTTACGGAAGTGTGCAAAATGTGACCCTTGCAGGTACTATTACTTCTACTGCTGATTGCACTGCCTTTGGCAAGCCTCGCAATGGTTGTGTTGTTCGGAATATTCATTCTACTTTGACGCAGAATGGTACCAACACCTTCATCGTAGCAAGCACCTGTGATGCGGAGGCTACCGTGGAGAACTTCCTGCACTCCGGAACCCTCAATGGCACCGGTTTGCGCAGCGCTTATTGGGGCTATGGCAAGCTGGTATACACCACCGCAAGTAATCTATCCGACAACTGGGTGTACTATATCGATGTGCGTAGTACCGCAATTACTGGCGAACTACTGACTATTCTAAACACCTATGCCGACCAGAACGGTCTGGTTCGGTGGGGTCAGGTCATCGGCACCGATGCTACCCCCGTCCTAGGGAAAGCGGTTCCTGATCCGGTGGAGAACGACCTTAATGGTGACTATACAATCAACAGTCGAGATGCAATTCATCTGCTGTACTCTATGATGTTGCCGGAACAGTATACCCTGCCTGCCGGAACCGATTGTGACTATAAGCGTGACGGACTTGTCAACATAAAGGATGCGATTCAATTGTTATATCACACCATACTGCCGGATACTTATCCTTTATACCAATCCCTCTTGAGCGGACTTAATTTGTCCATCTTGGGCGACAGCCTCTCCAGCTACGACGGCTATAGTAATGTAGGAACGACCAACACTACATTGGTGGCGGATAAGGATGCCGGTATGGAGGCGTTCCTTTCCTCGGTGGATGAGACCTATTGGATGCAAGTAGCAAAGCGTAATGAAATGAATGTACTGGTGAACAACTCCTGGCCCGGCTCTCTCATAAGAGGAGACAGCGGCTCTGCCGGTGCCGGTAGCCGTGCGGTTAACCTTCACGCTAATACCGGTGCGCTGGCCGGTACTACCCCGGATGTGATTGCTGTGTTTATGGGTACGAATGACCTGTTTTGGTCGGAGTGCGGCACCTACAGCGAGGACTTGTATGCGAGGTTGATTACCCAAAACGCGGATGGTAGCTATACATATGAGTATCCTGTCAATTTCGTGGAGAGTTACATTATTGCAATGCATAAAATTGCTACCAACTATCCCAACGCTAAGGTGTTCTGCTTTACCCTGCATCCCAACAAGGGCTGCTCCAATGAAGTGGTACAGCAATTCAATGCCGTTATTAAAGCGGTGGCCGCTCATTACGATGCTCCTGTTGTTGACCTTTATAATAGCGAGTTGACCGCGACCGATACCTATTTGGCGGACAGTCTGCATTTCAATGCTACCGGCATGGCCGTAGTGGCCGATCTGTTTGAGGCGGCTCTGCTGGCGGAATTCCGCTGATATATCTAATATATCTCATATACCTCGCTGAGAAAGCCACCATCCAAACGGATGATGGCTTTCTCTTTCTATTCAGCATAGGACCGTGTTTCCACAAACCAGCGGTCTTCATCGAGGAACAGGTAGGTCTGTTGCCCGCGGATACGGCAGGTGTACCGCAGTCCGCAGCCGCCCGCCTTGGTGGCAGCGGCGCGGCGGACGTCAAGCACTTTGTCCACCTCGTACACGGTGCCGGTATCCCAATGGATTGTCTGCGGCATCACTCGCCCGTCGGCGGTAAAGACGGCGGTGACCTCTACGTATTTTTTATGACTCATCAATGATATCCTCCAACTTACCGGAGAACCCCGTGGGGTGTGTGGTGTGGGTTTCGTACAGGCTGGTGTCGGTCAGGGCGGGGTCCTCCAACAGGATAGCGCGGCGGATACAGGTGTCGCCAAATCGCTGACGCAGTCCGTCCACCGCACGGTCCAGTGTTTCTCGCTTTTCCCGCTTTTCGCTGTCCTCCATATCCAGCTGGCAGGGGAGGGAGTCCTCCTCTAAAGAACTGACCCCCACCGTTAGACTACGCAGGGGGTGCTGCCAGCGATAATGCTCCTGAAACAAGGCGTAGGCGGTTTTGGCAATGTCCTCGGTGGCCTGGATATAGTGGGGCAGGGTGGTACGGTAGCTGGCGGTGGCGAGTTGATTATCCCGCACCTGTACCTCCACGGTTTTACCTATCATATGCTGTTCCCGCAACCGCCGTCCTACACTCTCTGCGAGCACCATAATTACCCGCTGTACGTCGCGGTTGTCGCTAAGGTCCCGCGGCGTGGTCATACCGTTGCTTACCGATTGTACGGCGGCAGCCTCTTCCACGGGGACAACGGGGTGGTTGTCCTGCCCGTTCGCCATGGCGTGGAGCGCCACCCCCCACTTGCCCAGCAGCGCCTGTAGCAGAGCAGGGTCAGCGTTTGCAATATCCCCAATGGTGTACAGGCATCGCTCCGCCAATTTCCGCTGGGTGGCGCGCCCCACGTACAGCAGGTCTCCCGCGGGAAGCGGCCACGCCTTTTGCCGAAAATTCTCTCGGGAAAACACCGTCACCGCGTCCGGCTTTTTGTAGTCGCTGCCCAGCTTGGCAAAGGTTTTGTTAAAACTGACCCCCACGCTGACGGTGATGCCCAACTCCGCTTTGATGCGTTGCCGTATGGTGTGGGCAAGGGCGATGCTGTCCTCCGGATTGGCGGTTACGTCCAACCATGCCTCGTCCAGTCCGAACGGCTCCACCAGCGGGGTATAGGACAGCAGAATCTCCCGCACCATGCGGGAAAAGCGGTGGTAGACGGGGAAATGGGGCGGCACCACCACCAAGTCGGGGCATTTTCGCCGTGCGGACCACAGGGTTTCGCCCGTCTGGATACCATAGCCGTTTGCAATTTCATTTTTGGTCAGCACAATGCCGTGACGGGAGGCTTCGTTACCGCCCACCGCCACCGGTTTATCCCGCAGCTCGGGGTGCAGACAGCATTCCACCGACGCGTAAAATTTATTGCAGTCCACGTGCAATATGTTTCTGTCCACACCCTCACCTCACGACAAGAACATTTGTTCGTTACATAGTGTAGCACGGATTCGGTTTCTTGTCAATGGGAAAATTTGCAAAGAAAAAGGACCTTTGGCGTATGAACTGCCCCAAATTGTGCGGACAGTACAAAAAAGGCCTTTACGGTAGTTGAAATTGGATTTTGAGCAACATACTGACTTCTCTTTTCGAGGGGAGTCAGTTTTGTTTTTGTTTGTATTCTTTGATGATTGTAAAAATAGATATACTCACCTATGAGGAGGCGAGCCTCCTCATAGGTCTGAAGTTTGGTGCGATATATACATTCTGTTTTTAGAATTGAAAAGAAATTTTCTGCTAAAGCGTTGTCGTATGGATTACCACGTCTTGACATTGATGGCGTTATGCCGTAAGATTGAGTTAGCTTAAAATATGCTGTGGATGTATATTGAAAGCCTTGGTCACTGTGGAGTTGCAGCTCTGCGGTGACCTTCTCTTTTATCTTAGCGGCTCGGATAGTGCTTAACACTAGGTTAATGTTTTGCTCTGTGCCGGTTTTGTAGGCAATGATACTGTTGTCGTATAAATCTCTAATGATCGACAAATACAAAACACCTTGTTTTGTGTGTATGTACGAAATATCCGTAACCCATTTTTGGTTTGGTCTTTGGGCAGAGAAATCTCTATTTAGTAGATTTGGGTATTTGTGCAGATATTCCCCGTAATTGCGATATTTCTTTCTTCTGATTACCGATAATAGCCCATATTTTTGCATAACTCTTAATATTGTCTTCGGATTACGATAAATGCCGTTTCTTTCAAGCCATATATGAACCCTACGGTAACCGTAAGTTTTACCGCATTTATCCTGGCATTCTCGTATCTTCTCAGCCAACGGTAAATCCCATGCGGGTATATTCAGTCGTGATACATAACCGTAGTATCCGCTTCTTGATACATTGAAAAATCTACACATTTCACTGATTGAATATTTATCTTTGTGACGATAGATTACCATATATTTTACGCTTGTCCTCACTTCCTTTCTGTGAGCAAGAGAAAATCCCGCAATAGTTCGTTTTCCATCTTCAATCTTTTGTTTTCATATTTATACTCTTGCAATGTCTTTGCCGGCTTTCTTCCTCGTTGCTTGGGAACATTATGGTTACGCAATTTATTATTTTCCCTAGTACACATGTTTTTTATGGTCTTAAATGGTTTGTTATACTTTTCTGCTAATGATTTAATCGATTCACCTTCGCGATGCTTTCTAACTATCTCATCAATTATTTTTTGTGGCGTATTGAGTGTTCCTTTTCGTCTTGGCATAAAAACACCTCCTATGGTAGTTGTTTTAATTCTACCATAGGAGGTCCTTTTTTGTCATTGTCCGTTTTTACTGGACTTGTTCACGTAAGCCAAAGGTCCTTTCGGTTTGTCAATTAATCTTCGGTGGCGAACAGTACGTTGTCCATCTCGTCCAAAACGGTCAGATAGGGTTCCTCTATCTTGAAGTTGATAGCCATTGTGAGGGAAAGCCCCACCACGTTTGCTAGTCCGCTTTTGGGGGCAACGATTTCAATCGCCTGTACGTTAGGGAAGCGGTCCTGAATCTGACGAATGGTTTTGGTCACCAGATTGGGGTCCTTCAGCTCCAGATAGAAATGCCGAATTCCCTTTTGGCGGCGCTCCAGTCGGGTCAGGACGGTGGCGGTGACGATAACCACCAGGCTGCACAGGATAGCCCCTACGTAGAAGCCATAGCCCAGCGCGATGCCGATGGCGGCGGTACACCACACGCCGGCGGCGGTGGTCAGACCGGTAATCACCGACTGATTCTTCACCAAGATGGTACCGGCGCCGAGAAAGCCGATGCCGGAGATAACCTGAGCGGCGATACGAGTCACCTGCTCGCCGATGCCCAGCTCCTGATGAATGTACAGACCGATGAGGGCGGTCATACAGGAGCCGAGAGATACCAGAACGTGGGTGCGGAGCCCCGCGGCCCGTCCGTGAATGCCTCGCTCCAGCCCGATAAGACCACCCAGAAGCAGTGCCAAGAGCAGCCGTACCGCAGTCGATACGGTGTTAAAGTCCAACAGAATATCCATAGTTTTCTCCCTTTCCGCACACTCTCCCTCTCTCCGTGGTGCTTTTATGTATGATATGGCATTATACACAATGTTATGTCAAAAGTCAATGCGGCACATCACGAAAAAGGGTGATTTTGTCTCGTCATATTTCCTTCACCCGCCTCATATAGTGTAGAGAACATGGAATATGGGGTGATAATATGAAAGGTGTCGTAGAAGAACGAGCGATTGAATTGGGGGAGTATATCCTACATAATAACGCCACGGTGCGCGCCGCCGCCAAGCGGTTCCACATCAGCAAAAGTACGGTGCATAAGGACGTGGCAGAGCGGCTGCAGACGGTAAATCCCCAGTTATACGGGCAGGTGCGCCACGTGCTGGAGGTGAACAAGGCCCAGCGGCATATCCGCGGTGGGCAGGCCACCAAACGGAAATACAAAGGTGGATAAAAAGCGGGCGGGGAGACCCCGCCCCTACGCACTACCCTCAACAACCAACATAGGGGACGGGTCTCCCGTCCCCTTTACCACAAATCGTAGGGGAGGGGCTTGCCCCTCCCGTCAGAACGGCAAACCGCAATTTTCTCCGCCTTTTCCCATATTTCCTTTGACTATAGTGGCAGGGTATGGTAAAATGCCCTTGTGATTATGGATAAGGAGGAGAGAATTATGTGTTTTCCGTATACCGATGCCACCCCGATGTATTATCACATCTCCAACACCACCACCGTGGAGGAAAATCCCGATTGCATCAAGCATTTCGGCATTCTTCTGCAGGAGAAAAAGGACGTGGTGCTGGACTATAAGGGCGAGCATATCGTTTTTGAGGGGAATATCACTCCCTTCGCTTTGATGAACTGCGAGAACGTGACGATTCGCAACGTATCTTTCACCTTTGCCCACCCCACCGTCACCGAAATGACGGTGATCGCCGTGGGGGAGGACCACGTGGACTTTCGTGTGCACCCCCAGTGCGAGTACGTGCTGAAGGACGGCAATTTGGGTTGGAAAGGGGAGAACTTTGCTTTCTCCGAGGGCATTGCCCAGATTTGCTATCGGGACAAGACCTGGCGTGTAGGGAGCGACCTGTGCCCCCTGTGCTACGGCGCGGTGTGGAGCGAGGTGCAGCCCGGTATCCTGCGTGCCGCCAAGGCGCTGACGGGTGTTGAGGTAGGTATGACCTTCCAGATGCGGGACAGCTACCGCACCGAGGTGGGCGTGCTTATTGCGAACTGCAAAAATATCACGCTGGAAAACGTGCGCATCGGCTACGCCCACGGTCTGTGCATCGTGGCGCAGAACAGCGATACGCTGACGCTGGATAACGTGGTGTGTCGTCCCGACAATGGACGCACCACCAGCGCCTTTGCGGATTTCGTACAGGTGTCCGGCTGTAAGGGCTTGGTCACCATTCAGAACAGCTTTTTCTCCGGTGCCCACGACGATGCCATCAACGTCCACGGCACCCATCTGCTGATTACCGACAAGCAGGACAATGACCTGACCCTGCGGTTTATGCACGGGCAGACCTTCGGCATCGGCGGCTTCGAGGTGGGGGAGACGGTGTGTGCTATCAATCGGGAAACCCTGCTGCGCTCCGCCCACACCACCATTACCGCGGTGGAGACTCTGTCGGAGTATGAACTGAAGGTCACCGTAGAGAATGCGGAGGGCTATGCCGTCGGCGACGCGATTGAGAACTTCTCCCGCAATCCCGACGTAGTGATTCGCGGTAACTGGTTTGAGCATATTCCCACCCGCGGTATCCTGCTCACCACCAACGGCAAGGCGGTCATTGAGGAGAATATGTTCTACAAGACCAACTCCCAGGCCATCGAGATTTCTGACGATGCCAACGGCTGGTGGGAATCAAGCGCTGTGTCCGACGTGATGATTACCCACAACACCTTCTTAGAGTGTGGGGAGCCGATTATCCGTATCCTGCCCCAGAATAAGGCGGACGCCTACGTCCATCGTAATGTCCGCATTGTGGATAACCACTTTGTGTGCCGCCCCGATGCGCTGGCACTGTGGGCAAAGGGTACCGAGGGGCTGACCTTTGCGGACAACCGCTTTGAGAACCCCTACCGCACCCGCATCGACTATTGCACCGATGAAAACGGGAATGCGTTAAAAGGAACCGAGTAAAATAGCATAAAAAAAGCCCTCGCAGAGTATTCTGCGAGGGCTTTTGCATATGTACAGGTATTATACTTTACACATTTCCCAAACCTGACAACCGTGGGGTTCGATGCTCCATCTATCGGTGGGCAGGGCGCCCTGGATGGCTTTGGTGAACTGCCAGCCCGTGGGGGGCGTGAGGGTGTCGGTAATCGCCTCGCCGGTGTAGTTGACGGCGACCACCAGCCGTCGGGTATCCGACAGGGGATGCTCGGTCAGCCCCAAATGCAGACAGGTCTTGACTACCCGATTTTTCCGCACCTGTGCCGCCGCCGTGCGGTAGATGGCGGCATAGTCGTCGCAGCCCGGCTCAAAGGCGGTGGGGGTGGCACAACGTGCCAGCTCCAGCGGCATATCCAGAAAGTACACCTTGCCCTTTCCATAGGTGTTCACCGTGAACACCGGGTTACCGTCCCCATCCGCCGCCAGCACGGTGGCGGTGGTGGGCTCCAGGGTCATATACTTGTCGGTGATGATCGGCAGGGAGGTGTCGCCCAGGTGCATCTGCCGTCCGCCCCTGTCCGCCTGCATTCCCTTGGAGCGGAGCCCGCACAGGGTTTCAAAATGGGGCAGACAGCCGTCCTCGCAGGTGATAAGCAGGGTGGCGCCCTCCTGCACCCGCCGGAGCAGCCGGTCAAAGTGGCGCTTTTTCATCACGTTATACCCCTTGATCGAGGGGAGGATATACAGGTCTTTCTCCGGCAGAGGCTGCCCGGCAGCAACGTAGGTAAGATCGATGCCCGCTTGCTTCGCCAGCAGGAAGCTGCCGAAAGCCGCCTGCCAGTGTTCCGCCTTGTTCGGGTCGGCGCCCTCGGTGAGGATGCAAACGCCGTCGGTGGTGTGGGCGGGCAGTTCGCCCACCTCCTCCGCAAATCGGCGGAAGTCCGCCATCACCTGCGCCCGCCCCTTGGGGGTGCGATCCGCTCGAAACAGCCCCAGCTCCCGCTCGATGGCACACCAGTCGTAGGGAGCAAAATCCAGCGCATCCTGGTCATAGGCACACCACCACAGCAGCCCGTTCACCCCGTGTGCCCAGGTGGAGTACAGCTGTGCCTGCAACGCACCACACACCGTTTTTTCATCTCCGAACATAGGGGAGAGGGAGCCTATCTCTTCCACAAAGCAGGGCTTACCCCCAATATCGGCATAGAAGAGGGACTCGGCGACACTATGCAGCACCGAGCGCATAGAGCCAAGCTTATCCAGATCGCAGTAGGGGACGAAGGGGTTGTAGGGATGGGTGGTGAGATAGTCACAGCTATCCGCCACGTCGGTGATGCGCCAGGTGCCCTCAATCCCAAGACCGTGCATCCCCGCCACCACCGGGCGGGTGGGATCCTGTACGCGGATGGCATCGGTGACAGTGCGCAGCCACAGCCACGCCTGCTCCCGGTCCACCCGTCCCATGGTGTTGCACTCGTTGCCGGGGTTCCATGCCACAATGGCGGGGTGGTGTTTAAACCGGCCAACGAAACCCTCGATGAATTTCAATTCAAAAAACAGTGCCGATGGGTCGCTGAGCAGGTTTTTGCCCTCCAGTGGGGCGGGGAAGAACTGCCGTCCGCTCATCCAGCCGGTGAGCAGTCCCACAATGAGCTGCAGCCCGTATTTTTCCGCCAGGTCCAGCATCCGGCCAAAGCGCTCCAGCATCACCGGATCCAGCATTCCGTCCCCGTCTAAGGGGTCGTCCAGCCCCTTGTCCCCGTGGGCGAGTTCATATTGGCTCAGCGGACCGGAATGCAACCACGCCACCGGCTGAAAGTCGTCCCACAGGGGGAATACCCGCACGGTGGTCAGACCGTTCTCCGCCAGCTGACGGAAATCCGCTTCCACCACCGCTTCGTCCCACTGCCGCCACATATAGACGCCTGCGTGGGATGCCCAGTAGTTGCACCCGATGAGATAGGGTTCCTTTGCGTACAGCGTGTCTTTCATAGTCCGCACCTCCGTGCCGTGTTTGGCTTCATCATACTTTGCCCGACGGCGGATGTCAAGACTTTTTTGTGGTCACAACTCTTTTTTGATTTTGTCCAGCGCCCCTTTTTCCAGGCGGCTGACCTGGGCTTGGGATATGCCGATTTCTCCCGACACCTCCACCTGGGTCATGCCCTTAAAAAAGCGGAGGCTGAGTATCTTTTTCTCCCGCTCGCTGAGGGCGGCGATGGCGTCCTTGAGGGCAATCTCTTCCAGCCAGGTGCGGTCGTCGTTGCGGTCACCCACTTGGTCCATAATATAGATGGTGTCGCCCCCGTCGTTGTACACCGGCTCATACAGGGAGACGGGGTCTACGATAGCCTCCAGCGCCACCACCACCTCCTCGCGAGGCAATTCCAGCCGTTTGGCAATCTCTTCGATGGTGGGTTCTCGATGGTTTTCAGCTAACAGCTGCTCCTTGGCTTGCATCGCCCGATAGGCGATGTCCCGCATGGAGCGGCTGATGCGAATGGCGTTGTTATCCCGCAGATAGCGGCGAATTTCGCCGATAATCATCGGAACGGCATAGGTGGAAAACCGCACGTTCTGGGATAGGTCAAAATTGTCGATGGATTTGATAAGTCCGATGCACCCTACCTGAAAGAGGTCGTCGGGGTTTTCCCCTCGCTGGGTGAACCGCTGTACCACGCTGAGCACCAACCGCAGATTGCCCTGTACCAGCTCGTCCCGTGCCTGTTTATCTCCCTCATGCATTCGCTGCAACAGCTTGATTTTCTCCGCCTCGGAGAGCACCTTCAGCGTGGCGGTGTTGACCCCGCAGATTTCCACCTTGTTGTACATATCCTATCCCGTCCTTTCTGTAGGGCGAGCAGTCAAACCAGAACCCGCCGCAAAGCGGTATATTTCGGTGCTTTTTGCTCTATGGTTCTTGCAAGGCGTCAGCCTTGCTTCGCCCCAATCGAACAAAAATCCCTCAAAATCTCCTCGCTTTGCGGTCGTAGATTTTAGAAAGAGCGGATTTTTGGTCAACCAAGGCATAAAACGCAGCCAACACTGGCGTGTTGGCGAGTATTTTAACGATGGGTGAACGGAAATCCGCCTTTCAAAAACGAGTTCGGGTTTGACTACTCGCCCTTTAGAAAGTATGGACGGGGGAGGAGGGTTTCATACAAAACAAAAAGCCTTCGGCTTATGCCGAAGGCTTTTCATCTCTGTTTGGAATTACACCGCACGGGTGACCTTTCCGGAACGCAGGCAACGGGTGCAGGCGTACACTCTCTTGGGGGAACCGTCAACAATCGCCTTTACGCGACGGACGTTGGGCTTCCAAGTACGGTTGGACCGTCTGTGAGAGTGGGACACACGGATGCCGAAGGTAACACTCTTACCGCAGAATTCACACTTTGCCATGGTTCTGCACCTCCTTTTATCAGGTCGAAATCAGGTAGTCTATGGGGGAGGACATACCATCCCCACAAAGCAACGCAACTATATTAGCAGATTTGTTGAGAAAAATCAAGTCTTTTTTATAAGGTTTCCAAAAAAACTTGCCAAAAAAGGTAAAAGACCGATTTTTTCCGCGGAAACGGTCCTATAATTTAAGCAAAACCGTACTTTTGCGGCAAAACACTTGTAATTTTCTTTCTTTTTCGTTATAATAAAGATGTATATGTATGTCTTTGGTAAGGTGATTGGCTATGCTGCAACATTTCTTTTACAATATGGGTCATTTCACGTTTTGGGACGTGGTGTTTTTGGTGCTGTCCTATGCCATACTGGTGTTGGTGGTGCTGCCCTTTCACGAGTTTGCCCACGCCTTTGTGGCGCATCTCTGCGGGGACGACACCGCCAAGTGGCAGGGGCGGCTGACCCTCAATCCTTTTGCCCACCTGACCTTGTACGGCACTCTGATGTTGGTGCTGTGCGGCTTTGGTACTGCTCGCCCCGTTCCCGTGAATCCTATGAATTTCCGCAATCGCAAGCGGGACTCGGTGCTGGTCGCTTTAGCGGGACCGCTGTCCAACCTGCTGATGGCGATGCTGGCGGTGGCGATTTATTGCGTAGTAATGCTGGTGTCTGACAGCTACCTGGCGCAGGGGCTGGCATATATGACCTGCCTGCAGATTTTATTACCCATCAACGTAACGCTGGCGGTGTTTAATCTGTTGCCCATTCCGCCTCTGGACGGTTCTCGCCTGTGGAGCACCTTCCTGCCTCTGCGGTGGCGTCTGACGTTAGAGCGGTACAGCAATTTCTGCATCATCGGTCTGTTCGTGCTGCTGATGACAGGCGTGCTGGACAGGCCGCTGGACTGGCTCACCGAAGTGGTTTTGACAGGTGTTTTTGCCTTGTTTGGATTTGTATAAAAGCCTGGGAGTGTGTAAATGGAAACCATATCCTATAAGCTGCCGGATTTTGAGGGGCCGTTGGACCTGCTTCTCTTTCTGGTGCAAAAGAATAAACTGAATATCTACGACATTCCCATTGCGCAGGTGCTGGAACAGTATCTGGCGGCCATCAAGCAGATGCAGAACTACAACA
This sequence comes from Clostridia bacterium, assembly GCA_017440755.1. Taxonomy (GTDB): domain Bacteria; phylum Bacillota; class Clostridia; order Oscillospirales; family Acutalibacteraceae; genus UBA5905. The sequence continues at coordinate 13,730 of JAFSGP010000014.1, read as the reverse complement.
TGGACGTAGCCAGCGAGTTTCTGGAGATGGCGGCGCGGCTGGTGCATATCAAGTCGGTGATGCTGCTGCCTCGCTATGAGGAGGAAACGGAAGAGCTCAAGCGCGAATTGACGGGTCAGCTGATTGAATATCAGCTGTGTCAGCAGATGGCGCGGCGGTTGGCGACGGATTACGTGGGCGGTGAGTTGTTCGTGCGACAGCCCACCGAAATTGAGCCGGACCTGACCTATCGTCGGGCGCATCAGGCGGTGGAGATGCTGGACGCCTATCTGTCCGCCGCCGGACGGGGTAAGCGGCGTTTGCCGCCGCCCGTGCAGGCTTTCAGTGGCATCGTGGCGCGTAAGATTGTGCCGGTGTCCACCAAGATTGCTTACGTATTGCGTAAATTGTATACCCGAGGTAAGGTAACCTACCGTTCCTTGTTTGAAAAGGCGGAGAGCAAGTCGGATTTGGTGGCGACCTTCTTGGCGCTGCTGGAACTGATTAAGTCCAAGCGCATCAGCGTAGAGGGGGAGGGCAAGGACCAGCAGGTGCAGATGCGCCCCCACGAGGAGTGGGATACCACCGTTCCCGAGGAATTCGACGAGCAATCCCCGCAGGAGGAAGAAATAAATGGAAATTAAACAGTATCAGGCCGCGATTGAGGCCATTGTATTTGCCAGCGGCGAGCCGGTGCCGATATCCCGTATGGCGCAGGCGCTGGAGCTGGACGAGGATACCACCGCCCGCATTGCGGCGGACTGGGCGCAGGACATTAATACCCGCGGCGGCGGCATTGTCGCCTTGAAGCTGGACGACGGCTATCAGCTGTGCAGCAGCAAAGCCTGCGCCGACTACGTGCGCAAGGCCATGGATATCCGCCGCAACACCCCGCTCTCTCAGGCGGCGATGGAGGTGCTGGCGATTATCGCCTACAACCAGCCTGTGACCCGCCCCTTTGTGGAGCAGGTCCGCGGCGTGGATTGCAGTGCGGTGGTACAGGGCTTGCAGCAGAAAGGGCTTATCGAGGAAAAGGGACGTATGGACCTGCCCGGTCGCCCTTTGCTGTACGGCACGACGCAGAACTTCCTGCGGTGCTTCGGTATCTCCTCTTTGGAGCAGCTGCCGCCCCTGCCGCAGAAAGAGGATAACACCATGCGGGAAACCACGCTGGACGAGATGCTGCAGACGCAGCAGGCGGACGGAGAGGACATCTTCGGTCCGGACGAAGAGGAAGTGGAGGAATGACCCTTGTGGGTTGTGTATAGCCTGCTTGCCTTGCTGGGGCTGATACTTTTGCTGTTGTTGGTGCCTGTCTACGGGCGGGCGGTATACGACGGCGAATTGCGTGTTAAAATATGGGTGTTGGGAATCCCCGTCACCCTATTTCCCGCCCCGCCCCGCGAGGAAAAGCCAACCAAAACCGCCAAGAAGAAATCGAATAAGCCGTCTAAGGCGGAAGAGCTGAAAGAGCTGCTGCGACAGGACGGTGTTGCGGGGACGTTGGATTTTCTCCGTCGGTTGGCGACGCTGGCGGGTAAGGCGGCGGGACGACTGCTGCGGGCGGTGGCGGTGGACAAGCTGTCTTTGTCCCTGCTTATTGCCACGGGAGACCCGGCGGATACCGCTCAGCGGTATGGACAGGTGTGTGGTGTGCTGTACCCGTCGTTGGCGGCGGTGGAGCGGATGATTCGCGTGCGCCGCCGTGCGCTGCGGGTGGAACCCAATTTCCTGCTGGAGGAAAGTCGGGCCGCTTTTGACGTAAAGTGGCATCTGTCGGTGATACGGTTACTGGCGGCGGGGATAGCCCTGCTGTTTGGGCTTTTGATGTTGAAAGAAACAAACGCGAAGGAGGTTGTTTGATATGGCGAACAATGTAGAAGGTTTGATGGGCGTTTCCGTAGAGAAGATTCATGAGTTGGTGGATGCCAATACCGTGGTGGGCACCCCCATCGTGATGGGGGAGATTACCCTCATTCCGGTTTCTAAGGTATCCTATGGGTTTGCCTCCGGTGGCTCCGACCTGCCCAGCAAGTCGGCGTCTGAGCTCTTTGGCGGTGGCGCCGGCGCGGGGATTCATATTACCCCCGTGGCGTTTATCTCCATTAAGGGCGGGGACGTGAACATTCTGCCTGTGGTAGCCAAGCCGGATTCGCTGGACCGCGCCATTTCCATGGTGCCGGATATGGTAGAGAAATTTAACGCCAGAAAAGCTAAGAAAAACGAGATTCCCTTGGAAGATACCGAGGTAGTCGAATAATAGGAATGGAAAACCACCCACCCGCATACAAGTAAACTATCTTGTAGCGGGTGGGTGGTCTTTTTTGCGTAAAATGATTTCCTGTATGGCGGTGGTGTGTCTGTTGCTGACGGGGGTGTCGGCAAGGGCGCAGACGGCACCGCCGGCCATATCCTCCCTATCGGCGGTGGTATACGAGCCGACGAGCGGTCTGGTGCTGTATGAAAAGGCGGCGGACACCCCTCGCCCGATGGCCAGCACCACCAAGCTGATGACCGCTCTGCTGGCGGCAAAGCGGTTAGAGCCTACTGCCACGGTAACGGTGTCCGAGGCGGCCTTGCCGGTAGAGGGGTCTCAAATTGGGCTGACAGCAGGGGATACTGTCACGGTAAAAGACCTGTTGGCGGGGCTACTGTTGGCCTCCGGTAACGATGCCGCTAATGCGCTGGCATGCGCCATGGCGGACAGCCTACCGGAGTTTGCGACACTGATGAACCGCGAGGCAAAGGAGCTGGGTATGACGAACGCCACCTTTGTCACCCCGTCGGGCCTGGACGAGGGGGCGCACAGCGCTTCGGCGCGAGATATGGCTCTGTTGGGGGCAGCGGTGCTTCGTGAGCCGCTGTTGGCAGACTTGTGCGCCGCCAAGACCGCCACCATAACCATAGGCGGGCGGCGGCTGACCGTGGCAAATCACAACAAACTGCTGAAGCTTACCGACGACTGCATCGGACTAAAAACGGGATTCACCAAAAAGGCGGGGCGATGTCTGGTGTCGGCGGTGGAGCGGGACGGGATAACCTTGATTATCGCCACCCTCAACGGCGGTGACTACTGGAATGACCACCTTTCCCTGTACGACTATGCTTTTTCTTTAATCGAACGGCAGCCGTTGCCCCAAAGGATTCCCACTACTTGTCCGGTGGCAGGGGGTACGGCGTCTCAGGTGCCGCTGACCGCCGCCGTGCCGACGGATATGGTGGTGCGTAAGGGGGAGAAAATCACGGTTACGGTGGCACTTCCTCGTTTTGTGTGGGCGCCTGTGGCGGCAGGGGCGGAGGTAGGCACCGCCACCTACACCGTGGGGGAGCGGGAAATCGCCTGCGTGCCGCTGACGGCAAGGGAGACAGTGGATGCCCGTCCCGTACCTACAGGAGCGGCCCGTTGGTGGCGGCACGTAATACAGCTCTACGAAGGTTTGATTCAGTAATGAAAAAACGCATTCGGTTAGTCCGAATGCGTTTTCTGCGTATATTGCTTGCTGTATTCGCGAGGGGAGTAGCCTGTGTGTTTTTTGAACTGGCGGGAGAAATAATGAATGGTTTCAAACCCCAGACGGTCAGCAATTTCCGTAAAGGTCAGTGCGCCCTCGCCGATGAGGCGCTTGGCTTCCTTGAACTTCAGCTCCAGAAAATAATTAATAGGACTGCAGCCGCACAGCTCGCTGACTAACCGTCGCAAGGTGGAACGGCTGACCCCTAGATGACGCTCCATTTGGGAAAGGGTCACCTTTTCATGAAGGTGGGCTTTCAGATAGACGGTAAAATCCGCCAGCATCTTTTCTTTCTGCCGTTGCCGTTTGATGAGGGCGGCCGGTACGTAATCGTAGTAAAGCGAGGCGAGGAACAGCTCCCATTGCTTTTTGAGGGCAAGCACCGCATAGTCCTCCGCCTCGTCACGGCGTACCATACCGCTTTGTTTACTATTGGGGGGCGCGCTTTCGAACAGCCCCATTCCTTTCTCGATGAGAGCAAGATACTGCAAAATTTTATCCTTCGACAGGGTAATGATGCGGTTGTAGAGGGCAGGCAACAGCGGACTATCCGAGTCGAAGGAAAAGATGGTATGCACACCTGTCCCACGGCAGTTGGGGTCTACGGGTCCGTGAAAGGCGTTGGGCGGTACCAAGAGGATCTGTCCTGCTTCCAAACGGAAAGGAATGCCGCCGATGAGCATATCCGAAAAGCCCTCTCGCAGGTAGATGAGTTCGGGGAAATTATGGCTTTCGCCGTTGATGGTGTTGAAAGTTCGCAGATCGATCTCGTGTATCGTTATGATTGACCGAACGGTGATGATGTCAGCCACTTCCGTGCGGATATACGCCATAATTCCTCTCCTTTTTTGAACAAATAGTGCAAATTTTTGACACGGTTTCTACAAAGACAAACGGGCGATTTTTCTTTATGATAGCAATATACCAATGAATGGAGGAAAAGTCAATGGAAAAATTACGCTTAGGTTTGATCGGTTGTGGCGGTATGATGGAGCTGCACGCTCAAAGCGTGCATGAGTGCACCAAAGAGCTGGAAATCACGGCGGTGTGCGACATCATCCGTGAGCGCGCGGAGAAGGTGGCGGCGGTGCTGAATAACCCCTATATCACCACCGACTATACGGATATGCTGGACTACGTGGATGCGGTGCTGGTGGCACTGCCTCATGACCTGCACTATGAGTGCGGCGTGTTCTTTGCTCACAACAAGAAGCACGTGCTGATGGAGAAGCCCTTGGCCAACTCCGAGGAAGAGTGCCTGCGCTTGATTCAGGTCTGCGAGGAGGAAGGCGTCACCCTGATGTGCGCCTATCCCGTACGCTATTGGCCCGGCGTGGTTAAGCTGAAGGAGCTGGTGGATAGCGGTGAGTACGGCAAGGTGATGCAGATGTCCATCTGGACCGAGCAGCTGACCAACTTGGGCGAACTGCACTGGTCCAACACCGCCCGAATTGGCGGCGGTCAGCTGTTCAGCCACGGCTGCCACTACATCGATGTGATGATGTGGTTCTTGGGCGAGCCCGTTACCGGTGCTCACGTTGGCTCTCGTGTGGGTACTCCTTGGCTGATGCGTGAGGGTTCCAGCATGGTGACTCTGAAATTTGCCAGTGGTGTCATTGGTTATCACGGTGCTACTTGGGGTGCCCGCGGCAGTAAGCAGAAGTACAGCTTCCAGGTGCATACCGAAAAGGGTCTGCTGGAGTACGACCATTTCTCGGGTGTAATCAATTTGTATCAGAACTTCACCGAGCACCGTCCCGATGATAGCGACAGCGTGCAGGAGAAGCGGGAGCTGTGGCGTCTGGGCGGTCAGGTAACCAAGGCGACCGAGTTCGAGATTAGCCACTTTGTGGACTGCGTCCGCAACAATAAGACTCCTTTGACCAACGGTCCCTCTGCGCTGCAGGGTCTGCGTGTTATCTGGGCACTGTACGATGCCGAGAAGCAGGGCAAGATGGCTGACCTGCGCGGTCTGGGCCTCAAGGACGAGCTGTATGAGGAAGAGCGCCTGATTATCGAATAATAAAACCATAAAGTAAGCCGACTTCGTTTTTATAGCGGAGTCGGCTTGTTTTATGTGTCAAATAGTTGTTGTATTTATGGGTTTCTCGTGCTATAATAGGCAGGAAAAGGACTTGTTTAGAATAGGAGATAAACCAAATGGCACTGGTACGGTTACAAAAGGTGTTGTCCGAGCGGGGCGTAGCCTCCCGTCGCAAGGCGGAGGAGCTCATCGCGCAGGGACACGTGAAGGTGAACGGTCGCCCCGCGCAGGTGGGGGACAAGGTGGATGACCGCAAGGATATTATCCACGTGCGTGGCAAGAAGCTGGGCGCAGCCCCGTCATCGGTGTATATTGCGCTGAATAAGCCCCGGGGGTATATCACCACCCTGCAGGACGAAAAGGGACGCAAATGCGTAGAGGAATTGGTGCGCAGTGTGGGCGTACCCGTGTATCCCATCGGTCGTCTGGACAAGGATTCGGAGGGCTTGTTGCTGTTCACCAACGACGGCGATTTTGCCAACGCGATTATGCACCCCTCCACTCACGTGCCGAAGCTGTATCGAGTTACCCTGCGCAGCCCGATGACCGACGAGCAGAAGCTGAAGTTCGAGGAGGGCATCGTGCTGGACGGTCGTCGCACCGCCCCTGCGGAGGTGCGGGTGGTGTCCAGTGAGGCTCAGCGTTGCGTGGTGGAAATTGTGCTGTATGAGGGGCGCAACCGCCAGATTCGCCGTATGTGCGAGGCGCTGGGGCTGGAGGTGGCTCGTCTGCGCCGCAATGCGGTGGGGAAGGTGAAGCTGGGTATGCTGCCCATTGGCAGCTGGCGGTATCTCACCCCCGAGGAGGTGCGCAATCTGGTGATGGCCACCGGTGTGACCAAGAAGATTGCCGCCGGCTACATTAAGAACGGAAGGGAGCCTGACCGTGATTACCATAATGCCCGCCGATAAGGCGTTTTTACAAAGCATAGATGTGCCCGCCGGTACCGATGCGATGGTGCTGCGGGACAGTAACGGCCGGGTCAGCGGTTATGCCACCTTTCGTATGGACGGCGCGGTGATTGAACTGCTGTCTGTGCAGGCGGAAGAGCCACTTTTGGTGGACGGACTGATTCGTTCGGTGCTGAACACGGGAGATTGCCGCGGAGCCACCACGGGCCTGTGCCGAGAGGAAAATCTGGCTGTCACCCTGCGGCGGTTGGAGTTTGAGCCGACCGAGAACGGGTATGCCGTCTCCATTGCCAAATTTTTTCGCGGAGATTGCTGTTGCGGCAAAGAAAAGACTTGATATTTTTTCTCCATTGCTATATAATAATGGTAAATTGGGGGAATATGGGTCCCCTATATTGGAGATACGTAGAAAGGATTGGTCTAGCATGAAAAAATTCAACATTACCGTTAACGGAAACGCTTACGAGGTAGACGTAGAGGAGATCGGCGCTGCCGCTCCCGTGGCTGCTGCTCCTGCTGCTGTCCCCGCCGCTGCTCCTGCTCCTGCTGCCGCTCCTGCCGGCGGTACGGCCATTACTTGCCCCATGCCCGGTACCATCATCGACGTGAAGGTTGCTGCCGGTGACGCGGTTGCCGAGGGTCAGGTTCTGGTGGTGTTCGAGGCGATGAAGATGGAGAACGAGATTGTGGCTCCCTGCGCCGGTACCGTGGCTTCTGTCACCGTGACCAAGGGCGAGACCGTAGATTCCGGTAAGGTTCTGCTGTCCCTGAACTGATTTGGTGCGAGGTGTAGATGATGGCAAAGCCGATTAAGATTACTGAGGTCGTGCTGCGTGATGCCCACCAGTCTTTGTTGGCCACCCGCATGACCATGGACGAGATGCGCCCCATCTTGAACGAGATGGATAAGATTCCCTACTTCTCTGTGGAGTGCTGGGGCGGCGCAACCTTTGATTCCTGCATTCGTTTCCTGAATGAGGACCCGTGGGAGCGCCTGCGCATTATGCGGCAGGAGATGCCCCACCAGAAGCTGCAGATGCTGTTCCGTGGTCAGAATATGCTGGGCTACCGTCCCTATGCGGACGACGTGGTGGAGTATTTTGTGCAGAAATCTGTGGCCAACGGCATTGACGTGATTCGTATTTTCGATGCGCTCAACGATGCCCGCAACCTGCAGACCGCTATCAAGGCGGCCAATAAGGAAAAGGCCCATGTACAGGGCTGTATCAGCTATACTCTCAGCCCTGTGCATAACAACGAGTACTACGCTACCTATGCTAAGACTTTGGAGGAGATGGGTGCCCACTCCATTTGTATCAAGGATATGGCGGGTCTGCTGACTCCCTATGCCTGCTACGATTTGGTCTCCCGTCTGAAGGAGGCTGTGAGCATTCCTGTGGATATCCACAGCCACTACACCGCCGGTCTGGCTTCCATGTCCATTATGAAGGGCATCGAGGCGGGCGCCGACATTGTGGATACGGCTATGAGCCCCCTGTCCATCGGTACCTCCCATATGCCTACCGAGTCGCTGGTGGCGGCTCTGCAGGGCACGGAGTACGATACCGGTCTGGACCTGAACCAGCTCAACGTGGTGCGTTCTCACTTTGCCAAGCTGCGTGAGAAATACATCGGCAGCGGGCAGATTAGCCCCAAGTCCTTGGGCGTGGACGCAAACACCCTGTTGTATCAGGTGCCCGGCGGTATGTTCTCCAATATGCTGAATCAGCTGAAGGAGGCCGGCAAAGAGGATAAGCTGGACGAAGTGCTGGCGGAGATTCCCCGTGTCCGTGAGGACAGTGGCTATCCGCCTCTGGTAACCCCCACCAGCCAGATTGTCGGCACCCAGGCGGTGTTCAACGTCATTATGGGCGAGCGGTACAAGATGGTTACCAAGGAGTTCCGCGGCATGATTCACGGCGACTATGGTAAGACTCCCGCCCCCATTGACCCCGCCTTCTCCAAGAAGATTCTGGGCGACGATGAGCCCATTACCTGCCGCTTTGCGGATACGCTGGAGCCGGAGCTGGATAAGCTCAAGGCCGAGGCCGCCCAGTGGGTGCAGCAGGAGGAGGACGTACTCACCTATGCCATGTTCCCCCAGGTGGCGCCGAAGTTCTTTGCTGCCCGCGATGCGGCGCAGAGCGAGGACGGCACCTATACCGCCGACGTGACCGTTACCCCTGTACAGTAAAATAGCTTTACAGCCCGAAGCCGTATGGTTTCGGGCTGTTTTTATTAGGTTTCGGCTATAAGAACAAAATCTCGCGCCCTTCTTTGTGAAATTTTTATCTCATTTCCGTTCATAGGACTTGCAAATTAGGGAAAAAGTGGATATAATAGTATTTGTACGAATGTGCGTGTACACTAAAAACCGAAAGGAGTACCAACATGAACTATACCCATGAAGTAGAACAAATGTGTATCGTTGCCAAGGGTCCCCATCACGGTCCCGCCCCGATCCCGGAAGAGGGTCTGTGGGTAAAGGCAAAGGAGATCAGCGATATCTCCGGTCTGACCCACGGTGTGGGCTGGTGTGCCCCCCAGCAGGGCGCCTGCAAGCTGACCCTGAACATTAAGAAGGGCATTATTGAGGAGGCTCTGGTGGAGACGCTGGGCTGTTCCGGTATGACCCACTCCGCGGCTATGGCGGCTGAGATTCTGCCCGGCAAGACGCTGCTGGAGTGCCTGAACACCGACCTGGTGTGCGACGCTATCAACACCGCTATGCGCGAGCTGTTCCTGCAGATCGTCTACGGCCGTAGCCAGTCCGCTTTCTCCGAGGACGGCTTGTCCATCGGTGCGGGTCTGGAGGACCTGGGTAAGGGTCTGCGCTCTCAGATCGGTACCATGTATTCCACCAACGTGAAGGGTGTCCGTTATCTGGAGATGGCCGAGGGCTATGTTACCAAGATCGCTCTGGATGACAACGGCGAGGTTTGCGGCTACCAGTTTGTTAAGCTGGGCAAGATGATGGAGGATATCCGTCACGGCGTCAACCCCACCGAGGCGTATGAGAAGAACATCGGTCAGTACGGTCGCTTCGACAACGCGGCTAAGTACATCGACCCCCGTGAAGAATAAGAAGGAGGAATGTACAGATGGCTAACGATGTAAAGTTTGAAGGTAAAGACCGCCGCCTGCCCGGTATTGAGAAATTCCTGGCGGAGAATGGTCTGGGCTCTCTGGAGGAGTGCCGTGATCTGTGCCTGTCCAAGGGCATTGACGTAGACGCTATCGTGAAGGGCGTACAGCCCATCGCTTTCGAGAACGCTGTGTGGGCTTACACCATGGGTGTGGCTCTGGCGCTGAAGCGCGGCATCGCTGACGCTGCCGAGGCCGCCGCCGTTATCGGCGAGGGTCTGCAGGCTTTCTGCGTGCCCGGCTCCGTTGCGGACCAGCGTAAGGTTGGTCTGGGTCACGGTAACCTGGGTAAGATGCTGCTGAGCGAGGAGACCAACTGCTTCGCTTTCCTGGCGGGTCACGAGTCCTTCGCCGCCGCTGAGGGCGCGATCGGTATCGCCCGCACCGCCAACAAGGTGCGTAAGAACCCCCTGCGTGTTATCCTGAACGGTCTGGGCAAGGACGCCGCTTATATCATCAGCCGTATCAACGGCTTCACCTACGTGGAGACCGACTACGATTTCTACACCGGCGACCTGAAGGTTGTCCGTGAGGTTGCCTTCTCCGATGGCGAGCGTGCCAAGGTGAAGTGCTACGGCGCCAACGACGTCAACGAGGGCGTTGCGATTATGCAGAAGGAGTCCGTTGAGGTTTCCATCACCGGTAACTCCACCAACCCCACCCGCTTCCAGCACCCCGTTGCCGGCACCTACAAGAAGTGGGCGATCGAGAACGGCAAGAAGTACTTCTCCGTGGCTTCCGGTGGTGGTACCGGTCGTACCCTGCACCCCGACAACATGGCTGCCGGTCCTGCTTCCTACGGCTTGACCGATACCATGGGTCGTATGCACGGTGACGCTCAGTTCGCCGGCTCCTCCTCCGTGCCTGCGCACGTGGAGATGATGGGCCTGATCGGCGCCGGTAACAACCCCATGGTCGGTATGACCGTGGCTTGCGCCGTTGCGGTTTCCGAGGCGAAGTAAGTTAAGGTTTTAACAAAAAACAGACACATCCGTTTGGATGTGTCTGTTTTTCTATATATAGAATCCTATCACATAAACAATGCGGCGGCACCGAGGAGACCGGCGTCGTTGCCCAGTTCGGCAATGACGATGTCCACCTGCGGTCCTTTTTCGCCGGCGAAGATATCTCGCGCCAGTAGCTTGCGCAGAGGCTCTGTCAGGTTTTCGCCCTGAGCGCATACGCCGCCGCCGAGGATTACCATCTCGGGACGAACGATGTTGGCGATGTTGGTGATGCCTGCGCCCAGCATCTCGATATAGTGGTCCACCACCGCATGAGCGTCCTCGTCGATATCGTAATAGTCGAAGGCGGTCTTGCCCGTCACCGCCTCAAGAGAGCCGACCTCCCACATTTTGCTGTCGGGATTTTTCTCCATTGCCCGCTTGGTGTCCCGAATCAGCGCGGTAGCAGAGGCGTATGCTTCCAGACAGCCGCGACGCCCGCAGGTGCAGGGTTCACCGCCCGCCACAATCGCCATATGTCCCAGTTCCGCACCGGCGGAGCGGTTACCCTCATAGAGCTTGCCGTCCAGTACCAAACCGCCGCCGACACCCGTCCCCAGCGTCAGCATGACGGAATGGCGGCAGCCCTTGCCGCAGCCGAATTTTGCCTCGCCCAGAGCAGCGACGTTGGCATCGTTGGCGATTTTTACAGGAAGACCCAATGCCGAAGAAACCTTGTCGGCGATGGAGAAATCGCTCCACTCCAGATTGTTGGAGTAGATGACCTCGCCCTTTTCGCTGTCAATCATACCGGGCACGCCCATGCCAACACCCACGATGTCGGAGGGGGAGAGGTTGGCGTTTGCCATCAGGCTTTTGCACAGTGCCACGATATTGGCTACCACCCCGTCGGCACCTTTTTTGCTTTCGGTGGGGGCTTTGTCCCGCAGAACGATATTACCCTCGTCGTCCACGATGCCGCCCTTGATGAAGGTGCCGCCCAGGTCAATGCCGAGGTAATACTTGCGAATGTCGGTCAGAATCACCGTCATATCTCCTTCCAGCGTATAGGTGCCGTAGCCGGCGGGCACGAAAAAGCTGTCGCCCTGCCGTACGGTCAGTCCGTCGATTTTGCCGCTCCCTTGGGTACAGGTCACGCAGTGGAAGCTCTTTGCCGTTGCTGTCCGGGTCACAGTACCGTTTACCACCAGCTTTTGCACGTTAAAATACTTGCTGACCCCCAGCGTATTGCCGCAAAGGGTTTTGGGCTCGTGCTTTTTGCAGTTGGTGACCAGCAGCGCCTTTTCCACGTGCAGCTCCCGCAGGTTGCCGTCTTTATCGCGGCGTCCGTAGTCGTACACCCGATAGGTCAGGTTGCTGTTCTGCTGAATTTCGCAGATGACGCAGCCTGCGCCGATGGCGTGTATGGTACCCGAGGGGATAAAGTAGCATTCCCCCGCCTTGACGGGGTAAAAATGCAGCAGATCGGTGAGGGTGTTGTCCTCGATGGCGCTCTTATATTCCTCCGGGGTCACGTCGCGGTCAAAGCCGAGATAAATGCCTGCCCCTTCGTCAGCCTCCACGATGTACCACATTTCGGTTTTGCCGAAGCTGTTTTCGTGGGTCAGGGCATAGTCGTCGGAGGGGTGCACCTGCACCGAAAGGTTATTTTTGGCATCGATGAATTTAATGAGAACGGGGAAGAAAGGGAACTCCAGCGTGTTGGTGCCCTTTTCTTCGTCGGTTACCGCCTCTTCCAGCGTTCTGCCGTCCGCGAGACGGGTTTTTCCGTCTTTGTGAAAGGAAAGCTCCCAGCTTTCCGCACAGGGGTCGCAGGGGGTTTCTTTTCCATAGATTTCTTTTAGTTTGCTTCCACCCCACAAATAATCCTTGCAGACGGGAATCAATTTCCGAATTTCCATATGCGTCAACCTTTCCTTGACAGAACAATTATACCCCTAATCATACCACTTTTTGCGTTTTTTTCAAGATAATTTTACATATTGGGTCTTTGGTATTACAAAAAGGTAATAACAGCCTACTTTTTTAGAAAAGGATTTACGATTGTACAGTTTACAGGGAGATTTTTTGCTTTGTTCAGCGGAAAAAACATTGACATTCGGAAAGGAGGGTGCTATAATAGGTGCGTTGTATATGCGAGGGTGCTGGAACCGGCAGACAGGCACGTTTGAGGTGCGTGTGTCGAACGACGTGGGGGTTCAAGTCCCCTCCCTCGCACCAGAAAGGGTGCATCAAAAAGATGCACCCTTTTTTTATGCCCTGTTTATCAGGGTTTCCGAGCAAAAACACCCTCAAAATTTAAGGGTTGATTTCACAGATGAAAATAGCCTTTTTCGACCTTTCCAATAGATGTGAACCCCCGATAACAAAATATCGTTAAAAAAGCAGGTAGAATTTGAATCTACCTGCTTTTTTAAAAGTAATATGTTATTGGTCTTTTTCTGTCGATGTAGCTTCTTCATTAAAAAGAGGAACAAATTTAGGATGTCCTTTTGGGAAAGACGGAAAAACAGCTGCTGTCGTAGACATCACTTTATCTGAACCCGGTATTTTTTTGAAAATCGGAATAAAATCTGCAGCCACTCCTAAATAATATAATGCCATCAATGTGGTATTATCCTTAGTCCATGGTTCGTTTTTAAAATTTATAAACCCCATCGGTAAAGTAAAAGCAGCAAGACCTTCATGGGTAACTTTTAGTTGCCCTAATAAATGAGCAATATTATAAGAATGTAAATAAAGTTTAGAGTTATTAAAAACAATCTCAGGAGAATCCTTACCACAAGATTCTTCTGTAAAAATTTTTACTTTATATTCCTCTTCTGGATATTTTCCTATATATTCTTTAGGAACTAAACATTCTTTATATGTATACAAAACATTTTCTTGGTTTAAATCTAAATAATCAATTTTTTTATCCGACATAGTATACGCACCTCGAATCTAAATCTAAATGAATTATATCATTTTTAATTTGTGTTTGCAACTTAATATTTAGAACCCATGCAGGTAGATGAATCAAAAATCTACCTGCTTTTTTATGCCCAAAATTCAGAGAAAGGAGAAAATTCAATGAGGTATAAGACGAATTTAGATGCAGTCAAACATGTGGCTATATCACTACTCCACACACATATTAATGAAACCAAATTCTCACCGATGGTCGTTCAGCATC
>JAFSGP010000013.1 GCA_017440755.1 Clostridia bacterium | reverse complement strand
TTCCGATTTCCCCAACCAGATCAACAACGTTTTAGCATTCCCCGGTATTTTCCGCGGCGCTCTTGATTGCAGGGCCTCCTGCATTAACGAAGAAATGAAGGTTGCTACCTCTTTTGCATTGGCTTCGCTTATTCCCGATGACGAAATCACCGAGGAAAATATCATTGCTCCCGCACTTGATAAACGCGTTGCCGACGCCGTTGCCAAAGCCGTTATTAAAACCGCTAAGGAAACAGGAGTTGCCAGAATTTAATTGTGCGTAAAAACGCTGCATTAACAATAAATCAAAAGGCAGAGGTGTTACACCTCTGCCTTTTTGTATGTATACGAAAAGGGTCGCCTCCGCCCTACAATAATTTTACAAATTACGCTGTTAGTATCTGTAACGCGGGAGATTTATACTTGCGGATTGACTTTTGGGAGTGCTTGTAATACAATCATTTAAACCTGTAATTAAGGAGGCCTTCAAATGCAAAAATATGATGTCGCTGTATGTGGCGGTGGATTTGCGGGAATTTCGGCTGCGCTTGCTGCGGCGCGCGAAGGAAAAAAGGTTAAACTTTTTGAAAAACAATATATGCTTGGCGGCCTGGGAACAGCAGGTCTTGTTACAATATATCTACCACTTTGCGACGGTTTTGGGCATCAAGTTTCTTTTGGTATTGCCGAAGAATTATTAAAACTTTCTATCACCTATGGTGCTGAAGACAAATACCCTGAAAATTGGCTGGATAATATTGGCACAAGAACGGAAAAAGACAAGCGCTATGAAGTGCAATACAATGCACACGTGTTTGCGATTTTAGCCGAAAAACTACTGTTGGAAAATGGCGTAGATATCCTTTACGGAAGTTATGTTGTTGCTGCATCTTCTGAAAACAACCGCATTACTACACTTTTTGTTGAAAACAAATCCGGCAGAACAGAGTATTGTGTCGGCTCAATTGTGGATGCTACGGGTGATTGCGACATTGCCCACTTTGCAGGTGTACCGACTGCCCTGTTTGAGCGGGGAAATGTACTCGCTGCATGGTATTATTATACCAATCCAAGCGGCTATCATCTGCAAATGCTCGGTGATTGGGATATCCCCGACGTAGAACGGCCCGGAAAGGAAGAAAAACCTCTTACCAACCGTCGGTTTACCGGCCTTGACGGTAAAGAGCTTTCTGAGCAGGTTTGTCTTTCGCATAAAACAACGCTGGAACATTGGCTGAAAAAAAGAGAAACCGACAGAGAAGCGGTTATTTCCGCCATTGCAACTATCCCTCAAATTCGTATGACACGAAAAATCGTGGGTGAATATGAACTGGCGCATACCGAAATGCATACTTATTTTGAAGACTCCATAGGTATGGTTTCAAATTGGAAACATCGCGGTCCTGTTTATGAAGTTCCTTTCAGAACACTTTATAATAAAGAAATGAAAAATCTGATCGTTGCAGGTCGTTGTACATCCGTCAATGAAACCTTGTGGGATGTAATGCGTGTTATTCCCTGTTGTGCCGTAACCGGTCAGGCAGCCGGAACCGCCGCCGCTATGACGGATGATTTTTCTGCTCTTGACGTTTCAAAACTGCAAGAGAAATTAAGAAACAATGGTGTCGTCATTCACGAAAAAGATATTCTGGAATAATTTTCGATTCAAACAAGCGAGGTGAAATTCACCTCGCTTGTTCTTTATACCGTTTCAAAATACTATGTACTGCAATCGTAAATTTTTCTTGGGGTGTCAATGAGTTGTCCAGCGGGTCGTCTTTGTAAATTTGCAGAGCAGGGTGGGGGTGCCGCTTTTTTGCGGCAAAATGACTAAAGTCGGATAAACGGGCAAAGGATATATTTATTGGAAATAATGGGTTGACAAGTGGAAATCCTTGTGATAGAATGGTTCTCCGTGGGAGTGCGCACTATGGGTGAACTATGCCCAAAAATGCGTATTCTTCACACCGCGGATCGTTCGGTGAAAACGGAACGTAAGCGGAACTTATACGCAGGAGGTGAAATAGATTGCCTACTTTTAACCAGTTAGTCCGTAAGGGCAGAGAAGAACTCGATAAGAAAGCGAAGGCGCCCGCTCTGTTGAAGGGCTGGAACTCCAAAAAACGCATTCCGACCGATCAGAATTCTCCCCAAAAGCGCGGCGTTTGCACTGCGGTTAAGACCTCTACCCCGAAGAAACCGAACTCGGCTCTTCGTAAGGTCGCTCGTGTCCGTTTGTCGAACGGTATCGAAGTTACTTCGTATATCCCCGGCGAAGGCCACAACCTGCAGGAGCACAGCGTGGTGCTGATCCGCGGCGGCCGTGTTAAGGACCTTCCCGGTGTGCGTTATCACATCATCCGCGGAACTCTCGATACACAGGGCGTTGCAAACCGGATGCAGGCGCGTTCCAAGTACGGTGCGAAGCGTCCGAAGGCAGGTAAATAATTGAAAAGACATTTCATCAGCGGCTACATAGTAGCGGCAGATTTATATAACGGGACATCCCGTTTGCGACTGCCCTTTCTATGGCCAACGGGAGTATGTCACTTTCGAGTACCTATGATATCATTTTTATGAAGGAGGGAAGTAAAGTGCCGAGAAGAGGTTCTATCGCAAAACGCGATGTTTTGCCCGATCCGCTTTACAATTCCAAGTTGGTGACCAGACTCATCAACAACGTTATGTACGACGGTAAAAAGGGTGTTGCCCAGAAGATCGTCTACGAAGCGTTTGACATCATTCGTGAGAAGACCGAAAAGGAGCCCCTTGAAGTCTTTGAGCAAGCGATGGAGAACATCATGCCTCTGTTAGAGGTCAAAGCCCGCCGCGTCGGCGGTGCTACTTACCAGGTGCCGATCGAGGTTCGCCCCGATCGCCGTCAGACCTTGGGTCTGCGCTGGTTGACCACCTATTCGCGTACTCGTTCGGAGCGCACCATGAAGGAGCGTCTCGCAGGCGAGATCCTCGACGCGATCAACGGTAACGGCGGTGCCGCGAAGAAACGCGACGATACCCACAAGATGGCCGAAGCCAACAAGGCGTTCGCTCATTTCCGTTGGTAATTTCCGTGCTACCGTATTTTGCAAGAAGGAGGATGACTTATGGCAAGAGATGTATCTTTGGCTAAAACCAGAAACATCGGTATCATGGCGCACATCGACGCGGGTAAAACCACGACGACCGAGCGTATCCTGTACTATACCGGTGTTAACTACAAGATCGGTGAGACCCACGACGGCGGCGCTACCATGGACTGGATGGCGCAGGAGCAGGAGCGCGGTATCACCATCACCTCTGCTGCTACCACCTGCTACTGGGATAAGCAGGGCACTGCGGACAAGCACCGCATCAACATCATCGATACTCCCGGCCACGTGGACTTCACCGTTGAGGTGCAGCGTTCTCTGCGCGTTCTGGACGGCTCTGTGACCGTTCTGTGCGCTAAGGGCGGCGTTGAGCCCCAGTCCGAGACCGTGTGGCGTCAGGCTGACGAGTATCAGGTGCCCCGTATGGCGTACGTCAACAAGATGGACATCATGGGCGCTGACTTCTACCGCGTTGTCGGTATGATGCGTGATCGTCTGAAGTGTAATGCCGTTCCGATTCAGCTGCCCATCGGCTCCGAGAACCTGTTCAAGGGTATCGTTGACCTGGTGGAGATGAAGGCGGACGTCTATTACGATGAAATGGGCAAGGATATGCGTGTGGAAGAGATTCCGGACGACATGAAGGAGCTTGCCGAGAAGTATCATGAGGAGCTGCTGGAGGCCGTGGCTTCCTTGGATGACGACCTGATGGAGAAGTATTTCGGCGGTGAGGAGATCACCATCGACGAGATTAAGGCCGTTATCCGTCGGGCGACCATTGCCAACACCATGGTTCCCGTCTGCTGTGGTACTTCCTACCGCAATAAGGGCGTTCAGAAGCTGCTGGATGCCATCGTGGATTACATGCCCTCTCCGCTGGACGTTCCCGCGATCAAGGGTGTGAACCCCGACACCGAAGAGGAGGTTACCCGTCCTTCTTCCGACGAGGAGCCCTTCGCCGCTCTGGCTTTCAAGATCGCTACCGACCCCTATGTGGGTAAGCTGGCGTTCTTCCGTGTGTACTCCGGCGTGGTTAAGGCCGGTGATACCGTGTACAACTCCAGCAAGGATTCCAACGAGCGTCTTGGCCGTATCGTGCAGATGCACGCCAACTCCCGTAAGGATCTGGACGTGGTGTACGCGGGCGATATCGCCGCCGCCATCGGTCTGAAGAACACCACCACCGGTAACACTCTGTGTGACGAGAAGCATCCCGTCATTCTGGAATCCATGAAGTTCCCGGAGCCCGTTATCCGTGTTGCCATCGAGCCCAAGACCAAAGCCGGTCAGGAGAAGATGGGTATTGCTCTGGCCAAGCTGGCTGAGGAAGACCCCACCTTCAAGACCTACACCGACGAGGAGACCGGTCAGACCATCATCGCCGGTATGGGCGAGCTGCACCTGGAGATTATCGTAGACCGTCTGCTGCGTGAGTTCAAGGTGGAGGCCAACGTTGGCGCTCCCCAGGTTGCTTACAAGGAGACCGTTCGCCGTCTGGCCGACGTGGACTGCAAGTATGCCCGTCAGTCCGGTGGTAAGGGTCAGTATGGTCACGTTAAGATCAAGCTGGAGCCCAACGAGTCCGGTAAGGGCTACGAGTTCATCAACGCCGTGGTCGGCGGTGCCATTCCGAAGGAGTACATTCCTGCGGTTGACGCCGGTATCCAGGGCGCTATGCAGGCGGGTATTCTCGCCGGCTACCCCGTCGTAGACTGCAAGGTCACTCTGTACGATGGTTCCTATCACGAGGTTGACTCCTCCGAAATGGCCTTTAAGATCGCCGGTTCTATGGCGTTCAAGGAGGCTATGAAGAAGGCGGATCCCGTTCTGATGGAGCCCATCATGAAGGTGGTTGTGGTTGCTCCCGACGAGTATATGGGCTTTGTGGTGGGTGACGTTTCCTCCCGCCGCGGCCAGATGGAAGGCTCTGAGAACATCAACGGTGCTGTTCAGGTCCGTGCGAATGTTCCCCTGTCTTCGATGTTCGGCTATGCCACCGATCTGCGTTCCGGTACGCAGGGTCGTGGTCAGTACGTGATGGAGCCCAGCCACTATGCGGAGATTCCGAAGAACGTGGCGGAGGAAATCATCTCCAAGCGTGCTAAGAAGGACTAATTTTTGACGGTATCCGGCGGTGAGAGCCGCCGGAACACCGAAATTTAGCGGATTTTCTTCGGTTTTTGCCGCAGATGCCGCAAAATTTGCAACTTTTGTTGCAAAAGTACTTGCAATTCTTCCCGATACTTGTTAGAATAGTTTCAAGTTCGGGCAATTATTATCTGATTATAAGGAGGCACATTGCAATGGCAAAGGAAAAATTTGAACGCAACAAACCGCACGTAAACATTGGTACCATCGGTCACGTTGACCACGGTAAGACCACCCTGACCGCCGCTATCACCAAGGTGCTGGCCATCAAGGGCGACGCTGAGTTCATGGATTATGCGAACATCGATAAGGCTCCCGAGGAGCGTGCTCGTGGTATCACGATCAACACCGCTCACGTTGAGTATCAGACCGATGCCCGTCACTACGCTCACGTTGACTGCCCCGGTCACGCTGACTATGTTAAGAACATGATCACCGGTGCCGCTCAGATGGACGGCGCTATCCTGGTTGTGTCCGCTGCTGACGGTCCCATGCCCCAGACCCGTGAGCACATCCTGCTGTCCCGTCAGGTCGGCGTTCCCTACATCGTTGTTTTCATGAACAAGTGCGATCAGGTGGACGACGAGGAGCTGCTGGAGCTGGTTGAGATGGAGATCCGCGAGCTGCTGAACGAGTACGACTTCCCCGGCGACGACATTCCGATCGTTAAGGGTTCTGCTCTGGCCGCTCTGGAGTGCGCTGCTACCACTGCTGACGCCCCCGAGTATGCCCCCATCCTGGAGCTGATGGATCAGGTTGACGCCTACATCCCCAGCCCCACCCGTGACGACGAGAAGCCCTTCCTGATGCCCGTTGAGGACGTCTTCACCATCTCCGGCCGTGGTACGGTTGCTACCGGTCGTGTGGAGCGTGGTCGTCTGAACCTGTCTGAGGAAGTTGAGATCATCGGTCTGACCGAGGAGCGCGCTAAGACTGTTGTTACCGGTATCGAGATGTTCCGCAAGATGCTGGATTACGCTGAGGCCGGCGATAACATCGGCGCCCTGCTGCGTGGTGTTGCCCGTGACGATATCGAGCGTGGCCAGGTTCTGTGCAAGCCCGGCACCGTGAACCCCCACACCAAGTTCCATGCTCAGGTTTACGTTCTGAGCAAGGACGAGGGTGGCCGTCACACTCCCTTCTTCAACAACTATCGTCCTCAGTTCTACTTCCGTACCACCGACGTGACCGGCGTCATCAACCTGCCTGCTGGCGTTGAGATGTGCATGCCCGGCGATAACGTCGAGATGGACGTTGAGCTGATCACCCCCATCGCTATCGAAGAGGGTCTGCGTTTCGCTATCCGTGAGGGTGGCCGTACCGTAGGTTCCGGCGTTGTTTCCAAGATCAACGAGTAATTCGTAGCTGAAAACACATAGTTTTCACGGCAGCCCGCCTTTTTAGGCGGGCTGCTTTTCTTTTTGTTTTTTGTTGGGCTGTTCGCGCCGATTTTTCCACAAAAAACGACAGGCTTTGTGGAAAATTAAGACGTTTCCGTGAAAAGTAAAAAACCTTTACAATACACCAAAAAAGTCTTGACAATACTGGGGAAATGCGGTATAATACAAGTAAAGCAAATCGCTTTACACTAACCCCGGAACGGAGGTGCATCCATGAGCAAAAACTTAGAAATTTCCTTCCTGTTGGACTTCTATGGCGATATGTTGACCGACAAGCAGCGCGATATGGTAGATTACTACTACAACGAGGACCTGTCTCTGTCCGAAATCGCCGAGAACGAGGGCATTACCCGTCAGGGTGTGCGGGATTCCATCAAGCGTGCGGAGGCACAGATGCTGGATATGGAAGAGCGGTTGGGTCTTGCCCGCCGATTCCGTAAAATCAGCGTGGATATTCAGGAGATTTATTCTTTGGCTGAGACCGTACGTCGGTATAGCGAGTTCCCCGGTGCGCCCCGCGAGATTGGGGAGAGCGCTGCTCGTATTATGGCTCTGGCCGACATGCTGGAAAAGGCGTAACGCCGTTACCTCAGGAGAAGGGCAGGTGAACCACGATGGCGTTTGAAGGACTCAGCGATAAACTGGGCGCCGCATTTAAGAAACTGCGTAGCAAGGGCAAATTGTCCGAGGCGGACGTAAAGGACGCTATGCGCGAGGTTCGTCTGGCTCTGTTGGAGGCGGACGTCAACTATAAGGTAGCCAAGGATTTCACCGCTAAGGTGGTGGAGACGGCGGTGGGCGAAAAGGTCATGGAGAGCCTCACCCCTGCCCAGATGGTTATCAAGATTGTTAACGACCAGCTAACCCAACTGATGGGTGGCGAGGCGGCGGGTCTGGCGAATGCCAACCGTCCTCCCTGTGTCATTCTGATGTGCGGTCTGCAGGGCTCGGGTAAAACCACCCACAGCGCCAAGCTGGCGAAACTGCTCAAGAGCAAGGGACACCGTCCTCTGTTGGTTGCCTGTGACATCTACCGTCCTGCGGCAATCGATCAGCTGTGTGTGGTGGGCGAAAAAGCGGGCGTTCCCGTTTTCCGGATGGGCACCGAGAATCCCGTTCGCATCGCCAAAGAGGCGGTAAAGCACGCCAAGGACCACGGCAATGACTACGTGATTCTGGATACGGCGGGCCGCTTGCACATCGACGAGCAGCTGATGGACGAGCTGAAGAATATCAAGTCTACGTTAGAGCCGGCAGAGATTCTGCTGGTGGTGGACGCGATGACGGGTCAGGACGCGGTGAACGTGGCCGCCGCCTTTGACGAGGCGCTGGGCATCACCGGTGTGATTCTGACCAAGCTGGACGGCGACACCCGTGGCGGCGCGGCGCTCAGCGTGCGCGCGGTGACAGGCAAGCCGATTAAGTTTGCCGGTATGGGCGAAAAGCTGGAGGACTTGGAGGTGTTCCACCCCTCCCGTATGGCCTCCCGCATTTTGGGTATGGGCGACGTGATGTCCCTCATCGAAAAAGCGGAGCAGCAGATTACCGATAAAGAGGCGGAGGAGCTTGCCCGCAAGCTGCAGGAGGACAAATTCGACCTCAACGATATGCTGGACCAATTCCGCCAGATTCAAAAGATGGGTGACATCAAGAGTATGCTTGGCATGATCCCCGGCATGGGCAAACAGCTGAAGGACGTAGACATCGACCCACGGCAATTTAGCCGCACCGAGGCCATTATCCTGTCGATGACGGCGGCGGAGCGTGCCAAGCCCGACCTCATCAACCCCTCCCGCAAGCGGCGTATCGCCGCGGGCTGCGGACAGCGGGTGGAGGACGTCAACCGCCTGCTTAAGCAGTATAACACCATGCGCCAGATGATGAAGCAGCTCAAGAAAATGGGCAAGAAGGGCGGCAAGGGAATGCGCGGCATGGGCGGATTCCCCGGTATGGGCGGCATGCCCGGTGGCTTCCCCGGTATGCCCGGCGGCAGAGGCCGCTTCTAATTTCGGTTCAAACCATATTCGTGGTTGAATATATAAAATTGTTATCAAAATTTTTGGAGGTATTTTATTATGGCAGTTAAGATTCGTCTGCGCCGCACCGGCGCCAAGAAGGCTCCGTCCTATCGTGTAGTGGTGGCTGATTCCCGCTATCCCCGTGACGGTCGTTTCATCGAGGAGATTGGTTACTACAACCCCCTGACCGAGCCCTCCACCATCAAGATCGATCTGGAGAAGGCCGCTAACTGGATTGCCAACGGCGCCCAGCCCACCGACACCGTGAAGGTGCTGCTGAAGAAGGCCGGTCTGGAGTAATTTACTCCTTTTGTTCTGAGCGGTACGGGGTTCCCGTACCACAGGAGGTTATAGTATGAAAGAGCTTCTTATCACCATTGCCCAAGGGCTGGTGGAGGATCCTTCTGCGGTGGTCGTGGAGCAGGACGAGCCTATGGAGGACGGCACGGTGGTGTTCCACCTGCACGTTGCCCCCGATGATATGGGTCGTGTGATCGGCAAGCAGGGACGTATCGCCAAGGCGATGCGTACCGTGATGCGCGCCGCTGCTACCCGTCAGGACGCAAAGGTCGCCGTAGAGATCGACTAATTGAGAGAAACAGAGGCAGACCGTGGTCTGCCTCTGTTTGCTATGGTACTGGAGGTGGCGATATGCCGCAAAAACCGTATTTGGAAGCAGGACAAATCGTGAGCACCCATGGTGTGCGCGGTGAGGTGCGTGTGCAGGTGTGGTGCGATTCCCCTGAGCAGTTTGCTTCCTTTAAGCACCTGTATTGGGACAATGGCGGAAAGCAGCCGGTGAAGCTAAAGGCACGCCCGCATAAGCAGATGGCACTGGCCAAGCTGGAGGGCGTGGATACCGTAGAGGCGGCACAGGTGCTGCGGGGGCGTATGCTGTACGTGGACCGTCGGGATATCAAGCTGCCTAAGGGACACCATCTGGTGCAGGACCTCATCGGCGTGACGGTGGTAGATGCGGACACGGGTGAGGAGTACGGCAAGCTGACCGACGTTAGCCAGACCGGCGCCAACGCGGTATACCATATGGCAACCCCCACGGGGGAGATTCTCATTCCGGCCATCCCTGACGTGGTGATTTCCGTGGACACCAAAAAGGACATTCTGCGACTGCGACCGATGAAAGGGCTGTTTGACGATGAGATTTGACATAATGACCCTGTTCCCGGATATGTTTGACAGGGTGTTTGACCAGAGCATTTTGGGGCGCGCCGCCGATAAAGGGCTGCTGGAGATGCACTGTCACCAGATTCGAGAATATACTAAGAATAAGCAGATGCAGGTGGACGACTATCCCTATGGCGGCGGTATGGGCATGGTGATGTTCCCCCAGCCCATTGCGGACTGCTTCCGCGCGGTGTGTGAGCAGGCGGGCACCCGTCCGCACCTGATTTATATGTCGCCGCAGGGAAAAACCCTTACCCAACAGCGCGCTCGCGAGCTGGCGGAGATGCCCAACATCTGCATTCTCTGCGGTCACTACGAGGGTGTGGACGAACGGGTGCTGGACGCGCTGGTAGATGAGCAGATATCCATCGGCGACTACGTGCTCACCGGCGGCGAGATTCCTGCCATGGCGTTGGTGGACTGCGTATCCCGTATGGTCCCCGGCGTGTTGGCGGACGAGATTTGCTTTACCGAGGAGAGCCACTTTGCAGGTTTGCTGGAATATCCCCAGTACACCCGTCCCGCCGAATGGGAGGGACGACAGGTGCCGGAGATTCTGCTGTCGGGGCACCATGGCAACATTGCCAAGTGGCGCCATCAGCAGTCGCTGGAGCGTACCTGGAGGCACCGTCCGGATATGCTGGCGGAGGCGCCGCTGACCGATGAGGACCGCGCCTATATCCAAAAGCTGGAAGAACAAGCTGAATAGCTAAAAACTTTCCCCATATTTAGTAAAAATGACCAATGAGACCCCCTCAAAACGGCGAAAATCGTCCAGACAACCAAACTTGCGACATAGGTGGACAAACAGCATTGACTTGACGAATTTTTGTGGTATAATAGTATTGAATTTAGTATGGAAAACAGTTTAGCACACAGACCTACGTTGAGAAAGGGAGATATGCTATGTTTGTGAAAGACGTTGTTGTTCAGAATCAGGTTGGTTTGCACGCCCGCCCCGCTACCTTCTTCATTCAGAAGGCCAACGAGTTCAAGGCCTCCATTTGGGTGGAGAAAGAGGAGCGCCGCGTCAATGCGAAGAGCTTGTTGGGCGTTCTGTCCCTGGGCATCGTGGGTAACACCCCCATTCGTGTGATCGCCGATGGTGCGGACGAAGAGGCTGCCGTTGAGGCGCTGGTTAAGCTGGTGGAGTCCGGCTTCGCTGAGTAATATTGCGTAGAGAAACGCCGGAGTGTTGCTCCGGCGTTTTTTGCTTGTTTCGGAGGATAACTATGGCACAGATTTTTGATTCCCATGCCCACTATGACGACACCGCCTTTGACGCGGACAGGGACGAGCTGCTGTCCCGTCTGCCCGCGTTGGGGGTAGGGGCGGTGATCCATGCCGCTACCGACCCCGATTCCGCCCGCCGCGGGTTGGATATGGCGGCACGCTATCCCTATATGCGGGTGGCGGTGGGCATTCACCCCGAATTTGCCGATCGGGAGCAGGCGGACTGGCTGGATCAGCTGGCGGAGCTGTGCAACCACCCGCTGGTTTGCGGGGTGGGGGAGATTGGGCTGGACTATCACTATGAGGACGCGGCGCCCCGCGAGGTGCAGCTGGACCTGTTCCGCCGCCAGTTGGAGTTGGCGGCAGAAAAAGGGTTGCCTGTCATCGTCCACGACCGCGATGCCCATGAGGATACTCTGCGGCTGCTTAGCGAGTACCGACCGACGGGCGTGGTGCATTGTTTCTCCGGTAGCGTGGAGATGATGCGGGCGGTTGTGGACCTGGGCATGTATATCGGGCTGGGTGGTGTCACCACCTTTAAGAATGCCCGCCGTCCCGCCGCGGTGGCGGCGGCGGTGCCCGCCGACCGCCTGTTGTTGGAGACAGACGCTCCCTATATGGCGCCGGAGCCCTATCGAGGACGGCGGTGCGACTCCTCCCTCATAGCTCATACGGCGGCACGCATTGCCGAATTGCGTGGTGTCACCGCGGAGGAGCTGCTGCAGACCACCTGGGACAACGCCGCGCGGCTATTTGACGTAAAAATTTTATAAAAATAGTGACAAAACAGGAAAATAGTGATATACTGGTTTCAATGTAATTCCTCTTGGAGGCGACAGCGATGAGCGGCTTTTACGTGCCTACAAAAATCTATACCGGCGAGTCGGCTTTTGAGAATCTAAAGAACTATCCCATTCGCACGATTTGCATCATCTGCGACCCCTTTGTGGTGGAGTCGGGAATGATTAAAAAGCCTGTGTCGGTGCTGGAGGGAATGGGGGCGACCTGCCACGTTTTCTCTGACATCACACCCGACCCCAGCACCAACTTGGTGGGGCAGGGGGTCAGCTGGATTCTGGAGAAAAAGCCGGACGCGGTAATGGCAATGGGCGGTGGCTCCGCCATTGACGCGGCGAAGGCAATTAGTTATATGTATCAGCAGATTACCGATGCGCCCAAACCGCTGTGTATTGTGGCGCCCACCACCAGCGGTACCGGCAGCGAGGTGACCAACTTTGCGGTCATCACCGATTCCGAAACCCACATTAAATATCCGCTGCTGGACGATAAGCTGTTGCCCCGTATTGCCATTCTCGACCCCACTCTGGTGCGTAGTGTACCGCCTCGCGTGACGGCGGATACGGGTATGGACGTGCTTACCCATGCCATCGAGGCCAACGTGTCCACGCTGGCCACCGATTTTTCCGACGCATTGGCGGAGAAGGCGATTCGTCTGGTGCGCGACTATCTGCCCCGCGCCTATCGGCAGGGGGAGGATATGGAGGCGCGCGAGCATATGCACAATGCCGCCACTCTGGCGGGCGTGGCGTTTAACCATGCCTCTCTCGGCATCAACCACTCCATTGCCCACGTGCTGGGCGCGCGCCTCGGCATTCCCCACGGGCGCGCGAATGCCATTGTGCTGCCCTACGTCATCGAATTCAACTCCCACATGTACGAAAAGCAGTTCCAGACGGACAATCGGGCGGCGAAGATTTATGCCCACATCGGTATTATCATCAACCCCGGCACCTACGTGGGACCCCAGGCGGTGCGTAATCTCACCGTTGCTATTAATAAGATGAATAAGGAGCTGGAGATTCCCGCCACGCTGAAAGAAGCGGGCGTGGACGAAAAGCAGTTCCTCGATATGGTGTCCGAGATGGCGGAGATCGCTGTCAAGGATAAATGCACCGCCACCAACCCCCGCACCATCACCAAGTCCCAGATGGTGGACCTGATGAAGCGGATTTACTACGGTCGGGGTGCAAAATAAGGATAACAAAAAACGACCTGTCAACCGACAGGTCGTTTTTCTTTAATTTATTCTTTTGCTGCCGCTTTTTCCTTGCTGCGGTAGTAGAAGTACAGGCACAGGTCGATGGTAACCATCACGAAGTTGAGAATGTAGAAGAACACCACGTACCACTTGGTCGCCCAGTTGAAGGTGGGGGAGATGAACTTGCTGACGATGCCGCACACGTAACCGATGTCGATGAGCAGCAGGAACGCTAGGCTCTTGCCCTTGGTGGACTTGTTACGCAGGCTGGTGATGATGTTGTTGGGCCAAGAACAGCCGAACAGCACGATCATAATGATTTCCAGAATTTCACTCATTTTGAACACTCTCCTTATTTTATACCAAGCCGGCCAACCAACCGGCAATCAGGTCATACAGCGGACACAGCGCAAGGGGCAGAAAGATAGCGGGGACGAAGTTCATAATCTTTAGTTTGGCAACCCCTAACAGGTTAAGCCCCAGCCCGATAATGAGAATGGAACCCACCGCCGTCATATCGGCGATGACCGCCGCGCTGAGCAGCGGCGCCACCAGATGCGCCAGCAGGGCGATGCCGCCCTGCAGCACCAGCACGAAGGCGGCGGAGAGGGTGACCCCCAGCCCCAGGGTGGAGGCAAACACGGTGGCAGAGATGAGATCGAGGCATGCCTTGGCGTACAGCATGGTGTGGTCGCCGGTCAGCCCGCTGTTGAGCGACCCTACGATGGTCATCGCGCCTACACAGAAAACCAGACTGGCGGTGACGAAGCCCTGGGCGATGGACACCTTGCCGTCGTGGCTGAATTTCTTTTCAAAAAACTCACCCAAGCGGTTGATGTGACGGTCCAGGTCGATCCCCTCGCCGATGGCGGTGCCGATGACCAAGGACAGGATAATCACCAAGGTGTTGCGCCCGTCCAGACAGCCTGTGACACCGATATACAGCGTGCAGAAGCCCAGTGCCGCCAGCAACGCCTTGCCGATGCGGTCGGGTAGCCCTTTGCCGAGGCACAGCCCCACGATACTGCCCAGCAGCACCGTGCCCACATTCACCAGCGTGCCGGTGAGGGCAGAGAAAATACCCATAGATATGCCTTCTTCCTTTTGCGTTGTCAAAAATTGTAGCACAATCCTCCTACCAAGTCAACATTTTCCCGCAAAAAAGCCCACCCGTTTGGGTGGGCGGAAAGGTTATAACGGACGGTAGCCGGCGGAGATGTTTAAGGAGCCGCCGCCGAGCAGGTAGGCCTTGAGCCGCCGTTGCAGACCGGTGGTTTCGGGTGCCTCTGCCAGCCGCTCCGGGGAAAAGCCGAAGCCGAACACCCGCTCGATAGCCTGTGCGCTGTTGTCGGCGGGAAAGGGGACAGGGGTCCACAGCCGCATAAACTGCACGACATTGGAATTTTCCGCCGCTACCCGCACCAGATCGGGGCATAACAGCCAAGAATCGCACATGAAATAGGTGGGTTCGTCAGCGGGGAAGTGGGTGGCAAAAAAGTCCTTCGCCTGTGCGAAGGAGGCGAGGCAGGCGTCCACGTCCAGCGGCTCACCTTGGGGTATATGTGTTTCAATAGCCACCTTCGCGGAGGGCATACCCGCCAGCGGCGCTTTCAGGCAGAATTGCAGCCGCCCCAAGCGGAACATATTCCCCGTATAGTGGCGGACTAGCCAAGGAAACTCCGCCAGCCCGATGCCGCCGTATTGGGCGTCGTAGTTGGCGAGCCAGATGTTCACGTCTTTCAGGGTTGCCACTGTGATTTCTCGAGGGATACCGCGAGCAGCGTTTCTCTCCAGTGCATAATCCGCCAGATGAGCCAGCACAAAAAGGGGTAGCAATCCCATAGGCGGAATGATCCGCTCGCCGCCCTCGATGCGACGGGCGATCTGCCGCCCTTCCTCCGCCACAGCGGGGTTGCTTCGCAGGAGCTCACGGACCGCCTCGTCCTCCAAAATCTCGTTGATGAAGAATTGCACAGGTATCCCCCCTCAGAGAAAAAGTGTAGCACAAAACCGCCCGCGGGTCAATGCTTCCTCCCAAAAAAAGCCCACCTGTGCAGGTGGGCGGGATGCGGGATTTAACGGTTAGAATATGCCTTTGTTATATTTAATCATAGCCTTGCAGCTTATAATAAGCCCTACGATAATACCAATAAGCAAAAGAGCGGTGCCAACCAACGCAAAGACGTCGTTTTCGGTATATAGGGTTACGGCAGACAGAATGCTGAACAGGAGTATACCGATGCCCACAAGAACGGTGCCCAAGCCCACTTGCTTTCCAAAGGGGATTCTGTCTTCCTCAGAAACACGGTGCGTGTGATAGGAATGTAGGGACGAAATATTCCCTCGCATATTTGAAATGCCAAGTGCAACACAAAGAACGCCAACCAGAAAAGTGACAATATAGCCTACCATAACAGTATTCCTTTCAACGCTTTTATTGAACGGACTGTATACCGATTGTTTCGCTTTACAAATCTATATTGATCTCGTACTTGTCATCAATAAGCAAATAGGGAACTCTATGCCTTTGGGCGAGCTCGAACACCTGCGCATTGTCCGCCAGTACGCTTTCCATGGTGCACCATGCATCGTCCAGGCGGTTTTCGATGACGTTTGCGTACTTCTTGATGTCCGCAAAGTGCTTTCGGATATATGTCTCGCTCATCACGAGGCAGTAATAGCGGATATATTCAAGATAGTCGGTTTCGAAATCCTGTTGCCAGTCGTAGGGGATGTAGCATCCTTCCACAATCAGGTTCTGCTTATTTTCGATAGCGGTTTTTATCATTTCACGGACGATTGGCCATAAATAGGCGGTCAGTGCTGCATCGTCTGTTGGGGTTAGCGCCGTGTTACCGCTGCGTATGAGCCCCATTTTTAAATGGTCTATAGAAAGATAGGGGTACTTGTATTTTTCGAGCAACCGTTGTGCCAGTGCGGTTTTTCCCGTGTGGGACGCCCCTGTGATTAGAATAATCATTGCGGTTTCTCCTTTGCGGTACGGCATGATGCGATCAGCATTACTCGCAAAGATGTACACTTTGCAGAGAGCGATTTATACGATTGTTCATCGATATAATTCGTCCTGCGTAACAATTCGAGCCAATATCCGGTTTCACTTGCTTCTTTTAAGGCGATTTCGAGCTTGGAAATAAAGTCTTTCTTACCTTGGGCATACTGAGCTTCGTGGATGTTGGCACCAATGCTTGTTCCACTTCTGCCGATTTGATTCGAAATGATAGATTCTTTGGTGGATTTTAAATATTTTACCAATTCAATTATATCAACAGAGAATTCCATAGAAAGCTCGGCAAGCCTATTTTCTTTCATAATAATCGCCTCCTTTTCAATGATTATACCATAAAACGCAACACATTTCAATGATGCATCACCTTCGGTGATATGATGTTATGCTTCGCATAATGATGTTGCTCCATTTGTCGCAACGATGCGATGTTTGCCCAACACATTAGCGAAGCGACATCATTAGGCGTAGCCGTCATCATTAGCGAAGCGACATCATTTGCCGCAGGCAAACATCATTCAAAAAAGCCTAATTTGTCTGGTAGACAAATTAGGCTTTTTTTGTTGGTGGACAATAACGGACTCGAACCGCTGACCCTCCGCACGTCAAGCGGATGCTCTACCAGCTGAGCTAATTGTCCATATCGCAATTGCAAGTGGCATTATAGCCTAAATTCGCCCACTTGTCAAGAGAAAAAGCAAAAAAAGTTTGGTTTGCCCGCGGGAAAGGGAGTGGGACGGGGCAAACTAGGACCGAAAAGCCTTTTTTGCTGTTTTCTTATACGAAAATATGCAAAAAGCAGGGTGTATACTGGTCAAAAATGAAAAACTTTGCAAGAATTGAAATTTAGACTTGCAAAACGGGGAGGAGTATAGTATAATACAACCTAATGTGAATCCTTATGGGAAAGGTCGTGCCGAAGTGAGCGGACTGAAAGAACTGTCAAAAGAAAAACTGGTGCAGCGGGAGAGCCGCCTGCGTCAGCAATACGATGCCTATCGGGCCCAGGGGTTGCAGCTGGATATGTCCCGCGGCAAGCCGGGCGCACAGCAGTTGGACCTGACGCTGGATATGCTGGATTGTGTCAATGCCCGTGACGGCTACCGCGCCGCGAACGGCATGGACACCCGCAACTACGGTCTCTTGGACGGTCTGCCGGAGATAAAGGCGCTGTTTGCCGACATCTTGGGTGTGGCGCCGGAGCAGGTTATCGTGGGCGGCAACTCCAGCCTGAATATGATGTTCGACTATATTGCCACCGCCTACAGCCGTGGTGTTTGCGGGCATGCCCCTTGGTGTGAGCAGGGAGCGGTCAAGTTCCTCTGCCCCGTCCCCGGCTATGACCGCCATTTCGCGGTGACCCAGTACTTCGGCATCGAGATGATTCCGGTCAAGATGACCCCCTACGGTCCCGACATGGATACCATTGAGCGGCTGATTGCCGACCCGCTGGTGAAGGGTATGTGGTGCGTGCCGATGTACTCCAACCCCGACGGCGTGACCTATTCCGACGACACCGTCCGCCGTCTGGCGGCGATGCAGCCGGCGGCGCCCGACTTCCGCATCATTTGGGATAACGCCTACTGCCTCCACCACCTGGAGGACGAGGGGGACACCCTGCTGAATATCTTCCCCGAACTGGAAAAGCATGGGCACGAGGATATGGTGGTGGAATTCACCTCCACCTCCAAAATCAGCTTCCCCGGTAGCGGCGTGGCGGCGCTGGCCGCCAGCCCCGCTAACGTGGCGGACGTGAAAAAGCGTATGACGGTGCAGACCATTGGTCACGACAAGCTGAATATGCTGCGCCACGTGAAGTTCTTTAAGGACATTGACGGTATCCGCCGCCACATGAAGCTGCATGCCGCTATCCTGCACCCCCGTTTTCAGGTGGTGCTGGATACCCTGGAGGGACGGCTGGCGAATCTGGGCATCGCCCACTGGCATCACCCCCGCGGCGGCTACTTCGTCAGCGTTAACGTGATGGACGGCTGTGCCAAGCGTACGGTGGAACTGCTGAAAGAAGCGGGCGTGGTGATGACTCCTGCCGGTGCCACCTTCCCCTACGGCAACGACCCCCGCGACCGCAATATCCGCATCGCCCCCTCCTTCCCCGCGGTGGAGGAGCTGGCGGTGGCGATGGAGCTGTTCTGCCTGTGCACGGAGCTGGCGGCTATTGAGAAATTACTGGCTGAATAAGTCGGCAAAATCCCCCTCACGCTGTGTGAGGGGGATTTTTTCATGTGTCACGTCGCGGCTTTTCCCGAATAATTCCGCGACTTATATTCTTTTCATTGACTTTTGCGGCAAGTGCGAGTATAATAGGTGGGTAAAGCGGCTTTTAGCCGCAAAAGCAAACAGGAGGTCAATCAAATGAAGCGTACGCCTAAATGGGCATTCTTCATCGTGGCTATCCTCATCGTGGTGTTCTCGTACACCGCCGTGTTCGGCGTGTACTCTACCTACGGTGACCGTGTGGATACCGTGATCCGTGGTGTCGGCGACATCCGCTGGGGTATCGATATCCAGGGCGGTGTGGATGTCACCTTCGGACCCACCGATGAGAATGTCAACCCCACTACCGAGCAGCTGGATGCTGTAAAATCCATCATCGAGCAGCGCTTGGTCAGCAAGAACATAACCGACTATGAGGCCTATACGGACGCAGCCAACAATCAGGTCATCGTCCGTTTCCCTTGGGCCAATTCTGAGGAAACCCCCGAAGAGGCGGTTGCCGAAATCGGCCAGACCGCCATGCTGACGTTCTATTACGGCAGCGAGACCGATGACAAGGGCAAGCCCACCGGCAAGAAGGTGCTGGACGGTAACGACGTTGCCTCCGCCCAGGCGGGCTACCAGCAGGTAGACGAGCAGGGCACCTACGAGTACGTGGTATCCCTGACCCTGAAGGACAGCGGCAAGTCCGCTTTCTCCACCGCCACCAAGACCCAGGCGGCCAATAAGGGCACCATCTCTATCTGGCTGGACGACCAGATGATTTCCAACCCCACCGTCAACAGCCACATCTCTGACGGTCAGGCGGTCATTACCGGCTCCCAGAGCTATGAAGAGGCGAAATCGCTGGCGGATCTGATCACCTCCGGTGCTCTGCCCTTCGAGATTGAGGCCAAGAGCTTGGGCTCCATCTCGCCCACCATGGGTGCCAACGCGTTGAGCGCCATGGCGGTTGCCGGCGTGATTGCGATGGCGCTGGTGTGCGTGCTGATGATCGTGATCTATCGTCTGCCCGGTTTGGTGGCGGCTATCGCCCTGTGCGGTCAGATGGCGCTGACCATTGCCGCCATCTCCGGTTACTTCGGTATCTTCGACAGCTTCACCATGACCCTGCCCGGTGTGGCCGGTTTGATTCTGTCTATCGGTATCGGTGTGGACTGTAACGTTATCACCGCCGAGAGC
Organism: Clostridia bacterium; assembly: GCA_017440755.1. Taxonomy (GTDB): domain Bacteria; phylum Bacillota; class Clostridia; order Oscillospirales; family Acutalibacteraceae; genus UBA5905. Next base: position 23,090 of record JAFSGP010000013.1, on the reverse strand, counting down.
GTGCGTGACGAGCTGCGCGCCGGCAAGACCATCGACGGCGCGATTCGTGCGGGTTCCAAGAACTCCTTCTGGGCCATCTTTGACGGTAACATCACCGTTCTGATCGTGGCGGCCGTTCTGATGGGCGTGTTCGGTTCCTCCGACAGCGTCTTCGGCTTCCTGTTCAGCTGGTTGCCGATTTCTACCACCGGCTCGGTGTACTCCTTCGGTTACACCCTGCTCATCGGTGTTGTCACCAACTTTGTGATGGGTATTTGGCTGTCCCGTGTGATGCTGCGCTCCGTCTCCCGTCTGAAGGCGTTCCGCAAGCCTTGGTTGTATGGAGGTGAGCGCTGATGAGAAAGTATGATTTTGTCGCTAATTTAAAGCGCGCTCTGATTATCTCTCTGGCGATTATGCTGGTGGGTGTAGCCGTCAACGTAATCTTCGGCACCAACATGGACGTGTCCTTCAAGGGCGGTACGGTCATTCGTTACAGCTACGAGACTGCCCCCGATTTGGATGCCCTGTCCACCGCCGCGAAAAAGGCGCTGGGTAACGACGCCAAGCTGGCCTTTGACGAGGTGAACAACGCGAAGGTTGTCACCATCACCCTGCCCGGTACCGTTACCACCGAGCAGAAGCAGGATTTGGCGAAGGTTATCGAGAAGGACTATAAGGACAACAAGATGGAGTCTTTCAGCTCCAACACGCTATCTGCCACGATGGGCGCTAAGTTCCTGCTGCGCTGCCTGATTGCGTTGGCGTTCGCGGCGGTGCTGCTGGTGGTGTACGTGGGTCTGCGTTTCCGCAAGATCGGCGGTATCCCTGCCGCTGTGTCTGCGCTGATTGCGCTGCTGCACGACCTGCTGATCGTTTACTTCACCTTTGTGATCTTCCGCATCGACCTGAACGATAACTTTGTGGCGGTTATGCTGACCATTCTGGGCTACTCCCTGAATGATACCATCGTTATCTTCGACCGTGTGCGTACCCTGCGCCGTCGCAGCGATGCGCCGCTGGCTGACGTGGTCAACGAGTCTCTGCATCACTGCATGCGCCGTACCATCGTCACCACCGTCACCACCTGTCTGGCTATTGCCACGGTGCTGGTTGTGGCGCTGGTTATGCACGTGGATTCCATCATCAGCTTCGCTCTGCCGATGCTGTTCGGTGCTGTTTCCGGTAGCTACTCTTCCATCTTCCTCAGCGGTCCCATCTGGGTGCGCTGGATGGAGCGTAAGGAAAAGAAGGCTGCCAAGAAGTAATTTGCGCTTTTCAAAAACCGCCGATGGTTTCATCGGCGGTTTTTCTCACCTTATTTTTGACATTTTTGGAAAATTCGAAAAAAATTACATTTACCACTTGCTTTTTTGCGGGGAATGTGGTATAGTCTATCCGTTAATCTATGGTTTCCGAAAGAGGTGACAAGAATGAAAGAGAATCTGCATCCCAATTATGAGCAGACCACCATCACCTGTGCCTGCGGTAATGTGATCGCTACCGGTTCCACCAAGAAGGATATCCGTGTGGAAATTTGTTCCAAGTGCCATCCTTTCTTCACCGGCAAGCAGAAGCTGAACGATGCCGGCGGCCGTGTGGACCGCTTCAACAAGCGTTTTGGTCTGACCACCGAGAAATAAGGTATGCGTATCCGACGGCAGTGCAATATTTGCACTGCCTTTTCTCGTCTTTTATCCGATATCCTGAGGAGGTGGGGCTGTGTCCGCCGATAGCTATTTAACCATCGCCGCCGAGGCGGTGGACGAGTTCACCGAAAAGCGTTCCCGCTTTATCGGCGCCATTCGCCCTGTCAAGACGGAGGAGGAGGCGCAGGCCTTTATCCGCGAGCGGTGCAAGACCTACTGGGACGCCAAGCATAACGTATACGCCTACGTGCTGGACGGGGGCAATCTCTGCCGCTTTTCCGACGACGGGGAACCTCAGGGAACCGCAGGCATTCCCGTGCTGGACGTGCTGCGCAAGGAGGGGCTCACCGACTGCGTGGTGGTGGTGACCCGCTATTTCGGCGGCATTCTGTTGGGCGGCGGTGGGTTGGTACGCGCCTACTCCCATGGCGCCAAGATAGCGGTAGATGCCGCCGGCGTTGTGGAGATGCGTCTTTCCTTGATAGGGGAGATCACCTGCGACTATGCTCAGTACGGCTATATTCCCGCTCTGCTGGCGGAGCATGGGGCAACGGTTACCGATACCCGCTTCGGCGAGGCGGTGACGGTGGAGTTCTGCCTGCCCAAAGAGGGGCGAGGCGCCTTGGAGGCGGCGCTGACCGACCGCAGCGCGGGACGGCTTTCCCCCACCTTCATAGGGGAGAAGCGGGTTGCTCATCCCGTAAAAAGATGAAAACTGACGGCGGAACGCACCGTTCCGCCTCTTTTTTATAAAAAAACGCAAAAAAACAAACTTTTTTCGCGAAAGAAGCAGGATTTTTGCTTTTTTCTGCGTATAACTTATTAGAAAGCGAAAAGGAGGTGCGCTCTATGGCGTTACAGACAGTCAGACACTGGGAAGAGGTGGAGCATCAAATCCTCGCTCCCTATGCAGCATTTGCGGACGAGAGCCGCGGTCGGGAACGGTCGGAGCAGCCCAGTCCCTATCGCACCGCCTATCAGCGGGACAGGGACAGGGTGTTGCACTGCAAGTCTTTTCGCCGCCTAAAGCATAAGACACAGGTGTTTCTGGCGCCGGAGGGGGACCACTATCGCACCCGCCTGACCCACACGCTGGAGGTGGCGCAGATAGCCCGCACCATCGCCCGCGCCCTGCGGCTCAACGAGGACCTGACCGAGGCTATTGCGTTGGCCCACGATTTGGGGCACACCCCCTTCGGTCACGCGGGAGAGCGATGCCTCAACCGCTGTATGGAGGGTGGCTTCCGTCACTATGAGCAGAGCGTGCGCGTGGTAGAACGGCTGGAAAATACAGGGCGGGGGCTTAACCTTACCTGGGAGGTGCGGGACGGTATCCTGCACCACACCAAGGGGGAAGAGGCGGCCACCTTAGAGGGGCAGATTGTTCGTTGGGCGGACAAGATTGCCTACGTTAACCACGATATGGACGATGCCATTCGCGCAGACGTGCTGCGGGAGGACGATATCCCGCTGGAATTGCATATGCACTTAGGGGACAGCACCACCGCCCGCATTGATACCATGGTGTCCGCCATGATTTGCGCCAGCGGGGACAAAATCACCATGGACCCGTCGGTGGAACCCTATTTTCAGGAATTACATACCTTTATGTACGACTATCTCTACCTCAACTCCCGTGCCAAAACCGAGGAGAGCAAGGTGGACGGTATGATTTCGGCAATTTTCGCCCATTATATGAATAACCCCGACCAACTGCCGGAGGAATATGCTCTCATTCGGGAGCAGGATGGCACCGCCCGCGCGGTCTGCGACTATGTGGCGGGTATGACGGATAATTTTGCGCTGGAGATGTACCACGAATTGTATATCCCCCGCGGTTGGGCGATGGTGTTGCGCTGACCGAGAAGGAATTTGTTAGGAAAGGAGGGGTCTTGCGTGGCGTTACCGGATAGTTTCCTGCAGGAACTGTTGGCAAAAAACGATATTGAAAGCGTAGTCTCCGGCTACGTGGGAATGAAGCGCCGCGGACGGAACTTGGTGGGGCTTTGCCCCTTCCACGGGGAAAAGACCGCCTCGTTTAACCTGTATCCCGAAACGTCGTCCTTCTACTGCTTCGGTTGCGGAGCGGGCGGCGACGTCATCACCTTTATTAAGCGGATTGAGAATTTAGACTATATGGACGCGGTCCGCTTTTTGGCGGAGCGGGCAGGCATGCGCATGCCGGAGAATCGGCAGGAGAACGACCAGACCTCCCGCCTGCGGCTGCGGATATTAGAGGCAAACCGCGAGGCGGCGCGTCTGTACCACGCCGCCCTCTACCGTCCCGAGGGGCAGGTGGCGCTGGATTATTACCACCGCCGCGGCTACACCGATGCCACCATTAAGCATTTTGGACTGGGCTTCGCGCCGGCGGGGTGGGACTACCTGCTCAAGGGGTTGCGCGCCAAAGGATTTAAGGACGAGGAGCTGATAGCGGCATTCCTCGCCGCCCGCGGTCGCAACGGCGGCGTCTACGACGTGTTCCGTAATCGAGCGATGATACCGATTATCGACATTCGCGGCAACGTGGTAGGCTTCGGCGGGCGCGTGTTGGACGATTCCAAGCCGAAGTATATCAACACCGAGAGCACGCTGGCTTTCAGCAAGAGCCGCAACCTGTTCGCGCTGAATTTTGCTAAGAATGCGGGGCGGGAGCTGAACCTCTGCGAGGGGTATATGGACGTTATCGCCATGCATCAGGCGGGATTTACCAACACGGTGGCGGCGCTGGGTACCTCCTTCCCCGAGGAGCAGATGCAGCTGATTGCTCGCTATGCGGACAAGATTAATTTGATTTTCGACGCCGACGGCGCGGGGCAAAAGGCCACCAAGCGCGCCATTGACAATCTGCGTCGCACGGGTCTGGACGTGAAGGTGGTCACCATTCCCGATGGCAAGGACCCTGACGAGTTTATTAAGAATAACGGCGCCGCCGCGTTTAAGCTGTTGCTGGAGCGGTCCGCCAACGCGGTGGAATATCGGCTGCTGGAGATTGGCAAGACCCATAGTATTCTCACCCCCGACGGCAAGTTAGCGTATTTTAAGGAAGCGGCCAAGGTGCTGGCGGGGCTGGACAGCCCTGTGGAGCGGGACGTGTATGCGGGGCGGCTCAGCGAGATGCTGTCCATTTCCAAGGACGCAATTTTGCAGGAGATTGACTCCACCCGTCGCCGTCAGCAGCGGGCTTCCCGTAAGCAGCAGTTGCCCAATCTGGTGCGACAGGAGAATAAGGAGCTGCGGCAGGTCAACCCCGAGGCGATTGCCCGCCCGCGGGCGGCAGGCGCAGAGGAAAGTCTGCTGGGCACCCTCATTCTCCACCCCGATTACATCAAGCAGGTGCGCGCTACCCTCTCACCGGAGCAGATGACCACCTCCTTCAATCGTCAGCTGTACACCCGTCTGCTGGACCGCGAGCGGCAAGGCTTGCTGGTGGAGCTGGCGTTTCTGGCGGCGGATTATGACGAGGACGGCATGGCGTATATTTCCCGTATGGTGCGGGACGCCCGCGAGCGGGCCGTGTCCGCCGAGGACGTGGCGGGCTATGCCGCCATTATTCGCGAGGAGCATGCCCTGCGGCATATGGATAACCCTGCAGAGGCCTCCGACGAGGATATTCAGAGCATGCTGGACGCCCTGCGCGCTCGTAAAACGAAAAAATAAGGGACGGTAAACACCTACCCCACCCATAAAAGAAAGGAATGGACCATATGAGCAAGAAAAAAGTGACCCCTCCCGAGGAGCTGGAAGCGATACAGCCTGTTGACACCGCCGCCGAGAACGAGGCGGAGGAGCTGGACGAGCTGGATACTCCTCCCGTCCGCAAGGATAAAAACACGATGATTACCGAGCTGGTGGAGCTGGGCCGCAGCAAGGGTAAGCTCACCGCGCAGGAAATCATGGACGCCATGGAGCAGTTTGACTTCGACCCCGAGCAGATGGACAAGCTGTACGAGCAGTTGGAGGCCAACAGCATTCAGGTGGTGGACGATTTCGCCAACGTGTCGCTGGAGGATTTGGATTTTAGCCTTGAAACCACAGACACGGAGGAAACCGAGGACAACGTCACCACCGAGCAGGTGGCTATCGACGACCCCGTCAAGGTGTATCTGAAGGAAATCGGTCGCGTGCCGTTGCTCACCCCTGAGGAAGAAACCGCGCTGGCTATGCGCATCATTGAGGGGGACGACAATGCCAAAAAGCGGCTCAGCGAGGCGAACCTTCGTCTGGTGGTCAGCATCGCCAAGCGGTACGTGGGTCGCGGCATGCAGTTCCTGGATTTGATTCAGGAGGGCAATCTGGGTCTGATTAAGGCGGTGGAGAAGTTCGACTACACCAAGGGCTTCAAGTTCTCTACCTACGCAACTTGGTGGATTCGGCAGGCGATTACCCGCGCCATTGCCGACCAGGCACGCACCATTCGTATCCCTGTTCATATGGTGGAGACCATCAATAAGGTGAAGAAGATTTCCAGCCAACTGCTGCACAAGAACGGTCACGAGCCTACCGCCGAGGAGATTGCGGACGAGCTGGCGATGCCGGTGGATAAGGTGCGGGAGATTATGCGCGTGGCGCAGGAGCCTGTTTCTCTGGAGACCCCCATCGGTGAGGAGGAGGATAGCCACTTGGGCGACTTCATTCCCGACGACGATGCCCCAGCCCCTGCCGATGCCGCCTCCCACACCCTGCTCAAGGAGCAGCTGGAGGAGGTTCTCAGCTCCCTTACCGACCGCGAGGCGAAGGTGCTTCGCCTGCGCTTTGGTCTGGAGGACGGTCGTCCCCGCACCTTGGAAGAGGTGGGTAAGGAGTTCGACGTCACCCGTGAGCGTATCCGCCAGATTGAGGCGAAGGCACTGCGCAAGCTCCGTCACCCCAGCCGCAGCAAGAAGCTGAAGGATTTCTTGGATTAAGAGATTAAAAATAGCCGATGGCATCTGCCATCGGCTGTTTCTTTTACAAATATTACTTATTCACGTTAGCGGAGAAAACGTCCGCCACCTCGCTGATGATGATGTAGGCGGTGGGGTCGATGTCGTGCACCAACGCTTTCATACGGGCCACCTGGAAGCGGTTGACCACGAAATACACCATGGTTTTCGGGGCGTAGGAATAGCCGCCACGGGCTTCCACACGGGTGGTGCCGCTCTCGAAGGCGGCGGAGAGGGCGGCGCAAATCTCCTGCGGCTGCTCGGTGACGATGATGGCGCATTTGGAACGGTCGAAGCCCTCCACGATGAAGTCCACGGTTTTCAGCGCCGCGGCATAGGCGATAATGGAGTACAGCGGCAGTATCCAGCTGTGCACCAGTACGCCGCACAGAACGTACAGTACCACGTTATAGAGCATCACAAAGGTGCCCACGGATAGCCCCAACCGCTTGGCGAAAATCACCGCCATTACCTCAATGCCGTCCATTGCTCCGCCAAAGCGAATGGCCAAGCCGCTGCCGATACCCGAGATAAGACCGCCGAACAGGGCACACAGCAGCAGGTCCTGCTCCGCCAAGGGGGAGGCGAAGCTCACGTCCACCGGCAACACGTCCACAATCAGCCAGGAGACCAAAGAATAGATGGCGACGGCATAAATCGCGTAAAAGGTGAACAGCTTCCCCTGCTTTTTCATGCCGTATAGGAAAAGAGGCACGTTGAGCACCAGCAGAAACACCGACAGGGAAAGGGGGGTGACCTGTCCCAGCAGCATAGAGGTGCCGGAGATGCCGCTGTCGTACAGCTTGACAGGTGCCAGAAACATTGTCACGCCGATGGCGTTGATGATACCGGCTATTGTGAGCATAACCAGATTTTTCCAATGTATCTTCTGCATAGGGACCTCCTATGGTTTGTTGACTAACAGAACAACGGGCAGGTGGGGGTGGTTTCCTAACCGCCAAGGTAAGGAGCTGTTGCCCAGCCCGCGACTAACCGCCATAACGGTGTTGCCGGCGGTGTAGATGCCGCCTGTATACTTGGGGAAAAAGCCCTGCCCCGGCGCGTAGAGGGCGTGGTTGCCCACCCGTACCTGTCCGCCGTGGGCGTGACCGCAGATTACCGCGTCCCAGCGGGCGTTTTCGTAATAGGGCAACCGTTCCGGCTTGTGCGCCAGCACAATGGACGGCTGGTTCTCCACCTGCAGGGGAGCGGGACGCCGCCGTCCCATGCCGAACAGGCGCAGGGTCTGCCCGTCCTTATGCCAGTCGGCGTAGCTGTCGCACATATAGTGTACACCGCAGGCTGTGAGTATCTCGCCGTATAAGGGCTCCCGTTCCAGCCGTAGCTCGTGGTTGCCGGGAATGGCGAAGCAGGGCGCAATGGGGGTGAGCGCCTGCGCCAGGCGGCGCAGTCCTACGGCATCAAAGTCGGTGTAGCTGTTGGTCAGGTCACCGGGCAGAAAGATGGCGTCCGGCTTTTGCAACGCCACACACTGGGCGATGCGCTCTATGGATATCAAGTTATCCGGCAGATGCACGTCTGCCACCACCGCGATACGCGCCAGCTGAAAGGCGGCGGGCAGCCGCGGGCAGGGGATCACCAGCGGATCGGTTTGTATCCGATTGAAGGGGTGGTCCAATGCCATTAGGCTGTGAATCATCGTTTTGGTACGGCTGGGTCGCAGCATAGACGTCCGCTCCTTTCCGTGTTTTCTTTATATTTTACCACAAAGCGGCAGATTTTGAAAGAGGAAAATATAATTTGCAATCTAAACAAAAAGCGCATTGACAGTTGCTGATTTTATAGGTATAATAATAAAGAATGGGTGTCTGTGGGTACGGATATCTTAATAATACGAAAGGCAGAGGCGATACTATGCAAGAATTGAATTTGAAGACGCTCGTAGACGTGCTGCTCCAAAATCTGAAATGGATTTTGATTTTCGGCATCATTTTGGCGGTATTGTTTGGCGGCTATAAAGAGTTCTTTGTGGAGGATTCTTATGCGTCCACCTGCTCCATGTACGTGATGAACCTGACCACCACTGACAACGGGACGGCCAGCACGACGGCGGGTATTAGTTCTACCGGCCTGACGGCATCGCAGCAGATGGTTAACGAGTACATAGCCTTGCTGAAGTCGAATATGATTATCGACGACGTGGCGGTAATCCTGCATCAGCAGGGCTACGACCTGACGAATAAGCAAATTCGCGCTACCTTGCGCATGTCCTCCAAGGACGAAAGTGCGTTGATGGAGATTCGCGCCACCACCAGTGACCCGGCGCTTTGCAAGGCGATTTGCGATGCGATTATGGCGACGGCTCCTGCCAAAATCAAGAAGGTAATGCTGAATCTGGGTTCCATCAACCCGGTGGATAGTGCCAATCTGGGCACTCGCGTCAGCTCCGGCTCGTTGCGCACCGCGTTTATCGGCGGTGTCATTGGCTGCGTGCTGGCCTATGGGTTGTTCCTGCTGCTCAACATGCTGGACAACACCATTAAGAGCGAGCAGGATATCCGTATACGATTGAACGTGCCGGTGCTGGGCTCGGTGCCCGACCTGCACCCCGGCCAGTCGTCTAAGAAGAAAGGGGGCAACGGATACTATGGCTAAAAAAGCGAACAAGGTGGAAATGACCACCGAGGCTAAGCAGGCTGCCGCCGAAAAGGCGATGACTCCCTCCAAGCGGATTTCCTTTCAGGTATCCGAGGCCTACAAAATGATTCGTACCAACCTGCTGTTTGCTTTGTCCACCTCGGACAAGCGCACGGTGGTGTTCTCCAGCGCCGAGCCCAGCGCGGGTAAATCGACGCTGAGTGCGAACCTGGCTATCGTTATGGCGCAGACCGGCGCCCACGTGGTACTGGTGGACGCAGATATGCGTAAGCCTACCCAGCACCGCAATTTTAAGCTGTCCCGCACCATGGGTTTGTCTAAGATTCTCAGCGGACAGAACAAGCTGGACGAGTGCATCTGCAAAGAGGTTAAGACGAATTTAGACGTGATTCCTGCGGGTACGATTCCTCCCAACCCCTCGGAGCTGTTGGGTTCTCACCGTATGGACGAGCTGATTGCCGAGCTGGAGAGCCGCTACGACTACGTGTTGGTGGATATGCCTCCCATCGGTATCGTGACCGATGCTCTGGTTGTGGCACCTAAGGCGGCGGGTCTGCTTCTGGTTGCCCGTCAAAAGCAAACCACCTATGACGAGCTGGCGGATACGGTTGACAGCATTTCGGCCACCTCTGCCCCGCTGTTGGGCGTGGTGCTGACCGACGTGCAGCAAGAGCAGATGCTGGGCTATGGTCGCTACGGCAAGTATGGTCGCTACGGCAAGTATGGCCGCTACGGCAAGTATGGCCGCTACGGCGGCCGGTATTACCGTGCCTATGATTATGCCTATTCCGCCGATAAGGAGAAGCAGGCGGAAAAGGAATCGGAAAATGATTGATTATCACTCCCACGTTCTGCCGGCGATGGATGACGGTGCCAAGGACGTACCGATGGCGCTGGCTATGCTGGAGCAGGCGGGGCGACAGGGAGTGGATACGGTGGTGGCTACCCCCCATTTCTATGCTGCAGAGGATACCACGGAAAGCTTTTTTGCGCGTCGGCAGAACCGTTACGAGCAGCTGCTGCCCGCCTTGAACGCGCAGTATCCTCAGCTGCTGTTAGGCGCAGAGGTGCTTGTGTGGGAAGGCATGTCTAAGGTGGATTGGCGTCCGTTTTGCATGCAGGGGACGAATCTGCTGCTGGTGGAATTCCCCTTTTCCACTATGCCCTATTGGCTGGTGGAGGAGCTGGAGAACATTATATTGGTGCAGGGACTTACCGTGGTGCTGGCCCATCTGGAGCGGTATATACCTTGGTATACCAAGCAAAATATGGCACAGCTGCTGGATTTACCTGACGTGGTAGTGCAGCTGGATTGCGATTCTTTGACGAGCGGTTTTCGGCTGCATAGCATAGCGAAGTGGCTGAAAGCCCCTGACCGTATGGTGTTGGGCACCGATATGCACAACGCCGATACCCGCGCCCCGCAGATGGAGAAAGCGGTGCGGACGTTATCCCGCAGTCGAATCGGTCGGCTGTGGCTTGATAGTGTAGAGAGAACAACGAAGATTTTGCCCGAATTATAAGTGTAACAGGAGGGACCAAATCGTGAGCAAGAGAGAAAAGGGTTTTCTTGCGGGCGTCTACCCTTATCGTCGTTATGTGTTGTTTTTGGTCGATGTTTTTCTGATATCCCTTATGTTTTTTGTGTCGGCTGTCGTTTTGCAGGGCTCGATTTATGAGCTGCCCACGGAGATATGGTGGTGGCACTGGTTGCTGCTGGTGGGCTGTAACAGCCTGTTTCTCATGGTATTTGGATGTTACGATAGCCTGTGGCGTTATGCCGGCAGCAAGGAGTATCTGCTGCAGTTCTTAGCGCTGATATGCGGCAACGTGTTGTATGCGTTAGGCAACTATCTGCTGATAGACGAAAGCATGGAGTGCTCTTTGCGTATGCAGCTCTTTATTATGCTGCTGACGCTGGTATCCATGTGGGTATTCCGCTTTGTATATCGGTATGGTCGTCAGATGATACGGCTGCACAGCTATAATAAACGCGCAAAGACGAAGGTGGCCATTATTGGTGCCGGAGACGTGGGCGTCGCGCTGGTGGATGAGATTCGGCGGGATCCGGATTGTACATACGACGTGGTATGCTTTTTGGATGACGACCCCATGAAACAAAGGGCCCACGTGCGGGGAATTCCTGTTTACGGTCCGATTTCCTCCATGACAGAGCATCTGAGCGAAACGGAAGTCAAAGAGATTATCATAGCGATTCCCAGCTTGGAAGAGGAGCGCAAACGGGAGATTCTGCATTTGTGCAGCCGGACGGGAAGCCGCGTGCGAATTATGCCGAATATCGACCAGCAGTTGTCCGACGATACGGGCAACCTGATGGGGCACGTTCGCGAGGTAGAGCCCAGCGATTTGTTGGGTCGCGAGATGGTGGATTTCACCAACAAAGAAATCTACGAATTCCTGTCGGAGAAGGTGGTTATGGTCACCGGCGGCGGCGGGTCTATCGGCTCGGAGCTGTGCCGACAGATTGCGGCGCAGCATCCCAAGCGCTTGATTGTGGTGGATATTTACGAGAATAACGCCTACGATTTGCAGCAGGAATTGCGCCAGCTGTATGGTGACAAGCTGGATTTGTGTGTAGAGATTGCTTCGGTGCGCGATGCGGACAAGGTGCAGCTGTTGTTCCGCCGCTATCGTCCGCAGATTGTGTTCCATGCCGCGGCACATAAGCACGTCCCGCTGATGGAGGGCTGCCCGGAGGAGGCTATCAAGAACAACGTGTTCGGCACCTACAACGTGGCGCAGGCCGCAGATGCATATGGTGCGGAGAAGTTTGTGCTTATTTCCACCGACAAGGCGGTTAACCCCACCAACGTTATGGGCGCCAGCAAGCGACTGTGCGAGATGGTGGTGCAGAGCATGCAGGAGATTAGCCGCACGGTGTTTGCAGCGGTGCGGTTTGGCAACGTGTTGGGGTCCAACGGGTCGGTGATTCCGCTGTTTAAGCGGCAGCTGGCGAATGGCGGACCGTTGACGGTTACCGACCGACGGATTATCCGTTATTTTATGACCATTCCGGAGGCGGCGCAGCTGGTGATGCAGGCTGGCGCCATGGCGGAGGGCGCCCAAGTGTTTGTGCTGGATATGGGCGAACCTGTTAAAATTCTGGATTTGGCAGAAAATCTTGTGCGTTTAGCGGGTCTTACCCCCTACGTGGACGTGGATATTATCGAAACGGGTCTGCGCCCGGGCGAAAAGCTGTATGAGGAATTGCTGATGAATAGCGACACCTTGACGGCGACGCGGTATAATAAGATTTTTATCGAACAGCAGGAATCCATTCCCAACGAGGAGATGGAGCGCAACCTGATGGCGCTGCGGGACGTGATTGCTACCGAGAACGTGGAGGAGATTGTGGCGACGATGCGGCGCATTGTCCCCACCTTCAAGACCCCGGAGGAGGTCAACAGTCAGGCGGTGGCTGACCACCGTATTCCTGCTGAAGAGGAGCAGCCAATAACGGTGTAAAAAAGAAAAAGGCTTGACGGTAAGTTAAGCCTTTTTCTTTTTTGTTTTCGGATTGCAATATTTTATTATTGTGGGCGGCGGATTTTTATGCTATACTGTATTTGTACGCCAACCATATACATAGGAGGTTGCTAATATGACAGATATTATGAGTAAGTACGAGCTGTGGTGCCGCTGTGCCACCGAGGATGCGGATTTAACCGCCGAGCTGCAGGCAATCAGCGGGCAGGACGCGGAGATTCGCGACCGCTTCTATCAGGAGCTGAGCTTCGGAACGGCGGGTCTGCGCGGGGTTATCGGCGCCGGCGACAATCGTATGAATATTTACACGGTTCGCAAGGCGACGCAGGGGCTGGCAAACCACCTGAAAGCACAGGGACAGGCGGCGGTGGCGATTGCCTACGATTCCCGCATTAAGTCCGACCTGTTTGCCAAGGAGGCGGCGCGGGTGCTGGCGGCGGCGGATATTACCGTATATCTGTTCCCGCAGCTACAGCCCACGCCGGTGCTCAGCTACGCGGTGCGGTATTACGGCTGTCAGGCGGGCATTATGGTAACCGCCAGCCACAACCCTGCCAAGTATAATGGCTATAAATGTTACGGTTCCGACGGTTGCCAGATGACGGATAACGATGCCAACGCGGTCACCGCCTGCATTCGCGCTCTGGATATGTTTGCGGACGTGCAGGTGGCGGACTACGAGGCGGCTGTGGCGGACGGGCATATCCGCCTGGTGGGGCAGGAGCTGCTGGACAGCTATTACGAGCAGGTGCTGGCACAGCAGGTGAACCCTGCGGTGAGCGCCCGCGCAGGGCTGTCCGTGATATACACCCCCCTCAACGGCACCGGCAACGTACCGGTGCGGGAGATTCTGCGACGGGTGGGGATACAGCAGGTGACGGTGGTCCCCGAGCAGGAGCTGCCGGACGGCAATTTTCCCACGGCACCGTACCCCAACCCTGAGATTCGACAGGCCTTCGAGTGCGCCTTGGCACTGGCGGAGAAACAGCCCGCTGACCTGTTGCTGGCTACCGACCCCGATGCCGACCGTGTAGGTATTGCGGTGCGGGACGGAGAAGCGTATACGCTGATGACCGGCAACCAGGTGGGCTGTCTGCTGTTGGATTACATTCTGGCCTGCCGCACGGCAAACGGCACCTTGCCGCAGAATCCTGTGACGGTCAAATCTCTGGTTACCAGCAATCTGGCTACGGCGATTGCCACCAAATACGGGTGCGAAATGCGGGATTTGCTCACCGGCTTTAAGTACATCGGCGAGCAGGCGGGTCTGCTGGAGCAGGCAGGACAGGCGCAGCGGTTTGTGTTCGGCTTTGAGGAGAGCTACGGCTATCTGGCAGGCAGCTACGTGCGGGATAAGGACGCGGTGGTGGCCTCTATGCTTATTGTGGAGATGGCCTCCTACTACCACGAGCAGGGCTTGACTTTGCTCCAGCGAATGGAGCAGCTGTATCGGGAGCACGGATATTACTGCCATTCGGTGGTTAACGTGGCCTTTGAGGGTGAGCAGGGTATGATTGCCATGGAGCAGCTGATGAGCGGCTTGCGGGAAAACCCGCCTGCTGTGTTGGCGGGCTGCAAGGTGCTTTCGGTTGCCGACTACGGACGGCAGCTGCGCACCGACTGCGTGACGGGGCAGACGGCAGCTATCGCACTGCCGAAGTCCAACGTGCTTTCCTATGCATTGGAGGGGAACGCGGGACTGATTATCCGTCCCTCCGGCACCGAGCCGAAGGTGAAGGCATATATCACCGCCATCGGCACCGACCCCGCGGCGGCAGCCGCTCAGGAGACGGCTCTGCTGGCGCAGGCGAAGGAATTGCTGAAATAAAAGAAAGAGCCGCAGGAGATGGTTTCTCCTGCGGCTTTTGCATACGAAAAGGGCGCGAAACAATCCTTTCGCGCCCCAACATATCTATTATAACACAAAGCAAGGCAAAGGTGGTAGTAGAAAATTTATCGAATTCCTTGTGTATTTTGCGAATAGACATTGGCGGGATTTTCGGCTATACTATAGCCAGAGGAAGACAAAAGAAACAAATAACCAAGAAGTAGTTGGTAAAGAAAGGGGACTGATTCCAATGGCGAATAACGAAAATCCGCCCGTTTCGCAGCGTAAAATTGATGCAGAAAGGAATGAGTCCCAAGATTTAGTTAATTAAGAAACCTCGACAAAAAATTCAGAAGAAAAGGTGCTTTCCGATGTACAGATAGTCTCTGTAAGACGAATATAAACAACGACCATTCGGTGAAGACCAATGTACTAATGAATTTTAACTAAACCAATACGGCGTCGGCAAAAACCGACGAACAAACGAATAATGATATACCGCCCACCGAGAGTGTAACGCTCGGTGGGCTTGCTTTTTGCCTCGGTTACCCTTCGTCCAAACCGCCAAAAGAACCTGACAAAAGCCGTCGGGTTCTTGCTTTTTGCCCATTGTTTTTGCAGGTGAGCGTGTGCTATAATACCCAAGAGGTGAAACGCATGAAAACCTACCTGTTTGATTTTGACGGTACGTTGGTGGATTCCATGCCGTCCTATTGCGCTTGTATGCTGCGTATATTGGACGAATATCACGTTGCCTACGAAGCGGACGTCATCAAGACCATCACCCCGCTGGGTCTGCTGGGAACGGCGGAGTACTTTGTGGAGTTGGGCGTGCCGCTGTCAGTGGAGGAGATAGGACATTTGATGGGGGAATACCTGCTGGATGCGTACAAGTACCACATCCCCGCCAAAAAGAACGTGGTCGAAACGTTGTGCACCCTCAAGGAACAGGGCGCGAGCCTGAATATCCTCACCGCCAGCCCCCACATTACGTTGGACCCGTGTCTGAAGCGGTTGGGGCTGTGGGATTTGTTTGACAACGTGTGGTCCTGTGACGATTTCGCCACCACCAAGGCGGACACCGCCATTTACAAAATGGCGGCACAGCGGCTGGGGCAGCCCGTAGGCGAGGTCCTGTTTCTGGACGATAACCTGAATGCCGACAAGACTGCTAAGGCGGCGGGAATGCAGGTGTGTGGTGTGTACGACAACTCCTCGGCGGAGTTTGCGGAAGAAATCAAGACGGTTGCCGACCTCTACATATACGATTTTGCGGAATTGTTAGAAAAGGAATAAAAAGAGGGGTATTATGAAGGACTTTTATTTGCAGCCGAAGTTAATTTCCGCTATGCGGGGCTATACCAAAAAGCAGTTGGTGAACGACCTGATAGCGGGTGTCATTGTGGCGATTATCGCCCTGCCGCTGTCCATCGCGCTGGCGCTGGCATCGGGCGTGGAGCCTGCCTGTGGCGTGTACACCGCCATTGCCGCGGGCTTTGTGGTGTCGCTGCTGGGCGGTAGCCGCGTGCAGATTGCGGGTCCTACCGCCGCCTTTGCCACCATTGTGGCGGGGGTGGTGGCCACGCAGGGCATGGACGGTCTGTTTATCGCCACGGTGATAGCAGGTCTGTTGCTTATCCTGATGGGCGTGTGCAAGCTGGGCTCGTTCATTAAGTATATGCCCCATACCATCACGGTAGGGTTTACGGGCGGTATTGCGGTGACCATTCTGTTGGGACAGGTCAAGGACTTTTTGGGTCTGACCTATGCAGCGGGGGTCAAGCCGATTGAAACGTTGGAAAAGATCGAGGCCAATCTGGCGGCAGCAGGCACCTTCAGCCCCTGGGCGCTGTTGGTGGGCGGCATCAGTCTGGCAATTCTCATCATCTACCCCAAACTGGAAAAGAAGCTGCCCGCCTCGTTGATTGCGGTGGTGGTGTGTGCGCTGCTGGTGAAGTTTATCCCCGCTTTGGACGCAGGGGTGTACACCATCGGTGACCTGTATACCATTCCCGCGGGCCTGCCTCGCTTGGATTGGGGGAGCATGGATTTTAGCACGGAGAAGATACTGGCAGTTATCCCCAATGCGGTGACCATTGCGGTGCTGGCGGCGGTGGAATCGTTGCTGTCCTGCGTGGTGGCGGACGGTATGGTGCAGTCGAAGCACAATCCCAATGCCGAATTGGTGGCGCAGGGCGTGGGCAATGTTGCCTCGGTGCTGTTCGGCGGAATTCCCGCCACCGGCGCTATCGCCCGCACCTCCGCCAACGCGAAGAACGGCGGACGGACGCCTATTGCGGGCATGGTGCACGCAGTGGTGCTGTTTTTGGTGCTGCTGTTCCTGATGCCCTACGCAGCGCTGATTCCCATGCCCACCATTGCTGCCATTCTGTTTATGGTGGCATATAATATGAGCGAGTGGCGAAAGTTTGTGTCCATTACGAAAGAGAAACGCCTTGCCAATATTCTGGTGCTGTTTGTTACCTTTGCGCTAACGGTGATTTTCGACCTGGTGGTGGCTATTGTCGCGGGGCTTTGCCTGCATCTTTTGTGTATGCTGATACAAAAACTGTGCAAAAAGTAAGGGAAAGAACGGCTGCTGCGGCAGCCGTTCTTTTTTGCGCGGTTCTGTTGTTGACAAACCGCGGAAACCCCCGTATAATTGACACAGATACAGGGGGAATGGGATATGTATACGGATAAACAAGGACGCACTTGGTATAAAGGAAATTTACATATGCACACCACCGTTACCGATGGGCGGCGCACCCCCGAGGAGGCGTATCGCCTGTATCGGGAGGCGGGCTACGATTTTGTGGCGCGCACCGACCATTGGCAGGTGAGCGAGGAGGGGCGGTTTGAGGATATGCTGCTGCTCCCCGGTGTGGAGTACGACGTGGGCAGCCGCACTGCCGAGGGCATATTCCACGTGGTGGCGGTGGGCGTGGAGCAAGTGCCTGCGGTGACCCGTGAGTGCACAGTGCAGCAGATGATCGACGGCGTTCACGAGGCAGGCGGTCTGGCGATATTGGCTCACCCTGCGTGGAGTCTGAACACCCCGGAGCAGCTGATGGCACTGCGAGGGGTGGATATGACCGAAATCTACAATTCCGTTTCGGGAGTTCCCTTCAATTGTCGCCCGTACAGCGGGCTGATTTTGGACTGTATGGCGGCCCGCGGCTGCCTGTGGAAATTGGCGGCAACAGACGACGTGCATTTTTACACCCCTGCCGACACCTGCCGCAGTTACGTGATGGTGCAGGCGGAGGCATGCACCGCCGAGGCCATACTGGCGGCGCTCCGCCGCGGCGATTTCTATGCCAGCCAAGGACCTGTTTTGGACGTGACCTATGAGGCAGGGGAGATACGGGTGGCATGTTCCCCCGTGGAGGAAATCGTGTATTATACCGACAGCGCCTACACGGGGCACCGTTGCGTGCAGGGCGAGGCGCTGACCGAGGACACCTATATTCCTATTCCGTCGGATACCTTTGTCCGCGTGGAGGTGCGGGACAGCGAGGGGCGGTACGCCTGGTCCCCCTATTTTACGGTAAAAGGAGATAGAGAAGAATGAAAAAACCGGTTGCAATCCTGTTATGCCTGCTGCTGATGGCGGCTTCTCTGCCCGTAGCGGCGGAGGGTGAGCCGGCAGTGGTCACCACCGTGGCATCGGCGACCACCCTGCAGCGAGGGGATGCTCTCACTTTGACGGTTAAGGTGGAGAATAGCCCGAACGTTACGGCTATGCTGGTAGCGATGGGGAATGCATGGGATCAGACGGTGTTTGAATTCGTGTCTGCCAAATGGCTGATTGCCGGCGAACTGTTGAAGGACGTGGACACAACGAAGCTGAACGCTGTATTTATGGCGAAGAAGGCGCGCTCCTTTGACGGAGACGTTCTGCAGGTGGAATTAAAGGTGAAAGAAACCAGCGGTTTCGGACATACCAACCTCACAGCGGGGGCGGTCTTCGAAAAAGCGGACGCGGGGTATCCCGTGGCGCTGGTAAGTGCGCAGGTGCAGATTGTTTGCCCCCACGATTGGCAGGCGGCGGATTGTGCTTACCCCAAGCATTGCACCATCTGCGGCATGACGCAGGGGGAGGCGCTGGGGCACGACTATCAGGGGAATACCTGCTCCCGTTGCGGAGATACGAAGCAGGAGGTCGCCTCTACCACCACAACCACTATCCCGACGCTTTTGATTACCACCACTACGGTGGGAGGCGCTACGGCGGGACAGACCGCCACCACCACGCGGACCGACGCCGGTGGTTCGGTGATTACGGACCCGCCCGCCACCACCACGCGGACCGACGCCGGTGGCTCGGTGATTACGGACCCGCCCGCCACCACCACGCGGACCGACGCTAACGGCGCGGTGATTACGGACCCGCCCGCCACCACCACGCGGACCGATGCTGATGGCTCGGTGATTACGGACCCGCCCACGACCACCACGCGGACCGACGCTAACGGCGCGGTGATTACGGACCCGCCCACGACCACCACGCGGACCGACGCTGACGGTTCGGTGATTACGGACCCGCCCACCACGCAGACGACGGCGGACGGAACCACCCAGGAGAGCGCACCGACCCAGAATGCGGTGACTGACCCGAACGGGGAAGAGGATAGCAGCACTTGGGTTTTTGTCCTGCTGTGCGTTGTGGTTGCGTTAGGCATCGGTGGCGCCGTTGCGGCTGTGGTGCTGCGCAAGAAGAAATAAGCCAAAAACACCTCGGCATCGCCGAGGTGTTTTTCGTGCGAAAGAAAACCTTGCACTATACGGGAATATTGTGTACAATATTATATATACACTTGTAAAACGAGGGGAATGCACCGCTATGGCACTGCAGAAAAATCAGATAATTGAATTGACGGTCACCGGTACTACGGGTGAGGGCTTCGGTGTGGCACGCTATACCAACGAGGACATTTCTGCCCCCGGTATGGTAGTGTTCATTCCGCAGACGGCTCTCGGTGACCGTCTGCTTTGCCGCATTGTTAAGGTGCAGAAAACCCATGCCTTCGGCAAGGTGGAGGAGCTACTGATGCCGTCCCCCGATCGGGTAAAGCAGGTGGACTGTCCCGCGTTCGGTAAGTGTGGCGGCTGTAATTGGCGGCACGTCACCTACGAGGCGGAGAGCCGCTATAAGCAGAGCTGGGTACAGGACACCATGCGCCGCGTGGGCGGTATTGAGGCGCCCGTGCTGCCGCTGATGGGTGGCGACAGCCCCGACCGCTATCGCAACAAGGCGCAATTCCCTGTGGCAGCGGGGGAGGACGGCCCGCTGTTCGGTTTTTTTGCGCCCCGTAGTCATCGCATTATCCCCTGTCGAGATTGCAAGCTGCAGCCTGCGGGGTACGCGGCGGTGCTGGACGGGGTAGAGGCATGGATGGCTAAGAGCGGTGCCGCCCCTTATGACGAAGAAAGCCACACCGGCCTGGTGCGGCACGTGTACATTCGTCAGGCGGCGGTGACGGGGGAGATGATGGTGTGTCTGGTGTGCACCGACGGCCGTCTGCCCGACCCGGAGGGGCTGGTGGAGGAAATGCAAAAAGCCGCACCGGCGCTGGTTTCTTTGTGCGTCAACGTAAATCCTGACCGCACCAATGTGATTTTGGGCAAAGAGGGGTATACTCTTTGGGGCGGCGATGCCATTGTGGACGAATTGTGCGGATTGCGGTTTCGTCTGTCTCCCCATTCCTTCTATCAGGTGAATCACGCCCAGACGGAAAAGCTGTACCGTCTGGCGGCGCAGGCAGCGGCGCTTACGGGAAAAGAAACGCTGCTGGACCTCTACTGCGGTACGGGCACCATCGGCCTATCTATGGCGCATTGTGCCGGCGCGGTGATAGGGGTTGAGGTGGTGGAGGCCGCGGTGCGGGACGCCCGTCGCAATGCCGCCGCCAACAAGATACGCAACGCCCGTTTCATTTGTGCGGACGCGGCGAAGGCGGCGGACCAGCTGGCGCGGGAGGGCATTCGCCCCGAGGTGGTGGTGCTGGACCCGCCCCGCAAAGGCTGTTCCCCCGACCTCATTGATACGGTGGCGGAGATGGCACCCGACCGCGTGGTGTACGTCTCCTGCGACCCCGCCACCCTTGCCCGCGATTTAAAGCTGTTTGATGAAAAAGGCTATCGCACCCAGTGGGTGCAGCCGGTGGACCTGTTCCCCCGCACCGCCCACGTGGAGAACGTGGCTTGCTTGATACGGCGAAAGAAATAACAAGAAAAGAGGTGATACCGTGGACGAACAGACAAAATTTCAGTATATGACCACTGCACCGATAGGGCGGCTTATTGGTCGTATGGCAGTGCCTACTGTGATATCCATGCTTATCACCTCAATTTACAATATGGCAGACACCTTTTTTGTGGGTCTGCTGGACAACACCTCTGCCACCGGTGCGGTGGGGGTGGTGTTTTCCTTTATGGCGATCATTCAGGCCTGCGCCTTTCTGTTTGGGCAGGGGTCGGGCAACGTGATTTCCCGTCTGCTGGGGCAGCAGCGTCACGCCGAGGCGGAGCGTATGGCGTCCATCGGCTTCTATTCCGCTTTGTTGGTGGGCGGTTGCATTACGGTGTTGGGACTTATCTTTCTGGACCCGTTGGCACGGTTCCTCGGCTCTACCGAAACCATTTTGCCCTACGCCAGACAGTATTTGGGCATCATTTTGTTGGGTGCGCCTTGGATGATTGGCGCGTTGGTGCTGAATAACCAGTTGCGTTTTCAGGGCAGCGCTTTTTACGGTATGATAGGCATCGGCTGCGGCGGCTTGCTCAATATCGTTTTGGACCCTGTGTTTATTTTCGGGTTTAATATGGGCGTGGTGGGTGCTGCCGCCGCTACGGCTATCAGCCAAGGGGTTAGCTTCGTTTTGCTGCTGTTCGGCACCACCCGAAAGGAAAATTTGCGTGTGCGCCCCCGTCTGTTCCGCCCCCGTCGGGCGGATTTCAGCGAGATACTGCGGGGCGGGTTCCCCTCTCTGTGTCGGCAGGGGCTGGCCAGCTTGTCTACCATTTGCCTAAACTATATGGCGGGGCAGTTCGGAAACGATGCCGCTATTGCGGCGATGGCGATAGCCACCCGCATCACCCACTTGGCCTTTTCTGCCCTGTTGGGCTTCGGGCAGGGCTTTCAGCCTGTGTGTGGATTCAATTTCGGCGCAGGATTGTACGGGCGGGTCAAGAAGGCCTTTTGGTTTTGCGTGCGGTTGGGTACGGTGCTCCTGTTGGCAGCATCGGTGGCAGGATTTGTGTTCGCCCCCACGCTGGTGGGGCTGTTTAGCAGCGACCCTGCGGTGCTGCCTAAGGCGGCACTCACCTTGCGATTGCATTGCGTGGCGTTTCCGTTGCTGGCTTGGACCACCATGTGCACCATGCTCACCCAGACCATCGGGCGGGTGGGCGCCGCCAGCTTCCTTTCCATGGCGCGACAGGGGCTGTTTTTCATACCCTTTGTGTTAGGGTTGCCTCTTGTGTTTTTGTATTTCTGTGAGGGCGTCGCCCCCTTACTGGGCGTCCAGCTGGCACAGCCGCTGGCGGACGGTGCAACGGCTCTGGTGGCGATTCCCGTGTGCGTGCGGGTGATGCGGAAATACTTGCCAGAAAAATCCGATTGCCCCAAGAGCAAGAAACCATAATAGCAGAGCATAAAATCACACCTTAAACAACTTGCAATGTTGACGGATACGATATAAAATGATATTGGATATAATTTCATTTCATCATTAAGGAGTGATACAAATGACCCAATTCAAGAGGATGATAGCTATGCTGCTGGCTGTTATGCTGGTGGTTATGGCGGTGCCTGTTTCTGCTCTGGCGGAAGAGGACGGTATGGATTGGTCTGACGGCGAGCACGTGTACTCTGCGGATTGCGATGCCACCTGTGACATCTGTGGTGAGGTTCGCGAGGATGTGGCTGAGCACCAGTACTTCTATCCTTGCGACCCCGTGTGTATGGTGTGCCATGAGGTGACCAACCCCGATGCGGCGCACAACGTGGTACACGTAGAGGCTCTGGATCCCACCTGTTCTGCTCTGGGTAACGTGGAGCATTGGCTCTGCGACCAGTGTGGTTCCGCTTGGACCGATGAGGCACAGACTCAGGTTACTAACCCGATGAGTGTTAAGTTGGGTACTGTGGATCACGTGTACGAGAACGGCGCTTGTAAGTGGTGTGGCGAGGCGGATCCCAACGCTCCTGCCGATGAGCTGGTGTCCAACGAAGTCTATGGTGGCATCACCTTCGACGTATACGAGAAGGCGGACGGCACCCACAAGCTGGTTATCTCCGGTCAGACCAAGATGGGCGGCTGGACCAACCGTAACGCTTACCAGTATGCGGCGACCATCACTGAGGTGGTTGTGAACGAGGGCATTACCGAGCTGGCTTACGGTGCATTCCGTAACATGGCTGCGCTGAAGTCTGTGACGATTCCCTCTACTGTGACCGCTATTCCTGCTGTTTGCTTCAGTGGTTGTAAGGCTTTGACCTCCTTCGAGATTCCTTCCACCATTACGAGCATCGGCAATAAGGCGTTCCAGGCGTCCGGTATAACCAGCGTTACCATT
>JAFSGP010000012.1 GCA_017440755.1 Clostridia bacterium | reverse complement strand
GGACAGGGTGGCGAGACTTTGAACTCTGGTTTAGGCGGAAATCAAATTCTGCTCCTATGGTAGTTTCTTGTTCCGCCAAAACCCTGATATTTTCGCCGTTGGCGAAAATATGGTGAGTCAAGAACCTCCATCCACCACTGAAAAAAGAAAGAGAGTAGTCCAAAAGGACTACTCTCTTTCTTGGTCCGAGTGGCGAGACTTGAACTCACGGCCTCTTGACCCCCAGAGAAATACTGTTCATCCCACAGCGAAACACGGAAAACCATAGAACACCACAGAAGCCCTTGTATTTCAAGGCTTTCCGGGTACGGCTTACACCTACCCCGAAAATCAGCAAGTCCAATATTCTGCAAATATGTTAGAAAAGTGTTAGAAATTGCCTGTGACTACGATTAACAAAGAGCCGGGAGGCACGCAAAGTTTGCGTGCCTCCTGCCCTTTGTGCGGAGTAACTCCAAAGTACTCCTTGACACTTTTTGGAAATTGCTGTATAGTACTGTAAAAGGAGGTGATAAAATGCCATCAACAAAGAAACGCATAAATCTAACTGTGCCTGACGCTGTCTATAAGCGGTTACAAGCCTATAAAGAGGTCAACGGTATCACCAATGACGCCGGAGCTTGTTTGCAGCTTGTTATCCAGCAGTTGAACTCACAAGAGCAGTCTCGAATGATGATGAAAGCCTTTATGGCTATGTCTGCCGATGAGGTCGCCGAACTCTCCGCTGACGGTGCAAGAGCGATTAGGCATATGTTAGAGCAGAAAACGGACGAATAGCAGCACCCACCGTTCCTATCGGCATAGTCGCAAAGCGACCGTGCGGATAGCACAATGTGCGGAAGGAGCGTATGCGACTGGACGCACATAGAAAGGGCTGCTGTTCGCAGAAATTGCACAGGGATAGTATTACCCTGTGCAACGATGTAAGTTGTGTACACATTGTACGCAAAAACCTAAAACCATCAACCAACTAAAATATATATAAGTCAGTCGAATGATAATGGACGGGCTGCAAAAAAGAGACGAAAGGAGATGGTAGTGACAGAATTGAAAGGAGTAGACTATGGCACGAAGCCAAGCAAGTAGAAAATATCAACTGACAATTAACAACCCCACGGAACACGGAATGAGCCGTGAGGTACTGCACAACACCTTGGAGGGACTGAAAACCTGTGTTTACTGGTGTATGTGTGACGAGATAGGAGAGCAAGGCACGCTCCACACCCATCTGTATTTAGCATTCCGCAACCCGGCAGAATTCTCTATGATACAGGAGCGTTTTTACGGTGCCCACATTGAAATGGCACGTGGCTCCCACCGAGAAAACCGGGACTATATACGCAAAGAGGGCAAATGGCTGGACGATGAAAAACACGAAACCAACCTGCCGGACACCTTTGAGGAAAGCGGCGAACTGCCCCCGGAGCAAGAACGCAACCAAAAGCAGACCGAGGCTATTATGGAAATGGTGGCAAACGGTGCAAGTTCTGCCGAGATACTGCGAGAATATCCCACGGCAATGACCCGGCTCACTCACATTGAGCAAGCCCGGCAAACGCTGTTAGAGGACGAATACCGCAAGAAATGGCGACCGCTCTCCGTGACCTATATGTACGGTCAAACCGGGACTGGCAAGACACGCAGCGTGATGGAACACTACGGCTATGAGAACGTTTACCGAGTGACAGACTACACCCACCCCTTTGATGATTACAAAGGAGAAAAGGTCATCATTTTTGAGGAATTCCGTTCCAGTCTACTCATTGCCGATATGCTGAAATATTTGGACGGATACCCGGTTATGCTGCCCTGTGGTTATGCCAATAAAGTGGCTTGTTTCGATAGGGTCTATATCATCAGCAATATCCCTTTGGAGCAGCAATACCCCAACGTACAGCACAATGAGCCGGAGACCTACGCTGCATTCCTGCGTCGAATTCACGATGTCGAGGAAATGCTCCCCGGCTTTGAGGAAACAAGGGGGTGCGGCGATGTTTAAGGATTACCCCAACATTCTCACCCCGAAAGATGTTGCTGCCGCTCTTGGCATTAGCAAAAACTCCGTTTACCGCCTCATTCGAGATAATCTCATAGGCTGTAAACACATCGGGCGAAAAATACTCATTCCGAAAATTGCTTTGTTAGCATATGCCCGATCCGCACTATACACAGTTAAATCGTAGTTGCAGACAAATCTCACACTGTCACGAAAGGAGTTTATTATGACAGGTAGTCTGCAAGTAAAAAACGGCAAATATTATATGGTGCTCAACACCTACGAAAACCGCAAGCGAAAGGTGAAATGGATAGCCACCGGGCTGGATGAAAGAGGCAACAAGCGAAAAGCCGAGCAAATGCTGCGTGAGACCCTGCTCACCTACGAGCCGCAGAAACCCTCTGCGGAAATGCTGTTTGCTGACTGCGTCCGGCAATGGCTTGGTGTGATTATCCGCAAGGTGGACACCGTCACCTATCAAGGCTATGAGGTGTTAGCCAACACCCACATACTGCCCTACTTTGACGAAAACCGCCTCAAACTGCGAGAAATTACCGCCGACACCCTGCAACCCTTTTTCGATGAAAAAGCCGCAAATGGACGCAAGGACGGAAAAGGAGGGCTGTCCCCCGCTTCGCTGCGACGGCTGAAAAACATCGTCAACCAAACGCTGAATGCAGCAGTCAAAAACGGCTTGCTATCCTCTAACCCTTGCCAGTTTGTTACACTCCCGAAAGAGGAACAGTATCAAGCCCAATTCTACACCGCCAGCCAAATGCAAGCCTTGTTTGGAGCAATAAAGGGTGACCCCCTTGCTCCGCTGGTGCGAATTGCTGCCCTGTATGGACTACGCCGCAGCGAATTGCTGGGGCTGCAATGGGATAGCCTTGACTTTGAGGCTGGGCTGCTTACCATCAAACATACGGTGTCCAAGGTGACAAAGACGATAGCCAAGGACAAGACCAAGAACGCCAGCAGCCACCGTTCCTTTCCTCTCACCCCGGAGGCAAGAGCCATTTTTGAGGAGGCAAAGCGGCAAGAAAGCGAAAACCGGGAGCAATTTGGCAAGGCATACCAGCAAACCCCCTATGTATTCAAGTGGGCGAACGGTCAGCCTTTTACCCCGGACTATGTATCCAAGCATTTCCGGCTACTGCTCAAAAAGCACGGCTTGCCTGTCATTCGTTTTCACGAACTCCGGCATAGTTGTGCCAGCCTGCTGCTGAATAGCGGCTGTACCCTCAAGGATGTGCAAGAGTGGATGGGACACGCTGACATCAAGATGACCGCCAACATCTACGGACATTTAGATGCAGCACGCAAGCAAAGTATGGCTGACAAGTTAAGCAGCAGCCTGTGGGACGAGTGTTAGAAAAGGTGTTAGAAACCCGGTAGAATGGGGGAAAATGGGCAAAAAACAAAAAGCCCCGAAACCTACTGGTTTCAAGGCTTTTTGCTTGGTCCGAGTGGCGAGACTTGAACTCACGGCCTCTTGACCCCCAGTCAAGCGCGCTACCAACTGCGCCACACCCGGATGCGATTGCGAACGATATTATAGCATAGGTTTTTTCAAAAAGCAAGAGAAAATTTCAATTCTTTTAAATTTTTTTATTATCTGTGGGTTTTCCGCTCGCAAAACGGGAAAACGGTTTACATTCTGCTGAAATTATGCTAAAATTATGCCAGTAAAAACAGGCGGGTGATCCAATGGCAGGACGTGTAACAAAAGAGTCCGAATTCACATACAACTTGCAACGGACGTGGCCGCTGCGCCGCACCATGCTCTGCTGTGGCATCGTCGCCTATTTCGCCTCGCTGGCGGCGATTCGCCTGCCGCTGTGGTGCGTTCTGCTGCCGATAGCGCTGTTTCTTTCTCTTTTACTGGTACCGCGGTGGCGCCGCCCGCATCTGCTGCTGCTTTTTGGTGTGCTGCTTCTGTTTTGGCTGAGCGGTACAGGCTATCGCTATTTTCAAACGGCTCCCCTAATCCGACAGGACGGGCAAACCGACACGCTGACGGGCTGGATAGAGGAACTCCCTGACAGCGGGCGCCTGTACACCCTGCGGGTTACGGAATCCACACGGCTTCCCACGGGCACCGCGGTAAAGCTGTACTGCCACGACACCTGTGCACCGGACCAATACCAAACAGTGCAAGCCACCGTCACCCTCACCGCCGCCAATCAACGGCAGGCGGCTCTGCAAGCGGACGGCATATTTCTGCTGGCATTCCCGCAGGGGCGAGAGGACGCCGTCACCTTGACGGATGCCTATGTTTCTTCCCCGCTCCGCCATAGCCTGCAGCCCCTGCGCCAATATCTGTACAAACAACTGCGATGCGCCTTGCCCCGCGACGAGGGTGCCGTTGTGGCGGCGCTGTGCCTCGGTGTGACCCGCGGTCTGCCCGCCCATATCGAGACTGCCTTTCGTGACAGCGGATTATCCCACCTCTTGGTGGTATCGGGGCTGCACCTCTCCCTCATCACGCTGGCGGTAGCCGCCCTGTTGCGCCGTTTCGGGTCCCGTATAGCCTGCGCGCTCACCATTCCCGTGGTGTTGTTCTTTATGCTGCTCATCGGGTTCACCCCGTCGGTGGTTCGCGCGGGCACCATGTGTCTTATATGGTTGGCGGGGCAGCTGTTCCGCCGCCGCGCCGACGGGCTGAATTCCTTAGGGTTCGCCGCCATGCTACTGTTGGGGCATAATCCTTACGCGGCAACCAGCGTGGGGTTTCTTCTTTCCTTTCTCGCTACGGCGGGTATCCTGTGTTTGACCCCGCGGCTGTTTCGTGCCTTTTCTTTACATTCCTCTGCCGCCGAAAAAGGGCGACTGCGCCAACACGTTCTCACCTCTCTGGTGGTGTGCGGCAGCGCGTCCCTGTTCGTGGTGCCGCTGTTATGCACCTATTTCGGGCGGTTTCCTCTTATCACCCCCGTAGCCAACCTGCTGGGGGTTACCCCTGCCGCCGGCGCTCTATTGTGCGGTTGGGTAGGTATCCTGCTCTGCGCAGTGCCGCCCCTTGCCTTTTTAGGGCGGCCCGTACTGCTGTGCGCAGGTATACTGAGCAAACTAACCCACGCCGTCACCCGCCTTTGCGGCAGGGTGGCCGGCATCATCACGATTACGGAACTCTGGCAATTGGTGCTGGCTATCGGCGGCTGCATACTCTTAGTGATTGCCGTTCGCCGTTGCCGACGGCTGACCTGCTGTGTTTTGGCGGGCGGATTACTGGCGATCACCCTGTCCGCAGGCGGTTTGGATTACGCCCTATCCCGCCCTCACTCGGTGGTAACCGCCGCCTCCGCCGGAGAGGGTATCGCCCTGTTAACGGAAAACCGCCGACAGCGGGGGCTGCTTGTCAGCCACAGCGACGGGTTGCGGGACGCCGCTACCCTGCTGCATAACATCGGCTGTAACCGACTGGATTATCTGCTTATCGGCGAGGGCGAACCCAACCGCGCCGGCGAGCTTAGTTATCTATTGGAGCAGGTTGCGGTAACCCACGTGCTGTGCGCCGATTCCGCCCTGTGGACGGCGGGCATCGAGGGCATTACCACCCTCTCCCGCGGCGACCGTTTTGGCACAAACATGATTTTCTGGACCTATCTGGGGGACAGCTGGCGGCTGGACATGCCCCACACCCACCTGACCGTGGGCGGGCATGCTTCCTCCGTTGTTTTCGTCCCCACCGACCAAACCCCGATACAATACATCACCACCGCCAAAGAATGGAGAACGCTATCATGGCTATGACCGAAGCGACATTAAAAGAGCGCATCAAGAGCGGCGCCTGTCCCCTGTACGTGCTGTATGGGGAGGAGCCCTATTTGGTGGAGCAATACACGCGGCTGATTGTCAAGCACACCGTAGGAGAAGCGGCGGACGCCTTTGACCTGCAGCAGTTTGACGGGCAAAGCCTCACCCTGCCCCAACTGGAGGAGGCGGTGGAGGCACTGCCCATGCTGACGGAGAAAAAGTGCGTGCTGGTGCGGGATATGGACGCGTCCGCGGGGGACGCGGAGGGGTTGCTGCGGCTCATTCGCAACCTGCCCGACAGCTGTGTGCTGGTGTTCCGCCAGATGACGGTGCAGCCGAGCAGCAAAAAAGCGTGGAAAACCTTTCTGGAGGAAGCAGAAGAGGTTGGCACCGTTGCCAAGCTGGACCGCAAAAGCACCACCGATGCGGCGAAGCTGCTGATGGCAGGCGCCAAACGGCGTGGCTGCGCCATCGACCAGCGAGACGCGGTGTATCTGGTGGAGCAGGTGGGCAACGACCTGAATCTGCTGCTGCGGGAGCTGGATAAGCTGTGCGCGCTGGTCGGCGCGGGGGATATCACCCGCGAAACCATCGACCGCGCCGCTACCAAGAATTTAGAGGCGAAGGTGTTTGACCTGTCCAAGGCCATTCTCCGTCGGGACACCCCGCAGGCCTTGAACCTGCTGCACCAGTTTGCCATACAGCGGGAGGACCCGCTGCCTATTCTCGGCACCCTATCCGCCGCCTACGCGGACCTGTACCGCGCCAAGGCCGCGGTGACCGCGGGACAGCCCGCAGACAGTCTGGCGGCGGATTTCAAGACCACCTACGCCCGCAAGGAATGGCGGCTGCGCAACGCGGCGCGGGACGGCGCACGCCTGTCCACTGACACCCTGCGCCGCTCCTTAGAGGTGCTGGCGCAGGCCGACAACGCCCTCAAGCAAACGGGGGTAGACGGCCGCGGACTACTGGAACAGACGGTGGTAAAGCTTATCCGTCTGGTGCAGGAGGGGTAACGGTGGAACGGATACGCGAGGTTATTGTCGTCGAAGGAAAATACGACGTGATACGGCTTAAATCCGCCGTGGACGGTATGGTGGTGCCCACCGACGGCTTTCGTATCTTTAAGGATAAAGAGCGCTTAGGTATGCTGCGGCGGCTGGCGGCGGTGCGGGGGCTGATTTTGCTCACCGACAGCGACTCCGCCGGCGGAGTGATACGCAACCATCTGTTGGGCTGCATTCCCGCCGAGCAGGTGAAGATAGCCTACGTCCCCCCGCGCCCGGGTAAGGAACGGCGCAAAGCAGCCCCGTCCAAAGAGGGGCTACTGGGGGTAGAGGGCATGGACAATGCCACCGTCCTGGAGGCGCTGCGCCGCGCAGGCGCCACTTTTGAGGCGGCGGACGCACCGCCTGCCCGCCTGATGTCCCTGACTAAGGCGGATTTGGCTGCCGTCGGACTATCCGGCGGGGTCAACAGCGCCATAAAACGGCAGGCGCTGCTGGCGGCACTGGAGCTGCCGCCCACCCTGTCTGCCAACCGCCTGCTGGAGGTGCTCAATGCCACGGTCACACCGCAGGAATGGACAGAATGGCTAAAAAAGCTGCCCTAATTTCGGCAACATAACGAAGAAATTCCGTTTACTTTTTTGGCAAATGGGTGTATACTTGCCGTAAGCTTAGATAGGAGTGATAGAAATGCGTATTTCCACCGAAACCGCCTCCCCCGCCGCCCTCGTGGGCGAGGAAAAAGCCGTCGAGCTCATCGCCAAAGCGGGCTTTGACTGCTGGGATTTTTCCATGACAAAGATGGCTGACTGGAACGGACGGGAGCTGATTCTGTCAGGACACCCTCTGTGCGATTATAAAGAGGCGGTGGCGCTGGCCCGCCGTATGAAGCAAATCGGTCTGGATAACGGTATCACCTGTAACCAGTCCCATGCGCCCTTCCCTGCGGATTTCCCCGAAATTCGCGGTCTGTTGGGGCGAGCAATCGAGCTGACCGCCGAAGCGGGCGGTAAAATCTGCATCATTCACCCCATCGGCAGCAACACTCCCGCCCAGAATGCGGAGCTGTACAACGAGGTGCTGCCCTACGCTAAGGAATACGACGTGAAAATCGCCGTAGAAAATATGTGGAACTGGAACAGCAAGGAAAAGCACGCGGCGCTGTCCGCCTGCTCCATTCCCGAGCATTTCTGCCAGACCATTGACCTGGTGAACGACCCCTACGTGGTGGCATGTCTGGACATCGGACACGCGTCGATGATGGGCATGGGCACCGACCCCATTGCGATGATTCAGGCGCTGGACCATCGTCTGCAGGCGCTGCATATCCACGACACCGACTGCTGGAACGACAGCCACCAGATTCCCTTCTCCATGAGCATTCCTTGGGAGCCCATCGTCCGCACGCTGAAGAATATCGGCTACAGCGGCGACTTTACGCTGGAGTGCAACAGCTATATGCGGGGCAAGCCCGCCGACTTTGCGGAGCAGGGGCTGTGCGACCTGGCACAGGCCGCCCGCAAGCTGGCGGATATGTTCGAATCCTACTAATCCGTCTCGGCCGACCGCTCCGCAAGGAGCGGTTGCTTATTCTGTGAAAGGAGGCGCGCAATGTATCGGTACGAAATGCATCAGCACACCGCGGGCTGCTCCGCCTGCGCCGAAATCGAGGCGGACAAGCTCATTCCACTGCTCAAGCAGCAAGGCTTCGCCGGCATGGTGCTAACCAACCATTTTTTCCACGGCAACACCGCTATACGGCGGCAGATACCCTGGGCGGACTTTGTGCGCGCCTACGAGGAGGACTGGCTGCGCGCCAAGGAGCTCGGCGACCGTCTGGACTTTGACGTGCTGTTCGGCATCGAGGAGTGGGTGGGGGACGGCAAGAACGTGCTACGGGTCGGAGGCAAGGAGGTGCTGCTGTACGGCATCACACCCCAAACGCTGTACGACCATCCCGAATTGCGGAATTTCACCCACAGCGAAACCTACCTGAAAGCGCTGTGCGATATGACCCACGAGGCGGGCGGCTTGGTGATGCAGGCCCACCCCTTCCGTGTGCGGGATTACATTGCGAACCCCTGGGAGCCACTCCCTACCGCCTATCTGGACGGCATGGAGACCTACAACGCCTGCAATTCGCCGCTGGAAAATCGGCGGGCGGAACAATATGCTGAGGCGGAGGGGCTTATCCCCGTGGCGGGCACCGACGCACACCACACGGATACCTACCGCTACGGCATCGTCACCGAACGACGGTTACGCACGGGCGAAGACCTGATAGACGTGCTGACAAACGGCGACTACGACCTATATATCCCTGAATAAACAAAGAAAGCCTGTGCAGAAGCACAGGCTTTCTTGCATATTTAAGCGGTTGTCCTCATACAATATAGCGGTGATAGTGTATGAAAAAACAACGCAGGCGAAATCGCATTCGCCGTCTTTTTTGCCGTATAGCCGCCCTTTCCGCCGCCATTGCCCTAACGACGGCGATGCCCGTCAACTGGGGTCGATTGGGGCGGGTGTTATCCGTGGCGGCGGCAGGGCTGCAGCAGCCCGTAGGGGTGGCGGACCTGCTGTGCGAGCAGTTGGGGGCGGAGCAATCCGCCCAGCAGACGGTGGTGAGCCCCCAAGCCAACGCGGGGAACACCTCTCTGCCCCAAAATGGGGAAACTCTGCCGGATATTCCCACCGTCTCTCCCCCATTGGAGACGCCGCCTCTAACCGCCGTCCCGCCCCCGGGGGAGAAAGGAGACGGTGGTAAGGTAATCGAGCAGATAATGGACGTAGGTAACACCGCCGAACATGGCATTGCCACCCTCAATCGCAGCGGGACGGCAGTGGATATCGCCGCCGCACTAAAGCGGGAGCTGACCCTGTCCTTTGCGGATACGACGGAGCCGCAGGTGCTGATTCTGCACACCCACACCACCGAAGGCTATATGACCTACGACGGCGGATACTATAATGCGGGAGACCGCAACCGCACCGAGGACCACAGCCGCAACGTCTGTGCGGTGGGAGAAGCCATTCGGCTGGCGCTGAAAGCCCACGGCGTCACCGCTATCCACGACACCACTGTCCACGACAGCCCCGTTTATTCGGGGGCATACACCCGCTCCGCCAAAACTGCGGAGGACTATCTCAAGAAATACCCCACCATACGGGTGGTGCTGGACGTCCATCGGGACGCGGTGATGCAAGGAGATACCGACATCGTGAAGCCCACCGCGGTGGTAAACGGCAAAAAAGCGGCACAGATGATGCTCATCACGGGGGTGGTGAGCACCACCGAGCTGCCCCACCCCCAATGGCAGGAAAACCTGACCTTCGCTACCCACCTGCAACAGGCTCTGGGGAGCCACAGCCGCCATCTGATGCGCCCGCTTAACACGGTGGCGAGCCGCTACAACCAACACCTGTCCCCTGGCTGGGTGCTGGTGGAGGTGGGCAGCGAGGGCAACACGGTGGAGGAGGCGGTGTATGCGGGACAGCTGTTGGGGGAAACGCTGGCTACCCTACTGAAATAGGAGGATTTATGAAATCGGTTCGCATACGCGCCCTTTGCGGGGTGTTTTTGCTCACCTGCACGCTGTTGTCGTTGGGACCCCTTTTCCTGCTTGTGGAAGGGAATATACAAGAAGCCCTACACGGGCAGTTTAATCCAAGCCTGCAGTTTACCCTGCAGGAGGGGGTCCCCACCCTATCGACGGCGGGTCCCTTGCCCGCCGCCAGCCTCCGCCTGCAGCAGGGAATCCTCGCCCTGCTGCCCGTCGGGGTGCGGGAGGCGGTGTGTCTACTCCGCCGGGAGCTGTCTGCCGCCGCTACGCTGTGGGAGCGGTTGCTGTGAAAAGCGCAACCGTGGGTTGGTGGACAAGCTCCGCCCATAAGCTATAATAAAAGAAAAAGGAGTCCTTTTTATGTTACAACCGCTTACCGTCAGCGCCCTTTACAGCCTGTGTCATACCGCCGCCGCCCCCCTTCTGTCCCGCGTGACCTATCCTTGGGAGGCATTGGACGAGCTGGAGGGATTCATCGTCTCTCTGGTGCGGGAGCTGCCCGCCGAGGAATACCGCTCCCCTGCGGCGGGTGTGTGGGTCCACGTCACCGCACGGGTGTCCCCCACCGCCTATCTGGGGCAGAACTGCATCATCGGCGCAGACACCGAGGTGCGCCACGGCGCCTATATCCGCGGCGGCGTCTTGGTAGGTAAAGGGGCGGTCATCGGCAATTCCACCGAGGTGAAAAATGCCATTCTGTTCGACGGGGTGCAGGTGCCCCACTATAACTACGTGGGGGACTCCATTTTGGGGTATAAAGCTCATTTGGGGGCGGGCGCGGTGACCTCCAACGTGAAAAGCGACCGCACGGCGGTGGCGGTGCGGCTGGGGGACGCCGTTCTGCCAACAGAGCGCCGCAAGCTGGGGGCAATGGTCGGCGACCACGTGGAGGTAGGCTGCAACAGCGTATTAAACCCCGGTACCATCATAGGACGAGGCAGCCGCGTGTATCCTCTATCCTGCGTGCGGGGGTACGTACCGCCCCAAAGCATTCATAAAAACGACGGGCAAATCGTCAAAATCCGATGAGAAAAAGCCGTGGTCAACCGACCACGGCTTTCGTTTTTGGTGTTACGCTAAAGAACCTATTGTAGGGGACGGCGCCCACGACGTCCCGTTTTGGCTTGTAGAGGCGATTCACGAATCGCCCGTGTTATTTTCCTACGCAGAAGCGGGCGAAGACCTGCTCCACCACCGCCTCGGTGGTGCGCTCACCCGTCAATTCCAGCAGGGCGGCGATGGCACCGTCCAAACTCACCGACACCGCGTCCAAGGTCATACCGCTCTGCAGGGCGGTTTGCGCCTCTTCCAAGCACGCAAGGCACTGCTGCGCGCACAGCCGTTGCCGCTCGGTGGTGAGCAGCGGCTGGGCAGCATCTAATCCCTCCACGCCCGTGACCTGCGCCACCGCGGCAATGAGGGCGTCGATGCCGTCCTCCTCTTTTGCAGACAGGGTCACCACCCGCTCAAAGTGGCTCTCCAGCCACTCTTTTTCAATCTGCAGGGGCTTATCCGCCTTGTTAATAATCGCGATAGCGGTGGTGCTTGCCACCTGCTGTACCAGCGCCTTATCCTCGTCGCTCAGAGGACGGGAGCCGTCAAACACCGCCAGCACCAGCGCCGCCTGCTCCAGACGGCGGCGGGCTTTCTCCACGCCCACGGTCTCCACCGCGTCGGCGGTGTCCCGAATACCCGCGGTATCCGCCAGCCGCAACAGCACATCGCCCAGACGCACCGTTTCCTCCACCACGTCGCGGGTGGTGCCCGCAATATCCGTGACGATGCTGCGCTCACAGCCCGCCAGACAGTTCATCAGGGTGGATTTTCCTACGTTGGGGCTACCCACGATGGCAGTGTCGATGCCCTCCCGCAGCACGCGACCCGCATCAAAGGTGGCAAGCAGGGCGGTGACGGCGGTTGCCGCCTCCGTTACCGTCTGCTCTAATGCGGCGGGCTGCAATTCGGGGATATCCTCGTCGGGATAGTCGATATACGCGCCAAACTGTGCCGCCACCGCCAACAGGCTCTCCTTCACCTGCTGCAAGCGGCGGTAGGTGGCACCTTCGCGGGCGGCGAGGGCGGTCTTTGCCGCCAGCCGTCCGTCGGCGGCGATGAGGTCCATCACGCTCTCCGCCTGTGTCAGGTCCATCTTTCCATTCACAAAGGCGCGGCGGGTAAACTCTCCCGCCGTGGCGGGGCGAGCACCCGCCTCCACACAGGCGCGCAGCACCCGCTGCAACAGATATAGTCCGCCGTGACAGGATAATTCCACCACGTCCTCCCCCGTATAGCTGTGGGGAGCGCGGAACAACAGGGCTACGCAATCGTCGATATCCCCCTCGCCGTCACCCACGTGCCCATAGGCGGCGGAATAACCCGCCAGACGGGACAGGGCGCGGGCCGAATCGCAGGGACGGAACACCCGCTCCGCCACCACCACCGCCTCGGGTCCCGACAGACGCACCACGCCCAGACCGGCAGGTGCCGCAGGGGTGGATATAGCAACAATGGTATCTGTCATACAAAAACTCCTTGTTTTCCCTCATATTCCTACCCTCTGCCGCGTACATATACAGGGATAGGAAGTGGTTATATGCAATACATAACCGACGGCTTGTGGGGTATGGCCCTCGGCGCCGCCATGCTGCTGTACGGGCTGTGCCGTCTGCAATCCGACTCGACAGGTCGCCGTCGTCGACGGGTTCGGCTGTGCCTGACAGGGGGCGGCTGTTTGTTTGTGCTGGGGGTACTGTTCGTCTGCTGTCCCCAACCGTGGGGCGCACCTCTCATATGGTTGTGGAGCGGCGGTACCGCGGTGGTGCTGGTCGCCCACGAATGGCTCTCCCCCGAATGAATTACTGTTTCTGTTGCTTATGTCGCAGGCTCCGCTTTACTTTGCGGGCGGGCTTGACGGCAATCTCTTCCACAGGCTCCAAATCCAAGGTGCTGTCGTCCTTAAACAACGGCGCACCGTCCAGATTGTAAACAGATTTGTACGCCTCATTCTCCCGACGCAGACGGTCCTCCCGACAGGCCGCCATATGCAGGGCGGCGGACAGCACCACCAACGCCCCCGCAAACACCGAGGACAGGTGGCGGTAGGTAAGCTTCCACGCGGTGAGACCCTGCTCCGTGCCCAGCTGGTTAATACTGGGGGGCAGACCCTCCTTCAGCGCCAGCGCCACAATAAGGGACAGCACCGTACCCACACCGCCCAGCAACAGCGGCAACAGCAGCCCGCGGGGCTTCTCCTGCAGCGCCTTGCAGAGAATGGTCGCCACCAACAGCAGCGCCAAGGAAACCACCCACGTGGGTATCAGCCACGGGCTGTCAAACACCTCGGCGGGGTTGCCCTCAATCACCAAAACGGCGAACAGGGAAAACGCCTGAAACAGCAGAGCAATAATCAGTAAAATCAAGCCGAAAATATAGCTTATCTTTGCAGCGGTACGCATATCAGTTTCCGTCCTTTCTTTTCTTAAGCAAGCACCACGCCTTGAGCGCGGCGGTCTGCGTTTTGGCATCGGGAATGCGATTATCCAGCACCAGGTCCACCAGCTGTGCCAGCGGCATACGCCCCACCTCCAAAAACTCGTCCTCGTCGGGGTGGGCGTCCACAAGGTGCAGGTCGGTGGCCATATACAAATAAATCACCTCGTCGCAGTAGCCGGGGGTGGGATACAGGGTACCCAAAAAGGTGTAGTTGTCCGCCCGATAGCCGGTCTCCTCCGCCAGCTCCCGCATACCCGTAACCAGCGGTTCCTCCCCCGCCTCCCGCTTGCCCGCGGGAATCTCGGTGAGTATCTCGCCGTAGGGATAGCGGAACTGCCGCACCAGCAGCACCTCCTCGGTGTCGGTCAGCGCCAGCACCGCCACGCCGCCGGGGTGCTCCACCACCTCGCGTCCGGCGGTGCTCCCGTCAGGCAGACGGACCTCGTCCACCCGCAGGCGGAGCAACCGCCCCTGAAAGGCGGTGGTCTGTGATAGGGTTTTTTCGGTCAAGGTATCCATTGATTTTCCTCCCATACATCAAAAACGAGGTGAGTGATATGCGCATAGATTCGTTGCCGCGGCTGGTACAGCCACAGCCCGTCGACTACGGGGTGGTCCGCGGGCTGTGCACCGCCCTGTGCGGGAGGTATCCCTGCCTGCAGACGGTGTGCGCGGGGTCCAGTCTGTTGGGACGGGAGCTACCCGTATTGGTGCTCAATGCCGAGGCACAACCCCACCCCCAACGGGTACTGGTCGCCGCCGCCTTTCACGGGCAGGAGTGGCTCACCGCCCTGTGTGCCCTGCGGCTGTGCGAGGAGCTATGTGCCAGTCTCACCGCCGACCTCACCCTTTGCGATATCGCGGTGGGACGGGCTCTGCAAGGGCGGCAAATCTGGTTCTTCCCCCTGATAAACCCCGACGGGGTGCATATTGCCCGCTACGGCAGTGCCGCCGCGGGGGAGTATGCCTCTTTTGTCGCCCAAACAGGCGGCGACACCCACGGTCTGTGGCAGGCCAACGCCCGCGGGGTGGATATCAACCATAATTTTAACGCAGGATGGGCAGAAATGCAAGCCTTAGCGCAAAAAAACGGCAAAACCGCGGCGGGACCACGGCAATATAGCGGTCCCTCCCCCGAAAGCGAGCCGGAAACCCGCGCGGTGACCAACCTGTGCCGCCAATGGCGGTTCCGCCATGTGGTGGCGCTGCACAGCCAGGGAGAAGAAATCTACTGGTCCTACGGCGACCGTACCCCGCCACAAAGCCGCATTATGGCGCAGGTGCTGGGTGCCGCCTCCGGCTACACCGTCACCCACCCCGAGGGAATGGCGTCCCACGGCGGGTTTAAGGATTGGTTTATCGCCTGCTACGGTCGCCCCGGCTTCACCATCGAGCTGGGGCGAGGGGTTAATCCTCTGCCGATAGAGGATTTTGAAAGCATCTACGAAAAAGCACGGGAAATGCTGGTGCTGTCGGCTCTCTTGTGATTGACAGCCTCCTCTATGTTATGCTATACTGGCAAAAAAGGAGGGTTGGCTATGAAACGAAGTGTAAAGGAAACCGTCGTCCGTCTGCTGATTCTGTTAGTAGGTTTGACCGTCGCCCATTTCGGCGTGACCCTGTTTATTCTGGCAAATCAAGGCACCGACCCCTTTAACGTGCTGGTGCAGGGGGTGTTCCGCTCGCTGGACACCGTCCTCGACCACAGCCTGCTCACCCACGGCAACGTACATATGACCCTGTGTCTGCTGATTATCGTAGCGCTGCTATTCATTGACCGCAGCTACATCAAAATCGGCACGGTGGTGTGTATGGCGGCGGGGGGACCCATTATTGACCTGTTCACCCTGCTGTTGTCTCCCCTCTTCCCCGACAAGCCGTCGCTGTGGCTGGCAATCCCCATGCTGGTGGTCGCCTGCGCCATTCTCGCCTTCGGCATGACCATCGTAATTAAATCCGACGCGGGCACCGGTCCCAACGATCTGGTGGCGGTGGTGACCGCCGACAAGCTGAAGCGGAAATTCAGCATCGTGCGTATCATCGTGGACGCCCTGTTCGTGCTGATTGGCTGGCTGTTGGGCGGCTCCGTGGGCCTTGGCACCGTGGTGTGCGTCGCTCTGGTCGGTCCCGTGGCAGGGCTGTTCCTGCCGATTAACGGCAAGTGGATCGGCAAAGTGATCGAGAAGGTATAATGAAAAGGAACCTCGGGGTAGCGAGGTTCCTTTTTTACAGCCCGACAATATTCCGCAGGATCCACCATGCCACCACCAACACCAGCGTGAGGATATCCACCCATTTGCAGGGGGAGCGGTATGCCCATTTAGCGGTTTTTACATACTGTTTGGCGCAGAAGAAGCATACCCATAGGATATAGAACACGATAAGCGGCGCCAGCAGATTATATTCCAAAAAACGGTCAAACCGCCCCGCCAGCAGAGCCGCCATCCCACGGGAAATACCGCACCCGGGGCAGCGCAACCCGAACAGGGTGTAGAATGGGCAGGAAAGCCCGATACCGACCCTTACCAGCGCGCCGTACCCTATCCCCAGCAACCCTATGATCGCCGCACCCGCCAACACAATAAGCAGGCGGCGTTTTTCGCTGTATCGGCTCTGCTTTTCCATAGGATCCCCCCTTGCGACAAATATTGAATACAGTATACTCTTTTCGCGGGAAAATGACAAGATATTGTGATAAATATTGACAACAGGCGGAAAGAAGTGGTAATATATAATAAACCAATTGAGGAGGTTATATTTATGAACATCAAAAGCAGAAACATCGTAACCGCTGTCATCCTGACCATCGTCACCTGCGGCATCTACGGCATCTACTGGACGATCTGTCTGGCTCGCGAGGCGGTTTCCGTAAAGGATCCTTCCGACAACGCTGTGCTGGAGATCGTGCTGATGCTGTTCCTGCCTTTCTTGGGCTTCTTTATGTGCGAGAAGAAGCTGGCAGAGGGCTGCGCGGA
The DNA here is from genome assembly GCA_017440755.1 of Clostridia bacterium. Classification (GTDB taxonomy): domain Bacteria; phylum Bacillota; class Clostridia; order Oscillospirales; family Acutalibacteraceae; genus UBA5905. Next base: position 51,004 of record JAFSGP010000012.1, on the reverse strand, counting down.
AAAGGGTATTGCCCACAAGGATAACTCCGTCCTGTACCTGATCCTCGGTCTGGTTGGTCTGGGCATCGTCAACTTCTGTATGATGCAGAATGATCTGAACCAGCTGGCAGGTCCCGCCGCTAACTAATCCGTTTAGAAGAAAGGTCCTCGTTGCTATGCAACGAGGACCTTTTCTTATCCCATTTTTTTGACCGCTTTGACGATGCTGGTCACGGCGGGAGACAAAATCAGGTTAGCGGCGAACTCCACGATGAAGTTGACACCCACAAGCACCACAATGGCGAAATACACCGCTGTAGTGCCGCCCATACCAATCTTGTCCGCAAATTCCATCATCACCCCGCGGAACACCGTCAGCATACCCAACAGGAAAATGCCGGTATTGACAACGGGAGCGACGGCGGCGGCGAGGAAAATACCGCCCGTCTGCCGTTTCTTAAACGCGGCGGCGACTAAGCCCGCTACCCAGCCGGCGGCGACACCCTTCAGCAGGCAAACAAAGGCAGTCATCAGCGGGTTGGCAATCCACATCATGGTGGACAATTCGCCCGCCCGTCCGGTCATCACCAGAATAGTGACCACCACGCCGAATACACCGCCTAAAACGGCACCGGCGGCAGGACCGAACAGCACCGCGCCCACCACGATGGGGATAAGTACAAGGGACAGAGTCAGACCACCGGGCAGGGGAATGACAATCTGCTGCAACAGCACGATAATCGCCGCCAGCAGTGCCAGCTGCACCAATCGCAGGGTTTTCGCTTGGGTTTTTGACATAACAAACACTCCTTACTGTCGTTCCTCACGGATACGACGCTTAGATTTTTATAACAAAGCTTCTGCTCGGTCGTGCTGGCGCACCCGAGGGGTTGCACCGCACAAAACAGCCGCCGTTATACGAATTTATTTCTTATTCTTCTCATAAATCAGCCGCAGACCGTCCAGCAACAACTCACTGACGTATGTCACCTCACTGCGGCAGCAGGGAGCAATCTCCCGTCCCAGTCCGCCGGTGATGATAACGGGGGCTGTATACCCCAGCTCCTCCATGATGCGGGCATTCATGCCGTCGATGGTGGCGGCGGTGCCGAACACCGCGCCCGATTGCAGACAGGCATTGGTATTAGCGCCGATGACGGTGGCAGGAGCGTCCACGCTGATGTGAGGCAGCAGAGAGGTATGCTCGGTCAGGCTGTTCAGCGCGGTGGTCACACCGGGCAGAATCGCGCCGCCGCGGAGAGCCCCCTCCTTATCCACCACGGTGACGGTGGTGGCGGTGCCCAAATCCCACACAATGCAGGGGTATCCCACCCGCTCCACCGCTGCCACCGCACCAACCAGCAGGTCGGCGCCCAAGGTGGCGGGATTGTCGATGCGGATATTGATGCCCGTCTTGGTGCCGGGACCCACCAGAAGGGGGGTCAGCCCCGTGACCTTCTGCACCGCCGAGCACAGCACGTGGTTAAGCGGCGGCACCACCGAGGAAAGGATAGCCCCGCTAAAGGCGGCCGCCTCCAGCTTATACAGGCGGAACAGGTCCATCAGCTCTACCGCATACTGGTCCTCCATCTTCTTGCGGTCGGTAGCAAGGCGGGACTGCAGCAGCAGCCGCGCTCCCTCGAACACACCTAAGGTAATATTGGTATTGCCCATATCCAGTACCAGCAGCATAGCGGCACCTCCTTGTTACGAAAAAAGGGAACGACAGGCGCAGAGTGGGCTCCGCGCCTGCCGTAAAAATATCTGTTTAGGCCTTGTCGACGCTGCCCAGAACGTTCTTAATCTTGTGAGCCACGACCTCCTGAATGCAGGCGCGGCCGTCACCCAGATACTGACGGGGGTCGAAGTGGGTGGGGTTCTCCGCCAGATGCTTGCGGATACCGGCGGTCAGAGCCAGACGCAGGTCGGAGTCCACGTTAATCTTGCAGACAGCCATGGAAGCCGCCTGACGCAGCATATCCTCAGGGATACCGATGGCATCGTCCATCTTGCCGCCGTACTGGTTGATGGTGGCAACGTACTCCGGCATAACGGAGGAAGCACCGTGCAGCACGATGGGGAAGCCGGGCAGACGGTCCATAATCTCCTGCAGAATGTCAAAGCGCAGCTGAGGCTTCTGACCGGGCTTGAACTTGAAGGCGCCGTGGCTGGTGCCGATGGCGATGGCCAGAGAATCCACGCCGGTGCGGGAAACGAAATCCTGCACCTGATCGGGGTCGGTGTAGGAAGCCTTGTCGGCGTCCACATTGACGTCGTCCTCGATGCCCGCCAGCTGACCCAGCTCGCCCTCTACGGTGACACCGCGCTCGTGAGCGTAGTCAACCACCTTCTTGGTCAGGGCCACGTTCTCCTCGTAGGGCAGATGAGAACCGTCGATCATCACGGAGGTGAAACCGCCATCAATGCAATCCTTGCACAGCTCAAAGCTGTTGCCGTGGTCCAGATGCAGTGCAATCGGCAGACCGGAATCCTCCACAGCCGCCTGCACCATATGATACAGGAACGCGTGGTTGGCATACTTACGGGCGCCGCCGGACACCTGCAGAATAACGGGAGAATTCAGCTCCTTGCAAGCGCCGATGATACCCTGCACGATCTCCATATTGTTGACGTTGAAAGCGCCTACCGCGTAGCCGCCCTCGTAGGCTTTTTTGAACATTTCTTTGGTGTTTACCAGTGCCATAGTTTCGTCCTCCTTGATGATACGTGGTTTTTTTGCGTTATTATTATACCGCTTTTTTTGTGCTTGTACAATAGGTTTTGGCAAAAATATTCCGCAACGATTTACGGTTATCGCAAATTTTTCTTGTGCAAAGTGACAAGAGGAGTTAGGAGTGAGGAGTGAGGAGTGAGGGGTGAGGAGTGAGGAGTGAGGGGTGAATTAGTCCTTCTTCTCCCACGGAATCATACACAATGCCTCCTGCACGGCATCTCAGGTGTTTCCTCATCTCGCCCTTCCTATGCCGTGCCCGAACAGCCGCATAGCGGCTGTTCCCTCATCTCTGCTCGGAGGCATTGCTTTCAGTCCTTCTTCTCCCAAGGGATAATGCACAATGCCTCCGCCAGAGGTTCATTCATCCACACCGAGGGGGTGACCCGCAGGGTAAATCCCTGTCCGGGACTTGCCAGACAGTCCTTCGGCTGCAGGCGGGGCAACGAGTACATCTGCATCAGCAGGGTGATAACGCCGCCGTGGGTGCACACCACCGCCTCGGTGTCCCCGCTGTGCAACAGGTCGCTCACAATGCCCTCAAAGGCGGCACACACACGGGCGCGAAACGCCTCGCTGTCCTCTCCGCCGGGAATGGTGCGGTCTGCCCCCTCCATCCAGCGGAGAAACCGCTCGTCGGTCTTGAGCTGGGCGATGCTTTTGCCCTCCCATTCGCCGAAATCGCACTCCGCAAGGCCGTCCACCACCTCGGGGGCACAGCCGGGATACAGCACCTCTAAGGTCTGGTGGCACCGCGTAAGCGGGCTGGTGAAAAACCGCACGCCACCGGGGTATTGGTACTTCTCCTTCAGCGCCAACAGCGCCGCCAGCCCCTCGGGGGACAGCGGCAGGTCGGTGCGCCCGATGTACCGCCCGTCTTGGTTCGCCTCGGTGATGCCGTGGCGGATAAGATGAATTTTGTAGGTCTTCATAATCTGCTCCTTTTGCCGAAATTTCACGGCGGTTTTGTGATAATTCGCCGAAATTCAACTATCTGTAAAATTTCTCTTGACAAACAGCGGGTTTTCCAGTAGAATTTGTCGTGCACCCCTTTTTGGGGTTTTTTATCGCTATGAAGGAGTTTTCGCCATGAATGCCGCATTTCCACGTATTATGACCCTGCTGCGTAAAGAGCGGGGCATCAGCCAAAAACAGGCCGCTGCCGACCTGCATATCTCTCAGGCGCTGTTGTCCCACTACGAAAAGGGCATTCGCGAATGCGGTCTGGACTTTGTGGTCCACGCGGCGGAGTATTACGGCGTGTCCTGTGACTACCTGTTAGGGCGTGCTGCCGACAAGACCGGCGCCATGATAGCCGTGGACGAAATTCCCGACCACGATGCCGCCATTCGGGATAGCCGCATGCAGGCGGGCGGCGTACTGCCCACCCTCAATAAAAAGCTGGTCGTTAATTCTCTGCACATTCTTTTTGACCTGCTGCAGAAGTGCGGCAACAAGGCGCTCACCGTAGAGGCATCTAACGCCCTTATCCAGACCACCTATCTGGTATTTCGGCAAATCTATGCCGCCAACAGCAAGAATCCCACGGCGATGTTCTCGGTCGAGGAATATCGGTACGTCACCGATGCCGTCGCCGCGACGGCCTGCTCGGTGGTTAAGGCGGGCCGCCTGGCCTGCGGTCACACGGTGGACGGCGAAGAAGGGGTCACGGCAGAGAATCTGCCCCATATCCTGCCCGACGACCTGACGCGGCAGTATCCCCAGTTTGCCAATTCCCTGCTCAATCTGCTGCACACCGCAGAGAAGAATCTGCAAAATACATAAATCTCAGAGGCGAAGCTCAGGCTTCGCCTTTTTCTTTTTTCTCTGTGGGGAACCAGCCGAGCACGCAGCCGATAACGGCCACCGCCACCCAAACGTAGCGCAGTAGCGGTGCCTCCCAATGCCACGGAATATACGCGGCAGGTGTGCCGAAGCAGACGTACACCGCCATCGCCGCCGTCGCTGCATACAGCACCCGCATCACCCACACGTCGTAGCGACCACCCTTTGCCGCCAGCGTGCCGGCGGCAGGCAGCTGCCAGCACAGCATCGGTGCCCCGATAATCGCCAGAATGGTGGCAGGGCGGTCGGACAAAGCCACCGTGCCGTCCCCCGTCCGCAGGGCAGACAGGTAAAACCCGATATACACGCAGAACAGCACCGCAAACACCAGCGGCACCGCCAGGCAAAGCGCGCGGGATACCACGCGGGCAACCTTGCTGTGAGAGGCGGTGTGAGCCATTATCAGCACCGCAAACACCACAAAGCACAGCGCCATATGTACCACGGTTTTCACCGTGTCTATCAACAATACCAGCCCCCACAACGCGGTAACCCACAGCAAAGCCGTGTTAAGACGGGACAGCGAGAATTTCTTTTTCATAAGGACTCTCCTTTTTGGAAACAGTACAGGTATATTATATAAAAACCCATAATAAAATGCAAGCCCCTAAGAAGCTTGCATTTTACTTCGTCCCTGTGAAAGCCAGCGGTTGAGACGGGTGGTATAGGACAGGTGTACGGTAGGCAACAGCCAAAAGGCGGACGGCGGAAACAGTAGACACAACAGCAATCGCCCCGCCTGTTCTCCCCAAAAATTAATCCACTCGCGGGTGCGTCCCCGCATCATGGCAATGGATACCTGCATTGCCAGAGGGGCGGTATGCCCCTCCGCCAGCAGCAACGGCACCAAGGCGTACCGACTGCGGCGCACACACCATATCCCCAGCCCGCCCAACAGGGCCAGCGTGCCCAATAGGGACCAGAGCAGAGATTGCACCCCATTCCCCAGACGGGTCAGGCGGTCCGCGTACCCCCACAATAGCGCGGCGGGCGACGCACTGACCAGCAGTAGGGCGGTCAACCGCCAAAAGCGGCTCCACCGCCACCCGATAGCACCCCGCCAATGCCGCCAACCGCTCCAAAAGACAGCAATAGGCGGTACGCGACGGGGCTGTTCCGCCAAACGGCAATACCATATCTGCCGTCCCACCCGCAGCGGCGCCAGCACCAGACTGTACACCCCCGCCGCCAGCGCCGCGCCGATATACAGGGTGGGGGTGTTGACCGTAAACGCGGTGAGCAACAGCGTACTCTCCACCAACCGCAACAGCAGTGCGGTCAACCGATACAGCCCCTCCACCGTGGCACCCGTCAGCCGCTGTGACGGGGTTAGCGTGTGTGTCATTCTCCCACCTCCCTTGGTAGTATATCCAAAGAATGAGGAATTAGGAATGCGTAGTCGCGATTCACGAATCGCCCGCCGATACCCGCAAAAAAAGCCGACCTGCCAGCAGGTCGGCTTTTCTTTATCGTACCGAGAACAGCATATCGCCGTAGGAGGGGAAGGGCCACAGGTCCTTCGCCACCAGCATCTCCAGACCGTCAGCGGCGGCACGCAGGGCATTCATCGCCGGAATGACCACGTCGCGGTAATATTCCGCCAATGCCAGCGGGTCTCTGTCAGGCTGCTCCGCCACCGCCAGACACTCCCGCAGAGCGGCAAGGCAGGTGGATAACTCGTTGGTGAGGGTATTTACCTCGGTGAGCAGGGTTTCCTCCGCGGTAAGCGGCAGATCGGGCATCGCCGCCCGCTTGGCGCAGATTGCCTGCGCCAGCTCCTGTCCGTAGCGAATCACCGCAGGGACAATATCCTTCTGCGCCATGCTGACCATCGTGTGTGCCTCGATGTGCATCACCTTGGCATAGTTGGTCAGGTAAATATCGTAGCGGGACCGCATCTCCGCCTCGGAGTAGACCTTGTATTTCTCAAACAGGGCAATATTCTTAGGCAGGATGTAACAGGGCAGACAATCCGCCGTGGTAGGCAGATTCAGCAAGCCACGGCGCTTTGCCTCCTCGGTCCACGCCTCGTCATAGCCGTTGCCGTTGAAGATAATACGCTTATGCTGCTTAATAACACGGCGGATAAGCGCGCCCAGAGCACCGTTAAAGTCCTCCGCCCCCTCCAGCTCGGTGGCAAACTCGTCCAGAGACGACGCCACGGCGGTGTTCAGCACCACGTTGGGCTCGGACACGGGCTGAGAAGAGCCCAGCATACGGAACTCGAACTTATTACCCGTAAAGGCAAAGGGAGAGGTACGGTTGCGGTCGGTGGTATCCTTGGGGAAACGGGGCAGGGTATGCACGCCTACCCGCATCTGCACCTGTTCCTTGGTGGCGTAAGCGGTGCCGTTCTCGAGGCTCTCCAGAATGGCGGTCAGCTCGTCGCCGAGGAAAATGGACACCACGGCGGGCGGCGCCTCCTGCGCCCCCAGACGGTGGTCGTTGCCCGCAGAAGCGATGGACACGCGCAGCATATCCTGGTACTCGTCCACCGCCTTGATAACGGCGCAGAGGAACAGCAGAAACTGGGCGTTCTCGTGAGGGGTGTCGCCCGGCTCCAGCAGGTTCACACCCGTATTGGTGGAAATGGACCAGTTGTTATGCTTGCCGCTGCCGTTGACGCCTGCAAAGGGCTTCTCGTGCAACAAACAGACCAGATTATGCCGCGCCGCTACCTTCTTCATCAGCTCCATGGTGAGCTGGTCGTGGTCGGCGGCGATATTAGCAGTGTTGAAGATAGGCGCCATCTCGTGCTGGGCGGGAGCGCCCTCGTTGTGCTCCGTCTTGCACAGCACGCCCAGCTTCCACAATTCCTCGTCCAGGTCCCGCATATAGGCGGCCACGCGAGATTTAATTGCGCCGTAATAGTGGTCGTGCAGCTCCTGTCCCTTGGAGGGGCGAGCGCCGAACAGGGTGCGTCCTGTATTAATCAGGTCCTTGCGGCGGTCGTACATCTCTTTGTCGATAAGGAAATACTCCTGCTCAGGTCCCACGGTGGTACGCACCATGGTCACGTTCTCGTGCCCGAACAGCCGCAGCACCCGCAGTACCTGCTTGTTCAGCGCCTCCATGGAGCGCAGCAGGGGGGTCTTTTTATCCAGCGCCTCGCCGCCGTATGAGCAGAAGGCGGTGGGAATATACAGGGTGTCGTCCTTGATAAAAGCATAGGAGGTGGCGTCCCACGCGGTATAGCCCCGCGCCTCGAAGGTGGCGCGCAGACCGCCCGAGGGGAAGGAGGAAGCGTCCGACTCACCCTTGATAAGCTCCTTGCCGGAGAACTCCATTATCACCTGTCCACCCGCGGTAGGAGAAATAAAGCTGTCGTGCTTTTCCGCCGTGATGCCGGTCATGGGCTGGAACCAATGGGTGAAATGGGTGGCACCCTTTTCAATCGCCCAGTCCTTCATAGCGGAGGCTACCTCCGCCGCCACAGACGGGTCCAGACTGCGCCCATCTTCCTTGGTACGCATTACCGCCTGATAGGCAGACTTCGACAGCCGCTCCTGCATCACTTTGTCGTTAAACACCATGCAGCCAAACAAAGCGGGAATATCCTTCATAGTTGCTCACTCCTAACGGGGTTGGGATAAGCTATCCCATTGTTATTCCATAAGTATACAGCCATACAGGCAGTTTTGTCAATGGCAAAAGTCCGCTTGTCCCCTCTCTCTGCGGGATTTTTTCGAAAAATACAAATTTCCTCTTGCAAACACAGACAAAGTAGTGTACAATGATATCTGCTCTGGAAGCACCATATCCGCCCGTGGCGAAGCTGGATATCGCAGTGGATTCCGATTCCAAAGGCCGGGGGTTCGAATCCCTCCGGGCGGGCCAAAACAAGGACACCTCGCACTTTTGTGCGAGGTGTTTTTGTTTCTGCTCGGAGGGATTCGAACCCTGAGAGGGTGAGCGACGTTGAAAAAACAGTCCGGTGGACTGTTTTTCGTCGCGAAGTCCGCCGCGGCTATGCCGCAAGGACGCAAGACACGAGGCGTAGCCGAAGTGGCTGTATCCCTCCGGGCGGGCCAAAGAAAAAGTGCTGAAAACCCTATGTTTTACTGGGTTTTCAGCACTTTTTCTTTTTTCGCAAAAACAAAAATAGTAGGGAAAATAAGGGAAAATAACCGTGTTTATGGGTGTCAAATAGGGTGTCAAATCACTTTATTGGTGTCAGATGGGTGTCACCTTCCCCTCCGCAAAAAAGCACCGACCGTAAGGTCGATGCTTTTCCCTTATTCCATTAGCCCGTTCACTCTCTCCAGGAATTGCTCCAGGGTGATCATTCCCTTGCCCAGCATCAGGAACAGGTCGTTAACCCGATCCACCGTGCCGGCGGCGGTGCCCAGCATATACGAAAACACCTCGCCGCCCAGAATAGAGCCGTGGTAGGCGGTGAACATGTTAAAGGACAGAGTGCGCTCCTGCAGGTCGTAGTCAAAAGCGCCATTGAGTATCTTACTGTTGGCGTACACCGTAGCAAGCGCCATCTCTACAGTCTTATCCTCCCCCACTGACACCGGCAGGCGGGAGTACAGCCGCACAATTTGCGCTTCGGCGCACACCTGCATCACAAACTCCATCGGGATATCCTCACCGCTCATACCGAGGGTGATGACAAAGTCCTCGTCGTGCCGTTTGAACTTTAGCCCCTGCTCTTCATAGGTGGAGCAGATGCTCTCGTAAACCACCTGTGCCTCCCGCAACTTCTTTTCGTCCGCCATGGTAAACACTCCTTTTGTTCAAATGCAGGTCGCCCCACTTTGCTATCAGTATACCGCCGTGGGCAGCGGACTGTCAAGTGGATTTTAGCGAACAGAACCTCTCCAGCTACAATTAAATATTTACAAATCCCCACGCATACAGTATAATGAATGAGACAACTTCGCGAGAAAGAGATGGATTTTATATGGCGAAACTCGACAAACGATATGGGCTACCCACCGCTATCTGTATGGTGGTAGGAACGGTCATTGGCTCCGGTGTGTTTTTTAAGGCACAGAACGTGCTCAGCGCCACAGGCGGCAATATGCCTCTCGGCATCATCGCTTGGGTAATCACCGGCGCGCTGATGATTCTTTGCTCCCTGCAATTCGCCTCCATGGCGACCAAATACGAAAAGGTCAGCGGCGTGGTGGACTACGCAGAGGCCACCTGCGGCAGCGGGCTTGCCTACTACCTGGCATGGTTCCTCACCAACGTCTACTACCCCGGTATGACCTCGGTGCTGGCGTGGGTATCCGCCCGCTATCTGGGGGTTCTGTTCGGCTGGGATATGGCCGGCGCCGAGGTGCTGACGCTGGCGGGGTTCCTGCTCATTGCCTCCTACGCCCTCAACGCTTTCTCCCCCAAGCTGGCAGGAAAATTTCAGGTCAGCTGCACCGTAGTAAAGCTCATCCCCATTTGCCTGATGGCGGTGGTCGGCACCATCGTAGGGTTAGTGAACGGCACCCTCCCCACCAATTTTACCACCATTGTGTACGAGGTGGCGGGACAGGACGGCGGGCTGTTTGCCGCCATTGTGGCCACGGTGTTTGCCTATGAGGGCTGGATTGTTGCCACCTCCATCAATGCGGAACTGAAAAACGCCAAGCGCAACCTGCCGCTGGCGCTGGTTATCGGCGCCTTTATCGTGGTGGCCGCCTACGTGCTGTACTACATCGGCGTAGCGGGTGGTGCCACCAATGCGGTGCTCATCACTGAAGGCGCGACTACCGCCTTTATCCACATTTTCGGCGGTGTGGGCGGTACGTTCCTCAATATCTGCATTGTGGTATCCTGTCTGGGTACCCTCAACGGACTGATGGTAGGGGCGACCCGCGGTATGTACGCCATCGCCTCCCGCGGCGAAGGACCCCGTCCCAAACTATTTGCGCAGGTGGACCCCTCCACCAACATGGTGACCAACTCCGCTATCTGGGGTCTGCTGGTGTGCAGCGCGTGGCTGGTGTATTTCTACGGCGCCAATTTGGGCGGCGGTTGGTTCGGGTATTTCAACTTTGATTCCTCGGAGCTGCCCATCGTCACCATCTACGCATTGTACGTGCCGATTTTCATCGCTTGGATGAAAAAGGAAAAGGAGCAGGGCTTTGTCAAGCGATTTTTACTGCCCTCTGCCGCCATTCTTTCCTGCCTGTTTATGGTGTTTGCGGCGGTATATGCCCACGGTATTGTTCCCTATCTGCAAGCCAAGGCGGAAGGGCGGTTTTCCTTCCCCGTGCTGTTCTACTGCATCGTGTTCGCCGGCATTATGCTAATTGGTGCGGCGGTGCGTAAATCGAAAAAGTAACAAAAAGGACCGAGCCTCTGCTCGGTCCTTTATTAGTGGAAAAACTCCCGCACGGCACGCATATAGCCGGGGGTGTCCATCAGGTAACACAGCCCGTGACCCGCCTGTGGTATCGTTACCAGCCGCTTTTCGGCGGGGCAGGCATCGTACAGGGTGTGACTCATCTCGCAGGGGACAAAATCGTCCGTCTCCCCGTGGAAAAAAAGAATGGGACGAGTGCTATGTGCCACCGCCTGCGCAGGCGAATCCGCCTCGGGGTCGAATCCGCCGTACAACCGCGCGCCCAGCCGCACAAGGGGGTAGCACAGCCATACGGGTAGATGCAACTGCCGAATCACCTTGCGAATGATATCCCGCGGCGAGGAATAGCCACAGTCCGCCAAAATGCCGATAACCGTAGGCGGCAAGGGCTTATCCGCCGTCATCAGCACCGTGGCGGCGCCCATAGAAATGCCCGTGAGAATGATTTTTGCCTCCGGACCGAACCGCTCGCCCATAAATGCCAACCAGCTCAGGCAATCCCGATGCTCCCGCACGCCGAAGGTAATTACCCGCCCCTCGCTGCGGCCGCTGCACCGCTGGTCTACAATCAGGGCGCTGTGGCCCAACTCCCGACACCGCTGTACAGCGCCGCACAAATCCCGCTGGGCGCTGCTCCGATAGCCATGGAACATCAATTCAATCGGGGCATCGGACGCATATTCGTAGTATTTTCCGTACAGGCGCAGCCCGTCAAAGGAGGTAATACACATCTCCTCATAGGGCATCTCCCGCGTTTGCCGCGCCCACACAGTCATACTGTCATAATAGGGCTCGTAAATTTTTCCTTTGGGCAACTCAATTTCATCACTGCTCGTGTGGCGGCGAGGCACGAAAAAGGCGAGGTGGAAGCAAAGATATGCCGCCCCCAACACCAAAACGCCCACGGCCAACAGAATGCCCAGTCCGATATATACCCCGTTCATAGCCACGCTCCGTCCCTTGTTACTGCTCCCATTGTAGCACGGATTTCCCCGCTGTGCAACCGTCCGCAAGGAAAGTTTTTCTTGCTTTTTGCCGCGTATTTATTTATAATTAACCAAGAAAGTTTCTTTTATGCAAGGAGGAAGGTCGCATGGCGCATAAAAACAATGAATTTGTTCGCAGCCTGAAATTCGTGCTGTTTTCCATCAGCGCGGGACTCATTCAGGTGGTCAGCTTTACCTTGTTGGAAGAGGTTTTGCATCTGACCCACTGGCTGTCCTATCTTATCGCCCTGGTTCTGTCGGTGGTGTGGAATTTCACCCTCAACCGCAAGTTTACCTTCCACTCCGCCGCTAATATCCCCGTCGCCATGCTGAAGGTGGCGCTGTTCTACGTGGTGTTCACCCCCCTGTCCACCTGGTGGACGGCGGTGCTCACCGACCGCGTGGGCTGGAACGAGTACGTGGTGCTGATTCTCACCATGCTGGTCAATTTTGTCACCGAGTATCTGTTTCAGCGGTTTGTGGTGTTCGGCAAGAGCCTGGATACCGCTGAGAAATAAGCCTGAAGGAGGCATTCTATGGAAAACATTCGCAACAAGGTCGGTTTCATCTGCGATATGGACGGTGTTATCTACCACGGCAACCGCATTCTGGACGGTGTGGCGGATTTCGTCAACTGGATGATAGACAACGATAAGAAGTTTGTGTTCCTCACCAACAGCCCCGAAAAGACCCCCCACGAGCTGAGCATGAAGCTGGAGCGCATGGGTCTGACGGTGCCTGCGGGGAATTTCTATACCAGCGCCATGGCGACCGCCGCCTTCCTGCACAGTCAGGCCCCCGGTTGCACCGCCTACGTCATCGGCGAGGCGGCGCTATCCAAGGCGTTGTACGACGTGGGCATCTATATGAATGACGTAAACCCCGACTACGTGGTGGTGGGCGAGACCCGCACCTACAGCTTCGAGAAGATTGAGAAAGCCATCGAGCTGGTGAACAAGGGCGCCAAGCTCATCGGCACCAACCCCGATATCACCGGTCCCACCGAGCGGGGCGTGATGCCCGCCACCGGCTCCCTCATTGCCCCCATCGAGATTGCCACCGGTAAAAAGGCGTATTTTGTGGGCAAGCCCAACCCCCTGATGCTGCGCCACGGGCTGAAGAAGCTGGGGTGCCACAGTGAGGAGATTGCCTTCATCGGCGACCGTATGGATACCGACATCATTGCGGGCATCGAGTCCAACGTGGACACGGTGCTGGTGCTCAGCGGTGTATCCACCCGTGAGACCATCGACCGGTTCCCCTACCGCCCCAAGTATGTGCTGAACGACGTGGGCGACATTGTAAGATAAGGAACATACGGACAAAGGACAGCTGATTGGTAATCAGCTGTCCTTTTTTGCTTGGTTATATGATTGAAAACGGGCGGTCGAGGGCGCCCGCCCCTACGATTGTTGCTTGTATTTATACGGGAGGGGCAAGCCCCTCCCCTACGGGTCAGAGATAAAAATGAAAACCGTAGGGAACGGATTTATCCGTTCCGCTTTGTAGGCGGTAGATCGTAGGGGCGAACTGCGTTCGCCCGTGGGAGCCATTATGCGGGAGGGGCAAGCCCCTCCCCTACGATATGCGGTTTGTGGTTGCCGGCGATATCCATAGAAAAACGGCGGTTGCGAAAATCGCAACCGCCGCTCATTCGGATTCGGTGAAAGATTACTTCAGCTCGACCTTAGCGCCAGCCTCTTCCAGCTTAGCCTTGATGGACTCAGCCTCGTCCTTGGAGATGCCGGTCTTAACGGGCTTGGGAGCGCCGTCAACCAGATCCTTAGCCTCCTTCAGGCCCAGGCCGGTCAGCTCACGGACAACCTTGATAACGCCGATCTTGCCGCTGCCGGCGTCAACCAGAACAACGTCAAACTCGGTCTGCTCCTCAGCAGCAGCGGGGGCAGCAGCGCCACCGGCAACAACAGCAACAGGAGCGGCGGCGGAAACGCCGAACTCTTCCTCGATAGCCTTGACCAGATCGGACAGCTCCAGAACGGTCAGAGCCTTGATCTCTTCGATCATAGCAGTGATTTTCTCAGACATGATTTATTCCTCCAATACGTTCATTTTAATGTACCCGTCAAGCGGGTTGTGGTAACTGCCGATTATTCAGCAGCGGGAGCCTCCTCAGCGGGAGCCTCGGCGGGAGCAGCCTCCTCAGCGGGAGCAGCTTCCTCAGCGGGAGCCTCAGCAGCGGCCTCCTCGGCGGGGGCAGCCTCCTCGGCGGGGGCTTCGTCAGCAGACTCGCCCTTCTCTGCTACGGCGTTCAGCGCCACAGCCAGACCACGGATGGGTCCGTTCAGCACGCTGAGCAACATAGACAGCAGACCCTCCTTAGAGGGCAGCTTGGCCAGCTCGTTTACCTTAGCGGCGTCGATGACCTGACCGTCCATGAAACCGGCCTTGATCTCGAAAGTCTTGCTGTCCTCAGCATACTTACAGAGAATCTTCGCAGCGGCGGTGTAATCGTCGCTGGTGGCCAGAGCGGTGGAGCCATGCAGGACGTCGTCCAGACCGTTCAGGTTGGCGGCCTCGGCGGCGCGGCGCAGCATCGTGTTCTTCACGACCGCGTAATCCACACCGGCCTCGCGCAGCTTACGACGCAGAGCGGTGTCCTCTTCCACGTTGATACCGCTGTAACTTACGATAACACCGGTAGTCGCCTTGGACAGCTGATCAGCCAGCTCAGAAACGTAGGCCTGCTTTTCTTGCAATACCTTTTCGCTTGCCATTGTTTGTTTCACCTCCGAATGATAGGATGATTGCTATTCATCCCAAAAGAAAACCTCTCCTGCGGGTTCCACAGGAGAGGAGAAAGGCACAGTACGGCGTAATGCCGGAATTGTGATATTCTCTCCTCGGCAGGCACACGATACGTGTTTATGCGGTAGGCACCTGCTGTCTGTGGAAGAACAGCAATTCTGTTTATACTATACGGCGGAAGCCGTAATAGTCGGGAAATTAGCCGCCCAGCTTGGCGGGGTTGATCTTCACGCCGGGGCCCATGGTGGACGCCACGGTGCAGGACTTGATGTACTGACCCTTGGCGGCGGCGGGCTTAGCGCGGACGATGGCGCCCAGCAGAGCGTCAAAGTTCTCCTGCAGCTTCTCTACGCCGAAGGAAACCTTACCGATGGGGCAGTGAATGATGTTGGTCTTATCCAGACGGTACTCGATCTTACCGGCCTTCGCCTCGGTCACAGCCTTGGCAACGTCGGGGGTAACGGTACCCGCCTTGGGGTTGGGCATCAGGCCACGGGGACCCAGCACCTTACCCAGACGACCAACCACGCCCATCATATCAGGGCTGGCGATAACCACGTCGAAGTCCATCCAGCCGCCCTGAATCTTGGCGACCAGCTCCTCGGCACCGGCGAAATCCGCACC
The DNA here is from genome assembly GCA_017440755.1 of Clostridia bacterium. Lineage (GTDB taxonomy): Bacteria > Bacillota > Clostridia > Oscillospirales > Acutalibacteraceae > UBA5905. The sequence goes on along the minus strand of JAFSGP010000012.1, from coordinate 35,763 downwards.
GGCGTCCAGAGCAGCCTGCACCTTATCGCCCTTAGCGAAAACCAGAGCGCGCACCGTCTTACCGGTGCCGTTGGGCAGAACAACCGCGCCACGGACCTGCTGGTCAGCGTGACGGCCGTCAACGCCCAGGCGGACGTGAACCTCTACGGTCTCATCAAACTTGGCGGTGCCGGTCTTGATGCTCAGATCCAGAGCCTCGGCAACGTCATACAGATTGCTGCGATCAATCAGCTTAGCGCTTTCAGAATATTTCTTACCATGTTTCATTGGTCTTTCCTCCATTTGGATGCCGCAGAGCGGCAAATGTGGTTAAAGCGGAATGTTCAGGATATTTCCTCCCACAAAGTCCGCAAATTAGTCGACAACCGTGATACCCATGCTGCGGGCGGTACCGGCGATCATGCTCATAGCAGTCTCGACAGAAGCCGCGTTCAGGTCGGGCATTTTGGTCTCAGCGATCTTACGGACCTGCTCCATAGTGACCTGAGCCACTTTGGTCTTGTTGGGCGTGCCGGACGCCGTCTCGATGCCGGCAGCCTTCTTCAGCAGCACGGACGCAGGGGGCGTCTTGGTCACGAAGGTAAAGGAACGGTCGGCATACACGGTGATAACAACGGGGATAATCAGACCCGCGTCGTTCTTAGTACGCTCGTTGAATTCCTTCGTAAAGGACATAATGTTAACACCATGCTGGCCAAGAGCAGGGCCAACAGGGGGGGCCGGGGTTGCTTTGCCGGCGGGAATCTGCAACTTGATATAACCGGTAATTTTCTGAGCCATTTTCTATCGCACCTCCAAAATTCGTGGTAACATCGGAACCTCTCCGCCCGGTAAAGCGGGAGTCCCTCCCACAGCCGGAAAAGTGTCCGGCGCACGGGTAAGGGGCGGTGTGCCCCAAACTTTCTGTCCTACTTCGGCAAGGGATTAGTCCATCCGCTCTGCCTGGTCCAGCTCCAGCTCCACCGAGGTCTCGCGACCAAACATGGAGATGGTGACACGAACCATGTTCTTCTCCCGATCGATCTCTTCGACGATACCGGAGAAATTCTCCAGAGGACCGTCCACGATATTGACGGTGTCGCCCACCGCGTAATCCACGACGATCTCCTTCTTCTCTACACCCAGTGCAGCAATCTCCGCCTCCGTGAGGGGGACGGGCTTGCCGTTGGGACCGACGAAACCGGTGCAGCCGCGTACGTTACGCACCACAAACCAGCTGTCGTCGCTCATGACCATCTTCACCAGCACGTAGCCGGGGAAAATCTTGCGCTCCACTTCCTTGCGCTGATTGTCCTTAATCTCCACCACGGTCTCGGTGGGGACACGCACCTCGTGGATCCAGTCCTGCAGGTGACGGTTTTCCACAATCGTTTCCAGATTGGTGGCAACCTTGTTCTCATAACCGGAGAAGGTATGGACAACATACCATTTTGCTTCGTCCATTGTCCCTCACCTCCCTGATTACAGACTCATCAGCAGGTTGATCAGCTCGCCGCAAACCAAGTCCACAACGATGATCACCACAGCGGTAACGGCACACATGGCCAGCACCACCAAGGTGTTACGCACCACAGTGGGGAAGTTGGGCCAAGTGATCTTCTTGAACTCGCCGCGGGTGTCGCGCAGGTACTTCTTTACCTTTTCGGGGACGATGGGGTTCTTCTCAGCGCCCTTATTCTTGATGCGGCCGATGATGTACAGCACCACACCCAGAATAAACACGAACAGAGAAATCATCGCCACCACCTTGCCGGTGGTCAGGTTTGCCGGGTCGAAGAAAGCGGCTACGTAACCGCCGAAGCCCAGCTCACCGATGAGCCCGAACATATCGAAGTTGTTGCAGAGAAGGATGATTTCGGCAAGCAGGCCGAATACGAGGAGTATAAAGCCCCAAGTCAACATAACGTGTTCCTCCCTTTCTGCCGTACCTTACTTCGTCTCGCGATGCACAGTGTGCTTACGGCAGAAGCGGCAGTACTTGTTCATTTCCAGTCTGTCCGGGTCGTTCTTCTTGTTCTTCATGGTGTTGTAGTTGCGTTGCTTGCATTCGGTGCAAGCCAGGGTAATTTTGACTCTCATTTCGGTACCTCCCATAGCTGTAAAGCCGGATTTTGTGAACCTCCCTCAGGCCGAAACGGCCGATGGGGCTATGCCCAAAAAAGGGCACAAAAAATAAACCCCCTTTGAGGTATTTTAGAGTATAGCACATTTGATGCAATAGGTCAAGTGTTTTTTTGCGCAGTTTTTAAAATATTTTTTTGCCCTTTTATATAGTGGTTGCACAAGAAAAACAAACACAATATGTAGTCTGCAAACCAAAAAAACAGACGGGGTGCTGCCCGTCTGTCTATATTATACATTATATATAAGGGCAAAGCTACGCCTTGTCCCCCGATTTGGCCACCAAGGAACCGGCAAACCCGAATACCACCGCAGCGGCGATGCCGCCGGCAGCCCCCGTCAAAGGACCGGTGAGAATTCCCAAGGCGCCCTTTTCCGCCACCGCCTCCTGCACACCCATGGCCAGCGTGTACCCGAATCCCGTCAGCGGCACGGTGGCGCCACAGCCTGCAAACTCCACCAAGGGGCGGTACACGCCCAGACCGCCCAGCACCACACCCAGCACCACAAAGGACACCAAAATCCGTGCGGGGGTCAGCTTCGTATAGTCGATGAGCAGTTGCCCTACCACACAAATTCCGCCGCCCACTGCAAACGCCTTCAACAGCATCCACCAATCCATTTTTCTCGCCCCTTTCCCGCCTATTGTGCCCCTGTCAGCGGAAAATATGTAAAAAGACTGGACTTTTCGGTTGGTTTCTGTTATAGTGTGCTCAGCATAAACCCATTTATAATAATAAGGAGTTGTTATTTCCACATGGATCCCGACAGTATACGTCCGATTCTATTTATGCTGATTTTGGTGGCGCTGTCCGCCTATTTCTCCGCCACCGAGACCGCCTTTTCCTCTTTCAACCGCATACGGCTGAAAAGTCTGGCGGAGGACGGGAACAAAAAGGCGGCTCTGGTGCTGAAAATGGCAGAGGACTACGACAAGCTGCTGTCCACTATTTTGGTTGGCAACAACATCGTCAACATTCTGCTCACCACCGTAGCCACCATCTTCTTCGTCAAGCTGTCTGCCGCCTACGGCGCCACCCTTTCCACGGTGGTTACCACCGTGGTGGTGCTCATTTTCGGCGAAATCTCCCCCAAAAGTCTGGCGAAAGAGTACGCCGACAGCTTCACTATGGCTACCGCTCCCATTCTGCGGTGCGTCATCGTGCTGCTCACCCCTGTCAACTGGGTGTTCTCCCAGTGGAAAAAGCTGCTCAACCTGCTGTTTAAGTCCGGCGGCGAGCAGGCGGTCACCGAGGAGGAGCTGCTCACCATCGTGGACGAGGCGGAACAGGGCGGCTCGCTGGACGAAAAGGAAAGCGATATGATTCGGCAGGTCATCGCCTTCAACGACCGAGAGGCACAGGATATCCTCATTCCTCGCGTGGAGGTCACCGGCATTCCGCTGGACGCCACCGCCGCGGAGCTGGCACAGGTGTTTGAGGAGACGGATTATTCCCGTCTGCCTGTGTACGAGGACACCATCGACCGTATCGTCGGTATCGTACATTATAAGGATTTCCATCGGGCGCAGGCCCCCGCCTCCCCCGCCACGCTGATGAAGCCCGCGGTGTTTATCACCCCCACGATGAAGATGCCCGCCCTGCTGGATAAGCTGCAGGCGGAAAAGACCCATCTGGCAGTGGTATCCGACGAGTATGGCGGCACCCTGGGCATCGTCACTATGGAGGACGTGCTGGAAGAGCTGGTAGGCGAAATCTGGGACGAGCACGACGACGTCATCGAAACCATGCGCCCCGACGGCGAGGAGGGCGACCTGCTGGTGCTCTGCTCCACCGAGCTGGAGGACCTGATGGAGCATTTCGGACGGGAAACCGATTGCGAGGCCGCCACCGTCAGCGGTTGGGTGATGGAAGCCACCGGCTGTATCCCCGCAGAAGGGGATACCTTCGTGGCAGACGGGCTGGCGGTCACCGTCACCAAGGTGGGCAAGACCCACCCCGAGGAGATCCGCGTGCGCGCCGTAGAGGAGCCCGCGGAAGAAAAGACGGACAAGCCCAAACGGAAAAAGGAGTCCGAAACCTGATAAAAAAGCCTTGGAGCGACGCTCCAAGGCTTTTTCTGTTGCGAAACGGTGATATTTATGGTACCATAACCACAAGAGGTGAGGATATGAGCTGTCAAACGTGGATACGCAAGCACACCGCCCCACTGACGGGGAAGACCGTGGCAATTTCCGGCTCTACAGGCGGGCTGGGACAGGCACTGTGCCGTCGGCTGGCGGGGCTGGGGGCAGACCTCGTTCTGTTAGACCGCAACAAGGAACGCGCCGCTGCCCTACAGGACGAGCTGCGGCAGAAATTCGCCGTGCGGGTGGAATATATCCCGCTGGATTTGGAGAATATGGGCGCGGTGCTGGCGGCGGCGGACAGGCTGGCAGACAAGCCGCCCCACGTGCTTATCCTCAATGCGGGTGCCTACGCCATCCCCCGCCATCTCTGCGACACGGGGTATGACAACGTGTTCCAGATCAATTATCTCGCCCCCTACGTGCTGACCCGTCGGCTGTTGCCCGCGCTGAACCAAAACGGCGGGCATGTGGTGGCGGTGGGGAGCATCGCCCACACCTACAGCAAAACCGACCCCGCAGACATCGACTTCCGCACCCGACGGCAGGCGTCCCTCGCCTACGGGCACGCCAAGCGGCGGCTCACATTCTCCCTGTACGACCTGTTCCGTGGGCAGACCGCCACCCTGGCAGTGACCCACCCGGGCATCGCCTTTACGAACATCACTAACCACTACCCTAAGGTGATTTTCGCCCTCATCAAGCACCCAATGAAGGTGCTGTTTATGAAGCCGAAAAAGGCATGCCTATCTATCCTGCGGGGTGTATTCGACCCCTGCGGGGAGCGGGAATGGATTGGTCCGTGGCTGTTCCACGTGTGGGGCCTGCCTAAGAAAACAGCGCTCGCCACCGTGTCCCGCGAGGAGCAAGCCGCCATCGCCGCCGACGCCGATAGGCTGTACGCGGAAATCACCGAAAAATACGCCGTGAAAAAGGAGTGAACGCTGTTCACTCCTTTTTTATTACTCCTGTATCGGCAAGGTCAGTTCCACCTTAAACAGGTCGCCGTCCACCGTCAGGGTCAGGGTGCCACTCTGCAGCTCGATAAGGCTGCGGGCGATGGACAGCCCCAAGCCGCTGCCCTCGGTGTGGCGGGAGCTGTCCCCCCGCACAAACCGCTCCATCAGCTCGTCGCCGGTGATATTCAGCGGCATACGGGAAATGTTGCGGAACACCACGTGGGCGGTATCCCCCTGTCGGAACAGGTCCAGATACACCCGTGTTTCGGGTTGGGCATACTTGCAGACGTTATTCATCAGATTGTCAAACACCCGCCACAAATGTCGCCCATCTGCCAGCACGGTTATGGGTTCGTCGGGTTGCTGCAGCAGCAGCGTCAGCTGCCCCAGCTGCGCCTTTTCGGCATATTCTCCCACCGTCTGCTCCAGCAGTACCCCCAAACGACAGGCACTCCGTTCCACCGTCAGGCTGCCCGTGGAGGCTTTGGACGCTTCAATAAGGTCCTCAATAAGCTTTTTCAGCCGCGCGGACTGCCGCTGCAGCACCTCCAGATACTCCCGCAGAGTAGGGTCGTCAGGCTGCTGCTTCTCCATCAGGTCCACGTAGTTGATGATAGAGGTCAGCGGGGTCTTGATGTCGTGGGAGACGTTGGTAATCAGCTCGGTTTTGAACCGCTCGCTCTTCAGCCGCGCTTCCACCGCGTCGGACAGACCGTCACCGATGTGGTTGACGTCCTCGGCGGTGCGGCGCAGGTCACCAAGCAGGTATTGAGTGGATATCTGATGCTCCACCTGTCCTGCGGCGATGCGGGAAATGCCGTCCTTCAGCCGTGCCAGACCCAGTACAAACAGCAAAACGAGAGGAATCTCCACAAATTTAGCCGCCAGCCACCAGCCGAACAGCACGTCCACCTCATCGCGGCACAGGTATATCCAAATCCCCTCCAGCAGGGTTATGCCGCCTAAAAGTGCTGCCGCCTTAACGATAACCGGCAGATGCCGTCCCGCCGCCTGCAGGCCGCTCCTGCACAGCCGCAGCAAGCGTCCGATTAGGGTGTTATACCACAACGTGCGGGTTTTCAGGCGGGTGGCAATGCTCGTCGTATAGCCGAGCAGCAGAAACACGTCCACCACCCCCAGCACCGCCAACGCCACCCCAAACGCCAGCATATTAACGCCGATTTCATCGAGAAACCATATCTCGGCTATACCAATTGCCGCGTAAAGCAGGGTGTATAGGTCGAAAGGAATGCGGTCGAAGGGGTTGCAAATCGGCTTTTCCTCCCCCGGCTGCCAGCCGGCCGCCGCGTGGAGAAACACCGTCAGCGCCGCCGCCGCAATAAATAGCGTAAGCCCCAGTGCCAACAGCCACCAGCGGTAATGGTGGCACACCGTCACCGCCTGTACCGCCAAGGGTAGCCAGCCGTCCCCCTGCAGGTCGGTGTCTGCGTACAGCGTCACCGACATCTGCCGCAGCACCGAGGTGTCGCTATCGGGATAGGGATAGTAGTTGTACATATAGGTGGCGGTCGCCTTCGCCAAATACGCGCCGCCCTGATAGGTGGCGCTCACCATATTGCCGGTTTCGTCCACCGCCTCGTAGGTGAAGGGCATATCCTCATATTCGTCCAGCGGTAAGGACCACACCATTGCCGATGCCATGTAGTTGGCGTAGCGGTACAGCACCTCCTGCGCCACCGCCTTTTGGGCGGCATCGGTGGTGCCGGCGGCACCGGCGCACACCATAGTCACCACGCTGCAGCCCACCGCCAGCACACTGCCCGCAAGCAGCAACACCGTGAGAAACAGCGTCGTCACCTTAACCGCCAAGCTGCGGCGAAAAGACCCTTTCATCGTCCGCCACCTCCCGTATCCAACTTATACCCCTGTCCCCACACCACCTTGATGTAACGCGGGTCGGCGGGGTCTATCTCGATTTTCTCCCGCAGGTGGCGAATGTGCACCGCCACCACCCCCTCGCTGCCCAAGGGGTCCTCCTGCCACACGCGGCGATAAATCTCCTTGGGAGACAGCACCTCGTCAGGGTGGCTCATACACAGCTTCAGAATGTCATACTCGGTGGGGGTGAGGCTGACAGGCTCCCCGTCCAGCGTCACCTGCTTGCGGCGGTCGTCCATCGAAAGCCCTCCCACCTGCCAGCAGCGCTCCGCCTCGGCGGCGGGAACAGCATGGCCGCCCAGATTCATATACCGCCGCAGCTGAGAGCGCACCCGCGCCAGCAATTCCACCGGGTTAAAGGGCTTGGCGACGTAGTCGTCCGCCCCCACGTTGAGTCCCAGCACCTTGTCGGTATCCTCCCCCTTGGCGGTGAGCAGAATAACCGGCAGATTGTGTTGCCGCCGCAGCAGAGAAATCGCCGTGATGCCGTCCATCTCCGGCATCATTACGTCCATCAGCACCAGATGTATCTCCCTTTGCTGCAGAACGTCCAGCGCCTGCTTTCCCGTGTAGGCGGTATAGGTGGTATATCCCTCCGCCTCCAGATAAATCTTTAAAGCGGATACAATGTCCTTTTCGTCGTCGCAAATCAGTATGTTGGCCACCTGCCACACCTCCTCTTTCTCTCATTATAGCACACGCCCCCTTTAAGATAAAGAGGGCGTGTGTTTAAGATTTGTTTAAGGTTGCGGTTTGTAAAGGCTTATTCCGTAATCGGGAGGGAGGCAATGGCATTCAGCTCCATGCCCGCGGTGTGACCCGCCAGCAGCTCGTAGTAGCCCTGTGCCGCCACCATGGCGCCGTTGTCCCCGCACAGGGAAAGGGGCGGCGCATACAGGGCGTATCCCCGCTGTGCACAGGCGGCTTCCATACCTGCACGCAGACCCGAGTTGGCGGACACACCGCCCGCCAGCACGATGGTGGAGGCACCCAAGTCCTCCGCCGCCAGCATGGTGTTCTCCACCAACATGCCGCTGACCCGCTGCTGGAAAGAGGCACACAGGTCCGCTTTATTAATCCTTTCGCCTTTTTGCTCCGCGTTGTGCAGGCGGTTGATGACCGCCGTTTTCAGCCCCGAAAAGCTGAAATCGTATCGGCTTCCCTCCACGTGGGGGCGGGGCAAGGGATAGGCATCGGGGTTCCCCTCTGCCGCCAGCTTGTCCAGCGCCACGCCGCCGGGATAGGGCATACCCATTGCCCGCGCCGCCTTGTCGTAGCATTCCCCTGCGGCATCGTCGCGGGTGCGACCGATAACCTCAAACTGCGTATAGTCCTTCACCTGCACAATGTGGCTGTGTCCGCCGGACACCACCAAGCAAAGGAATGGCGGCTTCAGCTCAGGGTGAGCCAGATAGTTGGCGGCGATGTGGGAGCGCAGATGGTGTACGGGAATCAGCGGCTTGCCCGTGGTCAGCGCCAAGCCCTTGGCAAAGCTGACACCCACCAGCAGGGCGCCAATCAGCCCCGGTGCATAGGTGACCGCGATGCCGTCTATCTGCGAAAGCGTCACCCCCGCCTCCTCCAGAGCGCGGCGCACCACCCCGTCTATCGCCTCGGCGTGGCGGCGGCTGGCAATCTCCGGCACCACACCGCCGTACAGACGGTGCTCCTCCACCTGCGAGGCAATGACGTTGGACAATACCCGCCGCCCGTCTTCGACAACGGCTGCCGCCGTCTCATCACAGGAAGACTCAATTCCTAAAATAAGCATATAAACTAACTCCTTACTGAGGTTTTTGTGGGTGTTAACCACAAGGGCGGGAGGGGCAAGCCCCTCCCCTACTGAAAGTACCGCGAATAAATCGCCGCGTCCTCGGTAGGATTGCGGTAAAAGGCAGGGCGCACCCCGTCGCGGACGTAGCCCGCTCCCTCATACAGGGCAATGGCGGCGGTGTTGGACAGGCGCACCTCCAAGGTGATGCGGTACAGGCGGTGCGCCGCGGCATAGTCCGCCATATGGGCGAGCAACGCCGCCGCCACACCCCTGCGGCGGGCGGCGGGAAACACCGCTACGTTGGTGACGAAGCCCTCGTCCCCCACGTGGTGCATTCCCATATATCCCAGAATCTGTCCGTCCCCGTCCACCGCGACCCGAAACACCGCGAGAGGATTTTCCAGCTCCTCCGCCAGAGAGGCCGCCGACCAAGGCGCAGAAAAGCACGCCTGCTCCAGACAGGCAACCGTCTCGATATGCGCCGCGGTCATTGGTATGACCGAAACGTCCGTCATCTGTCTTCCCTCCTCTACGGAAAAACGGGGCAGAGGTAACCTCTGCCCCGTTAGCTTGTTAATTAGATATTCTCCTCGATGTAGGTTACCAGCTGGCCGACGGTGCGAATCTTCTCCACCATCTCGTCCGGTACCTCACCGATGTTGAACTCGTCCTCCAGGGACATAAGCATATCAACCAAATCCAGGGAATCTGCACCCAGATCGTCTACGATATTCGTGTCAGCGGTGATGGTCTCAGCGTCTACGTCAAACTGGGAGCTGAGAATCTCGATTACTTTTTCTAATACCATACTTCGTTCACCTTTCTGTGATGTATTGGGAGTTGCCTCCGCCCTTTCATATTATGCGGAAATGACGGTTTTGTCAATGATTTTTTGCAAATTTCTGTCAGCAGGCCTGTATCAGATACCATTCTGCTGCAGATATTCCTCCAGACAAAGACCCCCCTGCATAATGGCGGTGGCCGCCTCCACACCCACGTAGCGGTAGTGCCAAGGCTCGTAGATTACACCGGTAATCTCCTCTTTATCCTTAGGAAAGCGGAGGATAAATCCGTACTCGTGGCAGTGGGTGGACAGCCATTTGAAAGCCTCGGTGTTTTCAAAATCCTGATTCAGGTTGAAGTTGCCGTTGCCGCCCACGTCCACCGCCAGACCGGTGTGATGCTCACTGTAGCCGGGACGCTTCACCACCGTGCCTGCCGATTTCTGCGCCGCAATCTCGTCGGAATAGTTGACGCGGTGCTCCCGCACCTCTGCCCAGTACAGACGGTCCTGCGTGGATACGGAACGGTAGCCGGACTGCACCGCCAGGTCCTTTATCCCGGCGGCACGTCCCGCTGCCATCATTGCGTTGAGGCTCTCCTGCATCTGACTGTTGACCTGCATCGCGTCGTACCGACGATAGTAGATATGCACCTGCTCATACTTGGTATTCGCCTCATAGGTGGCGGGCAGGGGATTCCAGTCGTTAACCAGCACCAAATTCCACGGAACCGCCTCCCCTGCGCCATAGCTGCTCGCCTGCACGTACCGCCCGTCGGTGGCAAACTGCAGCATGCCGTCAGCGTCCAGCGACAGTCCGTCCGCGGCGGGACGGGTAGTCGTGGTGGTTGCCGCCGTGGTGGTCGTGGTGGTGGTAGAGGCGGTGGTGGTCGTGGTGGTTGTGGTGGTTGTGGTGGAGGGCGCCGTGGTGGTCGTGGTGGGAGCGGAAGACTCCATCGGCGGCTCCGCCCAAGGGGCCCGCCCCATCGGCAGCACCAAAATAGCCACCAACAAGCCAATCGCCGCCACAATAACCAAGATTAGCGGGATAAGTGCGCGAAAGCCGCCCTCGCCCCCTGTGAATTTCGGCTGACGTCCTGCATAATGCTTTGCCATAACTACAATCTCCGTTTCTTTTCGTCAAATGGGTACCTTTTTCCCCATTATACACCCACGCGGAAAAATGCACAAGCACCAAAGCAAAAAAACAGTAAGAAAAGTTTGTAAAAAACGGTTGACAGCGGCTCATTTGTATGCTAAAATGGCTGTTGCCGCTTGTAACGGGCGCTCTTTTGAGCGAATAAGCGAGGACTCCCTCCGCCCCGAACAGCGAGTCTATAGAAAAGGCAGGTACAGCCAATGTACGCGATCATTGAGACCGGCGGCAAGCAGTACAAGGTGCAGAATGGCGACACTCTGTTCATTGAAAAGCTGGATGCAGCCGAAGAAGCCTCCGTCACCTTCGACAAGGTGATTGCCCTGCACGACGATGCAGAGCTGAAGGTAGGTGCCCCCTATGTGGACGGCGCTACGGTTACCGCCCACGTGCTGAAGAACGGCAAGGGCAAGAAGATTACCGTCTTCACCTACAAGCCCAAGAAGGGCAGCGCCCGCAAGATGGGCCATCGTCAGCCCTACACCAAGGTGCAGATCGACACCATCAACGCCTAAGTATGATTCGGGTTCGGTTTATGACCGCTGACGGTCTGCTGAGCGGATTTTCGGTTTCCGGCCACGCCGGCGCCGGTGAATATGGGCAGGACATTGTGTGTGCCGCGGTTTCCTCCGCCACCTATATGACCGCCAACACCGTGACCGATATTCTGTGTCAGCCCGCGGACATCGTGGTGGACGAGGGACTCCTGTCCCTGCAGGTCACCGGCGATATCACCGCCTGTCAAGCCGTTTTAGCCGGTTTTCGACTTCATATCCAGGCACTGCAAGAAGAGTATCCCGAGAGGATACAGCTAATGAATACGGAGGTGTAACCTATGTTAAGATTGAACATCCAGCTGTTCGCCCACAAGAAGGGCGTTGGCTCCACCAAGAACGGTCGTGACTCTGAGTCCAAGCGTCTGGGCGTCAAGCGCGCTGACGGTCAGTTCGTGCTGGCCGGCAACATTCTGGTGCGGCAGCGTGGCACTCATATCCACCCCGGCACGAACGTGGGCATCGGTTCTGACGATACCCTGTTCGCCAAGGCCGACGGCGTGGTGCGGTTCGAGCGTATGGGCAAGGACCGTAAGCGTGTCAGCGTCTACGAGAAGCAGTAATGCCGAAATGCCTGCCGTGGAACCCCACGGCAGGCATTTTGTCTGTCCGTATAAAACGGGCGGTATTGTATATCCTATTTTGAGAAAGGGGGATACTCCCCATGTTTGTGGATAAGGCCATCATCAAGGTGAAGGCGGGCAACGGCGGCGACGGTGCCGTGTCCTTCCACCGCGAAAAATACGTGGCGGCAGGCGGTCCCGACGGCGGCGACGGCGGGCGCGGCGGCAGCATCGTGTTCCAGCCCGACGACGGCATGAACACCCTGTCCGACTTCCGCTATCAGCGGAAATACACCGCTCCCAATGGCGGCAACGGTGCCGCCAACCGCTGTTTCGGTCGTGGCGGCGAGGACTGTATCATCAAGGTGCCGCGGGGTACCCTCATCTACGATAACGAGACGGGTCGCCTGATGGCGGATATGTCGGGGGACGAGCCCTTCGTGGCCGCTAAGGGCGGACGCGGCGGTTGGGGCAACAGCCACTTTGCCACCGCCACCCGTCAGGTGCCCCGCTTCTCCAAGCCGGGTGTGCCCGGTGAGGAGTACGAGTTGCGTCTGGAGCTGAAACTGCTGGCGGACGTGGGTCTGGTGGGCTTCCCCAACGTGGGAAAATCCACCCTCATCTCGGTGGTCAGCGAGGCAAAGCCGGAAATCGCCAACTACCATTTCACCACCATCACCCCCGTTCTGGGCGTGGTGCGTCCTCTGCCGGGCGTATCCTTCGTAATGGCGGATATCCCCGGTGTTATCGAGGGCGCCAGCGAGGGCGTGGGCTTAGGGCATGCCTTCCTGCGGCATGTAGAGCGTTGCCGCCTGCTGGTGCATGTGGTAGACGTGGCGGGCAGCGAGGGGCGCGACCCGCTGGCGGATTTTGACACCATCAACGAGGAATTAGAGAAATTCAACCCCGAGCTGGCGTCCCGCCCGATGATTGTGGCGGGCAACAAGTGCGACCTGGCCACCGACGAGCAGCTGGCCACCTTTGAAGCCGCCATGAAAGAGCGGGGATACGAGTATTTCCCGCTGATGGCGCCCATCGCCCACGGCACCGACGAGCTTGCAAAGCGGTGCGCCGCTCTGCTCAGCCAGCTGCCCCCCATTCGCCGCTTTGAGGCGGAGCCTGAGGTGCTGCCCACAGTGGAGGAGCTCCGCGACCGCTCGGTGCAGATTACCAATCGGGACGGCGTGTACTTCGTGGAGGCTCAGTGGCTGTTCCGCGTGATGCGAGGCATTCGCTTTGACGACCCCGACGGGCTGCAGTACTTCGAGCGGGTGCTGCAGGGCGCAGGTGTCATCGACGCGCTGATAGCCGCCGGCTGTCACGAGGGGGACACCGTCAGCATCTATGATTTTGAATTCGACTTTGTCGAGTAAACGGAGGGTATGAGAATGGAAAGATTATACCCTCAGGACATTGACCTGCACACCCTCAGCCCGCTGGCGCTGGCCTTTGTGGGGGACGGGGTGTACAGCCTGTTGGTGCGAGAGCGGCTGCTCAGTCAGGCGAACCGCCCCGTGAACGAGCTGCACAGCCAGTCGGTACGGGACGTGCGGGCGGAGGCACAGGCCGCCGCCATGGACCGCCTGCTCCCCCACCTCACCGAGGAGGAAGAGGCGGTGTTTAAGCGGGGGCGCAACGCCCATTCCACCCGCACCGGCGCAGACTATCATCGTGCCACCGGCTTGGAGGCACTATTCGGGTACTTATATTTAGCGGGGCGCATCGACCGCGTGCGGGAGCTGTTCGCCCTGTGTATGGAGGAGTAATCGAATGAAATCGGCTGACAAATTTTCGTTGAAAATTCACTGGAAGCCCCTTTTACTGGACGCGATTATGTTTCTCGGCGGCGCCATCACCTTTTCCATTGCTATCGTGATGTTCACCGCCCCCAACAATTTAGCCCCCGGCGGTGTAACGGGTATTGCCACCATGCTCAACTACCTGAGCGTGCAGTGGGGGCTGCCCTTCGAGCTGCCCATCGGTCTGACCTCCACCTGCATCAATATTCCCCTGCTCATCTTAGCGTGGGTGGGGTTGGGACGGCGAATGGCCATACGCACGGTGGTCGCTACCCTGCTGACCAATACCTTTATTGACGTGCTGGAGCCGCTGATTCCCGATTTCACCGACAACGTGATGCTGGCGTCCCTGTTCGGCGGTGTGTTGATGGGCATCGGCGTGGGTCTGTTCCTCAACCGTGGCGGCTCCACCGGCGGCACCGAAATCATCGCCCGCCTGCTGGAGAAAAAACGCCCCCACATTCCCATCGGCAAGCTGATGCTGCTGGTGGACGGCGTCATCATCGCCCTGTCCGCTTTGGTTTACAGACAGCTGGAAAGCCCGATGTTCGCCGTGGTGCTGGTGTTCGTCACCTCCCAGATTACCGACTGGCTGGTGTACGGCGGACGGCGGGGCAAGATGGCGATGATTCTGTCTCGGAAACAGCCGGAGCTCACCGAAGCCATTACGGGACGGCTGGACCAGGGTGCCACCCTGCTGCGTGCCAACGGTGCCTTTACGGGGCAGGACCAGCAGATGATTCTGTGCGCCGTCCGTCGGGACGAGGTGTTCCGCCTCAAGCGGCTGGTGTTCGAGGTGGACCCCGATGCCTTCTTTATGCTGCTGTCCACCGACGAGGTGCTGGGACAGGGCTGGCTGAACCCGAAAGAGAATATAAAATAAAGCAGAGGCTTGAAGCGGGTTGCTTCAAGCCTCTTCGTTGTATTTTCTTCGCACCTCTGCCTTCAGGTCTTTCACTTTGTCATCCATAGGCAGGTAGATACAGGCTTTGCACCGCCCTTGCACATCCAGATCTACCGACATCAGAACACACCTGCCGTTTTCCTGATATACGCAAAAATAATTTTCACAATTCATCCAATCACCTCCGCATTTTAATCATAGCACACCACCTATAAAAATGCAACCACTTTTGGTTATATAAATGCAACCAAAAGTGAACATAATTATAGTTGGGTGATGAAAATGTTTAAGGTAAATAAAGATCTCAAAAGTGCCAATATCCCTCGTACCGTGCGGTTTACCGAGCCACTGTTCGAGCAGTTGAACCAGGTAGCGACAGACAACAATATTTCCTTTAATCTGTTGGTGCTCCAATGCTGCAAATACGCTTTGGACGATATGGAAAACGAAGAAAATGCATAAAAAGCAGAGCGAAGCCGTGAGGCTTCGCTCTGCTTTTTACTTATGATACACGCTGTCGCCGATAAACTCGCGGATAAGGGAGGTTTCGGGGACAAGCTCCTTATCCAGCGGCTGTGCCTCCGCCAGCACGGGCAGCAGTCCCGCCACCTCGGCGTGGCGGGCCAGAGGTTGCAGCTGCTCCCACAGGTAGCGGCGGTACACGTACACCTCGTAGGGGCAGAAGGTGTCCACGTCAAAGGTGGAGCGGTACTTATAGGGCATAATGTAGGCGTCCTCCCCCCGCTGGACGCTGGCAAACATCTGCAGGGTGTCCGCAGGCTGCCGCCCGCGGTAGAGGGTATCCCGCAGCATGCGCCGCAACAGGCGCAGCCACATCGGGTGTAGAATCCGCCCCTCGGCCGTCTCCACGCGGGTGCGCACGCTGACATACAGCCGCACCGTCTGCTCCTCGGGCAGGGTGACCACCGCGGGATTGAGGGCGTGAATACCCTCTAAAATAACGACCTCCCCCGGCTTGCGGGTGAGGGGAACGGTGTCCGCCGCCCGCGCGTGAGCGTGGAAGTCAAAGCGGGGCACCTGCACCGTCCTGCCTGCCACGATATCCTGCAGCTGGGCGGTAAGCAGGGGGATATCCACCCGCTCGGGGGACTCCAGATCCAGCTTTTCCTCCTCCAGCAGACGGTGCTGCTCGGGGGTGAGGGTGCGGAAATAGTTGTCCATCGACAGGGTGTGGGTTTCGTAGCCCCACGTGTCCAGCTTTTTCTCCAGCATCATTGCCGTGGTGGTCTTGCCCGACCCCGAGGGACCCGACAGCAGCACAACGGGACAGGTGTCCGCGTGGGCGCGGATATAGGCGGCAATCTCCTCCAGACGAGCGTCGTAGGCGGCGTCCGCCTCACGAATGAAGGCGGCGGCGTCCTCGGTCAGCCGCCGATTGCCCTCGGCAATATGAAATACCATACGGTTTCCTCCTATCGATCCCACTTATTGCACAGCTCGGTGACCTGGTCGGCAAACTTCGCCAAGTCCTTGTTGGCGCCGCCACGATTGTGCTCGATGACGGTGAGCAGACGGCGACCCGCCGCCAGCAACCGCTGGAACACCGCCGATGCCGCCACATTGGCGCGCCCGAAGGTGGACGGCTTCTTCACGATGCGGGTGGTAATGCCCTCGTCCAGACACAGCCCGCTCTCCAAATCGTACAGCGCATTGTTGTAGGGCGCCACCGCGTCCAGACCCAAGGTCTCCTTGATGCTGGTGACGAAATGGTCGCACACCTCGTCCCCGCCGTGGTTGACGAACACACGGGTGGGCTTCTGCGGCAGGCGACCCAGCCACCCAAGCAGCATATCGCGGTCGGCGTGACCGCTGATGCCCTCCAAGGTTTCAATGTGGGCACGCACCCGCACCTCTTCGCCGAAGAGTTTGACGTACGGCTCGCCGTCGATAATCTTGCGTCCCACGGTGCCCTCCGACTGGTAGCCCACGAAGAGGACGGTGGAGTCCTCCCGCCACAGGTTGTGCTTCAGGTGGTGGCGAATACGACCCGCCTCGCACATGCCCGAGGCAGACAAAATCACCTTGGGGGTCTTATCGAAGTTAATGGCGCGGGAATCGTCGCTGGTGATGGACAGGTTCAGCCCCGACAGGCGAATGGGGTTCTCCCCCTGCGCCAGCAGCTCCAGCGTCTCCTCGTCGTAGTAGCCCTTAAGGTCGCCGCTGTAGATGTTGGTGGCCTCCACCGCCAGCGGGCTATCCACCCACACGGGGAAATCCCCGTGTCCCGTGACCAAGCCACGGTTCTTAATCTCCCGCAGCAGGTACAATAGCTCCTGGGTGCGTCCCACCGCAAAGGAGGGGATCACCACATTGCCGCCACGGTCAAAGGTGCGCTGCAGCACACGGCTCAGATGCCCCACGTAGTCGGGGCGGTCACCGTGGAGGCGGTCGCCGTAGGTGGACTCGATGACCACATAGTCGGCGGCGGGAGGGGTCTGGGGGTCACGAATGAGGGGGCGGGACACGTTGCCAAGGTCCCCCGAAAACAGCACGGTCTCGCTCCCCCCGTCCTCGGTGACGGTCACCGAGATGCTGGCGGAGCCAAGCAGGTGCCCCGCATCGGTGAATTGCACCGTCACGTCGTCAAAGAGAGAGTACGGCTTGCCGTACTCGCAGGGCTGGATCAGCGGCAGGGTGCGCTGTACGTCCTCGGCGGTGTACAGCGGCTCGTAGGCGGGCTCGCCGTTGCGCTTTGCCTTGCGGTTGCGCCACTCCGCCTCAAACTCCTGGATATGGGCGGAGTCCATCAGCATAATCCGGCACAGCGCCGCCGTGGCGCCGGTGGTGAAAATAGGACCGTCAAAGCCCTGCGCCACCAGCATGGGAATGCGCCCCGAATGGTCGATGTGGGCGTGGGTGAGCAGCACCGCATCGATCTGCCCCGCCGTGACGGGCAGGGCGGGGTTTTCGTATATATCGGCGCCCTGCTCCATACCGCAGTCCACCAGAATGCGGTGATTTTTGGTCTGCAACAGGGTGCAGGACCCCGTTACCTCGTGGGCAGCGCCGAGAAAATGTAGTTTCATAGAAAGACCTCCTTTGACAGACTACTATCTTATTCCAGTATAGCACAAGATATGTAAAAAGAAAAGAAAGATTTTGTGAACAGGTTGCGTTGCATAGAAAAACCGGCTGCCCGAAATGGACAGCCGGCTGCTACTTTTTGGCACTATTCAGTGGTCCAGCACTTCATTCTTCACAAAACGAACAATTTGACGAATGATAGGTACCAACACGATACCTGCAAATAGAAGGATAAAAGCAAATACGATAATAGCGCTTATTTGTTGAGATTGGTCAGCATCATAAATTGTCTGTACATTCCCTAAACTGTCAGTAACTTCTATTTGAGTATATCCTGAAACGAAAAAGCTCCAAAAGCCAAGGCCGTTTTTTAGAACGTACTCCTTTTCGTTCGCCATTTGTTTTGTGGCAAAAGCCGGATGCTTTCGATAAGCACTGTCGCTATCCGGCGGCAAAATCTCCACAATTCGTTCGATCTTACCTTCAGCAGTTACGGCAACTGCAAAATCCCCACGAATAAAATAAATAACGATCTGATCGTTTTCCCATTCAATGCCAAATTCGCCGTCTTTATTAAACGTATACCCATATTGAAATACACCGTCCGGCGAGTAAACAGCTATTTCTTTTTTGGAGAGCGCTCCCAAACCAACAGCAAGCAAACCCTCTTCATTGACGGCAAAACATTCAACACCTCGCTTTTCGGGTTCCTTTGTCATTTTAGATAGGTTGATACTGTTTGAAAGTTCTTCTCTTCTTTCTTTAGATATGGGGTGTGTAGGATATCCTTGGCTTGTGGCACCAACTATTATTATACTGTTTATGAATAATGAGAACATTAGCAGCATTATAACTATTTTAATGCCTTTCATAGTGACACCCTCCGCATTTGTTTTAAAAAACGCTGTCAAGAAGTTCGAAAATGTTAGCCTTTTACTGCATCCAGTATAGCACAAGATATGTGAAAAGAAAAGATTTTTTGTAAGCAAAGAACGGTCAGATTTCTCCGACCGTTCCTGCAGTGCTCACAGTTTGTTGATAAGAATATGCTTTGCTTGAAATAAATCGATCTTTTCGCCGTTAACGGTCAATTCATATTGCCGATTCATGTCGGCAATGTGTGCTCGATAAACATTTCGTAGTTGCAGGTCAGAGGCAAAGGTAGAACCCCTGTTATCCGATATGGATAATTCTTTTCCGTGCTCGCCAAAAACCGTAATATAATAGTCGTTACTGTCCTTATACCGATGTATTTGCACCGGAAGCGTGCCTGCGATTCCATTGTAAACAGTGTTAATCTCGGATCCTATTCCCACTTTCCAACCATCTTCATTTTTTGGTACGATTAAAATAGTGGTTGTCCCATCTCTCCCATCGCCTAAAACCAAATCGCTTTCGTTACCTTTGATTATCTGATAGGGGGATGCCGTGGGATAGTAATATTTATATGCCGCTTCCGGCGATGAAAAAGTAACAAAACTGTTTTCAAAAGGGAGAAAACTCAAAGCAAGACTTAGAACAATCCAACCGATAGCGGAACCGATGGCTATTTTCTTGGTCAACGGTTTATATCTATGTATCAGCAGAAGCAGAAGTGAAACAACCACTCCCGCTAAAACCGACCTCACAACCGAAAACACCGCAATCCCCCCTCGCAAAAGTCTGCGAAAGCACGCAACTTCCTTGTTTTAGTATAGCACAGGTTATGCGAAAAGAAAAGAAAGATTTTGTGAACAGGTTGCGTTGCATAGAAAAACCGGCTGCCCGAAATGGACAGCTGGTAAATCTTGAAAGGCAAGACCTTCCCGCCTTATTTCGAAGACTTTTGCTCGTGAACAAAAACCAGGGAAGGCCCGAGAAGATATAAGTACAGAAACACATACGCTATAATCGACGATAGAGGTTGCGAAGTGATCTTATCTGCAAGCAATGAGTGCAGTAGGCATACCGGAAGAAGCACCAGCGCCAGTTTGAAGAACGTCTTAAAGACAGTCAAAACACCGCCGCTGTTTTTAAGCATCAAAAACCAGCAAAACAGCGTAACAATCAAATTGACAACGGGAATAAAACAAAGAATCTTTTGTACTTTAATTGACATATGCATTTCTCCTTAGCTTTTTACTGCATCCAGTATAGCACAGGTTATGCGAAAAGAAAAGAATATTTTGTGAACAGCGGTTGTTGCGACGAGGGGTGGGTATCCTGCGGGCGGTCGAGGACGCCCGCCCCTATGTTTTGTGGTGTGTGCGAAGCTGTAGGGAACGGATTTATCCGTTCCAAAAGCGGAAGGCATAAATGCCTTCCCTACGTTTTGGAGTTTGTACCGACCTCGGCGGGGCAACACAAAGAAAAAATGCAGAAACGGTTGCGGAAAAGCGGATTTTTCGCTATAATGGGGAAAAGAAAGGGAGGCGCTGCTATGTACATACCCACCGCTGACACAAACCAACTGGAGCTGTGCTCCTTCGCCGCCGCACTGGAGGCGGAGCACACCGCCCCCTGCGACTACGATCGGGAAAAATGGCTGTACGTGCCCTCCGCCTTTGCCCCCTATCGGTATATTCTGGGGACGAGGGGTGAAAATCCCCTCATCTGCATCGGCATCAACCCCTCCACCGCCGTGCCGGGGGATCTGGACAACACCCTCAAATCGGTAGAACGCATCGCCGCCCACAACGGATTTGACAGCTTCATTATGTTCAACGTCTACGCCCAGCGCGCCACCAACCCCGACGATATGGACGCCGCCCTCAACCCCGTCCTCCATCGGGAGAATATGGAGGCGTTCCGCTATATCCTCAGCGGCTGCGGCGAGGGGGTCACCCCCACCGTATGGGCGGCGTGGGGCACCATTATTGAAAAGCGCCCCTACCTCTTTGCCTGCCTGCAGGATATGCTGGCTATCGGCGAGGAGTACGGCGCCCGCTGGGTGACGGCGGGCAAGCGCAGCAAGGCGGGACACCCTCACCACCCCCTGTACCTGCGCAAGGACAGCGGGCTGGACGACTTTGATGTAGGTGCATATTGGGAAAAATTGGGGGAATAGAAATAACACAAGCGCCACCGAAATTCGGTGGCGCTTTTCCGTAGGGAACGGATTTATCCGTTCCGAAAGCGGAAGGCATAAATACCTTCCCTACGTTTTGCGGTTTATACAGGTTCGATGGGCGACTGATAGTCGCCCCCTTCGAAAGCCCCCCTTGCCTAAAGGGGGGATGTCACCGATAGGTGACAGGGGGGATTCCAAACGGGCGTTCGTAGGGAACGGATTTATCCGTTCCGTTAAGCTTATACAGACAACCCCTCCACCGCCGTTCGGCGGTCCCCCTCCCCTTGCACAGGGGAGGCTTGTAGAGGCGTCCCTACAAAAAAAGTCTATTTCACCACGTGGGTGCCGCGGAGGTACTCCCCGGGGGATACCCCCATCTGCTTCTTGAAGAGGCGGTAGCCGTAGGTGGGCTCCTCCACCCCCACGTTCTCGCAGGCCTCCTGAAAGGACAGACCCCGATGCTCCATCAGGTCCGCCATCATACGCACCCGCTCCCTGTTGATATACTGGTGAATGGTGATGCCGTTGACCGACTTGAACACCGCGTTGATATAATTAGGTGTTTTGTCCAGTTCCGCTGCCAGCTGCTGCAGGGTGATACTGCGGCGTCCCAGATGGGCGGCGATATACCGCTTGACCCGATAGCTGAGCACCGAGGAGGCGCTGCTGTGCAGGTTGCGCCCGTAGAGGCTGCTCAGCCGCCCCAGCAGACCCACTACCCGCAGCGAGGCGGAGCGCTCGTTCTCCTCGCGGGAGATGCCCAGATCCGACACGATGCCGTACAGTTCCCGCTTGATCCGCTCGGTCTCCTCGCCTGGTGGGTACACCATCGGCAGCAAAATGCCCGCAAAATCCGCAGGCGGCGGGGTCCCCTCCCAGCGAATCGTTACCTCGCAGGGCAGGGAAAACTGCACGCTGCAATGGCTCTGTGCCGTGCTGTCAGTAGAGGTTAATCTCGCCGGCAGGTGGCGGTACAGCAGCAGCAGGCTGCCCGGCTGGGCGGTAAACCGCTCGCCGTACAGCTCCACCGTGATGCCGCCCTGCTTGATATACACCAACTCAAAGGTGCTATCGTCCGGCGCCTGATACGTGCCGTAATTCTCGGTATAGAAATGATGGGCAAAGCCGACTTTCGGCAGTCCCGTAAAGGATAAACAAGCATAAAACATCGGAATCACCTCTCCCTTTGCGCCCAGTATAGCATAAAATCGTTGTTTTGTATAGTCTTTTATTCTTTTTGCTCTTGTTTTGCCTTCGACGTGTTCCTATAATGAGTAGCGAAAACATTGCGAAGGAGAGAAAACACACTATGAGTAAAAAAGCCTTTTTCTTTATTGATGACGTTATCTGGGTGTTCCGCGACCTGACCCGTCAGCGTCCCGCCTCGATTTTCGAGCATCATTTCCTCAAATCCCTCAAGGAGACCCACGATAAGACCGGTCTGAAGGTGCAGATGAACCTGTTCTACCGCACCGACTACTTCTATGGTAACGACGAGTTCTCCTTGGCGGATATGACCGACGCCTACAAGGCGGAGTTTGAGGCCAACAGCGACTGGCTGAAGTTTGCCTTCCACGCCAAGGAGGAGTTCCCCGACTACCCCAACATCAACGCCGACTATCAGGACATCAAGGACCTGTTTCTGGCTATGGAGCGGGAGGTTATCCGCTTCGCGGGTGAAAACAGCTGGGCGAAAAAGGCGCTGTGCACCCACTGGCTGCCCCTGAGCAAGGACGCCTGTAAGGCGCTGAAGGACTGCGGCACCGAGATGGTGTGCTGCACCTATGGCGAGGTAGAGGAGTACAACGGGGACGTCAACTCCCTGCCCTACGGTCACGCCGCCCGTCTGCTGCAGAACCGCAAGCCCGAGACCAAGGTATTCTTCCGCAAGAGCCGCGATGTAGCTATCAGCTACTCCGCCTGTGGCTGGAACCACCTGACCGAGGCCCAGTGGGAGGCCACCAAGACCACCCTGGACGCCATTAAGGACGAGGAGACCGGGCTTTGGTTCAAGGTGTACTGCAACACCGGCACCATCAACCTGTGCGAAAACTTCGAGCAGGTGCGGGAGGACATCGTCCCCGCTCTGGACAACGAGTATCTGGGCTTCCTCATTCACGAGCAGTACTACTATCCCGACTACTATGCTTATCAGCCCGATGCGGCGGCGAAGATCGATCTGGCGGCGACCCTCATCGCCGATGCGGGCTTCGAATTTGTCAACGGCGAGGATTTGATTGGTTAAATATTACTTATTGTATAGAAAACCAGCCCGCAGGCAAGCGCCTGCGGGCTGGTTTTTGTTGTATTGCGCGGGACGATGTGGGCATCGCCCCCTACGATATAGGCTTAACGTAGGGCGGGGGCTTGCTCCCGCCGCGGGCGAACACAGTTCGCCCCTACATTTCCTTCGCCAGCTTGACCAGGGCACAAAGCCTTTATTCCTTGTCATTGCGGATACGCTCCATAACGGCATACCAGACTACTTCCTTTCGACCGCAGTATTTTTCATACGGAGCAAGGGCATCAAACTTTTTAATAATCGACATTGCGACCGTTTTATACATTTTCCAATCATACGTTACTTTTTCGTTTCTCTCTTGATACGCTGAAAACAGATGGCACACATCTTGATACCGTTCCTCCAACAGGTTCTTCCTTGCATCTGCCAGTTTTACCAAAGAGCTCACAATTCGGGCTAATGAAAGTCTTGCTGTTCCTCCGTTTCTTAAGGTGACACAAGTAATCCGAACTTGTTTTGAAAAGGCGGATTTCCGTTCACCCGTCGTTAAAATACTCGGAAATACGTACAGTATTTCCTGCGTTTTATGCCTTGGTTGACCAAAAATCCGCTCTTTTCAAAATCTTCGACCTCAAAGCGAGGAGGTTTCGAGAGATTTTTGCTCAAGTTGGACGAAGCAAGGCTGCCGCCTTGCGAGAACAAATTGGGCGAAAAGCACCGAAACACCCCGCTCTGAGGCAGGTTCGGATTACGCGTGTCACCTTAATCTTTCTTGCACGCGAATGCTTTGCGTGGCAGCGAAATAATAAGACAGAAAGTTTTGCATTGTACCAACCCCTGAGACGGTTTTTCTTCTTATTTTATCTGTATTACAGATAAAAGTCAATATCTCTATTGCAGATATTGCATAATAATCGCGGAGGCGATGCGTATGCAATTCAGAAACCTGCGAGGTATTCGAGAGGATCGGGATATAAAACAGAAAGATATTGCACAAATCCTGAATGTATCGCAAAACACGTATTCCCAATACGAAAACGGCGTTATTTCATTAACGGCTGAAGTCCTAATCAAATTGGCAGACTATTACGACGTAAGTGTCGATTTCCTCCTTGATCGGACGAACAATCCCTGTATGCAAAAATAGGCAAACAAAAAACAAAACCAACCACACTCTATGAGGTGGTTGGCTTTTTTGTTTATTTATTTTCCTTCGCCAGCTTCACCAGGGCGCTGGCACCGATGCGGTGAGCGCCGCAGGCAATAAGCTCGGCGGCGAACGCCACCGTACGGATACCGCCGGCGGCTTTAATTTTCACAGCGGGACCCACGTGGGCGGCGAACAGGCGGATATCCTCCGCCGTCGCTCCGCCCGCAGAAAAGCCGGTGGAGGTCTTGATGAAGTCCGCCCCCGCCTCCGTAACACAGCGGCAGAGGGCCACCTTCTCCTCATCGGTGAGGCGGCAGGCCTCGATAATGACCTTGAGGCACTTATCCCCCACCGCCTGCTTGATGGTGGCAATCTCGGCGGTAATATCGGCAAATCGACCGTCCTTCGCCCAGCCGATATTGATGACCATATCCACCTCGGCGGCGCCGTCCGCCACCGCCTGTGCCGCCTCGTTCACCTTGGCGGCGGTGGCGCTGTTGCCGTGGGGGAAGCCGATGACGGTGCAAACAGGCAAGCGCCCCTCCAGATACGCCGCCGCCTGCTTCACGTAGCAGGGCGGGATACACACTGTAGCGGTGCCGAAACGGGCGGCATCGTCACACAGAGTGCGAACATCCTCCCAGGTGGCGGCGGGGTTCAGCTCCGTATGGTCCACCAGCGGCAGAATCTCACGCAGCTCCATATCACATCTCCTGCACGGCGGTCATCACCGCCTGTGCAAACTCCGCACAGGTGTTGCCGCCGGGGCGACCGGTCATATTCATCTTCTCGTTGCAGATAGCCAGAGCCTTCTCCAGCTTCTCCGCCTCCTCCGCCTTGGCAATGTGGCGCAGCAGCATGGCGCAGGCCTTCAGTACAGAGGCGGGGTTGGCATAGTCGCCGCGACCCATCTCAATCATACGGGGAGCGGAGCCGTGAATCGCCTCGAACATCGCATACTGGTCGCCCACGTTGGCGGAGCCTGCGGTGCCCACACCACCCTGAATCTGGGCGGCCTCGTCGGTGATGATGTCACCGTACAGGTTGGGCAGCACGAACACCTGGAACTGGCTGCGGCGCGCCTCGTTGACCAGATTGGCGGTCATAATGTCAATGTACCAGTCCTCGGCGGTGATGCCGGGATACTCGGCGGCGACCTCGTGGCAGATGCGGGAGAAGTTGCCGTCGGTCTTTTTCATAATATTCGCCTTGGTGACGATAGCCACGTTGTCCTTGCCGTTATTCTTGGCATACTCGAAGGCGGCGCGGGCGATGCGGCGGGTACCCGCATCGGTGGTCACCTTAAAGTCCATTGCCAGCTTGTCGGGAATCTCCACACCGCGGCTACCGAGGACATACTCGCCCTCGCTGTTCTCGCGGTAGAACACCCAGTCAATGCCCAATTCGGGCACGCAGGTGGGGCGCACGTTGGCGTACAGGTCCAGCTCGCGGCGCATCGCCACGTTGGCGCTCTCCAGATTGCCGCCGTGGGGGGTGGTGGTGGGGCCCTTCAGAATGACGTCGCACTCCTTGAGGGCGGCCAGGGTATCGTCAGGAATCGCCTTGCCCAGCTCGGTGCGGCGCTCGATGGTCAGCCCGTCAATCTCGCGGAACTCCACGCGACCGCTCTTTACCTCGTCCGCCAGCAGGAATGCCAGCACGTCCTGACCCGCGTGGGTGATGATGGGGCCGATGCCGTCGCCACCGCAGATGCCGATGACGATTTTCTCCAAATTAGCGAAATCCTTCGCCTGCGCGCCCGCCTCCATACGGTTCTGGCGCTCCAGCTGCTCGGTGATGAGGGTGCGGAAATTCTCCACGGCTTGTTCAATGTACTGGTTCATATCAATTCTCTCCCATTTCTTTAGTATAGGCAAGCAGACCGCCCGCCTTAAGGATTGCCTTCTGCCGCTCGGTGAAATCGGCGCACAGGGTGAACTGCTCGCCGGTGGTCTTATCGGTCAGGGTGATGTTACCGCTGTCCATACCCGCGTACACGGCGGTAAGCTCCAGCGCATCGTCCTGCGCCAGCTTGTCGTAGTCGGCGGGGTCGGCAAAGGTCAGAGGCATAATGCCTGCATTAATCAGGTTTGCCGCATGGATACGGGCAAAGGACTTAGCAATGACCGCACGCACACCCAGATACAGCGGTACCAGCGCCGCGTGCTCACGGGAGGAGCCCTGTCCGTAGTTGCTGCCGCCCACCACGATGGACTGTCCCGCCGCCTTCGCCCGCTCGGGGAAGGTCTGGTCGCAGACGCCGAAGCAGAACTGGGACAGGTGAGGAATGTTGGAACGGTAGGGCAGAATTTTCGCGCCTGCGGGCATAATGTGGTCGGTGGTGATGTTGTCCCCCACCTTCAGCACCAGCGGAGCAGAGAGGGTATCCTCCTGCGGGAAGCTCTTGGGGAACTCCTTGATGTTGGGACCGCGCAGCACCTCTACGTCTGCCGCCTTGGACTCGTCGGCGGGCGCCAGCACGGCGCTGTCGTCGATGCGGAAGGCGTCGGGGAACCGAATGGCCGGCATCTCGCCCAGCAGCATCGGGTTGGTAATCTCGCCGGTCAGAGCCGCCGCCACGGCGGTCTCCGGACTGCACAGGTACACCTGCCCGTCGGCGGTGCCGCTGCGTCCCTCAAAGTTGCGGTTAAAGGTGCGCAGACTCACGCCGCCGGAATTGGGGCTGAAGCCCATGCCGATGCAGGGACCGCAAGCGCACTCCAGCACGCGGGCGCCGCTGGCGAGGATATCGGTGAGAGCACCGCAGTCCGCCAGCATGGTCAGCACCTGCTTAGAGCCGGGGGAAATGGACAGGCTGACCGAGGGCTGAATGGTACAGCCCTTTAGAAGAGCCGCCACCTTCAGCATATCCTGCAGAGAGGAGTTGGTGCAGGAGCCGATGCACACCTGATCTACCTTGGTGCCCTTCAGAGAGGACACGGGAACCACGTTGTCGGGGCTGTGAGGACAGGCGATAAGCGGCTCCAGCGTGGACAGGTCAATGTGCAGAATCTTATCGTACTCGGCGTCGGGGTCACTGGCGAGGGGAATATAATCCTCCTCACGACCCTCCGCCTTCAGGAACTGGCGGGTGGTCTCGTCCGAGGGGAAGATAGAGGTGGTGGCACCCAGCTCGGTGCCCATATTGGTGATGGTGGCACGCTCCGGCACCGACAGGGTGGCGACGCCCTCGCCGCCCCACTCGATGATAGCGCCCACGCCGCCCTTGACGGACAGCTGGCGCAGAATCTCCAGACTCACGTCCTTGGCGGTAACGAAGGGACGCAGCTTACCGGTCAGCTCCACCTTGTACATCTTCGGCATGGTGATATAATAGGCACCGCCACCCATGGCCACCGCCACGTCCAGACCGCCCGCGCCCATGGCCAGCATACCAATGCCGCCGCCGGTGGGGGTGTGGCTGTCCGAGCCGATGAGGGTCTTGCCGGGCTTGCCAAACCGCTCCAGATGCACCTGATGGCAGATGCCGTTGCCGGGGCGAGAAAAGTAGACACCGTGCTTCCTACACACCGACTGGATATAGCGGTGGTCGTCCGCATTCTCAAAGCCGGACTGCAGGGTGTTGTGGTCGATGTACGCCACGCTGCGCTCGGTGCGCACACGGGGAATGCCCATCGTCTCAAACTCCAGATACGCCATCGTGCCGGTAGCGTCCTGGGTCAACGTCTGGTCGATGCGCAGGGCAATCTCGGTGCCGGGCACCATCTCCCCGCTGACCAGATGGTCACGGATAATTTTTTGTGCAATCGTCAGTCCCATAGTTATTCTCCTTTGCCTATCATACTCTTGCGAGCTTGCTCAATGTGTTGGGTTGTCAGCTGTGCCGCCAGCTCGCCGTCGCCGGCGAGAATAGCCTGTGCAATGGCGCGGTGCTCCCGCACCGACTCCATTGCCCGCTCGGGGCGTTCCACCGAGGCGCGGCGGAATTTCTGCGCCTTGCGGTGCAGCGGCACCAAGGTGCTCTGCAGGGTAATGCTGCCGCAGCCTGCATAGATGCCCTCGTGGAAGTGGTGGTCCTGCGTCTGAATGCGCTCCGCGTCCTGCTTGGATACGTAGAACTCCTGCAGCTCCACCGCCTCCATCAGCGCCTGCTTCTGCTGAGGGGTCATATGCGCCGCCGCGCGACGGGCCGCCTCCCCCTCAATCAGCAGGCGGATATCCAGAATGTCCGCCACGTCGGCGGGGGTGATGCCCTGCACCACCAGCCCGCGGCCGGAGTCCCGCAGGATATTTTCCTGCTCCAGACGGCGAATCGCCTCCCGAATGGGGGTGCGGCTGACCCCCAGCTCCTCCGACAGCTTCGCCTCGGTGAGCACCTCACCGTAGGCATACTTGCCGCCTAAAATATCGTTCTCCAACCGCTCGAACACGCAGTCGGCGAGAGATACACTCTTATGTTCCGTCATACCCTTCACCTCACAGTCGGCACAACTTGCCGTCGGATAATTCCTCAATTTTCTGCTCCAGTTCGGCAGTGGTGAGGGTGGTCTGGCGACCGCCCTCGTATTCTTTGTCCACCCACTCCTTCATGGCGATGACCAAGGGGCTGCGCTTGTCCACCTGCTCGTCGGCGGTCAATCCGTAGTTGGCGTTAATCCAGTAGGCGATGCCCGCCAGACCCGAGGTCTTGCTGATGAGCACCGAGGCGGGCTTGCCCAGAATCTTTTCGGTGTTGAAGATGTTATAGATTTCCTCGTCCTTCAACAGACCGTCCGCGTGAATGCCCGCGCGGGTGACGTTGAAATTCCGTCCCACAAAGGGGGTCATCGGGGGAATCTTGTAGCCGATGTCCTTCTTGAAAAACTCGGCGATTTCGGTAATCACCGAGGTGTCCATACCGTCCAAGGAGCCGCGCAAGGAGGCATACTCCATTACCATTGCCTCCAGCGGCACATTGCCCGTCCGCTCACCCACACCCAACAGGGAGCAGTTGACCGCCGATGCGCCGTACAGCCACGCGGTGGAGGCGTTCGCCACCGCCTTGTAGAAGTCGTTGTGTCCGTGCCACTCCAGCAGTTCGCTTGGCACGTCGGCATAGTGCTGTAAGCCGTAGATGATGCCGGGGACACTGCGGGGCAGCGCCACGCCGGTATAGGGAACACCGTAGCCCATGGTATCGCAGGCACGGATACGCACGGGAATGCCCGCATCGCGGCTCATCTCCATCAGCGCGTTGACAAAAGGCACCACAAAGCCGTAGAAATCGGCGCGGGTGATATCCTCCAGATGACAGCGGGGCATTACCCCCGCCTCAAATGCATCCGCCACCGCGGCCAGATACTGGTCCATCGCCTGCTTGCGGGTCATCTTCAGTTTCTTGAAAATGTGATAATCCGAGCAGCTGACCAGAATGCCCGTCTCACGGATACCCAAATCCCGCACCAGCTTGAAATCCTCTCGATTGGCACGGATCCAGGTGGTAATCTCGGGGAATTTCAACCCCAGCTCCTGACATTTTTCCAGCGCCTTGCGGTCCTTCTCGCTGTACACAAACATCTCGGTCTGACGAATGATGCCGAAGGGACCGCCCAGCTTGCTCATCAACTGGTACAGCCGTACTATCTGCTCCACCGAATAGGGCTCCACCGACTGCTGCCCGTCCCGCAAGGAGGTATCGGTAATCCAAATCTCCTCCGGCATTCCCATGGGCACGCGGCGGTGGTTAAAGGCCACCTTTGGCACCGACTCGTAGTCGTATATATCTCGATACAGCTCCGGATTCTCCACATCCTGCAGAGAATACTTGTAAATCTTCTGCTCCAGAACGTTACTCTTGTTGGATAACTCCAGCAAAACGGTCACTCCTCTCTGTTTCGTATAATTGTATACAATTATACTCGCGCACCTGTGTGCTGTCAAGGGGGATGAGAAAGAAATACGGCGGAAAATAGCCTTTTTTTCGCTCTTTTTTGGCTTGTAGACATTGGCGGGAGGCGCACTCAGCTATCCGCCTTCGGGGATTATGTAAACTAAAAATTCCGTTGTAGGGCACAGTCTTGGTCCTGCCGTTGGATTTGTATATGCTTTGGCGGCGGGAGCAAGCCCCCGCCCTACGTGTTATGCTTCCGTTTTTCTTCGTAGAGGCGAACTGCGTTCGCCCGCGAATCCCCCAGACTTTTTGCCCCGCAAAAAACGCACCTCCTTTGCAGAAGGTGCGTTTTCTTTCTCTTATACCCCGATGGCCTCGTAAATCAGGTCACGCAGGGGAGCGTGAATGCCGTTGTAGAACACAGGCCAGCCCTTGGTCTGCTGGCAGTAAGTGATACCCACCTTGGCGTCGGGGTCCATCGCCACGTAGGCGCCGGCGGCGCCGTCCCAGCCAAATTCCCCCACGTGGCTGCGCTCGCCGCCATTCTGATTTTTCAGCGTACGCATGCCGAAGCTGTAGCCGTAGTTGGGACCCGCTCCGCAGCCGAAGCCGGGGTTAACCAAAAAGTCCAGCTGATGCTGCTGCAGCATCGCCACGTAGTCCTCCCCCAGAATACGCACGCCGTCGGCAGACACGCCGCCGTTGGCGATGGCGCCCACAAACTTGCCCAGCGCCGCGGTGGAGGCAAACAGCCCTGCACCGCCGCTCTCGTAACGGGAGGACATCAGGAAAGCACCGATATCCTTGGAAATCTTGATAAGTCCCTTTTCGGTATTGCAGGCGTACTGCTCGATGAGCCGCGCCTGCTGCGCCTCGTTGGGGAAGAAGCCGATGTCGGTCATACCCAGCGGGTCGAAGATATTCGCCTGCAGGTAGTCGCCGAAGGACATACCCGACGCCGCCTCCACCACCGCCGCCGTCACGTCCATACACAGGCTGTACTCAAAACGGTGTCCCGGGCGGAACGCCAGCGGGTGCTGCACAAATGCCTCCACCATCTCACGGGTGGTGGCATCGGGGTTTTTCTCCCGCAGCGCCAGCACGGGCGGCATCTGCACGCTGTAATCAAACCCCGCCGACATCGTCAGCAGGTGGCGCACCGTCATGGTGTGCCCCACCACGACCTTCTCCTCATTCTCCACCACGTAGGCGTCCGCCATAGCGGGAATCAACTCCATCACGGGGGTATCCAGCGTCATCTTGCCCCGTTCCACAAGCTGAAGCGCCGCCACCGTGGTAATGGGCTTGGTGCAGGAGTACAGCAGATACAGGGTATCCCCGCTGACGGGCACCGTCTTTTCGTCGTCTGCCCAGCCGGCGGCATGGTAAAACACGGGATTCCCCTCGTAATACACCATCAGGTCGCAACCGGGCACGTTCTTTTCGCTGTGCAAGCGGTCCATATAGTCCTTAACTGCCGAAAAATCCATCTTGTTCACTCTCCCAGTATGTACTTAACCACGTCCTGCGGCGTATCCACGATAATCTCTGCCCCTGCCGCCTGCAGGTCGGGGGCGTCACGGAAGCCCCAAGAAACCGCCACGCAACGCATGCCCGCATTTTTGGCGGTGACCACGTCCACCTCCGAGTCGCCCACAAACCAGGCGTCCTCTTTGGCCACCCCCAGCCGCTCCAGAGCGATGAACACCCCCGTGGGGTCGGGCTTGAGGGGCCTGCCCTCGGAGCCGCCCACCGCCAGCGAAACCGTATCGGCAAAATACACCTGCCGCAGGGCTTCCACGTCGCACTCCTGCTTGTTAGACACCACCGCCATTGCCACACCCGCCGCCTTCAGCTGAGAAAGCATCTCCGCCACGCCCGCATAGGGACCTGTGGTATCGCGGCTGTGCACCGCGTAATACGGCAGGTAGGTGGCAAGCACCGCCGCCACCGTCTCCTTCGCGGTGCCCGCGGGGCAGGACTGCATAATCAGGTTGGCGGGTCCGTTGCCCAGATAGGAGCGAATTTCCTTCGCCGTATGGGTGGGGAATCCGTGCTGCGCCAGCGCGTAGTTCACCGACGCGACCAAGTCCCCCAGCGTATCCAGAATGGTGCCGTCCATATCGAACACCACGGCCTTTGCCTTTGCCATTGTAATCACTTCCCTTTGCGCCGATTATAGCATTATCCCCCACGAATTGCAACGGTTTTTCTTGCTTTTTCCGCCTTTTATGCTATACTGGTGGCGAAGGCAGGTGCGAGCCGAGGACGGTCCCATCCACGCCGTGTTCCCCGTGGAGGCGGCGGACAAGTATTTCCGCCTCACCGTCACCGTCAGCAAGGGGCTGCACGCCTGTACCAACGCCTATTTCACCGACGAATGGCTGTAAAAGAGAAAGAGCCGTGCCCACGGGCACGGCTCTTTCTTGGGTTATTCTTCCATTTGCTTACCGAGGAAGGCGGCGGCGACCTGCGTCAGGCGCACGTCCCCCTCGCTGGGAATGGAGCCGCTCTCCGGCTGAATGAGACACACCGCACCGGTCACGTCGCCGGCGGCGATAATGGGGGACGCCACCGATGCCGCGCGGTTGACCCCCTCGGCGGGCATAAGCCGCTGGGCGGTGCCGGCGGCGGCCACGTAGCTCTGCCGCCCGTCCATCACCTCGTCCAGCTGGGGGGATACCCGCCGCTCGTAGAATTCCTTGCGGTTGGGTCCCGCCACGGCGATGACGTGGTCACGGTCGCACACCAGCACGGTCATGTTACAGGCGCGGGACAGCACGTCTGCATACTGCACCGCAAAGGGAGACAGTTCCCCCACGGGGGAGTATTTCTTGAACACGACCTCCCCGTCCTTCTCGGTGAAGATCTCCAGCGGGTCCCCCTCACGAATCCGCATTGTCCTTCTGATTTCTTTGGGAATAACCACCCGCCCAAGGTCGTCTATTCTACGAACGATTCCTGTTGCTTTCATATATTTACTCCTTTTCTCTACTCTGAAATGTGCCAAAAGCCCAGTATTTATGTGGGTTTTCGGGATTTGTTGGTTTACTCAAATTACACCTCGCCTGAGCCAATTTCACCTCTTTTTTCTTTTGTCCCAGTTGGACATAAGGGGTTAGAGGACTTGGGTCGAATTGTTATTTTTGTTCTTTGTTAGTATCACACTTTTTGTAGAAATTATGAGTAGAATTTCCAATTGTTTTTAAAAATTCAAATCGAGATGTGAAAAGGGCGATGACTTTTTCGAGTCACCACCCTTACAATGAATCTTTGCTTTTTATCTTTCCTTTAATATGTTTTATCCCTTTCACATCGCACAGTTACACGTTGTTCGCCACCCTTGGTGCAGGTGAACAATGTGAAAGCCCAACCGCCTGACTGCATATCCGATACTGCGGTTCCATCTAAGGTTGTAATTTCACAAACCTCATATAGATGCGACTTCCCGTAAGCATCAATAAATTCAACTTTATCGCCAATTATCAGTTTATTTAATGAACCAAAATGGCTTTTATAATTGTGTGCGGCAATTATAATATCATTTGTATTAACGCTTCCTGTGTATCGGCAAGGAGCAGATTTTAGGCGGGTATAATTCCATTCATCATATACAGGAAGTTCCACAGACAATTTTTCAATAATGACCTTACCGCAAAAAGCATCGCCATCCACCGTGATTATAGGTGCATTTTTATCTGTTTTTTCATTTTGCGCCTCATCGAATTCATTTAATATTTCCGATGCATATTGTCCGGCATTTTTATCCTCGACAATATTATATACATACCATCCGCAAGCAATAAGGATAAGAATACAACCAATGCTAAGAAAAACAACACCCTTATTTCTTTTTAGCATTCTTTTTTACTCCTACTTCATATACTCCAAGCGCGATAAATCCGGCACCTGCAATCGCAATAAGAATAATCGGCCACCAATACTGACCGGTTTGCGGAAGTTTTTCTCCGTTGTAGGTGTTCGTTACCACAAAACCGTTTGTTATATCGCCGCTATAATTCGCCTTATAATTGGCAACGGCTTTTTCTCTTACTGAGTAATTGCCATCCTTTGAAACGCCTGTAAAGGTGTGCGACCAACCGTTTGATTCGCTAAGTTTTGCCGCTAAAACAACCTCAGATCCGTTCAGCAGTTCAATATTTACAGAATCGGGACGCTTCTTGGCGGCATTATTCTTGTCATCCCATTTTTTAACAACATATATGCTTATTTCGTTAGGTTTACTATCCTCGATTTTTGGAACAGACGATACTTCATAATAAAGCTTTCCGCCCGACTCGTAAGGTAGAAATACGATATATGGATTAAATGTATATTTACTGTCTTGGTCACAGAACACAACCCATATACCTAAAGCCAAATCTGAAAAGGTTGCTTTTCCGTTTTTCGATGCCGACGAAAGTACCTCAATTTGATTGCTCTTGATATAATCTGTAACGGATTTAGCAGACGATTCATCGGGCGAGTTTATGAGCCCGGAAATAGATATGCCCGAACTTTCGAATGCGGTTGTAGGATAGTATCCGTTGTTGTTCAGCTCTGCCACTTGGCAAAGATAGACCGTTACATCGTTTATCTTGTTTTTGCTTTTATCCTCTAATGTTACACTTATGATTCCTTTTTCTTCTGCTGCGAAACAAGGAAATGCCGAGCAACACAAAAGTATGACAGTCAATGTTATTATAAATATTCTTTTAAGGGTTGTTCTCATCTGCTTTTTCGCCGCCTTCGTTTGTGGTTGCCGTTTTCTTCTTGCGAATATCCCGTAATTTCTTTACAGCAATAAAAATAATAAATAACCCGATAAGAGAGAAGGTTATCAAATATTTCATATCAATGTTTAAAAGTTCATTAACAATACCATCTTCTTTTGCCGAGAGATCACTGCCGTCAACTCTTACACCTCGAACTAAGAGGCGATGCGAATTTACGCCGTAGGGTGTACAAGTGACAAGAGTTACGCAGTCCTTACCGCTTATCACATTAAGACGGGATACCTCGTCCGGTTCTACGACAGAGACATCATCAATTTTGTATTCAAGAACCTCGTTTAACACATGAATATAGAATCGATCACCGACTTTAAGGTGGTCGATATTGGTTAATAATTTTGCAGACGGAAGTCCGGTATGTCCCGCAAGAACACAGTGCGTATTTTTACCGCCAACAGGCAGATGCGTTTCGGGAACGTGTCCGATACCTTTTTGTAACACATTTTCCTCTATTGTATGGTAAATAATCAAAGAAACACTGATTTTCGGGATTTCAATATATCCCATAACACCGTTGTCTGCCACATTAAGAACACTTTCATAGGTTAAACCAAGCTCTTTGAGTTTTTCTTCATTTCCACGATTCTCATTAAAAGCAACAGCGTTTTTCATTGCTTCATTAAATTCTTCGGGTGCGGTAGAAGAAAACGCCTCTTTATATTCCCCAATGAGCTGATTGTTTAAGTGCTGATTGTATAGATTGCTGACGGTAGGATAAAGAAAGAGGGAAAGACCGCAGAGGAATATAACCGCCACGATAATTGTCGGTAAATGTTTCTTCATAAGTCTTTCCCTCCTTTCAATTTATCATATTATCGAGTTTAGAAAAAGAAATAGCTTTGCGGGGTGGCTAAAGGAAAGAGTCGCTCCGTCAAAAGCGAATATTTCTTTTACGCCACACTACTTCTTTTTCTTGAAGTAAAAAAAGCAACTGCACCTACCATCATAATGATACCGAAAACGGTGAAGATCGTGGTGCCCATACCACCGGTTTCAGGAAGAGCAGAACCGGGTTTGTTGGTGATTTCTGCCCATACAGTCAAAATAGATTCGGCAAT